>NZ_DATGEX010000020.1:0-25819 GCF_035309685.1 Phenylobacterium sp.
CGGCGACATCGGCGTTGGCGCCCGCGAGATCGGCTACATGTTCGGCCAGTACAAGCGCATCACCAACGTTTTCGAGGGTGTCCTGACCGGCAAGGGCCTGGAATACGGCGGCAGCCTGATCCGCACCGAGGCCACCGGCTACGGCGCGACCTACTTCCTGCAGAACATGCTCAAGACCCAGGGCAAGGACATCGACGGCCACACCGTCGTGATCTCCGGCTCCGGCAACGTGGCGACTCACGCCGCCGAGAAGTGCCACCAGCTGGGCGGCAAGGTGGTGACGCTCTCCGACTCCGAGGGCTTCATCTATGACCCGGCCGGCATGACCCAGGAGAAGATCGACTGGGTGAAGGAGCTGAAGAACAAGCGCCGCGGCCGGATCAGCGAATACGCCAAGGAGTTCAAGGGCTCGGAATTCCACGCCGGCAAGACGCCCTGGGGCGTGAAATGCGATCTGGCGCTGCCGTGTGCGACCCAGAACGAACTGCTCGGCCCCGACGCCGACACCCTGCTGAAGAACGGCTGCATCGCGGTGTCGGAGGGCGCCAACATGCCGACCAATCTGGAGGGCGTGCACAAGTTCAAGGCCGCCAACATCCTCTATGCGCCGGGCAAGGCGGCCAACGCCGGCGGCGTGGCGGTCAGCGGCCTGGAGATGAGCCAGAACTCGGCCCGCATCTCCTGGAAGGAAGAGGAACTGCAACGGCTCCTGCAGGACATCATGAGTGGCATCCACGAGCGCTGCGCCGAATATGGCGGAAAGCCGGGGACCAAGGTCATCGACTACGTCCGCGGCGCCAACATCGCCGGCTTCAAGAAGGTCGCCGACGCCATGCTGGCGTATGGGGTGGTGTAGGATCCAGAACGCTCCTCTCCCTGGCGCGGCAGCGCCGAGGGAGAGGCTGGGAGAGGGCAGCGCCAGCGATGGGGCCGCCCTTTTCATTGGACCCGATGAGCGCCCAGGAGAGGCGGCGGGAGGTTGCCCGCGGGTCCAACCTGATTGCTGCTTCGACTTCGGCGCCGCCCTCTCCCGACCTCTCCCTCGGCGCTGCCGCGCCAGGGAGAGGAGTCGCGCCTAGGGCGCCTGCGGCCCCAGCGTCGGCAGGCCGCGGGGCTTTTCGCCGGCGGGGAGGCCGAGCGCCGTGAACAGCCGGTCCTGGCCGGTGCGGGGCGCCTCGCCCGGCTGGTGGAAGCTGTGGCACTCGCTGCACTGGGCGCCGGCGAAGGCCGGGGTCTCATGCTCGGTCTTGCCGTGGCAGGCCCGGCAGGTGGCGACGCCCTCGATCAGGAAGTCCTGGGTCCTGTCCGACGCGGCGGCCTTGTGGCAGTCGGCGCAGGCGGCGGCGCCCGCGCCGACGCCGGCGTGAGCCGCGACGCCGTGGTTGAAGTCGCCCCAGGGCAGGACCCGGTCGGCCAGATGCACCGGCGAAATCTCTGCCCCGAACGGCCCGCCGGACGGGCGGATGGTGTGGCAGTCGACGCAGAGGCCGCCCGGCGCCATGGCGCGGCGCAGCACCGCCGGGTCTACGTGCGGGCCGTTCGCCGGCGTCAGCGAGCCCCGCAGGACGCCCAGGATGTTGCGCATGTCGTGGTGGCGCAGGGTCTGCAGATTGCCCGGGCCGCCGGCGAAGGCCAATGAGTGGCAGGCGCCGCAGTCGCGCTCCATCTCGATCGGCTTGAAGCCGCCGCCGTCCGGCCGGTGGCAGGACTGGCAGGTGAGCGCCGCGCCATAGCCCTTGGCCGCGCCCAGCACCTCGCCCTGCCGCGCCACGCCGCCGGTCGCGCTCATGTGCACCCGGTGCGAGAAGGTCAGGCCATTGGCTTCCAGCGGATGCTGCGTGACCGAGATGCGCTGCAGCCTGGGCTGCGGGCCGTCGAAGCCGACGGTGACCAGCGGGCGGAAGTCCGGGTGGCGGTTCCAGTCCGGCGTGTCGATCAGGCCGGTGGAGGGCAGGCGCATCTTCAAGCGGCTGTGGCAGCCGGCGCAGTCGGTGACCACGATCAGCGCCGGCTTCCCGGGCCGCACCACGTCGGCGGTCTTGGGCACATTGGGATCGGGCGGGGCGGTGGTGTGCTCGCGGTGGCAGCTCGCGCAACGGTCGCGCGGATGGTCCAGCGCCATCTGGAAGACGCCGGCGACCTTGCCCGTGATGGTGGGCGGCGGCGGCATGGCGCGGATCAGCTTGGCGTGGGCGGCGTGGTCGCTCATCAGGAGCGGCAGGAACGGGCTGCCCAGCCCCGTCACCCGCGCGTCGGAGGCCGCCTGGATCGCCGGGTCGCGGCCGGACTGGTGGCAGGAGAGGCAGGCGGTGTCGCGCACGGCGACGAAGGCCTTCTGGTGGCAGGCCTGGCAATCCTTATCCAGGAAGGCGTGCGCCTTGGAGAGCGGGCCGGTGGACCATTGCTGGTCGGGATGGATGTGGCTGTTCCTGAACCAGGCGGCGCCGGCGATGGGCAGGATCAGGCACAGCGCCAGGATCGCCAGCCCCAGCGTCCAGGCCATCCGCCGGCGGCCGAACACCGACGCCTTCAGCGAAAACAGGCTGGGCGTGGGATGGTAGTCGTCTTCGCGGCGCAGCACCGTGACGACCACGTCGTCCTCGGCGCCCAGGCTGAAGACCAGTTCGTAGGCGCCGAAGCTCACGACCTGGGCGTTGGCCGCGTCCAGCTCGACGCGCAGCGCGGGCTTGCCGCCCACCTGGAACGGCTCCCCGGTCAGGGATTCGATGCTGACCCGGCCCTGGCCCAGGGCGCGCAGCAGGGCGTGCTCCATGTCCACCGCCAGATCCGGCAGGTGGATGTCGCAGCCGGGCGCGCGCCCGATCAGCGCCTCGCCGGTGTCGATCCGGCGTGTGCGGACGATCTCTCCGCCTCCCGCCTGGCGGGTGATCAGCCGAAGGGTGATCGCCTGAGTCATGTCGCGAGGGGGGTCATGTCACCAGTAGAGGAAGACGCTGACGATATGCGCGGTGAGCGCCGCCAGCAGGGCGAACGTGGCGGGAACGTGCACGAAAAGCCAAGCTTCGAGCATCGCGGTGATATGCATCTGACGGCGCGCCAAGGCCAGCGCCTCGGCCTTGCGCTGCATCAGGTCCTCGACCTTAGCCAGCGCCACGGCCTCGCGGTCGCTGGCGCCGCGAAGCGCCGCGCCGATCTGCGACAGCGCCCGGCCGTTGGCGCAGTCGCCGTAGCGCGCGAGCAGGCGCCGCCAGAACCCGCCGCCGAGATCGGTCTCCTCGAGCGACAGCCGCACGATGTCGGCGTTCGCGCGCGACAGCGGCTGCGCGGCCTCGAGGATCTGCTCGTCCAGGCTGGCGATCTGCGCCAGCATCTGCTTGCGGGTGGTCTCGCCGCGGTTGTCGCTGAGGGTGCGAGGCAGCGTGGCGTAGGCCCAGACGCCGACCGCGCCCGAGACGATCACCAGCAGCATCAGTCCGTAGGCCAGCGTGTGGACGTTCCAGCCGAACTGGAACCCGGTGTGCAGGGTCGCCACCACGATCAGCGACAGGCCCAGATAGACGTGCGCCGAGACCCAGGCCTTGAGCGAATAGTGGCCGGCGCTGATCGCCCGCTTGCGGATGCCCAGCAGGGCCAGCCAGACGATCAGCAGCGCGCCGACCGTCCCCAGCACATAGCCCAGCGCCGTGCCGCCGCCCGGCCGCGGCAGCGGCTTCTGCAGGATATAGGCGGTGATCGCCGAGGCGCAGAGGATCAGGGCGGCGCGCAGGAACAGGAAGCGGCCATGACGCAGGAAGCTCTCATGCGTCGCCGTTCTCCGTCTCTGTGTTTTCCCCCGCGCCGCCGCCAAAGCTAAGCCCTACCCCCGTTCCAGAAGCGCCACCGAAAGGAACTCCTCCGGCGACACCCGGATCGCCGCCCCGGTGGGGCAGGCCCGGACACAGGCAGGCCCCCCGGCCTTGCCGATGCACATGTCGCACTTGATCGCGACCTTACCCTTTTCAACCTTGGCCTTGGGCTGTTTTTCGCGCCAGGCCTTGTCGGGTTCGCCCGGCCCCGGACCCATGCCGAACAGCATCCAGGCGAGCAGGCCGGGTTTCTCCGGCGGCGGCTTGTCCATCTGGATCACGTCGTAGGGGCAGTTGCGCTGGCAATTGCCGCAGCCGATGCAGGCCTCGGAGATGAACACCTCGCCGTCCGGCCCGCGCTGGATGGCGTTGGGCGGGCAGTCGGTCATGCAGTAGGGGTGCTCGCAGTGCCGGCAGGAGGTCGGCACGTGGATCTGGGCGTAGGTCTTGCCGGCCTCGCGGTTCAGCCGCGACAGGCCCTCGTGGCTGTCGGCGCAGGCCTTCTCGCAGTTGTCGCAGCCGACGCAAAGGCTCTCGTCGATCAGTAGGACGTCGGTGGCCTCGCCCAGGCCCTGATCGATCAGGAAGCTGGCGACCGAGGAGTACATGTCCACCACGCCGCCGAAGTTGTCCTTCTGCTCCTCGACGAAGGCGTTGATCTTGCGGCGCGAGGCGACCTCTTCGCGCATACGCTTCAGGAGCGCCGGCTTCTTTTCCAGCAGGCGACGGAAGGGCTCGCCAGGCAGGCGCACCACCTGGCTGCGGATCGCGGCCTTCACCGTCGCCGTGCGGCGTCCGCCGTCCAGCAGCGCCATCTCGCCGGAGTAGGAGCCGGCCGGGACGTAGGAGAGGAAGACGTTCTTCCCGCCCACCATCTTCTCGACGATCATCGAGCCGGAGCGGATAATGAACAGGTCGTCGCCCTCGTCGCCCTCGCTCATGATCGGCTGGCCGGCCTTGACCTCCATGGTCTGGGCCTCGGGCAGCACCTCGGCGAGGTCGGCAGGCGTCAGGCCCGATTTGAAGATCTGCAGGATCTGCCGCTCGGTGGTGATGCGGTTCACCGTGTCGCGAGCCTCGGCCACCTGGGCCATCAGCTTCAGCGCCCCGGTGCGGGGGATCTCCACGACGATGCAGTCCTCGCCGGCCCGGATGGTCGCGCCGCGGCGGCGCCCGGAGATCAGGCCCACCTCGCCGAAGATCGAGCCGGTCGGGATCGGCACGGTGATCTTGGGGTCCTTGGGGTCGACCTCCACCAGCACCGAGCCCTGGGCGATGCCGAACAGCGAGGACCCGACGCCGTTGCGTTCGAAGATCACCTCGCCCTTGCGGAAGGCCTTCACCTCGGAGTCCAGCAGGAACTCGCGCATCTGCAGGGACGACAGGCCGTAGAGGATCTCCACCCGGCTGCGCAGGAACTCCAGCCAGTCCGCCACCGACAGCTTGCCGGGCAGGTGCGCCAGCTTGGCTTCCAGGATCGGCTCGTCGGCGGGCTTCAGGTCGGTGGCGCCGCAGATGTATTCCACGACGTCGTGGCCCTGGTTCATGCAGTGCTTGATCAGCGGATAGCCGGCCAGCGCCCCGATCACATAGATGCCGGGCGTGGTGGTCTCGAAGGTCGCCGAGAGCTGCGGGAAGGCGCCGGGCGCATCGCTGGTGAAGGCGATGCCGGCCGCCTCGACGAACTTGCGCGGCGGGTTGGAGCCCATGCGCGCGATGATCCGGTCGCACTTGTGCCGCGCGGTGCCCTGCGGCGTCTCCACCGTGATCCAGCCGGTCTCGATCAGGCTGGGCGTGGTTTCGGCGAGGATGGTCATCCGCCCGGTGTCGCGCGCCTGCATCAGCGCCTTGACGTTGGCGTCCTTGGCGCGGGCGAAGTCCGCGGAGCGGTTGACCAGGGTGACGACGTTGCCCTGCGCCTGGTCGGCGCAGAGGCCGAGCGCGTTCTCGATGCCGGCGTCGCCGCCGCCGAAGACGAAGATGTGCTCGTCGATATATTCCGCCGGGTCGTCGAGCTGGTACTGCACGTGGGGCAGGGGCGCGCCCTCGCAACGCATCAGGTTCGGGTTGCCCTGGGTGCCGATGGCGAGGATCACCGTCTCGGCGGCCACCACGTCGCCGTTGGTGAGCTGGATCTCGAAGGCGCCCTTGGCGCCGGTGATCGCCTTGGCCTCGGCCTTGTAGCGGACGTTCACGCCGGCTTTCTCGGCGTCTTCGTTCCACTGCTTCAGCACCGCCTCGCGCTTGCCGGCCTCGAAATCGCAGTCCGAGCGCAGCACCAGCTGTGACGGCGTCGCCATCACGTGCTTGCCCTTCTGGTAGCGGAAGATGGTGTCGGAGAGGTGGTCGGTCTTCTCCAGGAGGACGTGGCTGACGCCTTTGGCGGCGGCATGCGCGGCGGCGCTGAGACCCGACGGTCCCGAACCTATGATCGCGATACGAACCGCCTCGGACATTCCCGACCCCGACTTTGTCCCCAACAACCCCAAATCGCCGCCGCGCCCCGCGGCTTAACGCTTCACGCCCCCGATAAGCTTTGGCACTGTAGCACTTCCCGTGCCGACACAATGCGCCCCAAAGCGCCGCACGATCCTAGGGGAGCACAAAAGACCATGACAGCGGAAGTCGGGCAGTTCGCGCTGATCCTCGCCTTCGTGCTGGCCATGGTCCAGGCGCTCGCGACCTTGTGGGGCGCGCACAGGGGCGAGCCGGTGCTGATGGCGCTGGGCCGGGCGGCGGCGACCCTGCAGGCGGGCTTCGTGATTCTCGCCTTCGGCTGTTTGGCGGCCAGCTACATCGCCTGCGATTTTTCCGTGGCGCTGGTCGCGCAGCATTCCAACAGCCAGCAGCCGCTGGCCTACCGCTTCGCCGCCACCTGGGGCAGCCACGAGGGCTCGATGCTGCTCTGGGTGCTGATCCTGGGCATCTACGGCGGGGCCGTGGCGCGGTTCGGCGGGACCCTGCGCGAGACCCTGCAGGCCCGGGTGTTGGGGGTGCAGGGGCTGATCGGCGTTGCGTTCCTGGGGTTCCTGATCTTCACCTCCAACCCGTTCCTGCGGCTCAGCCCCGCGCCGGCCGAGGGGACCGAACTCAATCCGCTGCTGCAGGACCCGGGCCTCGTCAGCCATCCGCCGCTGCTCTACCTGGGCTACGTGGGCTTCTCGGTGGCCTTCGCCTTCGCCGTCGCCGCCCTAATCGAGGGGCGGGTGGACGCGGCCTGGGCGCGCTGGGTGAGGCCCTGGGTGCTGGCCGCCTGGGTTCCGCTGACGGCCGGCATCACGCTGGGCAGCCTCTGGGCCTACTATGAACTGGGCTGGGGCGGCTGGTGGTTCTGGGACCCGGTGGAGAACGCCTCGCTGATGCCCTGGCTGCTCGGCACCGCGCTCCTGCACTCGGCGCTGGTGCTGGAACGGCGAGGGGCGCTGGTCAGCTGGACCATCCTGCTCTCGATCCTGACCTTCTCCTTGAGCCTGGTCGGCACCTTCCTGGTGCGCTCCGGCATCCTGACCAGCGTCCATTCCTTCGCCGTCGATCCGCAGCGGGGGATCTACATCCTGGGGATCATCACCGTGACCACCGGGGCGGCGCTTGGCCTCTACGCCTGGCGCGCGCCATCCTTGCGCACCGGCGCCCTGTTCGCGCCGCTGTCGCGGGAGGGCGGGATCACGCTCAACAACGTCTTCCTGGTGGCGCTCGCCGCAACCGTGTTCCTGGGCACCTTCAGCCCGGTGTTCATCGAGATCATGGGCAAGGACAAGATCTCCGTCGGGCCGCCCTATTACGCCCGCACCTTTGCGCCGCTGGCCATCCCGCTGCTGGTCCTGGTGGTCTTCGGGCCGATGCTGAACTGGAAGCGCGATAATGTCGCGGCGGTGGTCCGGCGCGTGCGGGTGCCCGCCGCCCTGGCGCTCGCCGTCCTGCTGATCGGCCTCGTCACGGTCGGCTGGAAGGGCGTGGTCAGCGCCGCCGCCGTCGGTTTGGCGGCCTGGCTGGTCGCCGGCGCCTTCGCCATTCCGGGGCGGCGCTGGTGGGCGGGCCGCGCGAACCTCAGCCGCTCCGTCCGCACCACGCCGCCGGCCGTGCTGGGCCTCAGCCTGGCGCATGCGGGCCTGGGCCTGCTGCTGCTGGGCGTCACCGGCGTCACCGCCTGGCACAGCGACAAGGTGCTGACCATGCGGCCGGGCGACAGCACGGTCTTCGCCGGACGCACGCTGACCCTGCAATCGATCAGCCTCGCCGACGGCCCCAACTACCAGGCCCGTCAGGCGCGGTTCGACATCACCGGCCGCGGCGGTCCCTACACTCTCGTAGCCGAGCGGCGGGCCTACGCCTCGAGCCAGACCACCGAGGCGGCGATTCACGTGAGCCCGCTCGGCAACTTCTACATCTCCGGCGGTGATGAGGCGGACGGCGGCATCGTCGTGCGGCTCTGGGACCATCCGCTGATCGTCTGGATCTGGATCGGCGGCTTCACCATGGCGCTGGGCGGCCTGGTGTCGCTGAGCGACCGCCGCCTGCGCCTGGGCGTCGCGGCCCGTGCGCCGGCGCCGGCGTTTGCGCCCGCGCCGGTTCCCGCGGAATGAGGCGCCTGATCGCGATCCTGCCGGTGGCCGCCTTCGTCATCGTGCTGGTGGGCTTTATGGTCGGCCTGAAACGCGATCCGGCGATCCTGCCGTCGATGCTGATCGGCAAGCCGCTGCCGGCCTTCGCGCTCCCGCCGGTGAAGCCGATGGCCGCCGGCCTGACGTCGGCCGAACTGGTCGGGGAGCCGCGCCTGCTCAATGTCTTCGCTTCCTGGTGCGGCCCCTGCCGCGAGGAGCATCCGGTGCTGCTGCAGCTGAAGGCTGAGGGCGTCACCATCGACGGCCTGGACTGGAAGGAAGAGGCCGACGCCGGGGCCCACTGGCTGGACGAGAACGGCGATCCCTACGCCAAGAGCGGCAACGACCGCACCGGCCGCGCCGGCATCGACATGGGTGTCTCCGGCGTCCCCGAGACCTTCGTGATCGACCGCCGGGGTGTCGTCCGCTACCGCCAGGTGGGCGCGATCACGCCGGAGGTTTGGAGCCAGACGATCGCGCCCTTGATGGCCAAGCTGAAGGCGGAGTCGTGAAGCGCCTGATCTTGATCGCGGCCGCGGCCCTGGCGCTCGCCGGACCCACCCTGGCGGTGACGCCCGACGAGCAGCTCAAGGACCCGAGGCTCGAGGCGCGCGCCCGGGCGCTCAGCCAGGAACTGCGCTGCCTGGTCTGCCAGAACCAGTCGATCGACGATTCCGCCGCGCCCTTGGCGCATGATCTGCGCGTCATCCTGCGGGAGCGGCTGGCTGCGGGCGACAGCGACAAGCAGGCGGTGGATTATCTGGTGGCCCGCTACGGCGATTTCGTGCTGTTGAAGCCGCCGTTCCAGCCGGACACCTGGGCGCTGTGGCTCGGGCCGGCGGCGATCCTGTTGCTGGCAGGCGCCGGCGCAGCGCTCTACATGCGCGGACGGGCGCGCGTCGGCGACGCGCCGCTCAGCGCGGCGGACGAGGCCGAGGCGGCGCGGCTGATGGCTGCAGACAAAGGCGACTGATGCTCTGGATGATCCTGACCCTGATGGTCGCGCTGGCGGCCGTCGGCCTCGCCATTCCGCTGATCCGCCGGCACGACGCCGCGCGTCAGGCCCGGGGCTCCGTGGCGCAGGTGCTGAAGGCCCAACTCGGCGAGATCGAGGCGCAGGCCGCCGCCGGCGCCCTGCCGCCCGCCGAGGCCGAGGCCTTGAAGGGCGACGTCAAGCGCCGGGTCCTGGCCGAGGGCCGCGAGCCCGAGCCGCCGGCGCGGCCGCTCAATGAGCGCACCCTGCTGATCCTGGCGCTGGGCCTCGTGGCCGTGGTCGTGCTGGCCGCCACCGGCCTCTATCTGAAGATCGGTCAGCCCAATACGGGGTCGGCGCCGCCGATCAGCGCAGCTTCGGCCCAATCCGGCGCGCTCCCGCCGGGCCATCCGAACGGCGAGGTGGCCGGGATGATCGGCCAGCTCGAACAGCGCATGAAGCAGTCGCCCAATGACGCCGAGGGCTGGCGCATGCTGGGCTGGTCCTATCTGCAGACCGGCCGCAACGCCGACGCCGCCCAGGCCTACGGCAAGGCCGCGGCGCTGGACCCGCACAACGGCGAGTATCTGTCGGCGCAGGGGGAGGCGACCGTGCTGGCGTCTCAGGGCCAGGTGACGCCGGCCGCCGAAGAGATCTTCAAGAAGGCCGTCTCGCTCGACGCCGGCGACCCGCGCGCCCGCTACTACCTGGCCATCGCCAAGGACCAGAAGGGCGACGCCAAGGGCGCCATGGACGACTGGATCGCGCTGCTCAAGAGCGCGCCGCCGGATGCGCCCTGGGCGCCGGAGGTTCGCGCCTTCGTGGTCAAGGTCGCCCAGGAGCGCCACGTCGACCTCACCGGCCGTCTTCCGCCCGCGCCCGCCGGAGCGCCCGCCATCGCCGACGCCGGCCCTCCGGCCGCCGCGCCCGGCCCCAGCGCCGATCAGGTCACCGCGGCGAGCCAGATGAGCGAGCAGGGGCGTCAGGCGATGATCGAGGGCATGGTCGCCAAACAGGCCGCCGCGCTGAAGGCCAACCCCCGCGATCTGGAGGGCTGGCAGCGGTTGATCCGGGCGCGGATGGTGCTGGGCCAGCCCCAGGCGGCGGCCCAGGCCTACCGCGACGCCGCCAAGGCCTTCGCCGGCTCGCCGGGCGATCAGGCGGCGCTGCGCCAAACGGCCGCGGGGCTGGGCGTCCCGGGCGCCTAGAACAGTGTTACGCGTTTGACGTGTGGTTAACTCGCGTCGGCGAAGATGACCCCAACGAAAATGGGGGAATAGCTGTTGAGCGATCAGGCCAACAGTGTCCAGGCGGCGTCGGCGGGACGCCAACAGCTCTCACAGGGCATGCGCCTCTATGGCGCGTCGGCGCGCAATATGTGGCCGCGGTTGATCGCGTCGGCGACGGTGACGACGGTCGCCTGGCAGTCGATCGGCCCGGTCTGGGCGCTCAGCTGGCTGGCGGTGATCTGGGTCGGCCTGGTCGCCGGCCTGCGTCTGGTGGCGGCCGCCGAGCGCGCCGCCGACCCGATCGCGCAGCGCCGCGTCACCCGGCTAACCAGCTTCAACACCGTTGTCTCGACCCTGATGCAGGCCGGCATCCTGGTGGCGATCTGGGCCGCGGGCGACGAGCTTGCCCGGACCTTCGCCATCGTGGCGACCTTCGTCGGCTCGGCCTATGTGCTGCTGCAATACTATTCCGACCTGCAGCGCTTCCGGCTGCTGCTGGCGCCCTATGTGGCGACCTTCCTCTATATCGCCTTCGATCTCAGCCGCGGCGCCAACTGGCGGGTCGGCGCGGTGGTCACCTGCCTGGCCGCGGCGGTGAGCATGACCAATTTCTTCTTCCTGTCGCGCCGGTTGCTGGACCGGTCGCGCTCGGCGCTGCGGCAGGCCCGCGCCCGGGCCCGCGACGGCGAGCAGGCGGCTGAATCCGCCAACGCGGCCAAGTCCACCTTCCTGGCCACCATGAGCCACGAGATCCGCACGCCGCTGAACGGGGTGCTCGGCATGGCCCAGGCCATGGCCGGCGACGAGCTCTCCGACCGTCAGCGCGACCGGCTCAGCGTCATCCACCGCTCCGGCGAGGCCCTGTTGGCGATCCTCAACGACGTGCTCGATCTCTCCAAGATCGAGGCCGGCAAGCTCGAGCTGGAGCAGATGGAGTTCGAGCTGGGCGAGGTCGCGCGCGGCGCCTACTCGGCCTTCACCGCGCTCGCCAACAAGAAGGGCCTCTCCTTCGCCCTCGATATCGAAAGCGCGCGAGGCCGCTATCTCGGCGACCCGACGCGCCTGCGCCAGATCCTCTACAACCTGATCTCCAACGCGCTGAAGTTCACCGAGCAGGGCGAGATCCGCGTGACCGCGCTGCGTCAGGGCGAGATCCTGGAGATTTCGGTGCGCGACACCGGCGTCGGCATTCCGCCGGAGAGCCTGTCGAAGCTGTTCGCCAAGTTCGACCAACTGGATTCCTCCACCACCCGGCGGTTCGGCGGCACGGGACTGGGCCTCGCCATCTGCCGCGAACTCGCCCAGCTGATGGCCGGCGAGATCAGCGTCACCAGCGAGCTTGGCCTGGGCTCGGCCTTCACCCTACGCGTGCCGCTCAAATTCCTCGGCGAGGAGCGGGCGGTGGTCACGGTGGCCGAGACGGTCAGCGAGCAGCCGGCGATCGCGCTGCGCGTGCTGGCCGCCGAGGACAACGCGGTCAATCAGCTGGTGCTCAAGACCCTGTTGCATCAGATGGGTGTCGATCCGACCGTCGTCGAGAACGGCCAGCTGGCGCTGGACGCCTGGGAAGGCGGCGACTGGGATGTGATCCTGATGGACATCCAGATGCCGGTGATGGATGGCCTCACCGCCACCGCCCGGATCCGCGCCCTGGAGGCAGCGCAGGGCCGGGCGCGCACGCCGATCGTGGCGCTCACCGCCAACGCCATGTCGCATCAGATCGACCAGTATGTCGCCGCCGGCATGAACGACCATGTGGCCAAGCCCATCCAGGCCGCCGAGCTCTTCGCCGCGCTCACCCGCGCCGCGGTCCCGCCGCAGGCCAAGCCCGGCGGCGGCGCGCACGCCGAGGTGGCTTAGGTCATTTCGGCGCGAGCTTGCTGCCCGCGACCCAGCTCGGCCGCTCATCGGCGTCCGCCACGGTTTCCGCCAGTTTGTAGAAGAAGCGGTTGAACTTGCCGGCCGCGTCGAAATCCATCGGCTGGGTCAGGTCGTCCTGCGGCCGGTGGTAGCGGACCTGATACCACTCGCGATAGCGCCGCTCGGCCTCGGTTCCGGGGGTGTAGCCGAAGATGAAGCCGGTCCCGGGAATGCCCGCCTGCATGAACGGATAGTGGTCGGCCCGGGTCAGCAGCGAGCGCTCCGGTTCGGGGTCCGGCTGGATGCGGATGCCTATGGTCGCGCCGACCGCGCGGGCGGTGGTCCCGAGGCTGGTGTCGTTCACCGCCAGCTCGGTGAGGAGCTCCAGCGGGAACAGCGGGCGCAGCTGGTCGAGGTTGAGGTCGGCGACGATGTCGGCCTTGGGCACGGTCGGGTGGTCCACGAACCAGTGGGCGCCCAGCAGACCCTTTTCCTCGCCGGTGAACACCCCGAAGACGATGCTGCGGCGAAGCGGCTTGGCTCTGTGCTTGTCGGCGAAGCGGATCAGCGTCCCGACATAGGCCGCGTCGTCCAGGGCCCCGTTGTAGAGCCCATCGCCGTTCACCGGTTCGCCAAAGCCGTAGCCGTCCAGGTGCGCCGAGAGCGCCAGGTACTGGCTCTTCAGGACGGGATCGCGGCCGGGCAGGACGGCGATGACGTTCTTGGCGGTGTAGTCGCGGTGCGTGACGTGGAAACTGGCGCCGAACGAACGGGGAAGATCGAAGGACGGCAGCGGCTTCTGCGCGCCGCCAAGCTTTAGGACCGCGTCGATGTCGCGGCCCGAGTCCTGAGCGATCTCAGCGAAGGCTGTCGCGCTGATTGTCAGGACAGGGAGCGCCGGCGCGGCCGGGGGCGCGCTGCCGGCAATTGTCACGGTGCGAGCGTAGGCGGCGGGCCATCTGGGGGGCTCGATGGTGAAATAGGGATCGTCGATCTGGATCAACACGGCGGCGCCCGCCTTTTCGGCCGCCGTGATGCGTTGGCCGGCGCTCGGCAGGCCGGCGCGCTTGGTGTTGAAGCACAGGACCGCCTTGCCCTTTACGTCAGCCAGATCGGCGGGCGCGCAGTAGCCGCGGAAGGTCATGGCCGCGGTGATTGCCGTGTCAGAGGGCAAGGCGTCGGTGGCGCGCACACTGACCTGCTGCAGGAAGAACAGCGGCATGCCCACGTCATGGCCCTTGGGGAACGTGCTGATCCACGTGCCCTCTGCTTCCACCCGGCTCTCATGGACGTTGAATGTCTGGAACCAGCCGCCGTTGTCGCCGGCCGGCTTGAGGCCCGCGGCCTTGAACCTGGCGACCACGATGTCGGCGGCGCGGTCGTAGCCGGGCGAGCCGATGTCGCGGCCTTCCATGGCGTCGGAGGACAGCGCCTCGGCGATTTGCCACCAGGCCTTGGTGTCCGGGTCCTTGATCCCGGCGGAACGGGGCGGCGCGGCCTGCGCCCCGCCGGCGGTGAGGCCGGCGAGGGCGAGGGCGGCGAGGACGGTGCGCGTCCTCACTGGTAGCGACGGAACCAGGCGATGATCGCCTGCGCCTTGGCGCCGGCCTGGCTCGGCCGTTCGGCCAGCCCGCCGTGCGAGGCGCCCGGAACCTGGATCATGGCGGTGGGCACGTTGCGCAGCTGCAGGGCGTCGAAGAACTGCTCGGCCTCGGACGGCGGCGTGCGATGGTCGTCGGTGCCGACGATCACCAGGGTCGGGGTCTTGACGTTGCCGACCAGCGAGAGCGGCGAGCGCTTCCAGTAGAAGTCGTTGTCCTCCCAAGGCATCTTTCCGAACCAGTTGGTGGCCATGAAGTTGTAGCCGTCGGTGGTCAGCACCTCGCTGGTCCAGTTGATCACCGGCTTCTGGGCGGCGGCGGCGCGGAAGCGGTCGGTCTTGCCGACGATCCAGGCGGTGAGCAGGCCGCCGCCGGAACCGCCGGTCACGTAGAGGTGGCTCTGGTCCACCGAGCCCTTGGCGATGGCCGTGTCCACCACGCTCATCAGGTCGTCGTAGTCGTGGCTGGGGTAGTTCTTGTCGATGGTGTTGGCGAAGGCGTCGCCGTAGGAGGTCGAGCCGCGCGGGTTGGCGTAGACCACGATGTAGCCGGCCGCCGCATAGAGCTGGTCGTCGGTGGAGAACACCGGGCCGTAGGCGCTGAACGGGCCGCCGTGGATCTCCAGGATCAGCGGGTACTTCTTCGACGGGTCGAAGTTGGGCGGCGTGACCATCCAGGCGTCGATGTCCTTCTGGTCGAAGGAGGATTTCACCGGCATGTGCTCGACCTTGGCCAGCGTCTTGTCGGCGAACAGGTCGGCGTTGAGGGCGGTCAGCTTCTCGGTCTTGCCGCCCCGCACCACGCCCAACTCCGGCGGGCCGTAGGCGTCGCCCATGGTGAAGGCGATCAGGCCGTTCTTGCCGACCGAGAAAGCGCCGCCGGTATAGGGCCGGTCCATCTCGGCGCCATCGGTGAGGCCCGTGGCGACATCGGTCATCTTGCCGTCCGCCAACGTGACGCGGGCGACCTTGGTGACGCCGTGGTCGGCGTAGTCGACGTAGAGGCTCTTGCCGTCGGCCGCCCAGGTCGGCGCGCCGACGCTGCGGTCGAAGCCGCCGGTGACCGCGCGGCTGTTCTTGCCGTCGCGGTCCATGACGTAGAGGTGGGTGTTCTCGTAGCCGCGGTAGCCGTGGTTGTCGAAGCCGACGTAGGCGATCTTGGTCCCGTCCGGCGAAACCGTCGGCGCCTGGTCGGGGCCGTCGCGGGTGGTCAGGCGGGTCATCTCGCCGCCGGTCACGGCCATGGAATAGATGTCGCTCTCTTGGGCCTCGCGTTCGCGGTTGGGCTGGCGGTTGGTGGCGAAGTAGAGGGTTTTGCCGTCCGGGGAGAAGGCGAGCTGGCCGCCCTCGTCGTACTTGCCGAAGGTGAGTTGGCGGGGCGTCCCGCCATCGGCGGAGACGGTGAAGATGTGCCGGTAGCCGGGACGCACATAGCCCGCGCCGTCGCGGCGGTAGGTGACCCGGTCGATGATCTTCAGCGGCTCGGCCCACTTGGCGCCGGGCGGCGGCGCCATGGGCTGGCCCAGCGGCTGCGGCGGGGCCGGCACCAGCATGATGAAGGCGAGCGTCTTGCCGTCCGGCGACCAGGCGACCGAGCTTGGCGCCTGCTCCA
Organism: Phenylobacterium sp.; assembly: GCF_035309685.1. Taxonomy (GTDB): domain Bacteria; phylum Pseudomonadota; class Alphaproteobacteria; order Caulobacterales; family Caulobacteraceae; genus Phenylobacterium. The sequence goes on from NZ_DATGEX010000020.1 coordinate 15,682, forward strand.
GGTTGGCGACCTTGGCCGAGCGGCCCGACGCCATCCAGCGGACGTAGAGCTGCGCGCCGCCGGGGCCGGCGGAGACGTAGGCCAGCCTGGAGCCGTCCGGCGACCAGACGGGCCGCAGGTTGGCCGTATCGTCGGCCGCGATCGGGGTCTGGGCGCCGGTCGCCGGGTCCACCAGCCAGATCGACGGGTGGCCGTTGTCGGTCATGATGTCCTGGGTCGTGCGCACATAGGCGATGGCGCCGCCGTCGGGCCTGACCTGCGGATCGCCGGCGGCGCGCAGGCCGAAGATGTCGCGCGGCTGGAAGAGCCGGTTCGGCCCCTCGGCGACCTGAGCAACCGAAGACGACGCACACGCAATCGCGAGCGCGGACACGAGCAAGGCTAGACGCATGGAAGATCCCCGAAACTGATGGCGCCTAAAAAGGCCGCCCGGGCGGGTTTGTCCAGACCGGCGCGGACCGCTACATGCTTGTTCCATGGCCGAAGCGTTCAACGACAAGATCCTGCCCGCCGAGAAGGCAGAACGCTACGCGACCGTGGCGCAGGAGATCGCGTCCGTCCTGGCGGGCGAGCCGAATCTCACCGCGCGGATGGCGACCGTGTCGTCGATGCTGGCGGCGAGCTTCGACCACTTCTTCTGGACCGGCTTCTACGTGGTCGACCCGGACAAGCGCGAGGAGCTGGTGGTGGGCCCCTATCAGGGGACGCTCGGCTGCCTGCGCATCGCGTTCGGGCGCGGCGTCTGCGGAACCGCGGCGCGCGAGCGCAGGACCCAGGTCGTCGAGGACGTCGACGCCTTCCCGGATCACATCGCCTGCGACAGCCGCTCCAAGAGCGAGATCGTGGTCCCGGTGGTCGACGCCGACGGCCGCCTGATCGCCGTCTTCGACGTGGACGCCGAGGCGACAGCCGCCTTCGACGGCGTCGACGCGCAGTGGCTCGAGCGCATCCTGCAAGACACCTTCGCGGGGTAGGCCATGAGCGACGAGATCGAGCGCCGCAAGGCGGTGGTGGCCGCCCAGGCGACCGATGTCGACCGCTGGTCGCAGCGCGAGTCCTTCGCGCCGCAGTGGGCATATCGCGCGGGGCTCGCCGCCCAGATGATCCCGGCCTACGCCAAGGTGCTGGATATCGGCTGCGGCGCCATGGACCTGGCGCGGATGCTGCCGGAGGGCTGCGAATACCAGCCCTGCGACCTGGTCGCCCGCGACGAACGCACCATCGTCTGCGACCTCAACGCGGGCGAATTTCCGGATGGCGCGCAGCCCGACGTGGTCAGTATGCTGGGCGTGCTGGAATATATCCGCGAGCCGCTGGACCTGCTGCGCAAGGTGCGCGCCCTGAACTGTCCGCTGGTGTGCAGCTATTCGATCACCGACCGCCGGCCTGGGCTCGACCGCGCCGGGCAGGGCTGGATCAACGGCTTCGACTTCGCGGCCCTGCAGGCCCTGATGGGCCAGGCCGGCTTCGTCCTGCGCTGCCGCCAGACCATCGACCCCCTGCAGGACGTCTTCAAATGGGAGCCCGGCGGCCCGGTCGCCTCCGCCTTGGCGCCGCCCAAGAAGGTGCTCGTGCTGTCGTACTACAACGACGCGAATTTCGGGGACCGGCTGGGCTACCACGTGATCAACAGCCTGGTCCCGGCGGGCGCGATCGTCACCCACGCGTCGGTCAAGCCCTGGACGGTTCCCGACGAGCCCTTCGACCTCCTGATCCTGGGCATCGGCAACAGCCTGAACGCCGCGACGGTGATGCGCCCGGACCTGCACGCCCTGATGGAGGCGGTCCCGCACACCCTGGGCGTCTTCGGCACCACCTACCGCTATCAGTATCGTGAGCTGATCGACCCCAAGCTGTTCGAGACCCTGCTCGGCCGCCTCACAACATGGTGGGCGCGCTACGAGGAGGACATCGCCGCCTTCGGGCGCGGGCGCAGCAATGTGCGGCACCTGGGCGACGTGCTGATCTCGGCCTTTCCCCTCGCCACGCCGACCCTCGACCGCAATCTGGTCATTCCAGCCGACTTCAAGCTGCAGGACGTGCCGCTGGACCGGACGATCCAGCGGATCCAGGCCTATCGGCGGGTGTCGTCGGCGAGAATCCATCCGATGCTCTGCGCGCTCACCAGCGCCGAGGAGGTCAAGTATCAGGAGCAAAGCGAAGATCCCCGTCAGAGCCATTCGGGAAAATTCCGCTCGCAACTCTATGATATATTTGGGCGATCGTTCGAGGAGGACAAATACTTCACCGTCGATCGCGAGGCGGTGATCCGCTACAAGCTGATGGTCGAGGCGAACCTCGTCGATCTCCGCGCCCAGATCGCGAAGCTGCTGAGCTGACGGCGCGGCGGCTGGGCGCCCACCCAAACAATTCGCCGGACGATGTCGGTTTCCGCCAAGCCCATTCGTCGTTCCGACACCAGGCCGGCAGGGCCAATTGCGACAGGGAGACAGACGATGCGTGTGATGGTGCTGGTGAAGGCGACGGTGGACAGCGAACGGGGCGATCTCCCGCAGCCCGAGATGCTCGAGGCGATGGGCAAGTTCAACGAGGCGCTGACCGAGGCGGGCATTCTGCGCGGCGTCGCCGATGGCCTGAAGCCCTCGTCGGCCGGCAAGCGCGTGGCCTTCGACGGGCCCGACCGCATGGTCATCGACGGACCCTTCACCGAGACCAAGGAACTGGTCGCCGGCTTCTGGCTCTGGGAGGTCAAGGACATGGACGAGGCGGTCGCCTGGGTGAAGCGCTGCCCCAATCCGATGCCCGGCCCGAGCGAGATCGAAATCCGTCCGCTCTACGAGATGAGCGACTTCATGTGAGGCGGCGACGCTCAGGCCGTTGACGGCGCCGGACGCCGGGCGGCCCGGTCAAGACGCCGGGTTGGCGCGATCAAAAATGTTGCTGTATTCGCCGCGCTGTGGATCGCGTACCGAAGCCCGCGCCTGAGTCAGAGGCGAATTCCCGACCGCTCGACGCCTGGGTCACCAACGGCGCCGCGCCCGACAACCCCCGCGGCCTGATCCTCGCCCATTCACAGTTTGCGCCGGCGGTGGTCGCGCTGGCTGCCTCGGCCCTGGAGGTCATCCGCGCGCGCGGCAACCCGCTGCACGGCAGCGTCGACGCCGGGCGCTATGTGGCCAAGCTCGCGGCCATGTGGCTGGACGTCCGGGGCGAGTTGACGCTGCCGGCGCTGAAGGCGCTGTGCGCGCGGACCGGCCTGCTCAGCCCAGGCCGCGCCCGCGATTTCCTGCAGTACCTGCGCCATGTCGGCTTCGTGGTGGAAGCTGAGGGTCCGTCGGGAAACCGCGCCGCCCGCTATCGGGCGACGGCCGCGTTCCGCGCCGACTGGATCGAGCATCTGCGCGGGCCGCTCGAGGCGGCGGCCCGGCTGGCGCCGTCAGCCCGGGCGCTCATCGCCCGCCTGGACGAGCCGGCGGTGGCGGCGACGTTCATCGAGATCCAGGGCGGCGCGCTCCTGCAGTCGGCCGGGGCCCTGCCGTCCGGCGAGCCGGTGGTCGAGGCCTTCTACCATCCATCCGGCGGCCTGCAGGTCCTGACCCTGCTGATCGCCGAGGCCGCCGACGCCGAGGCGTTTCCGTCCCGGCGGCCGGTCAGGCTGCCGATCGCGGCGACCGCGCGGGACATCGGCGTCTCGGCGCAGCAACTGCGGCGGGTGCTGTCGGCCGCCAGCGCCAGCGGCGTGTTGGCCGTCTATCCCGGGCCGGCCTACGCCCTCACCGAGACGGCGGACGCCACCCTGCGCTTCATCTACGCCGGGCAGTTCATCCAGCTTCTGGACGCGATCGCCCGGACGCTGGCGCGCCATGCGGCCGGCGATCCACGTTGACGTTCGCGTCAACCGGTCTTGTCTTACCCTGCGGCGCCTTCATACAGTCGTTTTGACGGCTCTTTAGGGTCGACCTCTTCTCATCAGGGAGCTTAGGGCCATGGCCGAAGCCTATATCGTAGCTGCGACGCGGACCGCCGGCGGGCGCAAGGGCGGACGTCTCCGCGACTGGCATCCGGCCGACCTGGCCGCTGTGGTGCTGGACGAGCTGGTCACCCGCACCGACATCGATCCGGCGGTGATCGAGGACGTGGTCATGGGCTGCGTCATGCAGGTGGGCGAGCAGTCGACCAACATCGCGCGGGGCGCCGTGCTGGCCTCCAAGCTCCCGGAAAGCGTGCCGGCCACCAGCGTCGACCGCCAGTGCGGCTCCAGCCAGCAGGCGCTGCATTTCGCCGCTCAGGCGGTGATGAGCGGCACCATGGACGTGGTGATCGCATCGGGCGTCGAGAGCATGACGCGCGTGCCGATGGGCCTGTCGGTGACGCTGCCGGCCAAGGAGGGCTTCGGCGTGCCGATGAGCCCGAACCAACAGAAGCGCTATCAGAACATCCAGTTCAGCCAGTTCATGGGCGCCGAGATGGTCGCGGCCAAGTACGGCCTGAGCAAGGACCAGCTGGACGAATACGGCTACCAGTCGCACCAGCGGGCCATCGCCGCCACCCAGGGCGGAGCCTTCAAGGACGAGATCGTCGCGGTCACCGGCAAGGACGGCAAGGAGGCCGAGGGAAACCCGGTCGTCCACGATAGCGACGAGGGCATCCGCTACGATAGCAGCCTGGAGTCCATGCGCGGCGTGAAGCTGCTCCGCGAGGGCGGCGCGATCACCGCGGCCACCTCCAGCCAGATCTGCGACGGCGCGTCGGGCGTGATGGTCGTCTCGGAAAAGGCGCTGAAGGAATATGGCCTCACGCCGCTGGCACGGATCCACCACCTGACGCTGATCGGGCACGACCCGGTGATCATGCTGGAAGCGCCGATTCCGGCGACGCATCGGGCGCTCAAGAAGGCCGGCATGTCGATCGACGACATCGACCTTTTCGAGGTGAACGAGGCCTTCGCCTCGGTCCCGGTGGCCTGGCTGCAGGACACCAAAGCCGATCCCTCGAAGCTGAACGTCAACGGCGGGGCCATCGCGCTCGGCCATCCGCTGGGCGCGTCCGGCACCAAGCTGATGACCACCCTGCTGCACGCGCTGAAGGCCCGGAACAAGACGTGGGGCCTGCAGACCATGTGCGAAGGCGGCGGCCTCGCCAACGTGACCATCGTCGAGCGGCTGTAAGGTTCGCGCCATGCCCGGACGCGTCATTGCGATCACCGGCGCGTCCGGCGCCCTGGGCTCAGCGGTCGCCAAGACGGCGGTCGGCCAAGGTTGCCGCGTGGCGCTGATCGACCACGTCCATCACACGCCGCATGGCCTGGCGGATGGCGAGGACGTGATGATCCAGGGCGGGGTCGACCTCACCGACGCGGCGAGCGCCAAGGGGGCCATCGACGCGGCGGCGGCGCGGTTCGGCGGGCTGGACGCCGTCCTGAACATCGCCGGCGGCTTTTCCTGGGAGACCGTCGAGGCCGGCGGTGCGGAGACCTGGGCCAAGCTCTTCGCGCTCAACGTCCAGACCGCGGCCAATGTTTGCCGCGCGGCGATCCCGCACCTGAAGGCGAGCCAGGCCGGCCGCATCGTCAATGTCGGCGCCAATGGCGCGGTGAAGGCGGCGCTCGGCATGGCCGCCTATGCAGCGTCCAAGGCCGGGGTCCACCGGCTGACAGAGGCGCTGGCCGAAGAGCTCAAGGCTCACGGGATCACCGTCAACGCCGTCCTGCCCTCGATCATCGACACGCCCGCCAATCGCGCCGACATGCCCAAGGCGGACTTCTCCACCTGGGTGACTCCCGACGAACTGGCAGCGGTGATGCTATTCCTGGCGAGCCCGCAGGCCAGTGCCGTCACCGGCGCCCTGATCCCGGTGACCGGGCGGGTCTGACCTAGCGCCGAGCGACGTTGGGGTTAAGGCGCATGGCGGCGGCGTCGTCTTCCTCGGCGTGACGGATGTCGCGCTTGGACCCGTAGGCCTGGCTGCGGACGTGATAGGCGAGCGCGTCGTCGTTCTTGAGCGCGATGGCCTGGGTCAGGTCGGCGATGGCGCCGTCGGGATTGTGACTGTCGAAGCGGGCGATGCCGCGGCCGCGCCAGGACTCCTCGTCCTTGGGATCGAGTTCGAGGGCCTTGGCGTAGTCGGCCACGGCGCCCTCCCGGTCACCCTTGGACTGGCGCAGGTAACCTCGGTGGCGCCAGGCGGCCTCCAGGTCCGGTTGCAGACGGATCACCGCGTCGAAGTCGGCGATCGCCCGGTCGCGCTCGCCCTTGGCCTCCAGCACCTGGCCGCGGTTGAAGAAGGCGGCGGCGAGGCTCGGGTCGAGCTCGACCACCTTGGTCAGGTCGGCAACGGCGTGGTCCCAGTCGTGCTTGGCGATGTAGGCGGCGCCCCGGTTGTTATAGGCGTCGCGGAAGGCGGGATCGAAGCCGATGGCCTGGGTGTAGTCGGCGATGGCCAGGTCGTGCTGCCCCTGGGCCAGGTAGGCGTCGCCGCGCGCCTTGATTGTCTCGGCGTCGGTGGGATTGAGCGCGATGGCGCGACCGAACTCGGCGATGGCCTGGTCGGCAGAGCCTTCGGCCTGCAGGCTGAACGCCCGGTCCTTGCGCGCGCCGGCCAGGTCGGGCGCGAGGCGCAGGGCCTCGGCGAGGTCGGCGCTGGCGTGGGCGTTGTCGCCGGCCTTGCGGAAGGCCAGGCCGCGGTCGCGCCAGGCGGTGGCGTCGCCGGGGCTGAGCGCGATGGCGGTGGAGAAGTCGGCGACGGCGTGGGCGGCGTCGCCGCTGTTGGCGTAGAGGGCGCCTCGGCTGACAAAGACGGCGGGGTCCTTGGGGCTGAGGCGCGCGGCCTGGGTGAGGTCGGCCAGGGCGGCGGCGTTGTCGCCCCTCTTTTCCGCGAGCGCGGCGCGGTTGAGGTAGGCGACGCCCACGTCCGGATCGAGCGCGATGGCGGCGGCATAGGCGGCGAGCGCCTTGGCGTCGGCGCCCTTGCGCGCATAGACCATGCCGGCGTTGACCCAGGTCTTGGCGAGGATCGTCTTGCTCCCGTTGACCGCGGGCCCGAGCTTGATCGCCGCCTCGTAGTCGGCGACGGCCTTATCGAGCTCGCCGCGGTTCTGGTAGGCGACGCCGCGGTTGCGCAGCGCGATGGCGTGGACGTCCGGCGGCAGAGCCTTGTCGTCGATCAGATGGCCGCAGGCGGGAATCGCGATCTCCGGCTTGCCGGTCGCGCATTCGGCGCGGTCGGGACTGAGGACGGCGTGCTCCTCGGCCAAGGCTGGGGCGGCGGAGAGGCTGAGGACGGCGGCAAGCGCGAGATGCGCCGCCTTCATTTCGCGGGTTCCAGGGTGACCACCATCTCGGCGTCGCGGTTCACCGCCGCGCGGCTGTAGTCCAGCGGCACATAGGCGCCGGACGCCCACAGCGGGAAGAGGTCGCGGTAGTGGACGCTGAAGGGGTCGCCCGATTGGCCGGGCGTGTTCACGGCTACGGAGTTGTCCCAGGCGCCCACGTCCATCACCAGCCGGATCGAGGCGCCGGCCGTCTGGTTGAAGGTGGTCGGGCTGTAGGTGGCGGCGCGCGGGGTCTGGGCCGAGCCTGGGATCTCCAGCGCGCCGGTCCCCATCTGCTGGGCCAGCCGGCTGTCGGCCAGGACGGCGGCGGCGGGCTTGAAGTCGGCGTGATGCAGCCGGCCCCAGGTCCAGAGCGCCATGTCGGGGCCCAGGCCCTTCTTCAGGTCGGCGATTGTGGCGGCGAGGCTGTTGAGCAGCAGGCCGTCGCGAGCCGCGGCGGCGTCGGGGGATTCCAGCCAGGTCACCACGCCGTCGATGGAGCCGGAGCCGACCAGGGAGCGCGCGGCTTCGGGAACGACGGCGGCGACGACCGTGTGGCCGAGGTGATTGGTCGTCCAGGCCTGATAGATGGCCGCGGCGACGCTGCCGGTGGTCTCGTTGTTGTCCCAGCTCCGCAGCAGGTCCAGCGCATGCTGCACCTGCGGATCGGGCGAGGAGAGGCCCTTCAGCAGCGCGATGGTCCGGCGCGAAAGGGCGTCGTGGCTGTCGGTCTGCAGGGCCATGGAGTCGGCCAAGGTCGCCTTGGGCAGGCCCGACAGCACCTCCTCGATGCGGGTGATCCGCGAGCGGTCGGCCCATTCGTAGCTGGTCGGTTTCGGATAGCCGTCCGGCAGGTTCATCTGGTTGGCGGTGGCGACGAAACCCCTGGGCGGATTGTGCAGGGCCGGCAGCTGGCTTTCCGGCATCATGCCGGCCCACTCATAGCGCCCGTCGCCCGGGACCGGCAGCAGGCCGTCCCAGTTGGGCCGGATCGGCGTCAGGCCCGCGGCCGACCAGCCGATGTCGCCGCCGGTCTCGGCGAAGACCAGGTTCAGGGGCGGCGTGCCCCAGGCTTCCTGCCCGGCCTTGAAGTCGGCCCAGCTCTTGGCCCGCCACATCCGCGATGATCCGAAATAGCCGCTGGCGCCCGGCAGGTTCCAGACCGTGCGCATGGCGAAGGCGTGGGCCCCCTTTCCAGTATCGGGGGTCTCGTCGATGACCGGGCCGTGGCGGGTGAATTTGAGCGTGACGTCGCGCGGAGCCTCGCCCTTCACCTCGATGGTCTCGTGGAGGACTTTCATCGGCTCGTAGCCGGACCTGTAGCGGTAGGAATCCCCCTTGGTCTCGTAGACGTAGAGGTCTTCCTGATCGATGTAGAAGATGGTCAAGCCCCAGGCCATGTCGGCGTTGTGGCCGAACGAGACGCCGGGCAGGGCGGGCTCGCCGGCCCCGATGATGTCGAGGCCGGGCGCGTTCAGGTGGGCGATGTAGCGCAGGCTCGGCGCCCCGACGGGGCGGTGCGGATCGTTGGCCAGGATCGGCCGGCCGGTGGCGGTGCGCGACGGCGCGATCGCCCAGTTGTTGGAGCCTTCGTTCTCATAGGCCTTGATCGCCTCGGCGAGCTGGGTCTGCGGGGACGCCTCGGCCTTGCGCCCGCCGGTGGCCAGGTCTTCGAAGCTCACCGCTTCGGTGGCCCGCAGATAGTCCTTCAAGACGTCGGCGGGCACCACGCAGGGGTCGAGGCCGGCGGGAACGACGGTGGCGTGCGGCGGCGAGATCGTGCGGCGCAGGCGATCGAAGGCCAGGCCTCCGGCGCAGGCCACCTGGGCGCGCGCGACCTCGGAGGTGACGTTGGAGACCAGGGCGTGGCTGCGGATGCGCAGGATGTCCTCGGCGGCCCACAGTTCGGGCTGGCTGGTGGTCAGCCTGAACTCGACGGGCAGCGGCTTCCTGCCGGCCTTCACCTCGGCGACATAGGCGTTCACCCCAGCGGCGAAGGCCTCGACGGCGTCCTTGGCGCCCGGCGCGTAGGCCGCCCACTCGGCCGCCATGTCGCCGCGGTAGAGAAACAACCGCGCCGCCCGGTCCTGCGCCACGTAGGACGGCCCGAAGCTGGCGGCGAGGCGGCCCAGGCCCCGCTTGCGCCACAGGTCGATCTGCCAGAGCCGGTCGCGGCCGGCGTTGTAGCCCTGCAGGAAGAAGGCGTCCCGGGAGGAGCCGGCGAAGATGTGCGGGATGCCCCAGCGGTCGACCACCATCTGGGCCGGGGCGTTCAGGCCCGCGACGCTCCAGGCCTCGCGCCTGACCGCCGTCGAGCCCGGCTCCGCCTGCGCCGCGCCCGCCAACAGCGCGCCGGCCACAACGCCCGCCAACAGCCTGTCCATGCCCGCCATTCCCGCCGCTCCCCGCACTGGTCGATTGGAGTTGACGACAGATCGCGGCTTTCGTCCATGCGGCCTTGCAGAGGTTGGGCTATCGGCGTTTTGATTGGGATTGTCTGCCACCCTGAGCAGGGGAAACGCCATGATCGGCTACGCCACAATCGGAACCAACGACCTCGACCGCGCCCGCAGCTTCTACGATCCGGTGATCGGCGCCTTGGGCGGCAAGCGGACCATGGCCTTCGACCGCATGCAGTTCTACGGCGGCGTCGGCCAGACCCTGCTGGCGGTCTGCACCCCCTATGACGGCGGGGAGGCCACGCCCGGCAACGGCTCCATGTTCGGCATCCCGGCGCCCAGCCGCGAGATCGCCGACGCCGCGCACGCCGCCGCGATCGCCGCCGGCGGGACGTGCGAAGGCGCGCCCGGCCAGCGGATGGAGGGCTTCTACGGCGCCTATTTCCGCGATCCGGACGGCAACAAGCTC
>NZ_DATGEX010000021.1:0-25973 GCF_035309685.1 Phenylobacterium sp.
CCTCCTCGCTCCAGCCTTCGGTGCCGGCGGGGCGGATCGGCACGACCAGGAAGCGCGTCTCGGCGGTCGAATCCCAGATGCGGATCTCCGTGTCCGGCGGCAGCTTGACGCCGAACTCGGCCAAGACACCCTTGGGGTCGATCACCGCGCGCGAGCGATAGGGCGCCGATTTGTACCAAACCGGCGGCAGGCCCAGCACCTCCCACGGGTAGCAGGAGCAGAGGGTGCAGACGACGAGGTTGTGGACCGTGGACGTGTTCTCGACGACCACCATGTGATCGCCCTGGCCGCCTTGGTAGCCCAGCTCGGCGATCGCCGAGGTTCCGTCGGCCAGCAAACGCGCCTTGTAGGCCGGATCGCGCCAGGCTCTGGCCACCACACGCGCCCCGTTGCGCGGCCCCACCCTGTGCTCGAAATGATCGACAATGGCGTCCAGCGCCGCTGGGTCGACCAGGCCCTTCTCGACCATCAGCGACTCCAGCGCTTTCACCCGCAGCGCCATGTCCGACGGCGGCTGTTGGCCGTGGTCGTGATGATGATGGTCGTGATCGTCGTGGTCGTGCGCCATGGGCGGATAAGTGGCCTGTCCGCGCCAAAAGGTGAAGACCCGACAGGTGACCGTGCATGCGTCTCGGGCCTATGCTGCTGGCGCCTGGAGGCTCCTTGGCCATGACCACGCCGCACCTGATCTACTTTTCCGATCCCATGTGTTCCTGGTGCTACGGCTTCTCGCCGGTCGTCGACGACATCCGCCGCACCTTCGGACGGGCGCTGCCGATCCGCGTGGTGATGGGCGGCCTGCGCCCCGGCACGGAAACGCCGATGACCGAGGAGGCCAAGCTCGAGATCGCAAACCACTGGGTGCATGTGCACGAGGCCACCGGCCTGCCGTTCGACGGGACGGGCATGTCCGCGCCCGGCTTCGTCTACGACACCGACCCGGCGGCCCGCGCCGTCGTGGTGGCGCGGCGCGACGGCGAGGAGATGGCCGCCGCCTTCTTGCAGCGCGCCCAGGAGGCCTTCTACGCCGAGGGCCGCGACGTCACGACGGAAGCGGTGCTGGGCGACCTCGCCGAGGAACTGGGGATCGATCGCGCCGGCTTTCTTGAGGCCTGGTCCAGCGACGAGGCCAAGCAGGAGACCTGGCGCGACTACGCCATCTCGCAGCGCGCCGGCGTCACCGGATTTCCGACCCTCGTCGCCGGCCCCAACGCCGAAGGCGTCTATGGGGTGGTCACGCGGGGCTTCGCGCCGGGCGAGCAGGTGGTGCCGATCCTGAAGGAATGGTTGGAGCGAATCGCGGCCTAGATTTCCGGGGGCGAGAGCCTTTCGGCGGCCGGCGTCTCCCGGTCCTTCAGCGCCACGCCGGTCATGCCCATGCGGCGGGCCTCGGTAAGCAGCCAGGCGATCTTGTCGGCGGCCTGCTCGGGCGCGAGGCCGCCGGGCGCGCGGATGTTGGAGACGCAGTTGCGCTCGCTGTCGTGGCGGCCGGGTCTTGGGCCCCAGGTGATGTAGGCGCCCAGGCTGTCGGCGGCGCTGAGGCCTGGGCGCTCACCGATCAGCACGACGACGGCTCGGGCGCCGAGCGCCTCCCCAATGGGATCGCCGATCGCCACGCGGGCCTGGCGGGCGACGACGATGGGCGCGATCTTCCAGCCGGGCAGGCGGCGTCTCAGGGCCACGACCACGGCCGCCGCATGCGCCTGGACGGCGGTCGCGGAAAGGCCGTCGCCGATGACGATGGCCAGATCGTGGTCGCCGTGGGGCAGGGCGGGCGCGCCCGCCGCCAGCTTCCGCCCGAGGTCGGGATCGCTGAGATAGGCCGCGCGGTCCGGCGCGGCGCTGTCGACGACGACAAGGTCGGCGCCCAGGCTGGCGCGCAACGCCTCGACATCCAGGGCGGCGTGGACGGCGTCTCGCGCCTTGGCGTGGGCCAGCTGGAACGCCAGCATCGGCGCGGTCGGCAGACCCTGGCCGGCGCGTCCGAGCGCCACCCGGGCCGAGGTCGCCCGGCGCAGGACCTCCAGCGGATCGTTGGCGGGAAGCTCAGCCATCGGCCAGATGCTGCAGCAGGCGGCGCTGCGCGTCGCGGCTCTGGCCGGCGTGGGCGACCCGTCCGGCGCTGTCCAGGAGCCCGATCCGGGCCAGCCAGGCCTCGAACTCCGGGGCCGGCTTGAGGCCCAGGACCTCGCGCACATAGAGCGCGTCGTGGAAGCTGGTGCTCTGGTAGTTCAACATCACGTCGTCGGCGCCGGGCACGCCCATGACGAAGTTCACGCCGGCCACGCCCAGCAGCGTCAGCAGGTCGTCCATGTCGTCCTGATCGGCGGCGGCGTGATTGGTGTAGCAAACGTCCACCCCCATCGGCAGGCCCATGAGCTTGCCGCAGAAATGGTCCTCGAGGCCCGCGCGGGTGATCTGCTTGCCGTCGTAGAGGTACTCCGGGCCAATGAAACCCACGACGCTGTTGACCAGCAGGGGCCGGAAGGCCCGCGCCACGGCGTAGGCCCGCGCCTCCAGCGTCTGCTGATCGACCCCGTGGTGCGCGCCGGACGACAGCGCCGAGCCCTGGCCGGTCTCGAAATACATGACGTTGTCGCCGAGCCCGCCGCGGCCGAGCGCCAGCGTCGCCTCGTGCGCCTCGCGCAGCAGGGCCAGGTCGACGCCAAAACCGCGATTGGCGGCTTCCGTCCCGGCGACCGACTGGAAGGTCAGGTCGACCGGCGCCCCGAGCTCGATCAGCTCCATTGTGTTGGTGACGTGGGTCAGCACGCAGCTCTGGGTGGGAATCTCCAGGCGCTGGCGCAGGTCGTCGATCAGGTCAAGCAGGCTCCGGGCGGTCGCGACGCTGTCGGTCGCCGGATTGATCCCGATCACCGCGTCGCCGCAGCCCATCAGCAGGCCGTCGAGGATCGAGGCGGCGATGCCGCGCGGGTCGTCGGTGGCGTGATTGGGCTGTAGCCGGACTGCCAGCCGCCGGGGCAGGCCGAGCGTCGTGCGAAAGGCGCTGGTCACCGTGGTCTTCCGCGCCACCGCGATCAGGTCCTGATTGCGCATTAGCTTGCAGACCGCCGCCGCCATCTCCGGCGTGACGCCGGGCGCGATGGCGGCCAGCGCGGCGGTGTCGGTGGCGTTGGACAGCAGCCATTCGCGGAAGGCGCCGACCGTCAGATGCGCGATGGGCGCGAAGGCAGCCGCGTCGTGGCTGTCGACGATCAGCCGGGTGACCTCATCGGCCTCGTAGGGCACGACCAGATCGTTGAGGAAGGTCTTCAGCGGCAGGTCGGCGAGGACGTAGCGCGCGGCGACGCGTTGCTCGGCGCTCGCCGCGCCCAGGCCGGCCAGCTGGTCGCCGGAGCGGAACGGCGTCGCCGTGGCCAGCAGGGTCTTCAGGTCCTTGAAGGCGTGGCGTGCGCCGGCGAGGTCGCCTGAGTACATGACCCTATTTCAGCCGTGGCGGCGGTTGGCGCCCAAGGTCCTTGATCAGCTCGGTCAGCAGGTAGAGGCGGGGCGTCACCGTGCCGAGCAGCAGATATTCGCTGGGCGCATGGAAGCCGCCGGCCGCCGGGCCCAGGCCGTCCAGCGCCGGAATGCCGGACTCGAAGGCCATGGCCGATTCCGAGGAGCCGCCATTGCCGCCGCGCGTCACGGTCTTGCCGATGCCGGCGTAGATCGCCTCCGCCTTGGCGGCCAGGGCGTCGGTCCCCGGATTGTTGGCCAACGGCCCATAGGAGGGCTCGCCCGAAACGGTGACCTTGGTGTCGGGCACGATGGGGGCCTTGGCGTTCTTCTCCAGCACGGCCTGCACGCGGGCGTAGTCGGCCTTGTCGCGCACGCGCACATTGATCAGAGCCGAGGCGTGGTCCGGGATGATGTTGCCGCGTGTGCCGCCTTCGATGACGGTGACATTGGCGGTCAAGCCGTCGCCGGACTTCGGAAACACGTCATCGGCCTGGATCTGATGGATCAGTTCGGTGATCGCGTTGCGGCCGTCCTGCGGCGCGATCCCGGCGTGGGCCGCGCGGCCCTGGACGTCGATGTGGAAGGTCCGGCCGCCCTTGCGCCAGACGGTCAAGACGTCCGGCGTGTCGCCCGGCTCGAGGTTGAGCTCCACGTCCGCGTCGGCCAGCAGCTTGCCGATCAGCGCGTGCGTGCCCGACGACCCGCGCTCCTCGGACGTCTCGATCAGGAAGACGATCTGCTTGAAGTCCTTGAAGCCCAGGTCGTGCAGGATCTGCAGGGCGTAGACGCCCTCGATCACGCCGCCCTTCTCATCAGAGACACCCGGCCCATAGGCCTTTTCAGCGTCCATCCGGAACGGTCGCTTGGCGACGGTCCCCGGCTCGAACACCGTGTCGATGTGGCCGATCAGCAAGATGCGGCCCTTGCCGGTCCCGCTGAGGGTGGCGACGGTATTGTCCGGCAGTCCGTCAGCCTCGGCCTTCACGCTCTCGATGGAAAAGCCCAGCGCCTTCAGCCGCGCCGACAAGATCGCGGCGATCTTGCGGCCGCCCTCGATGTCGCCGGTGCCCGAGTCGATGTTCACCACCTGCTCGAGCAGCTTGAGTTGGTCCGGCTTCGCGGCTTCCGCCGCGGCCCACACCTTGGCGTCCCTGGGCGCCGGCGGCGAGGCGGCGAAGGCGGGCAGGGCCAACAGGGCCGCGGCCCCGGCGAAAGCGATGAACCTGAACGGCATTAATTCCCCCGGCGCGAACTTCCGCCACCATGGCCGCCTCGCCGTCAGGATCAAGCCGAAAGACCCCGTGCGTTCACGCCGCCTTGCGCCTTGCCCCCCGGCACGCGATATCCTCACTTAAGAGCGGGTCATCGGCAGACCCGCCTGAAATTCCAAGAAGGACTTCCCCTATGCGTGACCCTGTCACCACCGCGCTGGGCCTCGTGCCGATGGTCGTCGAACAGACGAGCCGTGGCGAGCGCGCCTACGACATCTTCTCCCGCCTGCTGAAGGACCGCATCGTGTTCCTGGCCGGCCCCGTGGAGGACGGCATGGCGTCGCTGATCTGCGCCCAGCTGCTTCACCTGGAGGCGGAGAACCCCAAGAAAGAGATCCAGATGTACATCAACTCGCCGGGCGGCGTGGTGACCTCTGGCCTCGCGATCTACGACACCATGCAATACATCAAGAGCCCGGTGATCACGCTCTGCCTTGGCATGGCGGCCTCGATGGGCTCGTTCCTGCTGATGGCCGGCGAAAAGGGCCAGCGCATCGCGCTCCCCAACGCGCGGATCATGGTTCACCAGCCCTCCGGCGGCTTCTCCGGCAAGGCCAGCGACATCGAGCGGCACGCCGAGGACATCATCAAGACCAAGCAGCGCCTGAACGAGCTCTACGCCAAGCACACCGGCCAGACGGTGGAGACGGTGGAGAGCGTGCTCGACCGCGACAGTTTCATGACCGCCGAAGAGGCCAAGGCCTGGGGCATCGTCGATCACGTCTGGGAAAAGCGCGAAACCGAGGACTAGCTTTCGAGGCGCCGCCGGGCCGCCGCCATCAGCGCGGCCTGGCCCGCAGGCTCGGTGACGTCGATCCTCACATCCATGCGGTCGGGGCCGGCCAGGTCGGCGAACATGCCCTTCGGGTCCTCATGGAAGTGCAGGAAGCCGCGGGATTTCCAGTAGAAACAGCCCCGCTTCTTTTCCTTGAGGCCGGGCAGGGTGCGGACCTCCGCCAACAGGTCCTCGATCCGGTCGAGGTCTTCGTCGCGGGCGTGCCTCATGGCGTCCCCCTCAAGGCATGGCGGTGAACACGCGGTAGCCGGGCAGTTCGGCGGCCGCCAGCATCTCCCGGTCGCCGCCGGTGTCGCCGTAGGCGGCCTTCAGTTCGAAATCCTCGCCGAACGCGGCCTTCAGGCGCAAAACCTTCTCGGGTCCGCGGCAGTTGCGGCCCTCGAAGCCGCCGGTCACCCGGCCCTGCGCGTCGAACGCCAGGCGCGTGCCCAGCAGGGCGTCGGCGCCGAGCCCCCGGGCGAAGGGCGCCACGACCAGGTCGGGCGAGGCGGTGACGATGACCAGGCGCACGTGCTCGCCGCGCCAGCGCTTCCACGCCGCCATCGCGTCGGGCCGCAGCAGACTGCGCGAAAATTGCTCGGCGAAGCGGCGCGCGTCGGCCTCGAGCGTCTCGCGCGGGACGCCGCGCAGATATTCCCGGGTCGCGGCGGCCTTGATGCGCCCGCGGTCGCGGTGCACCAGGTAGGCCAGCGCCGCCGGGATCAGCCGGATCATGCCTGCCCGGTAGCGTTGGCTTCCCGCCCGCCATTTCAGGAAGGCGGTATAGCTGTCGCGGATCGTCAGTGTGCCGTCGAAATCGAAGGCCACGACCGGCCTGTCCTCGGTCTCGGCGGTCGCGGGGGCCGGGCCGGCCTCGATCTGCGGCGGGTCTTGTCCCATTTCGGCCCGTTTCCCATCTAGGATTGCGGGGCGCCCGCCGTTCAGGCGATCCGCCGCCAATTGTCGCGACCGGGCCGCAAGGCTTGTGATCCTGGCTCGGATCGAGGAATGTCAAGACTTAGACAACCCGCGGCGCGTAGATTGCATTGATAGGGCGGCGACGTCCGCGGGGCGATTCAGGCCGTAAGGTCCGTTCGGATCGCCTACAGAGTGAGAACCGACTATGACAAAGGCCGCAAGCGGAGACTCCAAGAGCACCCTGTATTGCTCTTTCTGCGGCAAGAGCCAGCATGAGGTCCGCAAGCTAATCGCGGGCCCGACCGTGTTCATCTGCGATGAATGCGTCGAGCTGTGCATGGATATCATCCGCGAAGAACATAAGATCTCCTTTGTGAAGTCGAAGGACGGCGTCCCGACTCCCAAGGAAATCCGCGAAGTCCTCGACGATTACGTGATCGGCCAGGATCACGCCAAGAAGGTGCTCTCGGTTGCCGTGCACAACCACTACAAGCGGTTGAACCACGCGACGAAGAATAACGACGTCGAACTGGGCAAGGCGAACATCCTGCTGATCGGCCCGACGGGCACCGGCAAGACGCTGCTGGCGCAGACTCTGGCGCGAATCATCGACGTTCCGTTCACCGTCGCCGACGCCACGACGCTCACCGAAGCGGGCTATGTGGGTGAGGATGTCGAGAATATCATCCTGAAATTGCTGCAGGCCGCCGACTACAATGTCGAGCGCGCGCAGCGCGGCATCGTCTACATCGACGAGGTCGATAAGATCAGCCGCAAGTCCGACAACCCCTCGATCACGCGGGACGTGTCGGGCGAGGGCGTGCAGCAGGCGCTGCTGAAGATCATGGAGGGCACCGTCGCCTCCGTGCCGCCGCAGGGCGGGCGCAAGCATCCGCAACAGGAATTCCTGCAGGTCGACACCACCAACATCCTGTTCATCTGCGGCGGGGCCTTCGCGGGCCTGGAGAAGATCATCTCCGCGCGCGGCAAGGGCGCCTCGATCGGTTTCGGCGCCAAGGTCTCCGATCCGGACGAGCGCCGCACCGGCGAAGTGTTCCGCCAGGTGGAGCCGGACGACCTGCTGCGCTTCGGCCTGATCCCGGAGTTCGTCGGCCGCCTGCCGGTCATCGCGACCCTGGACGACCTCGACGAAAAGGCCCTGGTGAAGATCCTCACCGAGCCGAAGAACGCCTTCGTGAAGCAGTACGTCCGCCTCTTCGACATGGAGAACGTGGGCCTCACCTTCACCGACGACGCGCTCAACGCGGTGGCCCGCAAGGCGATCACCCGCAAGACCGGCGCGCGAGGCCTGCGCTCGATCCTCGAGGCGATCCTGCTCGACACCATGTACGAACTTCCCACCTACGACGGTGTGGAAGAAGTGGTGGTCAACGCCGAGGTGGTCGAAGGCCGCGCTCAGCCGCTGATCATCTACGCCGAACGCCGCGACAAGGGCGGCGCGGCCTAAGGCCATCGACCGAAACGATCAGGCCCCGCAGGTGACTGCGGGGCTTTTTCGTGCGCGATACTCCGGCGCTGCAATGGGAGCCCGTCATGGCGATCACCGGCCTGGATCACGTCAACATCCGCACCACCGAACTCGCCCGCACCCAGGCCTTCTTCACTGAGGTGCTGGGTCTGACGGTGGGCTGGCGGCCGGACTTCAGCTTCGGCGGAGCCTGGCTCTACGCGGGCGGCAAGGACGTGGTGCATCTGGTCGAGGTCAGCCGGGCCGGGGCGGCCAGCAAGGGCTCCTCCCTCGACCACTTCGCCTTCACCATCGACGACTATGACGACGCCAGGCGCCGGTTGGAGGCGGCGGGCGTGCCGTACCAGGCCAGCGAGGCCCCCAATGGCGGCATCCGCCAGTTCTTCGTCACCGAGTTCAACGGCGTGACCTTCGAACTCAACTGCCGCGCGTCTCCCGAATAATTCACCCTATAGGAGAAAAATTCTCCTGCCGGTTGCCATGACGGATTCCGACGCATCTAATGCCGTCATGGGGGACGAATTCATTGGCAGATAGGGCCATCATCGTCATCGGCGCCGGAGACGCCCTGGGCGGCGCCATCGCCCGACGATTTGCCCGCGAGGGTTATGCGGCTGTCATCGTTCGCCGCCATGCCGATCAGCTGGAGTCCCTGACCGCGGCGATCCGCGACGCCGGCGGCGAGGCCCATCCGTTCGGCGTCGACGCGCGGCAGGAAGACCAGATGATCGCCCTCTTCGAGAAGGTTGAAGCGCAGATCGCGCCGGTCGAGGTCTGCGTCTTCAATATCGGCGCGAACGTCCGCTTTCCCATTGTCGAAACCACGAGCCGCGTCTTCCAGAAGGTCTGGGAGATGGCCTGCTTTTCCGGCTTCCTGGCCGGGCGCGAGGCGGCGAAGGTCATGACGCCGCGCGGCCGGGGCACCGTGATCTTCACGGGCGCCACCGCCAGCGTCCGGGGCCGCGAAGGCTTCGCCGCCTTCGCCGCCGCCAAGCACGGCCTGCGCGCCGTCGCGCAGAGCATGGCCCGCGAGCTGGGCCCCAAGGGCGTCCACGTGGCGCACACCATCATCGACGGGGCCATCGACACCGCCTGGATCGCCGAGAACTTTCCCGCCCGCTACGCGCTGAAGGACGAGGGCGGGATCCTCAATCCCGAACACATCGCAGACGCCTATTGGGCGCTGCACGTCCAGCCGCGCGACGCCTGGACCCACGAGCTGGACCTCCGCCCCTGGATGGAGACTTGGTGACCATGGCCAAGACAGTTGAGTTCCTGTTCGATTTCGGCAGTCCGGCGAGTTACCTCGCCTACAAACGGCTCCCCGCGCTGACCGCCCGGACGGGCGCGCGGATCGACTATGTCCCCATGTTGCTGGGCGGCGTGTTCAAGGCGACGGGCAACGCCTCGCCGGCGACGATTCCCGCCAAGGGCCGGTGGACCGGCATCGACTTCCGCCGCTGGGCCAAGCGCCACGGGACGGAGTTCAATTTCAACCCGCACTTCCCGATCAACACCATGCACCTGATGCGGGCCGCCACTGGCCTGATCGACGACACCCGCTTCATGACCTATTGCGACATGGTCTTCGACGCCATGTGGCGGGAGCCCAAGAACCTCGCCGAGCCGGCGGAACTCACGCCGATGATCCGCCGCGCCGGCCTGGAGCCGGACGACTTCAAGGCCCTTGTGGAGCGCGAGGACGTCAAGGAACGGCTCAAGGCCACCACCGAGGCTGCTGTGGCGCGCGGGGTGTTCGGCGCGCCGACCTTCTTCGTGGGCGAGGAAATGTTCTTCGGCCAGGACCGCATGGATTTCGTCGAGGAAGCGCTCCTTCTGTCGCCATCTTGAGAATTTGGGCGCCTCTTCCCACCTAGGCTCCAAGGGTCGGGGCATGGTTTTGCACGCACGACCTCGCATTCACCGCTCAAGCTAGCTTGTGAACCGCGATGGGACCCAGTGTCGCGCAAGGCTGTTGCACCGCTTGAACCGCGGGCCAAACGGTCCACATAAATCACCGAAAGCCGTCGCCTTCGGGGACGGACGGATCGTAAGACTCAGACGCATCGTCTGAGTGACCGCGATCCGAGAGGCCGGGCTGCGAGACCAACGCGGCCGGTCAGGAGTTGAAGGCATCATGTCCGAGATTAAGATTCTGCCGATCCTGCCGTTGCGGGACATCGTCGTCTTCCCGCACCAGCCGGTGCCGCTCTTCGTGGGCCGCGAGAAGTCGGTGCGCGCCCTGGAAGAGGCGATGAAGAATGAAGGCAAGCAGATTCTGCTCGCCACCCAGAAAGACAAGGACGACGACGATCCGGCGCCCGACGGCATCTACGATGTCGGCGTCGTGGCCACCGTCCTGCAGCTGCTCAAGCTGCCCGACGGCACCGTCAAGGTGCTGGTCGAGGGCCGCGCGCGCGCCGGCGTCTCCCGCTTCACCGGCCAGAGCGAATACTATGAGGCCGAGATCGCCTATGTGGCGGAAGACGGCGCGGGCTCGGCCGAGGCCGAGGCGCTGAGCCGCGCGGTCGTCGAGCAGTTCGAAAACTATGTGAAGCTGAACAAGAAGGTGCCGCCGGAGGCGCTCGCCGCCATCCCGCAGATCGACAATCCCGGCGAACTCGCCGACCGCATCGCCAGCCACCTGTCCGTCAAGATCGCGGAAAAGCAGCAACTGCTCGAAGTCTTCAACGTCGTGAAGCGCCTGGAGAAGGTCTACGCCCTGATGGAGGGCGAGATCTCGGTCATGCAGACCGAGAAGAAGATCCGCAACCGCGTGAAGCGGCAGATGGAGAAGACCCAGCGCGAATATTATCTGAACGAGCAGATGAAGGCGATCCAGCGCGAGCTGGGAGAACAGGACGATCAGCGCGACGAGCTGCTCGAACTCGAAAAGCGCATCAAGAAGACCAAGCTCTCCAAGGAAGCCCGCACCAAGGCCGATGCGGAGCTGAAGAAGCTGCGCAACATGAGCCCGATGTCGGCGGAATCCACCGTCGTGCGGAACTACCTCGACTGGCTGCTGTCGATCCCGTGGGGCAAGGCGAAGATCAAGCCCATCGACCTGCAGAAGGCCGAGGACATCCTCGAGGGCGACCACTACGGGCTGGAGAAGGTCAAGGAACGGATCCTGGAGTACCTGGCGGTGCAAAGCCGCGTGGGTTCGCTGAAGGGCCCGATCCTCTGCCTCGTCGGTCCGCCCGGCGTCGGCAAGACCTCGCTCGGCCGCTCGATCGCCAAGGCGACGGGACGCGAGTTCGTGCGCGTCTCCCTGGGCGGCGTGCGCGACGAGGCCGAGATCCGCGGCCACCGGCGGACCTACATCGGCTCCATGCCCGGCAAGATCATCCAGTCGATGAAGAAGGCCAAGTCGACCAACGCCTTCTTCCTGTTGGACGAGATCGACAAGATGGGTTCCGACTGGCGGGGCGACCCGTCCTCGGCCCTGCTCGAGGTGCTGGACCCGGCGCAGAACTCGACCTTCGCCGACCACTATCTGGAGGTCGACTACGACCTGTCGCCGGTGATGTTCGTCACCACGGCCAACAGCCTCAACATGCCCCAGCCCCTGCTGGACCGCATGGAGATCATCCGCATCCCCGGCTACACCGAGGACGAGAAGCTGGAGATCGCCAAGCGGCACATCCTGGCCAAGCTGACCAAGGATCACGGCCTGAAGCCCGAGGAATTCATCGTTCCCGACGCGTCGATCCGCGACCTGATCCGCTACTACACCCGCGAGAGCGGCGTGCGCTCGCTGGAGCGGGAACTGGGCAATCTGGCGCGGAAGACCGTGCGCGACCTCAGCCGTGAAAACGTCCTGTCGATCACCATCGATGACGAGCGTCTGGCCAAGTACGCCGGCGTGCGGAAGTACAAATACGGCGAGATGGACGCCGAGGATCAGGTCGGGATCATCACCGGTCTCGCCTACACCGACTTCGGCGGCGACATCCTGACCATCGAGGCGGTCAAGATGCCGGGCAAGGGTCGCATGACGGTCACCGGCAACCTGAAGGACGTGATGAAGGAGTCGATCTCGGCGGCGAACAGCTATGTCCGCAGCCGGGCCACCAAGTTCGGCCTGGAGCCGCCGAGCTTCGAGCGGACCGACGTCCATATCCACGTGCCCGACGGCGCCACGCCCAAGGACGGTCCGTCCGCCGGCGCGGCCATGGCGACCGCCATCGTCTCGGTGCTGACCGGCATCCCGATCAAGAAGGACATCGCCATGACCGGCGAGGTCACTCTGCGGGGCCGGGTCACCGCCATCGGTGGCCTGAAGGAGAAGCTGCTGGCGGCGCTGCGCTCGGGCGTGAAGACGGTGCTGATCCCGGCCGAAAACGAAAAGGACCTGGCCGAGGTGCCGGCCAGCGTGAAGGAGGGGATGAAGATCATTCCGGTCTCCACGATGGACGAGGTGCTCAGCCACGCGCTGACCCGCCAGCCGGTGGCCATCGAGTGGTCGGAGGCCGACGCGCCGCCGGTCTCGGTGCCCGACGACGACGGGGCCGAGGCGGTGCTGACGCACTGATCGGCGATCACCTGATCAAAGGCTGATCACTTCTTGTGTTACAGGGCGGCGCGGGAGCACATCCCGCGCCGCTCGCGTTTGACGGCTACGCTTCGGCGGGCCTTAATTCGCCAAAGGGCGGCGGGCGTGGGGGCTTTTCGTCCGCAGAAGAATACCTGGTGGGAGAGATACTCATGACGAAGGCGGAACTCGTCGCGGCCATGGCCGACAAGACGGGCTTGAACAAGGCGCAGGCCAAGGATGCGCTGGACGCCTTCATCTCTTCGGTCTCCACCTCGCTCAAGGACGGGAAGGAAGTCCGGGTCGTGGGTTTCGGCAGTTTCATTCCCGTGAAGCGGCCGGCGGGCGCCGCGCGCAATCCGCGCACCGGGGAAACGGTGAAGCGCAAGGCCTCCCAGACCTGCCGCTTCCGCGTGGGCGACGCGTTGAAGAGCGCGCTCAACGCCTGAGGGGAGAGGCTCTGGCGCCCCAATTGCAGCCAAGCGTCCCATTCCAACGTTTAATCTCCATATGGTCTGGTCGCGGTAGGGTCTGCTCGCTTGCTCAAATCGATCGCATTCGCAGGCATGGTCCTGTTCGCGCCGCTTGCGGCGTGGGCCGGGACCTATGAGGACGCCGTCGCGGCGGCGGCCCAGCATGACCTCTCCAAGGCGCGGGGGCTGTTCGCCGAGGCGGCGCAGGCCGGCGACGCCAGGGCCCAATTCAACCTCGGCCGCATGTACCTGCGTGGCGAGGGCGGTCCGCGGGATGACGCGCAGGCGCTGCTCTGGAGCGAAAAGGCCGCCGATCAGGGCCTGCCGGGCGCGCAGTACGACGTCGGCCGGATCTACGATCAGGGCCTGGGCGTGCGCCGCGACCCCGAGCGTGCGGCTGCCTGGTACGAGAAGGCCGCCGGCCACGGCTTCAGCAGCGCGCAGGTGAGCCTGGCGGACCTGTACGTGGCCGGGCGCGGCGCACCCTTCAATCCCCAGCGCGCCGCCGAGCTCTACGGCGCGGCGGCCGAACAGGGCGACGCCGACGCGCAGTTCAAGCTCGCCACTCTGTCGGCGCGATATGATCTGGGGCTGAGCGGCCTCACCCCGCACGCGCGCTTTTCCGCCCTGATGGACAGCGTCTTCGGGCCCCAGAAGTGGCGCGAGACCGGCGGTTTCCGCACGGCCAAGCGCGAAAACGAACTTCGCGCGCTCGGCGCCCTGACCGTCCCGCAGGGGGCCAAGTCCGCGCACAGTCTTGGCAAGCCCGAAGCCCCTGGCGCCTACGACCTGGTGGTCGACGGGCTCTCGCCCGAGAAGGCGGCCAAGAAGCTGCGGGTCTCGAAGACCCCGCTGAAGGTGATCTTCGCCGAAGCCGCGCATGGGGCCGAAGGGCCGCATCTGCATGTGGAGCCCTATTCGATCAGTTTCGACGTCGATCTGTCGCGGGCCAAACCGGCCGCCGCCGCCGACCCCTCCAAGCTTGAGGAAACCGCCAACTGGCTGCGCGCCGCCGCCGCCCAGGGTCACCCCGGCGCCCAGCTTTGGATGGGCCGGCTCTATGAACGGCCCGGCGCGCCGGCCTCCGAGCTCGCCCTGGCCAGCCTGTGGTTCACCCGGGCGGCGAGCAACCCGCAGGCGGACCCGGCGACCCGCAAGGAAGCTGGCGAGGCCCTGACCAAGCTGAACCGTGCGCCGAAATCCACCCAACTGGCGCAGCGCGGCGCCTGCGCTGCGAGGCCTGCGACGGCTTGCGATGCGCCGCAGCTGGGGCAATAGGGCTTATCGTTGAAAATGGTGGGCGGCGAGGGATTCGAACCCCCGACCCTCTCGGTGTAAACGAGATGCTCTAACCAACTGAGCTAGCCGCCCTTGCGCGCAGGGTTCTAGCCAGATCGGCCCCTTCCTGAAAGTCTTGGGGACCGAAAGCCTTCCGTCATATGGGGAACTGGAGTGTCGGGTGATCAAATGGATCGCGGGACTTGCGCTGGCGCTGGGAGCTTCGATGGCGGTCGCTGAGCCTGCGTCGCTGGACCAGTACATGCAGCAGACACGGCGCGCGCCGGACGCGGCGGTTCACTATGGGCCGGCGCCGTCGCAGGTGGCGGAGCTGTTCCTGCCCAAGACAAAGGGGCCGCATCCGGTCGTCATCCTGCTGCACGGCGGCTGTTTCCTGAAGCAGTACGAGGGCTTCGCGCAAACCAGCACGCTCGCCGCCGATCTGGCCGGCCGCGGCTACGCGGTCTGGAACCTCGAGTACCGCAAGCTGGGCGAGCCCGGCGCGGGCTATCCCGGCACCTTCCAGGACGTGGCCGTGGGCGTCGACGCCTTGCGCGCCCAGGCGCCGAAGTACGGGCTGGATCTGAAGCGGGTGATCGCGGTCGGCCATTCGGCGGGCGGCCATCTGGCGCTCTGGGCGGCCAGCCGCGCGAAGCTGCCTGCCGCCAGTCCGCTGCGCACCGCGGACCCATTGAAGATTGGGGCGGTGCTCAGCCTGGCCGGGATCGGCGATCTGAAGGGGCAGGCGGGTGTCTGGGCCATGCCCTGCGGCGACGACACGATTTCGCGCCTGCTGGACCTGCCGCACCGGGCGCAGCCTTATGCCGACACGTCCCCGGTCGAACTGCTGCCCACAGGGGCCAAGGTGGTCATGGTGCACGGCGCGTTCGATCCGGTGATGCCGCCCTACACCGGCCGCGACTATGCGCTGCGTCTCCGCAAGGCGGGCGACAAAGCCGACGTCGTGGTCATCCCCGACGCCGCCCACTTCGACCCGGTCATCCCGACGACGGCCGCCTGGGCGCAGGTTGTCGCCATCCTCGACCGCGAGATGAAGGCGCTGCGCTGATCACGCGCCGGCTTCCATCGACCTGAACTTTCGTGCCTAACTCCCGGGCTCGCCTGAGGGAGATTCCATGTCGGCTGTTACGGCGATAACCGATGACCGTTCCTTCTTGGGGCATCCCAAGGGTCTGGCGTTCATCTCGTTCACCGAAGCCTGGGAACGTTTCTCCTACTATGGAATGACCACGCTCCTGGTCCTCTACATGACCAAGCAGCTGCTGCTGCCCGGTCATGTGGAGCATGTCGCCGGCATGGACGCCGCCCGCGCCCTGCTCACCGCCACCTATGGCGGCGGCAAGGTGATGACGGTCGTCGCCCTGGCCTCGGCGATCTATGGCTTCTACTCGAGCACCGTCTACCTGACCCCCATCCTGGGCGGCTTGCTGGCCGACTATGTTCTGGGCCGCACCAAGACGGTGATCCTCGGCGCCTGCCTGATGGCGACAGGGCACTTCCTGATGGCCTTCGACATGTCGTTCCTCTTGGCGCTGATCTGCCTGATGCTGGGCGCTGGGTGCCTGAAGGGCAATCTTGCGACCCAGGTGGGCGCGCTGTACGGCGAGACCGACAACCGCCGCGCCGACGCCTTCCAGATCTTCTATCTGGGCATCAATGGCGGGGTGATCTTCGGACCCCTGGTGACCGGCACGCTCGGCGAAAAGGTTGCCTGGCACTACGGCTTCGGCGCGGCCGGGGTCGGCATGCTGATCTCGCTCGTCGTCTATCTGGTCGGCCGACGGCATCTGCCGCCCGACGCCGCCCGCGGCGCGGAAGTCCGCAAGGTCGCCAAGGCCGCGGCGACGCCCATGACGGCCCGCGAGTGGCAGGTCGTGATCCTGCTGATCCTGCTGCTGCCGGTCCTGGCGCTCTCGATCGTCGGCAACAACCAGATCTTCAACGCCTACCTGCTGTGGGCGGACGCCAACGTCGACCTGCATCTTTTCGGCGTGCCGGTTCTGACCACCTGGCTGGTCTCGGTGGATTCCATCGTCTCGGTCGCCATGCTGCTCGCCGTGGTGGCGTTCTGGCGGCTGTGGGCCAGGCGGTTCAAGGAGCCCGACGAGATGGGCAAGATCGCCATCGGCTGCGGCTTTGGCGCGCTCGGCGTGCTCTGCCTGGTCGCCGGCGCCGCGATCTCGGCGGCCACCGGCCACAAGGTGGCCTTCGGCTGGCTCCTGGGTTTCCACCTGCTGAACGACATCGGCTTTTCCAACGTCCTGCCGGTGGGCTTGGCGCTCTACACCCGGGCCGCGCCCAGGACGATGGCCGGGTTCATCGTCGGCCTCTACTATCTGCACCTGTGGGCCGGGAACACGCTGGTCGGCGTGCTCGGGGGCAAGCTCGAGAAGATGCCGGCGGTGCAGTTCTGGCTGATGCACGCCGTCCTGGTGGGCGCCGCCGGCGTCATCTTCGTGATGGTGCGGCTGTTCTTCGGAAAATTGCTTCTGGGTGAGCCGGCCGAGCCCGACTTCGTCGCCGCCGACGCCGGCGAGATGCCGTAACGGCGATGCGCTACCGCCGGCTGGGCAGCACGGCTTTTACCGTTTCCGAGATCGGCTTCGGCGCGGCGAGCTGGTGGGGCATGGCCCAGTTTTCCGAGGCGTCCGCGGTCCGGCTGGTCCACGCAGCGCTGGACGGCGGGGTGACGCTGTTCGACACCGGCTCCAGCTATTCCCGCGGTCATGCCGAGGCGCGTCTGGGCCGGGCGCTGAAGGGCCGGGACCTCGCGGGCCTGGTCGTCGCCAGCAAGGCCGGGACCTTCGCGGCGGGCCGTGGGGTCCGCCGCGATTTCTCACCCGCCGCCATCGTCGCCAGCGCTGAGCGCAGTCTGCTGAACCTCGGCCTCGAGACCCTGCCGCTGCTGCAACTGCACGGCCCGGCGACCCACGAACTCACCCACGAACTGCGCGCGGCGCTGGCGGACCTGAAGGCGAGGGGCGTGATCCGCGCAATTGGCGTCAACAGCTTCGACCCGCAGGTGATCGGCCACGCCATCGGCCTGCCCGACATCGACGTGGTGATGGTCGACTACAACATCCTGCGCCGCGACCGCGAACCGCTGATCGCCAGCGCGGCGACCGCGGGTAAGGGCGTGTTGGCCGGCATGCCGCTCGCCATGGGTCATATCGGCGTGCGTCTCTGGAAGCTCAGGGCGCCGCGCGACGTTTGGTACGCCGCGCGAGGCCTGCTGCGGCACCGGCGCGAGGTGCGCGAAGGCGCGCGCTTCGAGTTCCTGAACCATCTCCCCGACATGACCGGCGCCCAGGCGGCGCTCGCCTATGTCCTGGCCAATCCCAATGTCGCCAGCGCGGTCGTCGGCGCGACGCGCCTGGCGCACCTGAGCCAGAACCTCGCGGCCTCCGGCATGGGCCTGCCGCCAGAGACCCTGGCCGCGATCCGCGCCCGGCAGGCTTGAGCGGCTTTCTTAAGATGACAGCCGCCCGCGGCCGGAGTCATGGTGCTGAACAACGATAATATAGCGGGAAGCGACCATGGCCGAAGACGCTGAACTCGACCGCGCCCTGGAGAGCGCCCACCTGCCGGCGCTGCTCGCCGCGATGGTCCACATCACCGGCGATGCGAACTGGGTCAGGCCCGAGTGGACGCCGCTCTATGTGCCGCTGTCGCGTGGCGAGACGGGATTGTCGGACGAGGTGCAGGCCGAGATCCGCGCCAAGGCCAAGGCCGTGATCCAGGCCTATCTCGCCGACGGCGAGATCGCGGCGCCGGCGCCGGACCACCGCACGCTCCGCCGGATGATGGACTTCGTCGGCGGCATGCCGGTGCCGGAGGAGTACGCCGACTTCCTGACCGACGAACTGGCGATCTCGGGCAAGTCCAGCAAGGACCCGCAGTTCGAACAGCCGAAGCTCAAGGATGCGGCCCGCAAGCTGAAGGTGCTGGTGATCGGCGCCGGCATGTCGGGCCTCCTGGCCGGCATCCGCCTCAGCCAGGCCGGCGTGCCCTTCGAGATCGTCGAGGCCAACGCCGACGTGGGCGGCACCTGGCTGGTCAACACCTATCCGGGCTGCCGGGTGGACAACGCCAACCACATGTACAGCTACAGCTTCGAGCCGAACCACGGCTGGCCGCAGCACTTCTCGCCGCAGCCGGAGCTGTTGAAATACTTCCAGGGCATCGCGGCCAAATATGACCTCAAGACGCACGTGCGCTTCGAAACCCGCGTCGAGAGCCTGACCTGGGACGAGGCGAAGTCCGTCTGGCGCGTCGATCTGCGGCGCAAGGACGGCTCGGCGGAAACGGTCGAGGCCAATGCCGTGGTCACCGCCGTCGGCCAGCTCAACAAGCCGCGCATCCCGGCCATCGAGGGCGTCGGGACCTTCGAGGGCCCGGCCTTCCACTCCGCGCAATGGCGCCACGACGTCGACCTGACCGGCAAGCGGATCGCTGTGATCGGCACCGGCGCTTCGGCCTATCAGTTCGTGCCGGAGATCGCGCCGAAGGCCGCGCACCTGACGGTCTTCCAGCGCAGCCCGCCCTGGGGTCTGCCGGTGCCGCACTACCACGAGGACGTGCCGGAGGGCATGAAGTGGCTGCTCGACCGCGTGCCGTACTACGACAAGTGGTACCGCTTCTGGCTGTTCTGGACGACGACCGAGGGCTTCCTGCCGATGGTCAAGGCCGATCCGGGCTGGAACGGGCCGCCGACCGCGGTGGGCGAGGCGAACCTCGGCCTGCGCGAGATGGCCGCCGCGGCGCTCGCCGCCCAGGTCGAGGACCGCCCGGACCTGCTGCCCAACGTGGTCCCGACCTATCCCCTGGGCGGCAAGCGCGCGGTGCTGGACAACGGGGTGTGGCTCGGCGCGCTGAAGCGGCCCAACGTGGACCTGGTCACGCAGGCGATCACGAAGATCACGCCCAAGGGCGTCGTCACCGCCGATGGCGTGGAGCATGAGGTCGACGTGCTGATCTATGGCACGGGCTTCACCGCTTCGAAGTTCCTCTCGGGCCTCAAGGTCACCGGGCGCGGCGGCCGCGAGTTGCACGACGTCTGGGCCGGCGATGCGCGGGCCTATCTCGGCATGACCACGCCGGGCTTCCCAAACTTCTTCATGATCTATGGCCCAAACACGAACATCGTCGTGAACGGCTCGATCATCTTCTTCTCCGAGTGCTCGGTCCGCTACATCGTGGGTGCGGTGCGGCTGCTGGCCGAGACCGGCGCGCGGGCTATGGAGGTCAAGCAGGGCGTCCACGACGCCTTCAACATCCGGGTCGACGAGGCCAACAAGGGCTGGGCCTGGGGTTCGGCCAATGTCACCAGCTGGTACAAGAACGAGTTTGGCCGGGTGAGCCAGAACTGGCCGTTCGGCCTCATCGACTACTGGCGCGCCACGCTCGCACCCAACCCGGAGGACTTCGTGCTCACCCGGCAGCCCGAGCCCGTGATCTAGAGGCCGGCGATCTAGAGGCCGGCGACCTAGAGGAACGAGCGAATCCGCCGCCGCCGGCCTTCACGCTGGCCAGGTGATCAATGGTCAGTTTTGAAAGACCGGCGTTCCACTGTGACCGATTTGCAACCCGTCCGGCGCCGCGTCCCCCTCGGGTGTTTCCTCCGCGATACGCCTCACGCAAGAAAGGTTTCCGGCGGGACACACTGTTCTTGCCAACCGCCATCTTCACTGTACCCTCCCTTTAGGCGCCATTGCCTACTGTTCCATCAGGACTTGGCCTGAGAGCTGAGCCGGAACGCAAAGGGAGGATAGGGGAATGACTAAGCGTAGCTATCTCTATGGCGGCACGGCCGTGGCCGTCGCCTTGAGTCTGTCTGCATTCCAGGCCCAGGCCGCAGGCGCGGCTGCGCCCGCCGGCGGCGCCGCGACGGCCGACGCCGCGAGCACGATCTCGGAACTGATCGTGACCGCTGAAAAGCGCTCGGAACGCCTGCAGGACGTGCCCGTCGCCATCAGCGCCTTCAGCGCCGAGCAGCGCTCGCTGGTGGGCATCAACAGCATCCAGGACCTGACCGACTTCACGCCGGGCCTGTCCTACAGCTCGATCGACAACCGGCCTTACCTGCGCGGCGTGGGCCGCAATACCGACAACCTGGCCGTCGCGTCCGCCGTGGCCGTCTACTACAACGGCATCTACGACGGGGCGAACGCCAACACGATCCTGCAGCACTCCGACCTGTTCATCGACACCATCGAAATCGACCGCGGGCCGCAGAACACCCTGCACGGCGCCAACTCCGACGGCGGTACGATCAACTACGTGTCCAAGAAGCCGAACAAGGAGTTCACCGCCGAGGCCCGCGCCGGCTACGCCAACTTCGACAGATGGTTCGGCGAGGCCCGGGTCTCAGGTCCGATCAGCGACAACGTGCGCTTCAGCCTGGGCGGCAACTACACTGACCAGAGAGGGGGCTACTTCACCAACCTGGCGGGGGGCCAGAAGGTCGGGGGCGACATCGCCCAGGGCAACAGCGGCAAGAGCCAATATGTCGAGGCCCAGATCGACGCCAACTTCGATCATCTCGACGTCTGGGGCATCGCCTCCAGCGGCCTCTACTACACGAACTATCACGACACCGCGGTGAGCGGGAACATCCCCATCAGCCTGATCGCCAACGGCGGCTTCTCGCCGTCGAGCTTCTTCGGCCTTTGCGGTCTGGCCGGCGTCGCCGCCGCGAACCCGGGGTGCACGGCGCCCGGCGCGCCGGCGGTGGTGAGCGTGACGCCCAGGACGCCTGGCGTCTTCGCCTCGAACTTCCCGGGCAACAATCCCTCGACCGCCGATCCGCGGCACTTCATCCAGTCGGGCGACTCCACCAACAAGGAAAAGGCCGACCTCGCCCTGGCGACGAACTGGACCTATCACGCGCCGGGCGTCGACCTGACCTACCTCGGCGGCTACCAGAAGTTCGGTTATGTGCTGAACTTCGTCAGCGGCGCCGACGCGGGCCTGTCGAGCTTCTCCCTCGCCGGTCCGGCGACGGCCGGCGCGACGTGCCTGGCGGTTTCGCCAGCGTTGGGCCTGCCCGCCTCTGGCTGCACCGCGCCACTGGCCATCAACCCGGGCCCGACGCTCACGAACTTCGAGGAACACGACGAATTCTATTCGAACGAGTTCGACGTGACGTCGACCGACAGCGGGCCGCTGCAGTACGTCGGCGGCCTCTATTGGTATCACGAGAAGTACTTCCAGCCCGTGTCGGCCGGGGTCGAGCCGAACCAGACGCAATTGCTGCATCCGGTGACGGTCGGTCTCGCGCCCACGCCGGCCAACAACATCCCGGCGATTTCGAACTCGCGGACCAACCTGACTTACGACTCCTACGCCGCCTTCGGTCAGATGACCTACAAGTTCAACGACGAGTGGAAGGCGACCGCCGGGCTTCGCTACAGCAAGGACCACAAGCGCGGTTCGCAACAGTGGCGCTTCGAGGAGTTCGACGCGATCCCCGGGCTGAACTCGCCGGCGTTTGGGGCGAACACCCAGGCGATCGACGTGACTTCGATCGCCACGGCCGCGTCGCTGAACACGGCCTTCCCGGGCGCCGGACCCACGACCATCAACGCGGCCACGGGCTACGCCCAGCGAAGCCTGGACGCCACCTGGAGCGCGGTCACCGGCGGCGTGAACATCGACTGGACGCCCGACCGCGACACCCTGGTCTACGCCAAGTACGACCGAGGCTATAAGGCGGGCGGCTTCACCACCTTCACCATCGCGCCCAACCCCGAGACCAACAAGGAAACGGTCGACGCCTTCGAGGTCGGCTTCAAGAAGACCATCAACAACCAGGTGACGGTGAATGGGGCGGCGTTCTACTACGACTACAAGAACGACCAGATTCCGCTGAGCGTGCAGAACGCCCAGGGCCTCATCTCGGCCGCGCTGTTCAACCTTCCGTCCGTGCATATCTCGGGTGTGGAACTGGAAGGGACTTGGCGGCCGACCGACAACTTCATCCTGAGCGCTCAGTATTCGCACCTGAATGCGGAACTCAACAATGCCGGGGGCTGCATCGAAGACACGACAGACCCGGCCGCCACGCAGCCGGGCGCCAACACCACGGGTTGCCAGGCCGCGGTCATCAGCGCGACCGGCACAGTCACCACGCCGGCGACTCAGAACCTGAAAGGCCAGAAACTGCCCGAGGCGCCGCCCAACAAGTTCTCGGCGAACGCGCTCTACACCTTCAATTTCGAGCCCGGGAAGCTGATCCTTTCGGGGAGCTACATCTGGAAGGACGAGACCTACGGGTCGCTGTTCAACCGGCCGTACTCGAAGGCGCCGTCCTACGACATCGCCAACTTCCGGGCGACGTTCAAGGACGCCAAGGGCCGCTACGACCTGATCGCCTACGTGGACAATGCCTTCGATCGGCAGGGCTACGACCGCCAGACGGGTTCGTTGCTGCGGGCGCAAGGCGCCATTCCGGGCACCGCTACGACGGCCCCCTCGCCAGAGGCGATCATCGAAAACCTCGGCCTGATCGCGCCGCGGACCTATGGCGTCGAAGTCAGGTACCGCTTCCAGTAGGGCGTAGGCGGCGCGCGTCCTTCCCGGACGCGCGCCGCCCGCACTGGCGGGCCCACGGCGCGGGCACTAGCATGACCGCATGAGCCGCGAGCCCGCCCGATGACCTCCTCCCCACGGCCGGGTTTGCGGCGCGGGCGGCGCGAGGCGTCGCCGGGCCCCGCGGATCCGGCCGCTTTTTTGCGCGCGCTGGACGAGGCCGCGGCCCACGTCCGTGCCGACCGGCTCGACGCCGCCGCCCAGGTCTATCGCCGGCTGGCGCGCGAGGCGCCGGGCGACGTGCGCGCGGCCTATTCCCTGGCCGTCATCGACATCCGCCAAGGTCGCCACGAGCGCGCCCGCAAGCGGCTGGAATCCGTGGTGGCGCTGGAGCCGGGTCTGGCGGCCGCCCAACACAATCTGGGCGCGGTCTGCCAGCGTCTGGGCGACTGGCCGCAGGCCGCGGCCGCCTATGGACGGGCCGTGGACCTGCAGCCCGGGGCGCCCGAGAGCCGGGCAGGGCTCGCCGCCGCCCTGACCGCCCTGGGCCGCGCCGACGACGCCATCGCCCAACACCGCGAACTGGCCCGCGATCCCGCGCAGCGCTGGGCGGCGCTGACCCGGATCGCCCTGATCGACCCCGCCGCCATCGGCGACGACGATCTGGCCGCGATGCAAGCCGCATCCGACGACGCCGACCTCGACGGCGAGATGCGGATCGGTCTGTGGTTTGCGCTCGGCGACGTGCTCGACCGGCGCGGCGCGGTCTCCGAGGCCTTCGCCGCCTACGCCGCCGGCAACCGCGCCAAGCGGGCGACTCTGCCCGCGGACGCCGTTGCACGGGCCAACGCCGCCGCCGCCGCCTATGTCAGGGGGCAGATCACGCCGCAACGGATCGCCGCGCAGGCGGGGCAGGGGAGCCGCTCGGCCGCGCCGATCTTCATCGTCGGCTTTCCCCGCTCGGGCTCGACCCTGATCGAGCAGATCCTGGCCAGCCATCCCCAGGTGCAGGGCCTTGGCGAGACCGGGGTCCTGCCGCGTCTGGCGGCCCACGGCTATCCGGACACGGCCGCGGCCTTGAAGGACCTCGCCGCCCGCTATCTCGCGGCCATGCGCAACCGGGGCTGGGACGGCGCGTCGCGCTTCGTCGACAAAACCCTGGAGAATTACCTTCACGTGGGGCTCATCCGCCTGATGTTCCCGCGCGCGAGTATCGTGCACGCCATCCGCGACCCGATCGACACCGCCTTCGCCTGCTACCGCCAGCTCTTCGCCAGCGGCAACGAGACCCTCTACGACCTGGCCGACATCGCCGCCGAGTACGGCCGTTACCGCGGCCTGATGGATCACTGGCGCGCGGTGCTGCCGGGCGCTGTCGCCGACGTCGGTTACGAAACGCTGGTCGGCGACCCGCAACATCAGATCCGCGGCCTCATCGAGAACGTCGGGCTGGCCTTCGATCCGGCCGTCCTGCAATTCCACGAACGCGCGGGCGCGGTCACCACCGCCAGCGCCAGCCAGGTGCGGCGGCCGATCTACGCCAGCTCCGTCGCCCGCTGGCGGCGCTACGCCGCGCAACTTCGTCCGCTGATCGCTGAGTTTGAAAGGCTTGGGTTGTCGGAAAGCGTTAGTTTTCAGGGAAGTGGCGCGAATGACGGGACTTGAACCCGCGACCTCCGGCGTGACAGGCCGGCGCTCTAACCAACTGAGCTACATCCGCATACTTCGGCACGCGTGAAACGCGAGGCGCGTCTGATAGGTCCGAGGTGGAATCGTGTCAACGGAAGATGCGGTCGCAGGCGTATCAGGGGCGCGTTTCCTGTGAGCTTTCGGCCCTTGGTCCGTGAGCTTTCCGCGTTGCAACAAGGCCCTGTTTGAAACCGCCGGAGGTGTGGTCTAGAAGGGCCCGCGACTCCCCGAGAGACTCCGTCAAAGACTCCCATGAACGCGTTCCTGCTCCAGTACCTGCCCATCGTGATCTTCCTAGGCATCGCGGCGGCGCTGGGCATCGTCTTCATCCTGTTCGCCGGCGCGCTCGCGCCCAAGGCGCCGGACCCGGAAAAGCTCTCCAGCTACGAGTGCGGGTTCAACGCCTTCGACGACGCGCGGATGAAGTTCGACGTTCGCTTCTACCTGGTCTCCATCCTGTTCATCATCTTCGACCTGGAAGTGGCCTTCCTGTTCCCCTGGGCGGTTTCGCTGATGAAACTGCAGCCGGAGGTGGGCCAGTTCGCCTTCTGGTCGATGATGAGCTTCCTGGGCGTGCTCACCGTGGGCTTCATCTACGAGTGGAAGAAGGGGGCCCTGGAATGGGAGTGATCGTTCCCGCAGGCGAGGCCGGCCGCACGACGGTCGAAGGCTACAACCCCAAGGCTCACGACCCGTTCTTCGACGGTGTCAGCCAGCAACTGGCCGACAAGGGCTTCATCACCGCCGGGGTCGACGACCTGATCACCTGGGCGCGCACCGGCTCGTTGATGTGGATGACGTTCGGGCTGGCCTGCTGCGCGGTCGAGATGATGCAGGCGTCGATGCCGCGCTACGACCTGGAGCGCTACGGCTTCGCGCCGCGGGGCAGCCCGCGCCAGAGCGATGTAATGATCGTCGCCGGCACGCTGGTGAACAAAATGGCTCCGGCTCTGCGCAAGGTCTACGACCAGATGCCCGAGCCGCGCTACGTGATCTCCATGGGCTCCTGCGCCAACGGCGGCGGCTACTACTACTTCAGCTATTCGACGGTGCGCGGCTGCGACAGGATCGTGCCGGTGGACGTCTATGTGCCCGGCTGCCCGCCCACCGCCGAAGCCCTGGTCTACGGCGTGCTGCAGCTCCAGAAGAAGATCCGCCGCACCGGGACCATCATGCGATGAGCTGGCCGCAACCGCTGCCGATCCTGGAGAAGCTCGGCGTCTCCACCGTCAAGGCCGCCGGCAAGGGCGTCTTCACCGGCTATGAGGTGATGTACGGCGAGCTGACCTTCACGACGACGGCCGACCGGATCGTCCAGGCGCTGACCTATCTGCGCGACGCCGACAACCTGAAGTTCTCGATCCTGATCGACGCCTGTGGCGCGGATTATCCGGAGCGCGAGAAGCGCTTCGACGTGGTCTACCACCTGCTGTCGATGACCAAGAACCTGCGCTGCCGGGTGAAGGTGCAGACCGACGAGGACACCGCCGTGCCGTCGGTGACCGGCGTCTTCCCGAGCGCCGACTGGTACGAG
>NZ_DATGEX010000022.1:0-3997 GCF_035309685.1 Phenylobacterium sp.
GGCGACCGCGGCAATGACACCATCACCGCCGGCAGCGGCCACGACACCATCCACTCATCGCAGGACGCCGGCATCGACCGGATCCTGAACTTCAGCGCGGGCCACGACGTGGTGGAGCTGGACCCCGGGACCACCTTCACCATCAGCCAGGTGGGCGCCGACACGGTGATCGACATGGGCGCCATCAACGGCGTCCCCAATCAGGTGATCCTGGTGGGCGTCTCCATGAGCTCGCTCACCGCCAGCACGATTTTCCTGGGCTGACGGGCCTGAGGGGCCGGACGGCATAATCCCGTTTCCTCAAGCGCTGATCCGGCCTATAGAACGCCCCACACCGCCCGGCCGAAAGGCCGGGCGCCTTCATTTCCGACACATGGAATTTGGACCATGAGCACTGACATCCTGATGCCGAAGGCGACCGCCGTCTGGCTGGTGGACAACACCTCGCTGACCTTCGAACAGATCGCCGACTTCTGCGGCCTGCACCCGCTTGAGGTGAAGGGCATCGCCGACGGCGAGGTGGCGCGCGACATCCGCGGCGCCGACCCGATCGCCAACGGCCAGCTGACCCGCGAGGAGCTGGACGCCGCCGAGAAGAACCCCAAGCACCGGCTGGTCGCGCAGAAGAGCCGCCACGCGGAATATCTGAAGCCGCAGAAGAAGACGCCGCGCTACACGCCCGTCTCGCGCCGGCAGGACCGCCCCGACGCCATCGCCTGGTTCCTGCGCAATCACCCGGAAGTGGCCGACGCCCAGCTCGCCCGGATCCTCGGCACCACCAAGGCGACCATCGACCAGGTG
This sequence comes from Phenylobacterium sp., assembly GCF_035309685.1. Classification (GTDB taxonomy): domain Bacteria; phylum Pseudomonadota; class Alphaproteobacteria; order Caulobacterales; family Caulobacteraceae; genus Phenylobacterium. Next base: position 802 of record NZ_DATGEX010000022.1, read on the forward strand.
CGCAACCGCACCCACTGGAACTCGGCCAACATCAAGCCGGTGGACCCGGTGACGCTCGGCCTCTCCACCCAGATGGAGCTGGACGCGGTGGTCAAGAAGGCGGCCGAGAAGAAGGCCCGCGACGACAAGCGCAAGGGCATCGTCGCGCCGGAAGGCCCGACCCTGATGCCGGCCTCCGAAACCGGCGTCATCGAAGACGCCGCGATCGAGGAAGAAGAGCAGATCGAGGATCAGGCCCTCGAGCACGTCTTCGACGACGATCACGACGACGACTAGATTTAGAAGCGCATAGCGAAGCGGGTGGGAAGATCCTTACGATGAGGGCCTTCCCACCCTCGCCGGCTGGCCGCCGGCTTCAGCTCTCCCGGCTTCGGGAGGGATCTGTCCTGGAAGCGGAACGCTCGGTCGCGGGCTAGTGCATCTGGCCGCGAAGGGTTTCCATCTCTTCCTTCAATTTAAGCTTCTGTCGCTTGAGTTCCTTGAGCCTGATGTCGTCCGCGGCGGGCCTGCGCATTTCGTCCTGAATCGCATCTTCGAGGGACTGGTGGCGGGATCCGAGTTCACGGATCCGGGCTTCCAACGCCATGACGAGTGGCCTCCTTGCTGTTGGAGACCCCAGTGAACACCCGCTATGCGCGGCTGTCAGATCACATATGTTTGCAAATGGCGAAGCTGGGGCTTTGTCCGCCGTTCGCGCGTTAGGGACCGCTTATGTCGCAGAGTGAGCAGGCCAGGCTTGAGGGGGCGAGGCTGGTCGTCGGCGTCTCCGGAGCCTCCGGGGTCGTCTATGGCTTGCGGGTGCTGGACGCCTGCCGCGATCTGGGCGTCGAATCCCATCTGGTGATGAGCAAGGCCGCCGCGCTTACGCTGGCGCAGGAGACCAAGCTTTCGGTCGCGCAGGTCAACGCCAAGGCGAGCGTGGTCCACAAGGTCTCCGACATCGGGGCCTCCATCGCCTCCGGCTCGTTCCGGACGCTCGGCATGATCGTCGCGCCCTGTTCGGTCCGCACCATGAGCGAGATCGCCACGGGCGTGACCTCGTCCCTGCTCAGCCGCGCCGCCGATGTGGCGCTGAAGGAGCGCCGGCCCCTGGTCTTGATGGTGCGCGAGACCCCGCTGCACCTGGGCCACCTGCGCACGCTCGTAAAGCTCGCCGAGATGGGCGCCGTCATCGCGCCGCCGCTGCCGGCCTTCTACGCCCAGCCGGCGAACCTGGAGGCCATGGTCGATCAGTCGGTGGGCCGCGCGCTCGATCTCTTCGGACTGTCATGGACGCCGGTTAAGCGCTGGGGCGAGGATGTCGGTCCCGTGGCCGCCGATCCGAGCCGGACGGAGGTCTGAGTGGGGCTCTGGGACTGGACGCTGAAGGCCTATGGCCAGGCCGGCGTGCCGCAGGCCTGCCTCACGCTGCAGGACGAGTTTGGCCAGAACACCTCGCTCCTGCTCTGGGCGGTCTGGGCCGAGACTGAGGATCCCGCCGTGCTGGCCCGCGCCGCCGACATCGCCCGCCGCTGGGAGGCCCTGGCGCTTACGCCCGTCCGCGCCGTGCGTCGGGCGCTGAAGCCGGCGTTCGAGGGCGTCGCCGACGCCGCGCGCGAGGATCTGCGCGAAGATGTGAAGGCGGTGGAGCTTCGCTGCGAGCGCGTTCTGATGGAAAGCCTCGAACCCCTCGGCGGAAAGGGCGGCGCGCACGCGCTGGCGGCCCTGGAGGCGGCCTCGGCGGCCTGGGGCGAACCCGCACCGGCCAACGCCCTGGCTGCGCTCGCCGCGGCGCTGAGCTAGGATCGGCGACCGATGAACGACGACATCTCAGATGCGGTGCTGGAAGCCAGGCTCAGCGAGCTGCGGCAGGATCACGCCGACCTGGACGCCGCGGTGGCGGCGATCTCCGCCACGCCGATGCCCGACATGCTGCTGATCGCCCGGCTGAAGCGCAAGAAACTGGCCCTGAAGGACGAGATCGCCCGCATCGAGGACCAGCTGAACCCGGATATTATCGCCTGACGCTAGGCGCTCTTCCGCTGCCGCTTCTGCGCGTACATGGCTTGGTCGGCGTCGGTGACCAGCGCCTCGGGCTCGGCGTCCTGGGTGATTTCGCGCACGCCCCAGGAGATGTGCAGCGGCGCCGACCATTCGCCGAACTTCAGCGGCTCGGCCTCGATGGCGCGGGCCAGGCTCGCGGCCTTGGCCTCGGCGGTGGCGCGGTCGGCCTGGGCCAGGATCACCGCGAACTCGTCGCCGCCCATGCGCCCGACGATGTCGCTTTCGCGCACATGCTGCTGCAGGCGCTCGGCCACCGCCTTCAGCGCCGCGTCGCCCGCCGCGTGGCCCAGCCGGTCGTTGACGCCCTTCAGGTCGTCCAGGTCGAAATAGACCAGGCTGGCGGGCGAGCCATAGCGCTGGGCGAAGGTGCGGATGCGGCCGAGCTCGCGCAGGAAGGCCCGGCGGTTGAGCAGAGGGGTCAACGCATCGCGGTCGGCCAGGTCCTCGACCTCGGCCAGGCGGCCCTTCAGGCGGCTCACCTCGCCGCGCAGATCGTCGATCTCGCCCAACAGGCCCTGCACCGCGGCGCCGACCGCCGGGGTCATCTCCGCCTCGCTGATGCCGAGGATTTCCACCGAGTCCACGGGCGATCCGCCGCGCACCTGGGCCCCGGCCTGGGCGAGCGCGCGTCGTCGCATGGCGGAGAAGGGCTCGTTGCGCGCGCCGGTGACTTTCATGGGTCCGTTCCCGAAGCTGGCCCAAGCTGGGCCTTAGAATCAAAGACGCGACAACAGTTTGCCGAATCTAGCCGTCCTTGGTTGCCCCTGCAAAGTCGGCGCCTATACTCCGCGCCCTTCGAGGTAGGGGCCCGTCAGGACATGAGCGCGAAGTCAGCGCCCGTCGCCATTATCATGGGCAGCCGCTCGGACTGGCCCATTCTGAAGCATGCCGCCGACATGCTGGAAGCCCTGGGCGTCGCCTACGAGGCCAAGGTGGTCTCCGCCCACCGCACGCCGGAGCGCATGTACAGCTTCGCCAAGGGCGCCAAGGCGGCCGGGTTCAAGGTGATCATCGCCGCGGCCGGCGGCGCGGCGCACCTGCCCGGCATGACCGCCTCGCTCACCGAACTGCCGGTGCTGGGCGTGCCGATCGAGTCGAAGGCGCTCAAGGGCATGGATAGCCTGCTTTCCATCGTCCAGATGCCGGCCGGCAT
>NZ_DATGEX010000023.1:0-122009 GCF_035309685.1 Phenylobacterium sp.
GGTCGTTGGTGGTCGCGACGAGCATGGGTCAGGGCTCCGAGCTGGACGCCCACCTATACCGTTCGCTCCGGAGCTGCGCCACGCCCGTTGCCGCTGGCCGCGGGGGCGGTTAGACCCGCGAGATTGCAAGCTGGGACCCCCGCGATGACCGCCACTCGCACCGAGACCGACACCTTTGGCCCCATCGAAGTGGCCGCCGACCGCTACTGGGGCGCCCAGACCCAGCGGTCCCTGCAGCACTTCAGGATCGGCTGGGAGAAGCAGCCGATCCCGGTGGTCAGGGCGCTCGGCGTCGTCAAACGCGCCGCCGCGGAGGCCAACCTGGCGCTGGGCAAGCTCGACCCCAAGATCGCCGAGGCGATCGTCGCCGCGGCCCAGGAGGTCATCGACGGCAAGCTCGACGACCATTTCCCGCTCGTCGTCTGGCAGACCGGAAGCGGCACCCAGTCGAACATGAACGCCAACGAGGTGATCTCGAACCGCGCCATCGAGATGCTGGGGGGCGTGATGGGCTCCAAGACGCCCGTGCACCCCAACGACCACGTCAATATGAGCCAGTCGTCGAACGACACCTATCCGACGGCCATGCACATCGCCTGCGCCGAGGAGGTGGCCCGCAGCGTCATGCCGGCGCTGGAGCACCTGCACCAGGCGCTGAAGGCCAAGAGCGCCCAGTTCGACCACATCATCAAGATCGGCCGCACCCACACCCAGGACGCCACCCCGCTGACGCTGGGACAGGAGTTCGGCGGCTACGCCCACCAGACGGCGATGTCCGTGCGCCGGCTGAAGGAGACGCTCTACGGCCTCTATGAGCTGGCGCAGGGCGGCACCGCGGTGGGCACGGGCCTCACCGCGCCGATCGGGTTTGCCGAAAAGGTCGCCGAGCGGATCGCGGCCATCACCCGGCTGCCCTTCGTCACCGCCCCCAACAAGTTCGAGGCGCTGGCGGCGCATGACGCCATGGTGTTCAGCCACGGGGCGCTGACGGCCACCGCCGCGGCGCTGTTCAAAATCGCCAACGACATCCGCTACCTGGGCTCAGGCCCCCGCGCGGGCCTTGGCGAGCTGTCGCTGCCGGAGAACGAGCCGGGAAGCTCGATCATGCCGGGGAAGGTCAACCCGACCCAGGCCGAGGCGCTGACCATGGTCTGCGCGCATGTGATGGGAAACCAGACGGCGATGGGCTTTGCCGGCTCGCAGGGCCAGTTCGAGCTCAACGTCTACAACCCGGTGATGGCCTACAACTTCCTGCAGTCCTGCAGGCTGTTGGCCGACGCCTCGATCAGCTTCACCGACAACATGGTGGCCGGCATCGAGGCCCGCGAGGACAACATCAAGGCCAACCTGGAGCGCAGCCTGATGCTGGTCACCTCGCTCAAGGAGCACATCGGCTACGACAAGGCCGCCAAGATCGCCAAGACCGCGCACCACAATGGCACGACGCTGCGCGAAGAGGCGGTCGGCGGCGGCTACGTCACCAGCGAGGAATTCGACGCCTGGGTGCGGCCCGAGGACATGATCGGGCCGGGCTAGGGCCTTGCGCCATTGACGGGACTCGCTGCGGGGCGCGTGGCTGCGTCATGGCCAGTGAAACCGTCTACATCCTGCAGACCTATGTCGCCGGGCGCGGCAAGTCGCTCAAAGCCGAGCAGCAGGTGGGCTGCAAGACCGCCGAAGAGGCGAGGCGGAAGGCCGAGCGGCTGGCGCCCTTGCGCGAGGGCGTGGTGGCGTTCTCGGCCACCGCTGACACCGAACTCGGCGACTATGACGAAAACCCGGTGATCCTGTTCAAGTCCGGCCGCCTGCCGCACCCGTTTTCCGAGGCCTAGGCCCGACGCGCCACCGCGAAATCGGCCAGGTCTTCCAGCGCCGGGCGCCAGGGGTTGGCGCCGAAGTCGGCGAGCGCCGCCTTGGCGCTCGCGGCATAGTCGGCGGCCAGGTCCAGGGTCGACTGCAGGGCGCCGGTGGCGCGCATCAGCTCGCAGGTGCGGGTGAAGTCGGCATCGGTCTGTTCGCGCCGGTCCACGGTGCGGATCCAGAACTCGCGCTCGGCCGGGCCGGACCGCGCCATGACCAGCAGCAGCGGCAGCGTCGCCTTGCCTTCGCGGAAGTCGTCGCCGGGGTTCTTGCCGAGATCGGCGCTGTCGCCGGAATAATCCAGCGCGTCGTCCACCAGCTGGAAGGCGATCCCCAGGTCCTCGCCGTATTTGCGCAGCGCCCGGCAGCGTTCGCTCGTGGCGCCGGCGCTGACCGCGCCGGACTCGGCGGCGGCGGCGAACAGCTCGGCGGTCTTGGCCTTGATGATGTCGAGATAGACCTCCTGGGAGAGGTCCAGGTCGTGGGCGCGGGTAAGCTGCAGCACCTCGCCCTCGGCGATCACGCGGGATGCGCGCGCCAGGATCTCCAGCGCCGGCATGGAGCCCGCGCCCACCATCAGCTCGAAGGCGCGCGCGAACAGGAAATCGCCGACCAGCACGCTCGACGGCGCGCCCCAGATCAGGTGGGCGGCCACCCGGCCGCGGCGCAGCTGCGAGGAATCCACCACATCGTCGTGCAGCAGGGTGGCGGTGTGGATGAACTCGACGGCGGCGGCGAGCTTCAGGCAGGCGTCGTCGCGGGCGCCGGCCAGACGCGCGGCGGCGACGGTCAGCAGCGGCCGCAACCGCTTGGCGGAGCCGGCGATCAGATGGTCGGCCAGCGCCGGAATCACCGGCACGGGGCTATCCATATGCCGCTTGATGAGCGCGTCGACGGCGGCCATGTCGGGGCGCGCGAGCGCCAGCAGCGCGTCCAGTGACGGCGGCTTTTCGGCGACGGCGGGATGGGTGGCGACGGCCAAACTCACCTCAGTTAGCGGCGTTGAAACGGCGAAAAGGGGGAGGCTCCGCCGTTGCGAGGGACAATGGTGACGCGATAGGGCACGGTCAAGCGCACCCGCCGCTATACGCTGTCAGAACAGGTTATCGCAGTTCACGGATGATGGACGAAACCACCGAAGACGGCGTCCTGGACGGCAAGGTTCGCCTGCGCCAGCCGATCCGCGGCTATCGCGCGGGCCTGGACGCGGCGCTGCTGGCGGCGGCCTGCGACGCGAAGGCCGGCCAGCGGGTGATCGAGGCCGGCTGCGGGGCCGGCGGCGCGCTGCTGGCGGCGGCGGCCAGACGGCCGGGCGCGCGCTTCACCGGCGTGGAGCGCGATCCCAAGGCGCTGGCGCTGGCGCTGGAGAACATCGCGCTGAACGGCATGGCGGACCGGGTCGGGGCGGTGGCCGGCGATGTGGCCCTGCGGTTCTCGGGGCTCGGCCTGCCGGTTTTCGACGCGGCCCTGGCCAATCCGCCGTTCTTCGACGACCCGGACGCGCTGCGCGGTCCCGCCGCCGAGCGGCGCGGCGCCTGGATGGCCGACGACGGGCTGGAGGCCTGGATCGGCTTTCTGTCGAAGGCGGTGCGCGAGGGCGGGACCATCACGCTCATCCACCGCGCCGACCGCCTGGCCGACATCCTGGCCCTCTTGGCGCCCAAGGCGGGCTCGGCCCAGGTGCGTCCCGTGCTGCCCTTCGCCGACCAGCCGGCCAAGCGGGTGCTGGTGCGCGCCATCAAGACCGGCAAGGCGCCGCTGCGGCTGTTGCCGCCGCTGGTGCTGCACGATCGGCCAAATGAGCGCGGTGAAGGCGGCAAGCACACCCCGGAGACCGAGGCCATCCTGCGCGGCGACGCGGCGCTCGACTGGGGTTAGGGCGCCTCTAGAGACCCAGCCTTTCGCGGAACTTCGGGTCGACGATGTCGGCCCATTCCGGGTGTTTCTGGATGTAGCCGGCGATGAAGGGGCAGCTTGGCTTGACGCTCAGGCCATGCTCCCGGGCATAACCCAGGGCCGCCTTGGCGAGCGCGGATCCCACGCCGCGCCCCTCGAAGGCCGGCGGCACCACGGTGTGCGGCAGAACCATCGCGCCGTTGTGCAGCACATATTCGGTGAAGGCCGTCTCGCCATCGAGATAGGCCTCGAAGCGGCTGGTCGCCTCGTTCATCACGACGGTGGGCGTGTCGGCCATGGCTTGCTCCCCTGCTGGCTCTTCTTGACCCAGGCTGGGCTCGGGGCCAAGGTCCGCCACGCACCGACGCCAACCCTTCGAGAAGGAGCCTTCGTGATGAAACCCATTGCCGCCGCCCTTCACCGCGTCGCCGTGCGGGTTGCCTAGAGCAGCCGATCCTTTCTGCAAGAGACAGGATTCCCGCGGTCGACGCCTGAACGGCTCATGACCCAAAAGGAAACCCTGACATTGCTCAGCTCATATGGCTGGAGCCCGGCGCTCCAGCACGACTTCGAACCCTATGCGGCGCGCGGCCTCGTCCCCGCGCGCGTCATCGTCCAGCAGCGCAATCTCTATCGCCTCGTCACCGACGCGGGCGAAACGGAGGGGCGCATCTCCGGCCTGTTCCGCCATGAGGCGGCGGCCGCCTTCGATCTTGGGGCCTATCCGGTCACCGGCGACTGGGTGGCGGTGGAGCTGAAGGGCGACGCCGCGGTGATCGCCCAGGTTCTGCCGCGCGCGACGGCCTTCACGCGGATGGCGGCCGGCACGGCCAAGGACCGGCAGGTCGTTGCGGCCAACGTCGATATGGCGCTACTCGCCGCCTCCTTGAACGCCGACCTCAACCTGCGCCGGCTCGAGCGTTACCTGGCCACCGCCTACGAGAGCGGGGCCGCGCCCGTGATCCTGCTCACCAAGGCCGACGCCTGCGACGACCCGGAGCCCTTGATCGCGCAGGTCGAGGCGATCGCTTTCGGCGTGCCGGTGCTCAGTGTTTCGGTGCGCACCGGTCAGGGGCTCGACGCGCTGTCGGCTCTGCTGGCGCCCGGCAAGACCGCGGTGCTGCTGGGATCATCGGGCGTCGGCAAGTCCACCCTCGTCAACGCCCTGGCGGGCGTCGAGAAGATGGCCACCAAGGCGATCCGCGAGGACGACGCCCACGGCCGCCACACCACCACGCACCGCGAGCTGATCCTGCTGCCCTCGGGCGCGCTGATCCTGGATACGCCCGGGATGCGGGAGCTGGCGCTGTGGGACGCCGAAGCGGGTCTGGCCGCCGCCTTCGCCGAGACCACCGTTCAGATTGAGGAGATCGCGCAGGGGTGCCGCTTCCGCGATTGCGCCCACGACCGCGAGCCCGGCTGCGCGGTCCGCGCGGCGCTGGCCGACGGGACGCTCGACCCCGACCGCTGGCAAAGCTTCCAGAAGCTGCAGCGCGAACTGGCCCACGCCGAGCGCAAGGAAGACCCGCTGGCCGCTCAGGCCGAGCGCAAGCGCTGGGCGGCGGTCCACAAGTCGGCCCGCGCCTGGACGAAGACCAAGCGCGAGATCGACGACTAGGGCTCTACCCGACCGCCTTGCGGTAGAGGTGCCAGGTGGCGTGGCCCAGCATCGGCATGACGAAGATCAGGCCGACGAGCGCCGGGATCGACCCCAGCACCAGGGCCCCGGCGACGATCGCGCCCCACAGCGCCATCACGCCGGGGTTGGCCGCGACCACGCGGAACGAGGTCTTCACCGCCGTCACCATGCCGACGTCGCGGTCGAGCAGCAGCGGGAACGACACCACGCCCACCGCGAACGCCGCGACGGCGAACAAGGCGCCGACACCGACGCCGGCGACGATCAGGCTCCAGCCGCCGGCGGTCTGGAAAACGCTTTGCTCGAAGCCGGCGAAGGTCTGCGGCGCGGCGCCGCCGAGCGTCGCCAGATAGATCTCCCAAGACACCGCCAGCCACAGGCTGAACAGCGCCAAGAGCACGAAGCCGAGGCCCAGGATCGAGCCCCAGGCGCGCGAATTGACCACCTCAAAAGCGTCGAACCAGCTGACGTGTTTGCCTTCCTCGCGGCGCTTGCTCATCTCGTAGAGGCCGACCGCCGCGAAGGGGCCGATCAGCGCAAAGCCCGAGGCCAGCGGGAAGACCAGCGGCAGCAGGTCATAGCTGAACATCAGCCGGGCCAGCATCAGGCCGGCGACCGGATAGATCAGGCCGATGAACAGGATGTCGTCGCGGGTCGCGCCGACGTCGGCCATGCCCTTCTTCAGGGCGTCCCACAGGTCTGCGACCGCCAGCTTGCGGGCCACCGGAACCGCCTGGCCGGCGTGGCGCGCCGGGTCGAAGCGGAAGGTGCGCAGGCCATCAGAGACCGCCCAACTGAGCTTTTCGGTGACGTATTCGAAGGGGTTCTCGACGTGATGGTCGGCGGGTTTTTCAGACGCCATGCGTGACCTCCCGGTCTTTGTGATCCGGGGTGGGTCGCAGCCAAGGGCCTACAGGGTCCGCGGCTGAAACCACTCCCCAGAGGCTCATTAGTAGCACGCGAGGCGGCCTGAAGGTTCCGGCTCACCCGATCGTTACTTCGGCTTCAGCGGATAGACCGGGAACGGCGGCCGGGGCGGCGCGGCGACCGGACCGAGCTTCTGCATCGCCAGCGACACCGCGGTCTCCAGCTGCGGATCGTGGCCGGCGGCGACCGCCTTGGGGTCCTGCTCCACCGGCACGTCGGGGTCGACGCCGTGGTTCTCCACGTCCCATTGGCCCGACGGCGAGAAGAAGCCGACGTCGGGCGAGGTCACCTGGCCGCCGTCCATCAGAGGCGGCATGGCGCTGATGCCCACGAGGCCGCCCCAGGTGCGTTTTCCCACCAGGGGGCCCAGCTTGTTGGCCTTGAACATCCAGGGAAGCGCGTCGCCGCCGGACCCGGAGGCCTCGTTGGCGATCATCACCTTGGGCCCGAGGATCGAGGCCGCCGGCGTGCGTTCGATGGCGCCATAGCGCGGCTGCCAATAGCCCTGCAGGTGGCGGCTCAGAACCTCGATGATGTAGTCGGCCATCTGGCCGCCGCCGTTGAAGCGTTCGTCGACCACCACGCCCTGCTTGTCGCTCTGGGCGAAGTAGTAGCGGTTGAAGCTGGTGAAGCCGCCGCCGCCGGTGTCGGGCAGGTAGACGTAGGCGAGCTTGCCGCCGGAGAGCTGGTCGACCTTCTTCCGGTTGCCGTCGATCCAGTCGAGGTTGCGCAGCCGCGCCTCGCTGGCGATCGGCAGGACGGTGACGTCGCGCGGCGGTCCGGAGGCGCTGGTGAGGCTGAGGCTCACCGCCTTGCCGACCGTGCCTTCCAGCGGCTGCTGGATGTCCATGGCCGCGCTCACCGCCTGGCCGTTGATGGCGGCGATGCAGTCGCCTTCGTGGATGTTGAGCCCTGGCTGGGCCAGGGGCGCCTTGGCGTCCGGCGACCAGGAGCCGCCGGTGTAGATCTTGGCGATGCACCACTTGCCGCCGACGATCTTGTAGTCGGCGCCCAGCAGGCCGCCCGCCACCTTCTGCGCCGCCGGAATGTCGCCGCCGGAGCCGCGCAGGTGGCCGACCGAGAAGCCGGTCAGCATCTCCTGGAAGATGTAGTTGAGGTCGGAGCGCGACTGCACCGCCGCCACATAGGGCGCCAGGCGCTTTTCGGCGGCGACGGTGTCGTAGCCGTGGAAGTTCGGATCGTAGAAGCTCGCCCGCTCGATGCGCCAGATCTCGTGGTACATCTGCGCCCACTCCGCGGGCGGGTCGACGCGCACCTGCAGGCTGTCGAAGGCGAGCTGCGTGTCTTCGGCCTTTGGCGGCGGCGCGCCCGGCGGCCTCGGCGTCGCGGGGACGACGCTGTAGTGCGGATGCGGCGGCCCGCCGCCGCCGTCCGGCGAAGGCGGCTTCACCTCGGCCAGCAGCACCTTCTCGCCGTCGGCGGTGATCTGGTAGTCGGCCAGGTGCTCGGCCACGGTCTCGACCTTGCGGTCTTCGAGCGTGAAACGCTTCAGGGTCCCGTCGGGGCCGGTGGCGTTGGGGTCGGTCGCGCCCGGATCGGTCAGGAAATACAGCGTCCCGGGCTTGCCGGTCTGCAGCGCGGTCAGCGGTCCGGCCGGGATCGGCATGGCGATGGTCCGTGCGTCGATCGCCGCCTGGCTGAGGCTCCACAGGTCGACCACCGTGGCCTTCGGCGCGGGTGGCGTCGGCGGCGCCTGCGGCTTGGCCTTGGCGTCGGCCTTGGCCTCGCCCGCCTGACCGGCAGGCGTCTTGTCGGCGTTCTCCTTGGCGGTCTCTCGGGCCTCCGACACCGACTTCTCGTCGTCGCTCTCCGGGGCGACCGGTGACGCCGTCGCCGCCGCCAGCGCGATGGCGTAGACCGCGCGGGTCGGGCGGTAGAGGTCGCTCGACATGTCCAGCTGGTGCTGCGCCATGCCGGCGTTGTTGCTGGCCAGGAAGTAGAGGTACTTGCCGTTGCGGTCGAAGGCCGGATCGCGCGCATCGCCCATCGGGTCGGTGACCGGGATCGAGGTCCCCTTCTCCACCGAGAACAGCATCACCCCATGCAGGTGGTTGGGTTGATAGCGCACCCAGGCCAGCCACTTGGAATCCGGCGACCAGCTCATCCCGTGGGTCTGGTCGGTGAAGCCGCCCCAGGCGTCGGCCTCGCCAAGCTGAGTGACCTTGCCGGTGGCCAGATCCAGGACCTGCGAGCGCAGGCGGTTGTCGAAGAAGGCGATCTTCTTGGAGTCCGGCGACCAGACCGGGTGGAAATAGTAGGTCGGCTCGTTGGAGAGCGGATAGACGCGGGCCTTGCCCTCGCCCGTCTGGGCGACGACGTGCAGGGCGTAGAGGCCGGCCGCGTCAGAGAAGAAGGCCACCGACTGGCCGTCGGGGCTCCACGCCGGCTCGCGCTCCATGACGCCCGGCGTATTGGTCAGGTTGCGGACCGGGCCCCTCTTGACCGGCACGGTGAGGATTTCGCCATGCGCCTCGACCACGGCGCGCAGGCCGGTGGGCGAGACCGCCACATTGACCACCTCGTCGCCGACCTTGCGGATGCGGTCGCGCACGTCCGGCATGTCGCCGGTGACGTCGACGCTGAGCAGCTTCGGCTCGCCGCCGGGTTCAAGCGTGTAGAGCTCGCCCAGACGGTCGAAGATGAGGCTCTGGCCGTCGCTGGCGAGCGAGCGGATCTCCGGGCCGGTGTTCTTGTAGACCAGCGCCACCGCCTTGCTGGCCGGATCGTAGCTGTAGACCGACATCGGCCCGCCGCGCGCCGACAGGAAGTAGAGTTTGCCCCGCGCCCAGACCGGCGAGATGTCAGCGGCGCCCTCGTGCGGGACTTCCGTCGTATCGAGCCCGTTCAGCGTGGTGATCTTGATCGTGCTCGCCTGGCCGCCCCGGTAGTTCCCCCAGGAGACGTAGGCGGTGAAGCTGAACGAGAAGGCCGGCGCCATCGGGTTGTAGGCGATCTTCGCCCCGTCCGGCGACAGGGTCCCCGAATAGGCCATCGGCAGCGGCAGCGGCGTCGCGGGACCGCCCTGCGCGTCCACCTCGAAGATCTGGGTGTAGCGGCTGGCGGCGCTGCGGTTGGAGCGGAAGAGAATCCTCTTGCCGTCTGCCGACCAGCCGACCGCGGAGTCCACCGCCGGATGGTAGGTCACCCGATGCGGCACGCCGCCGGCGGCCGGCACGGTGAAGACGTCGGTGTTGCCGTCGTAGTCACCGGTGAAGGCCAGCGTCCTGCCGTCCGGCGAGAAGATCGGCGCGCTCTCGACCCCGACTCCGATGGTGATCCGCGTCGCCTTCCCCCCGGCCCGCGGCACGGTCCAGATGTCGCCGGCGTAGCTGAAGGCGATCAGGTCATGGCTGATCGCCGGCTGCTGCAGGATGTGCGGCGCGGCTTCAGCCAGCGCGGCGGCGGGTTGGGCGAGCAGGCCCGCGGCCGCAAAGGCGAGAATGGATGTGAAGCGCACGGACGATCCCCCCGGAAAACGACCGCCCAGCTTTCCGCCGCGCTCGGGCGTTTGGCAATCGGGTTCCCGGTGCAAGAGCCCTTCCCCTCGATGGGGAAGGGTTGGGATGGGGTGTGACCGCCGAGCTCGAGATAGGCCATCGACCGGCGCCGAACGCGACCGTCGCCCCAGCGTCACATGGCGCACCCCAATCCCCAACCCTTTCCCCATCGAGGGGAAAGGGGGCTGGATACCCGCTTTCGCTGGGATGAGTGGGTGCGTGCCGCGGGCGCTAATTTCTCGCCGTGTCCACCAGCTTGTTCTTGGTGATCCAGGGCATCATGGCGCGCAGGCGCTGGCCGACTTCCTCGATCTGGTGCTCGGCGCCGCGGCGTCGGGTGGCCTTGAAGCTCGGGGCGCCGACGGCGTTTTCCTGCATGAAGTCGCGCACGAAGCGGCCGGACTGGATGTCTTCCAGCACGCGCTTCATCTCGGCCTTGGTCTCCGGCGTCACGATGCGGGGGCCGGTCACATACTCCCCGTACTCGGCGGTGTTGGAGATCGAGTAGTTCATGTTGGCGATGCCGCCCTCGTAGATCAGGTCGACGATCAGCTTCACCTCGTGCAGGCACTCGAAATAGGCCATCTCCGGCGCATACCCCGCCTCGACGAGCGTTTCGAAACCCGCGCGGATCAGCTCGACCAGGCCGCCGCAGAGCACGGCCTGCTCGCCGAACAGGTCGGTCTCGCATTCCTCGCGGAAGGTCGTCTCGATGACGCCCGAGCGGCCGCCTCCGATGGCCGAGGCATAGGCCAGGCCGAAGTCCAGCGCATTGCCGGTCGGGTTCTGGTGGATGGCGATCAGGCAGGGGACGCCGCCGCCCTTCTGGTATTCGCCGCGCACCGTGTGGCCGGGGCCCTTGGGCGCCACCATCAGCACGTCGACGCCGGGCGCCGGCTCGATCAGGTTGAAGTGGACGTTCAGGCCATGGGCGAACAGGAGCGCCGCGCCATCCTTCAGGTTCGGCGCGATCTCGGCATTGTAGATACCGCGCTGCAGCTCGTCGGGCGCCAGCACCATCAGCGCGTCGGCCCATTTGGCGGCCTCGGCGACCGACATGACCTTCAGGCCATCGGCCTCGACCTTCTTGGCGGTGGCCGAGCCGGGCTTCAGCGCGACCACGACGTTCTTCACCCCGGAGTCCTTGAGGTTGAGCGCATGCGCCCGGCCCTGGGAGCCATAGCCTACGATGGCGATCTTCTTGTCCAGGATGCGGGAAAGGTCGGCGTCGCGGTCATAGTAGACGCGCATGATTGTTCTCCTGGGAGGTCAAGAAGCGCTGCGCGTGCGCAACGCACATGCAGCAAAGCGGGCGCTTTCCAGCGTTTTTTTGCCCAAAGGTCAAGGGTTGCCCCATCTGTCGACAAAGCGTCACAGGCGCAGCCTCGCCATGGCCAGCGCGTCGGCGTAGGCCCCATCGCGCCAGGCAAACGCCCGGCAAAGACCCTCGCGCTCGAACCCGAACCGTTCGTAGAGCGCGATGGCGCGCGGATTGTCGGCATAGACGCTGAGTTCGATCCGCTTGAGCTGCAGCCAGTTGTCGGCCAGGTCGATGGCCGCCGCCATCAAGGCCGTGCCGACGCCCCGGCCGGCGTGGGCGTCATGCACCGCCATGCCGATCGATCCCACATGTGCGCGCCGGGCCTCCTCGCGGCCGAGGAAGATCATGCCGACCGCCTTGCCTGCGACCACCGCGACCAGGTTGGCCTGGTTCGCGGACCTGGCGGCGAAGCGCGCCTGGCGCGACTCCACCGAGGTGTAGGGCAGCTGCAAGGTGTCGGCGTAGGCGTTGGGCTGGTTCCACGCCTCGGCGATGTCGGGGACGTCGCCGGCTTCCATGGCGCGGATCGATATTTGGTCAGGGGGTTCTGGCATGGTCTCGTCTCCGAAGGGCGGGCCAAATTTGGCTGGAGGGACGAGGGCCAAGAAAAAGCCCCGTCCGGATCCGGCGGGGCTGGGTGGGTGGTCTGTCGCTTTTGGGGGCTCTCCTAGCGCACGACTCTCCGGTCCGGCCCGCCAGCGGCGGTCTGGGTGGTAAGTACGAGGCTGATGAGCATCGTGCGCATGGGCCGTTCATAACCCGTCCGGCGCAGCTTGGCAAAAAGTCCGCCGGCTACTGCTTGGCCGCCCTGAAGGCGCTGACGATCTTCTGGCCGCCGGCGAACAGGGCCGCGAGACGGTCCTGCGTATCGGCGATCTGGGCGCGGTCCTCCTCGACGCTGCGCAGGCCCGCGGTGGTGAGCAGATAGACCCGCACATGGCCCGGCTCCGGCGTCGGATAGGCGGTCGCCCGCGGCAGGTCGGCGAGTTGCACCTGCGCCAGCCCCACCAGCGCGCGCGCTGCGTCGGCGACGACGGGGTCGCGCCGGCCACCGATGTCGCCGCCGCCGGTGGAGCGATAGACGCTGGCGTCGCCCGAGGCGAACCCCACGGCGGTGACGAGCGCGTCATCGGCCTGGAATTCGACGATCACGCCATAGACCTGCTCCCGGCCGGCGACCGCCTGGACCTCGACGTCCTCCGGCTTGGTGGAGAAGGCCACTTCGCGCAGCGCCAGATAGGTGTCGACGGCCTGGACCGTCGTGGGCGCGTGGGCGCCGGTCGGCTGCGCGCCGGCGGCCGTCGCGCAGGCCAGGACGGCGGCGGCGACGCAGGACTTCAAGAACAAAGGCGACTCCCGGCTTGGACCCGGCGCACCGCTACGTCGCGAAAGCGCCCGAAGCGTGGCATGTCATTGCGGGTCGCTTGCGAGGGAAAGGCGCCATGTCCATTCGCGCCCAAAGAAATTTGAGATGGGCCCCGGCCTGCGCCGGGCTGTGGCTGGCTGCCGCGACTGCAGGCGCTCACGCGGCCGAGCCCGTATCGGGCGCACCCTGCGCACTCGCGGCCCAAATCGTAGGCGATTGGACCGACAAGCCGATCGAGGGACGGCCGTGGGTCGTGGTCGATGGTGGGAGCATGGACCAGGGGGTGTCGGTAGGAGGGTTCCTGGAGGGTTGGAGGCGGGTGGCGCCTTCTCGCACGCTGGTTAAGGCCTTCCTGGCGCGGCCCAAGGGCGGCGCCGTCTCGGAGTGCCCCGATCTGCCTGGCCGCTTCGCGCGGACGGATATGTCCTTCGGCGCCGACGCCGCCGACAAGGTGACCCACAAGAACGGACAATGGACCCCGGCCTACAGCGCCACAATCCTGAGCATTTCACTGCCCGTGGTCAGTCAGGACGGCCGCTATGCCCTGGTCTCCATCGGCCTCGCATGCGGCCCACTCTGCGGGAACGGCAGCACCCTGCTCTATCGGCGCGAGGCCGATGGCCGGTGGAACCCGGTCGGAGACGGCGCCCAATGGATTTCCTGAGCAGTCCAATGCTGAGACACGACGGGGCGGCGCGATGATCCCGGTCACCGACAGCCTGTCCATCGAGGACGACGAGATCTCCGAGAAGTTCGTCCGCGCCTCGGGGCCGGGCGGGCAGCACGTCAACACGTCCAGTTCGGCGGTGGAGCTGCGCTTCGACGCGCGCAACTCGCCCTCGCTCCCCGACGACGTGAAACACCGGCTGGAGCGGATCGCGGGCGGGCGGATGAACCAGGAGGGCGTCATCGTGATCTTTGCCCAGAGCCACCGCAGCCAGGAGATGAACCGCCAGGACGCCCGGGCCCGCCTCGTCGACCTGATCGAGCAGGCGACGCATCGGCCCAAGCCCCGCAAGAAGACCCGGCCGACCTATGCGTCGAAGCTGAAGCGGCTGGAGGGCAAGTCGAAGCGCGCGGGCGTCAAGGCCATGCGCGGCAGACCGGGTCGTGACGACTAGGCGAGGTGTGGGCTAGGTTGCGTCGAGGCGGGTCGCGGGGTCGTGGTGACGTCAGAGCTTGAAATCGCGGTGGCGGACTCCCTGCCGCACCTGAGCGCGCGCCGCCGCAAGAGAGCGCCGCCGCCGTCCGGGCCCTGCCACAACTGCGGCGCCGAGCTGCAGGGCCATTTCTGCCACGTCTGCGGCCAGAATTCCGACACCCACAAGCGCTCGATCCTGCACCTGATCTGGGAGGCGATCGAGACCACCTTCGAGCTGGACGGGCGCCTCTTCCGCACCGTGCCGGCGCTGTTCTTCCGGCCCGGAACCCTGGCGCGCGACTACATCGACGGCCGCATCGTGCGCCACGTGCCGCCGTTCCGGACGTTCCTTGTCGCGCTGTTGATCTTCATTTTCGCCGCCGAGCACGCGACCCACGAGCAGACCCTGCAGCAGCAACGCCAGAAGGCCGCGCACGAGGCCCTGCTGGCCACGCCGGCCGGCCGCGCCGCCGAGGTGACCCGCATCCGCGCCGCGGCGGAAAAGAACCTGGCCGACGACCTGAAGGAAGCCGCGGGCGACCGCGCCGAAAGCCTGAAGGACCCTGACGAGAAGCCCGCCAGGGTCGAGGCTGCTTATGCGCGCCACCTGAAGAGCGCCCAGGACCGCCACGCCCGGGCGCTGGCCCGCGCCGACCGGGTCGAACAGGGCTTGCCGCCACCGGTCGAGGTGGAAGGGCTGGGTTCGAACGGCAAGGGCGCGTGGTTCAAGCCCGGCATCAAGAAGGCGGTCGCCAACCAGGACTACTATTGGACCATCGTCTTCAACTGGGCGCAGCGGCTGGCGGTGATCCTGCTGCCGATCGTCGGCCTGAGCCTGGCGCTGGTCTACCGGCGCCGCAAGGACGTGTTCCTCTACGACCACCTGCTGGTGGCGATGAACCTCTTGTCCTTCACTTTCCTGACCAACGCCGCGGGCCTGATCCTGCCGACCGTCGCCATGCCCTACTGGTTCGGCCTGGTGGCGCTCTGGACGCCGATCAACCTGTTCCAAACCCTTCGCGGGGCCTATGGCTCATCGATCCTGGGCGCGGTCCTGAAGACCCTGATCGTCTGGACGATCACCGTGGTCTCGTCCCTCGCCCTCCTGACCGGCGTCCTGGTGCTGGCGGTGGCGCAGGTCTGAGCGTCAGAATTCGACGTTCAGTCCCGGCTCTGGCGCGATTTCGCCGCAATGGCCTATAAGCTGCGCCCCATGGCCGACCGCGTTCGCTTCCTCGCCGCTTCCCTCCTCACGGGCGTCCTCCTGGGCGCGCTTTCCGCCTGCGCCCCCTCGCTGGGACCGCCGCCGCCCGGACGGTTCGCGCCGCCCCCGCCGCCGGTGCTTGACGACGGCGCCTTCCACGCCAGCGACTTCGCCTGGTCGCAGGCGCCCGGCAAGAACACGCTCTCGGGCGCGCTTTCGCATCCCCCCGGACCGGTCCGCTACACCTGCGCGGGCCTGACGGTCGTCGCGACGCCGGAGACGCCCTGGTCGCGCCGCCGGATGATGGCGCTCTACAGGTCCGACCAGCGCGCCGCGCTCCCCGCCGACGACGTGCGCAGCCGCCAGAACCTCGCGCCGCCCGGCGACTCCGACCCCTACGTGAAGCGCGCCAAGTGCGACGCCACCGACCACTTCGCCTTCCCGGGCCTGGCCGACGGCGCCTGGTATCTGGTGACGCTGGCCAAGCCCGCCGCCGGCCAGAGCGGACCGAACCTGGCGATGATGCGCCGCGTGGTCGCCAAGGGCGGCAAGGTCATCGCCTTCGAACTCTAGCCGAGCTGAGAACGCGCAAGCTGGGCGCTGGGAACCCCTCGCGGCGATGCGGGTTTTCCCCGCCCTGAGGGATGCCTCCTAAGGAGGTTCTTATGCGCAAACTGCTTCTCGCCGCCGCGGCGGGCGCCACGCTCCTCGGCGGCGCAATGATCAGCCAGACGGTCAGCGCCCAGCCCTATGTGGTCTATCCCGCGCCTGCCGTGGAGCCCGGCTACCGCTACGACGCCTATGGCCGCCCCTACTTCGATGACGGCTACCGCGGCCCGGCCTATGTGCCGCAGGCCGGCTCCGTCCTCGGCCCGGCCATGGTCAACGGCTACGCCAGCGTGCCCTATGACCGCTACGGCCCCGACCCGAACGGCATGATCGCGCCCGACGGCCACCGCATCAAATGCAAGCTCGACGACACCTACGACACGCGGCTTGACCGCTACGTCACGCGCCGCGTCTGCGACTAATGCGCGAAAACCTCCCCCGATTTCGGGGGAGGTTCTTTCGCTTAGTGCACCTTGGCGCGGCCGATGATGAGACCATCGGCGTCGGCGGTGACGTCAATCACCGCGCCGTCCTCCAGGTCGCCCGCCAGCAGCTTGCGGGCGATGGGGTCGACCAGCTCCTTCTGGATCACCCGCTTCAGCGGGCGCGCGCCATAGACCGGGTCATAGCCGCGCTCGGCCAGCCAGTGGGTCGCTGAATTGTCCAGCGCGATGGACATGCGGCGGTCGGCCAGGAGCTTCTCCACCCGCTGCAGCTGGATCCTGACGATCCCGTCCATCTCGCCGCGGCCCAGCCGCTTGAAGAGGATGATTTCGTCGATCCGGTTCATGAACTCGGGCCGGAAGTGCTGGCGCACCACGTTCATCACCGAGGGCCGGGCGTCCTCCACGTCCTCGCCCTCCTCCAGGGTGGCCAGGAATTCCGAGCCCATGTTGGAGGTCATGACGATGAGCGTGTTGCGGAAGTCGACCGTTCGGCCCTGGCCGTCCGTCAGCCTCCCGTCGTCCAGCACCTGCAGGAGCACGTTGAAGACGTCCGGGTGGGCCTTTTCCACCTCGTCGAACAGCAGCACCTGATACGGTCGGCGGCGCACCGCTTCCGTCAGCGCGCCGCCCTCGTCGTAGCCGACGTAGCCCGGAGGCGCGCCGATCATCCGGCTGACCGAGTGCTTTTCCATATATTCGCTCATGTCGAGGCGCGTGATCGCGTGCTCGTCGGAGAACATGAATTCGGCCAGCGCCTTGGTGAGCTCGGTCTTGCCGACGCCGGTCGGTCCCAGGAACAGGAACGAGCCGATCGGCCGGTTGGGGTCCTGCAGGCCGGCGCGGGCGCGGCGCACGGCGTCGGAGACCGCCAGCAGGGCTTCCTCCTGGCCGACGACCCGGGCGCGCAGGGCGTCTTCCATGGAGAGCAGTTTCTCGCGCTCGCCCTCCAGCATCTTTTCCACCGGAACCCCGGTCCAGCGGGAGACCACGGCGGCGATCTGTTCGGCGTCGACGACTTCCGGCGAGACCGCGTCCTGGTCGGCCTTGGCCTCTTCCTCGGCCAGCCGCTTTTCGAGGGTGGGGATTTCGCCATAGGCGATCTCCGAGGCGCGCTGCAGCTGGCCATTGCGCTGGGCGGTGATCAGCTCGGCGCGCAGCCGCTCGAGCGCCTCGCGGGTCTGGGCGGCCAGCGAGACCTTCTCCTTCTCCAATCGCCACTTGGCGGTCATGTCCTCAGATTGCGCCTCCAGCTCGATCAGCTCGTCCTCGAGCTTCTCCAGCCGGGCCTTCGAGGCGGCGTCGGTTTCCTTGGTCAGCGCCTCGCGCTCGATCTTCAGCTGCACGACGCGCCGGTCGATCTCGTCCAGCTCCTCCGGCTTGCTGTCGACCGCCATGCGCACGCGGCTCCCCGCCTCGTCCATCAGGTCGATGGCCTTGTCCGGCAGGAAGCGGTCGGCGATGTAGCGGTTGGAGAGAGTCGCGGCGGCGACGATGGCGCTGTCGCTGATCCGCACCCCGTGGTGCAGCTCGTACTTCTCCTTCAGGCCGCGCAGGATCGAGATGGTGTCCTCGACGGTGGGTTCGCTGACGAACACCGGCTGGAAGCGACGCGCCAGCGCGGCGTCCTTCTCCACGTTCTTGCGGTACTCATCGAGCGTGGTCGCGCCGACGCAATGCAGCTCGCCCCGGGCCAGCGCTGGCTTCAGCAGGTTGGAGGCGTCCATGGCGCCTTCCGACTTCCCGGCGCCGACCAGGGTGTGCATCTCGTCGATGAACAGGATGATCGAACCCTCGGCGGCGGTGACCTCGTTCAGCACCGCTTTCAGCCGCTCCTCGAACTCGCCGCGGTACTTCGCGCCGGCGATCAGGCTGCCCATGTCGAGCGACAGCAGCTTCTTGTCCTTCAGGCTCTCCGGCACGTCGCCGTTGACGATACGCAGGGCCAGGCCCTCGACAATGGCGGTCTTGCCGACGCCGGGCTCGCCGATCAGCACCGGGTTGTTCTTGGTGCGGCGCGACAGCACCTGGATGGTGCGGCGGATTTCCTCGTCGCGGCCGATCACCGGGTCGAGCTTGCCGTCGCGGGCGGCCTGGGTGAGGTCACGGGCGTAGCGCTTGAGCGCGTCGTAGCCCTCTTCGGCCGATGCGCTATCGGCGGTCTTGCCCTTGCGCACGTCGGCGGCGGCCCCTTCCAGCGCCTTGGTCGAAGCGCCGGCGTCCTTCAGGATCTTGGCCGCGTCGCCGCCGTCCTTGGAGATGGCGATCAGCAGGCGCTCGGTGGTGACGAAGGCGTCGCCCGCCGCCTTGGCGTCCAGCTCCGCGCCGGCGAACAGCCGCGCCGTCTCGGGCTTCATGTAGAGCTGGCCCGAGCCGCCCTCGACCTTGGGCAGCTTGCCGAGCAGGGTGTCGACGGCCCGGTCAGCCTCGTCGGGCCGCCCGCCGGCGCTCTGGATCAGCGCGCGCGACAGCCCGTCCTTTTCTTCGAGCAGCACCTTCAAGAGGTGCTCGGGCGCGAGCTGCTGGTGGCCGCGGGCCAGAGCCAGGCTCTGCGCCGACTGGATCGCCTGTTTGGCGCGGTCGGAATAGACGTCGATGTTCATCAGGTCCCCTTGGATAGGCGAATTGCCGGGGCCGCCTCATCAAGCACGGTCCGGGCCAACCGGATGTAGTGTGGCGCATAGGTCACACAAGGGATGCGCGCCCGCGAACTATGCTCAGCGCGTATGAACAAACAGGATCACGCCGATGGCGCGGGCTGAAACGCCGGGCATCTCGCCCTTCTTCATCGTCGCCGACGCGCCGGCCAGCGTCGCCTTCTACCGCGACCGCCTGGGCTTCGAAGTCACCTTCCAGCCACCGCCGCCGGACGACTTCTTCGCCATCGTCGTGCGCGACGGCGCCCAGCTCTTCCTCAAGGGCGCCGGCGAGCCGGCGCCGAACCCCCAGCGCTACGGCTGGGCGCGCTGGGACGCCTATGTCCACGCCCCCGACCCCGACGCGTTGGCCGCCGAGTTCCAGGCCGCCGGCGCGGCCTTCTCCTCGCCCCTGCAAGACACCCACGACGGCCTGCGCGGCTTCGAGGTCACCGACCCGGACGGCTATGTGCTGTTCTTCGGGCGGCCGCGGTAATGTGACCTTAGTTCGGCGGGTTGTTCTTCTCCACGAAGGCCATGGTCGCCTGGAGCATCGCGAGCCGCGTGTCCCCGTTGGTCAGCCAGTGGTCTGTCGAGTCGAGCGTCACCAGTTCCACAGGTTTGCCGGCCGCCTTCAGCGCGTCGGCCATGATGCGGCTCTGCTCCAGCGGCACGACCGTGTCGTCCTTGCCGTGGATCAGCATCACCGGAACCGCCACCCGGTCGATGTGGGCGACGGGCGAGACCTCAGCCAGGGTCGGATCCTTGGTGCTCTCTGCGCCCATGAAGCGCAGGAAATAGCGCTGGCTGGCGAAGCTGTTGTTGCGGGCGAGCCAGGTATTGAACCGTTTGAGGTCGGAAATCCCGCCGTAGGACACAGCGCAACGATAGACGCCGACGTCCAGCGCGGTGCCCGCAAGGGCCGCATATCCGCCGTAGCTGGCGCCGACGATGCACACCCGTTTTGGATCGATTGCGCCTTCGGCGGCGAGGAAACGGACGCCGTCGGAGAGGTCGGTCTGCATCTTCCGACCCCACTCGCCGAACCCGGCCTTGAGGAAGTCCCAGCCGTAGCCGTCCGAACCGCGGAAATTCACCTGAAGCACGGCATAGCCGCGCGAGGCCATGGCCTGGGCCCACCAGTCGAAACCGAGCTCGTCGCGAGCTGCAGGACCGCCATGCGGGAAGACGACCAATGGGAGGTCCTTCGCCGGCCTTCCGCGCGGGACGGTCAGGTAGCCGTGCAGCTCCAGACCATCCTTGGCCTTGAACTTGATCGCCTTGACCGGCGCGATGTCGGCGGGCGTCAGCTTGTCAAACTCACCGCCTAGCCAATGGGCTTCGCGCGTGTCGAAGTTGACCAGGGCGTATGCGGCCCCCTCCGAGGGGGAATCCACACGGACCACAACCTTGCGCCGGTCCTCGGACCAGGACGAAAGGCTGACGCCTTGCCCAGGGTAGGCCGCCCGGATGCTGTCCCAGACCTTCTGGTCGGCGGGATCGAAGAAGGTGTAGCGAGCGTCGTCTCCGACCAGGGCGAAGTAGCCGATCAGGTTGTGCCGCCCGGGGTCGAAGATCGGGCCGTCAGCGGCCTGCAGCGCCAGCGGCTCGCCCCAACTGCCGTCGGCGGCGACCTCACGCAGCGCCGCGCCGCCATCCCGCGCCTCTCGGATCAGGATGCTGTGGCCGTCCCTGCCCACGCCCAGCGTCTCGGGCGGATCGTCCGTGGTGAGTTGCTTGGTCTCGTGCCAGTAGGAGCCGGCCTTCTGTTTAAGGGACCACCTACCGGATTTGTCGGCATACAGAACCTGCCCCACCGGCGTTCCGCTTGAGTCCAGGACCCACCCGCGGGTGCTCTCGTCGCCAACCTCGATCTGCTGGGAAATTCCGCTGTCAAGATTGTAGCGGTAGAGGGTGTCGACGCCCTGGTGCTGCACGAAGTGGATGCCTTGCAGGAAGACCACCGGCTTGCCGTTGATGGTGCGGACGATTGGCGGCGCCACAACGACGTTGAGAGCGTCCGTCGCGTCGCCCAGCATCGGCCTGAGCTTGCCCGCCTCAATGTTGTAATCGACCGCGACGCGCCACTCCTCACGCGGCGACATGACCCCCAGGATGGTGCCGGTTCTGGATGAGGTGATGATGAGGTGCTGCGGCCCGGCCCACTGGACGCTGCGGACCTTCGCCACGCCGAGGCTCACCCCGGCGGTGACCTTGTGGTCGCCCGTGTTTTGCAACAGCAGTTTGCGCTGGACGCCGTCGCTCCAGACGATCGCCACGCGCGCGCCGTCCGGCGACATCGCCACCTGTTCGAGGCTCGGCAGCCGGCCGAAGGCCTCCAACGGCGCCGCATGCGCGCTGGCGCCCGACACGAGCGCAAGGCTCGCCAGCCACACCTTGACCTTGAACATTACGCGCCTCCCCAGACACCGGGAGGTTGTAGCGATCCCGAAGCCGGATCAAGAGGCCGAAGGCGACCGTCGCCGGTGTCCGGCTATTTCGCCTTGGCCTGCCGCAGCTCGATCTTCGTGCCGTCGGGGTCGAGGATCCAGGCGAAGGCGCCGGTGGCGTCCGCCTGCCGGCCCAGCACCGTCACGCCCTTGTCCTTCAGCCGCGCCAGGAAGGCGTCCAGGTCGTCGACGGCGAAGTCGATCATGAACTCGCGCGTCGAGGGCGCCATGTAGTCGTTGGCGGTCGGAAAGGCGTTCCAGACCACTTCCCCCGGATGGCCGGCCGCGTCGTATTTCAGCATCGCGCCGCCCCAGAGTTCGATCGGCAGGCCCAGCACGTCGCGATACCAGCGCGCCAGCGCCTTGGGGTCCTTGCTCTTGATAAAGATGCCGCCGACGCCGGTGATATGCCCGGGCGGCTGCGCCTGGACCACCGAGGCGAGACTGAGCGCCAAGGCCAGCGCCAGCCAGCCTATGCCCTTGCGATGCGCCGCCATCCTTAAGTCCCCTCCGAAGCCCGATGTGGCTCAGGCTACCGCCCGGCGCGGGCCGCGTCTAACCGCGAGGCGCTAGTTGAGCTGGGTCTTCTTGACTGGCTCGGGCGGCAGGGGCGCGATCGGCACGCCGTCCTCGACCAGCTCGCGGACCTCCTGGGAGGTCGCCTGCCCATAGATGCCGCGGTCCTCGGAGCGGCCCTCGTGGATGGCGCGAGCCTCGCTGGCGAAGGCGTCGCCCACGTCGTCGAAGTTCTCCTCCACGTGGCGGCGCACACGGCCCATGGCCTCCATCATCATCTGATGGTTCTGAGCGGGCGTCTGGTCCTGAGAGCGGCGCTTCGTCCCGCTGACCGCCGGGGCCATGATCGCCTTGCGCACCGCCTTGGAGGCGCAGACCGGGCATTCGATCAGGCCGCGCGCCTGCTGGTCGTCGAAGTCGGCGGAGGCGCCGAACCAGCCTTCGAACTCATGGTCGCGGTCGCAGAGGAGGGCGTAGCGGATCATCAGGCCCTCCTCTACAGCGATTGGGGGTCGGCGAACGGCCGGGCGTTGACGAGGTTTGGGATCGCCGCGCGGGCCTTGGCGGCGGCGGCCAGGTCGAGGTCCGCCATGAGCACGCCGGGCTCGTCATGATCAAGATGAGCTATCACCTCGCCCCAGGGGGCCACCGCGATCGAGTGGCCCCAGGTGCCGCGTCCGTCCTCATGGCGGCCGCCCTGGGCCGGGGCGAGCACGAAGGCGCCGGTCTCGATGGCGCGGGCCCGCATCAGCACCTCCCAGTGCGCCGCGCCGGTCGGGCGGGTGAAGGCGGCGGGAATGGTCATCACCTCGGCCCCGGCCAGCGCGAGCGCGCGGTAGAGCGCCGGGAAGCGCAGATCGTAGCAGACGGTCATGCCGAGCTTCAGCTCGCCGGCCCGCGCCGTGACCGCCTGGGTCCCCGGTTCGTAGGTCGCCGACTCCCGCGCCGTCTCCCCGGTCGGCAGGTCGACGTCGAACATGTGCAGCTTGTCGTAGGTGGCGAGGATCGCCCCCTGCGGCGAGACCAGGATGGAGCGGTTGGCGGCCTTGCCGTCCAGCCGCTTCACCAGCGCCGAGCCGATCAGCACCCAAACCCCGAAATCCAGGGCCGCGGCGCGCAAGCCGGCGACCACCACGTCCTCCTCCTGGTCCTTCAGCATCGGCAACAGCAGGTCGCGGTCCTTTTGCAGGACGTTGGTCCCTTCCGGCGTGGCGATGAACTTCGCGCCCGCCTCCGCTGCCTCGCGGACGAGCGGCAGGACGTGCGCAAGCCCGGCCTCCGGCGTGGCCGGCGTGCGGGTCTGAATCAAGGCGACCTTCAGCGTCATCCCTCCTCTTTAGGGGAGGGTGGCGAGCGAAGCGAGACGGGTGGGGAACGGTGGGCCAAATGCTGAAGCAGAAAATGATCGAGATTCCCCCACCCCGCTCGCGTTCCGCGAGTCGTTCCCTCCCCTAAAGAGGAGGGATGGCGCGCTCAGGCCGCCTGAAGCAGCGGATCGAGCTCACCCGCGCGTTCCAGGGCCACCATGTCGTCGCAGCCGCCGATGTGGCGGTCGCCGATGAAGATCTGCGGGAAGGTCATCCGGCCACCGGAGCGCTGCACCATCTCCTGGCGCTTGGCCGGGTCGTAGGCCGCCTCGATCTCGGTGAAATCGACGCCC
Organism: Phenylobacterium sp.; assembly: GCF_035309685.1. GTDB lineage: Bacteria > Pseudomonadota > Alphaproteobacteria > Caulobacterales > Caulobacteraceae > Phenylobacterium. The sequence continues at coordinate 23,187 of NZ_DATGEX010000023.1, forward strand.
TTGCGCTCGAGCAGCTCCAGCGCGCGCACGCAGTAGGGGCAATAGGGCTTGGTGTAGATCGTGACGTGGGACATGGGCCTGCTGAAAGATGGGCGCTCTAACGTAACAACCGTCTTGGAGCCTTCATACGGTGACTCGTCATGTAGTGGCTCTGGTCATCTCTTTAACCCGGGCGACGACTGCGACATCCACCCGCAGCGCGCCGGCGGCCTTGAGAGCGCGTGCGCAGCCCTCGGCGGTGGCGCCGGTGGTCATGACGTCGTCGATCAGGAGGATGCGCTTGCCGGCGACGCGGGCCGCGCGGCGCGCCGGGACCTCGAAGGCGCCGGCGACGTTGCGCTTGCGGCCGATGCCCGATTTCCCGCCCTGGGTGTCCGTGGCGCGGCGGCGCACCAGCGCGTCGGGCAGATAGGCGACGCCTGTGAGGCGGCAGAGCGGCCGGGCGATCTCGGCGGCCTGGTTGTAGCGGCGGCTGAGCAGGCGCGAGGGATGCAGCGGCACGGGCGCGATGGCGTCGGCCGCCTCGACCAGCTCGCGGGCGGCGCGGCTGAGCCAGCGGGCGAACAGCGGCGCGAGGTCGGTGCGGTCGGCGTGCTTCAGCTTCAGGATCGGCTCGCGGGAGTGCTCGTCGTAGAGGCAGGCCGCGCGGGCGGCGTCGAAGGCCCGGGGCCTGGCCAGGCACTGGGCGCAGCGCGAGCCGATGTCGAACTCGAAGGGGACGCCGCAGCCGTCGCAGACCGGTCCGTCAAGGAACTGGATGCGGCTCCAGGCGGTCGCCGAGAGGCCGCCCGCCTGGGCCGCGCCGCCGTCCAGCGCCTGGGGCGGGAAGATCAGGTCCAGCGTCCCGCGCCACATCGCCCTTGCGCGGGGACCCGGTTTCAAAACCTGAGGGAAGAGGCCATCTTCCGCGCTCAAATGTCCGCTCCCCCTCGCCTCTTCGACCGCGCCTTGCACGCCAAGCGCCTGAACCGCGCCGCGGGCGGGTTCGCCGCCGCCGACTTCCTGCAGCGCCGCGCCGCCCTCGACCTCGTCGAGCGCCTGGAGGCGATCATGCGGGACTTCCCCCGCGCCGTCGACCTTTCGGCGCGCAGGGGCGCCTTCGCCGAAGCACTGGCCGAGAGCGAGGCCGCCTCGCGCGTCGGCGTGCTGGTCGAGGCGGACCTGTCACCCGCCATGCTGGCCGGCCGCGGCGGCCCACGCGTGGTGCTGGACGAGGAGCGCCTGCCCTTCGCGCCGGGGAGCCTCGACCTGATCGTCTCGACGCTCGGCCTGCACTGGACCAACGACGTCGTCGGCGCCCTGGTGCAGATTCGTCGGGCCCTGAAGCCTGACGGCCTCTTCCTGGGCGCCTTTTTCGGCGGCTCAACCCTCACCGAGCTCCGCCAGGCCCTGACCGACGCGGAGAGCGAACTGCTCGGCGGCGCCGGCAGCCGCGTCTCGCCCTTCGCCGACAGCCGCGACGCCGCGAGCCTCCTGCAACGCGCCGGCTTCGCCCTGCCGGTCGCCGACGTGGACCGCGTGAACGTCAGCTACGAGCACCCGCTGCGGCTCATGGCGGACCTGCGCCAGATGGGCGAGACCAATGTGCTGGCGGATCGCCATCCAAGGGCGCTCACCCGCACGTTGCTGGCTCGCGCCGCCGAAATCTACGCCGAGCGGTTCGCCGGCGCCGACGGGCGGTTCAGCGCCACCTTCGAGATCGTCACCCTGACCGGCTGGGCGCCGCACGACAGCCAGCCGCAGCCGCTCAAGCCCGGCTCGGCCAAGATGCGGCTTGCCGACGCACTGGGCGTCGTGGAGCACCCGCTCCCTCGGGACGAGTGAATTCCGACAGCCACGCTTGGTAACCCCGCGCTAAGCCGGCGCAGCGACAACTGGCCACGGCGGCGTCGCCCACGGTCTCGGCCTAGGCTGGCGCATCGGGGGGCTCCTGAACGCGGGGGTCATGATGACCAAGACGAGAAACCTGGGCCTGGCGCTGACTGCCGGGCTCCTGGCCCTGGCGGGCTGCGCCACGCAGCCGGCGCACCCGCGCACGGCCGCCCTTCGCCCCCTGCCGGCCCGTCCCTATGCCGCCGCGCCGCGTCAATCGACACCGCGGGCTGTGGAAGCCGCGCCCGCCGACCGCAGCCTGCAGGTCCAGGCCGCCGCCTTCGAAAGCTTCATGCGCCATGCGCGCGGCATCGACGCGGCCTTCGCCAGTCCCGCCGACGTCGCCCAGGCCCTGCAGACCGGTGCGAGCCACGAGCCGCACGAACTGGAAGCCGGGATGATCGCCTATGCGGCGCTCGCCGCCCTGCAGGAGCCGCGCTTTGTCGCCGCCGTGCGCGCCGAGAGTTCGCCCGGCGAGCTGGCGCGGCGCCTGGCCGCCGATCCGCAGGCTGCGCTGGCGCTCCCGGGCGCCGAGGCCGCCGGCGCGCGGGCCAACGGGGCGCTCTACGCGCAAGGGGCGGGTCTCGCGGGCGATGGCGAGAAGGTCAAGCGCGCGGCCTATTCGGTGCAGCACCAGGACTGGTCGAAGGCCAAGGTCCCGGACGCGGCGGGTCGCCTGAGCCGCGTGAAGCGGCTCTCCGCCGAAAGCTATCGCCCGGCCCGCGAGGACGCCGCCGAGCTGCAGATGGCGTTGGCCCAGACCACGCACCGCCCGGGCGCGCCGACGCCGGTGGTGGCGCGCGGCGTGGCCCTGGCGGCGCTTTCGGTGCTGGGCGAACAGCGGCAGGGCCAGAGCCTGATGAGCGAGCCCCGCACCGGCTCCTGCCTGCACATGGCCAAGCTCAACCTCTACCAGTGCCTGGCCAGCGCCGGCCCGCACTACGAGGACATCTTCTGTCTGGGCCAGCACGCCATGATCGACCCCGGCCAGTGCGTGGTCGAGGCGACCAAGGCCCCGGCGGCGCGGCAGGTGGCCATGACCCGGATCAGCGATCGGCGCTAGGCCGCACCGACGCCTCACGCTAGAGCTTTTCGCGACCCAAGCTCTCGCGGAAGACCCTGCCGTATGCGTTCCCTGCTCGCCTTCGTCCTAGCGCTCACCCTGGCGCCAGCCCTCGCTCACGCCGCGCCGGCAAGGACCTCAATCGGCCCCTGCATCAGCGCCACGGCCAAGTGCGTGCAGTGGGTGACGCTAAGCGGCGGACCGGCGCGCTCGATGGTCTACGCGACCTATCCGCTCAATGCCCGCAACAGCCACATCCGCCGCGCCCTGATCATGGTCCACGGCACCAACCGCAACGCCGACCACTATTTCACCACGGCGACCGGCGCGGCCTTCCTGGCCGGGGCGCTCGGCGACACCCTGGTGATCTCGCCGGCCTTCCATTCCGCCGACCGCCGGTGCGACGACAAGCTGGCGCCCCACGAGGTGAGTTGGAGCTGCGGCGGCGACAGCTGGCGGTCCGGCGGGATGGCGGCCAGCGACCCCAAGCTCGCCTCCTTCGACTTCATCGACCAAATCCTCAAAGAGCTGGCGGACAAGAAGACCTTCCCAAACCTCAAGGTCATCGTCGTCGCCGGTCACTCGGCCGGCGGCCAGTTCGTGCATCGCTACGAGATGGCCAACCGCATCCACGAGACCCTGGGAACCCCGGTCGCCTACGTCGTCGCCAACCCCTCAAGCTACGCCTGGCCCGACGCGACGCGCGCGTTGCCGGTCGGCGACGGCGCCCCGGCCGCGGCGGTCGCCGGCTGGAACAAGGAGACCCCGCACACCGACTTCAGCTACGGCCCCTTCGCCGACGCCGCTAAGGTCCCGAACTATGACCGCTGGCCCTTTGGCCTGGCGGCCCGCACCGCCGGCTACACCGCGGGCGCCAGCGACGCGCAGCTGAAGTCGCAGCTCGCCGGCCGCCCGACCACCTACCTGCTCAGCCAGGTGGACACCCTGCCGCTCGGCGGCTTCGACGACTCCGCGCCCGCCATGGCCCAGGGCGCCACGCGCCGCGTCCGCGGCGAGGCCTTCGTGAAGTTCATCAACGAGCACCTGGACGCCAAGGCGAAGGTGATCATTGTGCCGGAGTGCGGCCACAACGACCGCTGCGTCTACACCACCGACGCCGTGCTGCCGGTGATCTTCCCGCCGCTCTAGCGGGCGGGCGGCGGCGGTGGCGGCCCCTTGAGCTTCGCCCGCGGCGCCTTGGCGACGTCGTCGATGAAGCCGGCGTAGAAGGCCGCCGCCCGCTCCAGGCCCGGGACCGAGATGGTCGAGGGCGTGTCGCCGGACGAATGGTAGTAGACCTCGCTGGAGATCAGCTGCACCGAGGGCAGACCGGCGCGGATGTAGGCGCCCAGGTCGCCCGGCGCGCTGGGCGTCGGCTCGTAGCTGGTGACCACACCGTAGTTCTTGGACGCCTTCCCCATCAGCTCCCAGACATACGGGGTCGCGTTGACCGCGCCCGCCTGTTTGGTGCTCTCCGTGGTGTTGGCGGTCCAGACGCCGGAGCCGTATCCGCCAGGCTGCGCCTGCCCCGTCGGCCCGGCGCCGCCGCCGGCTGGATCGAGCCGCGCCGCCTGGGTGACGTTGATCTGCGCCAGGTGCTCCAGGTTCATCACCAGGACGGTGTTGGCGATGATCTCCGGATGGGCCTTGATGAAGGCGGCCGCGCCGACCGCGGTGTGGTGGCCGCCGGAGACCATGAACACCAGCGTCCGCGCCGGCTTCTGCTTGCGATGGGCGAAGTAGTCGGCGAGGCCCAGCATCACCGAAAGCCCGTCGGCGTTGTCGTTGGCCCCGTCGAACCAGGCGTCGGCATGGGCGTTGACGATCACCACCTCCTTCGACTTGCCCGGGATGGTGGCGACGCCGTTCCAGGCGGTCAGGTTCGGCCGCTCCTCGGCCTTCAGCGCGAGCTTCATCCGCACCTGCTTGCCGGCTTTCGCCGCCTTGCCGATCACGCTTTCCAGGAAGGCGCCGTCGTCGCCGCCGACCAGGAAGCAGGGCGCTGCATCACACCCGTAGCGGTTGTCGTAGTAGAGCAGGTTTCCGGGGCTCTCGACGGCGTTGATCACGCCCACCGCGCCGCGCTTTTCCAGCTCGCGGGCGACGCCCTTTTCGCGCGCCGCGAACAGGCTGTCGTCGGGGACAACATTGACCACGGCGATCTTGCCCTTCACGTCGAGGTTGGCGAGTTCGGCGGCCGAGCCTCGGCCCACGAACACCAGCGGCCCCTCGGCGGCGGCGGGCTTCACCGTGGCGTTGCGGATCGGCATGGCGGACTTCAGCACCACGTCTGAGGTCCCGGCCCCGAACGCCGGATCGCCCAGCACCCGCAGCTCGAAGCTGACCGGCAGCCACAGGGGCGCGGTTGAGACGTAGGACTCGGCGTGGGCGTCCTTCAGGCCGGACGCCTTCAGTTTGCCGACAGTCCAGTCCACCGTCTTCTGCTCCGCCGGCAGGCCGCTGATCCGGCCGTAGAGCAGATCGCCGGCCGCCTTGCTCTCCAGTGAGAAGTCGACGATCCGATGCACGTCGGCCATCAGCTTGGCGCCCGAGAGCGCGCCGCGCGCATCGTCCTTCGGTCGACCATGGAAAGGTGTCGGTCCGTAGGCTGCCCCGCCGGTGTGGAAGGTCGGCTGGTCGGGCGGGCTCACGGGCCCCGGCGTCGGCACGCCGAACCAGGCTTGCGCGCTCGCCGTCCCCGCGCTCAGCGCCAGCGCCACAGCGCCCGCGGCCAGTCTCGCCAGATGTCCCATGCGCGTCCCCTGCCCTGCTTTGTGGGCAGCCTAGCCTATCAAATCAGATCGCGCAGCCAGGCGACGAGGGGGGCGTCGGCCGGGGGCATAGGATAGTCGCCGAGCTTCGATGGCTTCACCCAGGCGATGGCCTTGTGCTCCTTCGCCACGATCTGGCCGGTCCAGCGGCGGACCAGGTAGAGCGGCATCAGGAGGTGGAAGCTCTCGTACTCGTGGCTCGCGAAGACGAAGGGCGCCAGGCAGGCGTGGGTCACGGCGATCCCCAGCTCCTCCTCCAGTTCGCGGATCAGGCAGGCCTCCGGCGTCTCGCCCGCCTCGACCTTGCCGCCCGGGAATTCCCACAGGCCCGCGAGCTGCTTGCCCTCCGGCCGCTGGCAGATCAGCACGCGCCCGTCGGCGTCGATCAGGGCCGCCGCGGCGACCAGCAGTGTCGGCTTGCTCATTGAGCGGCCGGCGGCCTGTCCGGCGCGCGGCGGCTGGACTTGCCGTTGGCGGGATCGGGATCGCCCCAGTGGTAGGCCTCGCCCAGCGCGCGGAAGATCTCGCCCGCGACGATGCCGCCGGAGTCGCTGTTGGTCATCACCACCACGCCCTGCCCCGCGCCGTCGAGGAAGGCCAGGCTGTTGCACTGGAAGCCCTCGTTGCCGCCGCTGTGCGAGAAGTAGGGGTGGCCGCCGCGCCGCCCGAGCCCCTCGCCGAAGCCATAGCCAGCGGCGGCGTCGACAGGGGTCATCATGGCGCGCGCGCTGGCCTGGGTGAGGATGGCGTGGGGCCGGCCGGCGTAGGCGTCCTGCAGGGCGATCATGAACCGGCCGTAGTCGGAGGGCGTGGTCCACAGGCCCGCCGCCGCATACTCCGGATAGACGTTCCTCCCGCCCGGGATCACCTCGCCCTTGCGGTTGTGGCCGCTGGCGGCGTGCGGGATCAGGGCCGGCGGCAGCGGCTGGGCGAAGGTCGACTGCTTCATCCCGGCGGGGCCCAGGACCAGGGTCTTCAACAGATCCGGATAGGGCTTGCCGCCCGCCTCGACGATCATGAGCTGGGCGACCGTGAAGCCGCCGCCGGAATAGGCGTAGAGCCCGCCGGGCGCCTCGTAGGACTGGATCGCCGGCGTGTTGGAGGGCGGCGTCCCGTTCAGGATCTGCAGGAGGGTGGGGATCGGGACGCCGGCCGCATAGCCGGGGAAGCCGCTGACCGTCATGCCGGCGGTGTGGCTGAGCAGGCGGCGGAGGGTGACCTTGCTCTGGGCGGTATAGGGGCTCGGCGGGACCTTCCAGGCCTTCAGCCGCGTGTTCACGTCTTCGTCGAGGTCGAGCCGGCCCTGCTCCACCAGCTTGAGCGCCGCCGTCGCCGCCAGCGCCTTGCTCATCGACGCCGCCTGAAACAGCGTGTCGGGCGTCGCCGACGGGCCGCCCGCCGTCGCCGCGCCATAGGCCTTGGCCCAGACCACATGGCCGTGCTCGAAGACCGCGACGCTTAGGCCCGGGACCTTCAGCTCGGCCATGCGCTCGGCCAACGTCTTGTAGGTCTGGGTCTCCCCGGCGGTCGCGGTGCGGCCCACGCGGGTCTCGATCGCCGTGATGGCCGCCTGATCGGCCGGCGACGGACCGGCCGCGCGGGCGGCGCTGGTCAGCATGAGCAGCGCGGTGAAGGCGGCGATGGCGAGCTTCATGAAGGCCTCCTGGCGACGGGCGGCCCAGCATGGCGGCCTGCGCTGAAAAGGCCACAGGCCTGCGCCAATCCCCACCGCGTGGGTTGACTTATCCACAGCGAACGCCGATGTGCAGCCCGCGTCACGTTACTGCGACGTGCTCGGTGTTCCAGCCGCGTGGGGTCTCTCCTCTAGAGACCCAGCCTGTAGAGCGCCGTAAGATCCATAGATCGCCCATCACGCGGGGCGCTTCCCCAAAGACCCGCGACCTCCGCGCCCTCGATAGGATCGAGCCGGCGCGTTCGGCGCATATGTGAGACTAAGTTTGACTCAATTTACCGACTTCGGCCTGGCCGCCCCGCTTCTGAAGGCGCTGGCCAGCGAAGGCTACACCCACCCGACCCCGATCCAGGCGCAGGCCATTCCCGGCGTCATGGCCGGCCGCGACCTGCAGGGCATCGCCCAGACCGGCACCGGCAAGACCGCCGCCTTCGCGCTCCCGATCCTGCACCGCCTGGCCGCCGAGAAGCGCCGGCCGGAACCCAAGGGCGCCCGCGTCCTGGTGCTGTCCCCCACCCGCGAACTCGCCAGCCAGATCGGCGAGAGCTTCCGCACCTATGGCAAGCACATGGGCGTCACCGTCGCGGTGATCTTCGGCGGCGTGAAGTACGGCGCGCAGCACAAGGCCATGGCCAATGGCGTCGACGTGCTGGTCGCGACCCCCGGCCGTCTGCTCGACCACCTGCAGGAACGCACCATCAACCTGCGCGGCGTCGAGATCTTCGTCCTCGACGAGGCCGACCAGATGCTCGACCTGGGCTTCGTGCTGCCGATCCGCAAGATCGTCGCCCATATCCCGAAGGTCCGCCAGAACCTGTTCTTCTCCGCCACCATGCCGACCGAGATCGGCAAGCTGGCCAGCGAACTGCTGAACGATCCGCTGCGCGTCGCGGTGACCCCGCAGGCGACCACCGTCGAGAAGGTGAACCAGCGCGTGCTGTTCGTGGAACAGGGCCGCAAGCGCGCGCTGCTGGCCGAACTGTTCGACGACGCCGGCTTCAAGCGCGTCATCGTCTTCACCCGCACCAAGCGCGGCGCCGACCGCGTGGCGCGGGGCCTGGAGCAGGTGGGCGTCGAGGCGGCCTCGATCCACGGCGACAAGAGCCAGGGCCAGCGCGAACGCGCGCTCGCCGACTTCAAGGCCGGCAAGGTCCGAGCCCTGGTCGCCACCGACATCGCCGCCCGCGGCATCGACATCGACGCGGTGACCCACGTCGTCCAATACGAGCTGCCCAATGTGCCGGAGAGCTACGTCCACCGGATCGGCCGCACCGCGCGGGCCGGGGCCGATGGCTCGGCCGTGGCCTTCTGCTCGGACGACGAGCGGACCCTGCTGCGCGACATCCAGAAGGTGACGCGCCAGACCATCCCCTCCTTCGACCGCCGCAACGACAAGCAGCTGGGCGCGGCCACCGCGGCCATGCCCGAGCCGGCCGGCAAGCCGGACCGCGCCGACACCCGCGGCCCCAACGGCCACCGCGGCAAGCACCAGCCCAAGCGCAACCGCAATCACGGCGGCGGCGGAAACGGCGGCGGCCACCGTCCCCATGGACATCAAGAAGGGGGCGCCCCGGCGCGCGGCAATGGCGGCGGCAACGGCGGCGGCGAGAACCGCCCCGCTCAGCGCCCGGCCTTCAAGGGCCCGCAGCGCGGCGGCGGCGGAAGCGCCTCACCGCCCCGCAGCGGCGTCTGGTCGAACCGCTAGACCGAGATCACAGCAAGACAGAAGGCCCCGCAGCGATGCGGGGCCTTTTTGCTGGGCGTGGGCTTGTGGATGTCCATGTCCTAGTCTCCCTGAGCAGGGACCAGGCGAAGCTTCTCGAACTTCCGCCGCACGCCGAGCGAGCGGTCCCGCAGGATGGAGAGCACGGTCACCGGGTCGGCGACGCAGGGCCCCTGGAGCTGTCGCCGCTCGGCCGCAAAGCGCTGCGGGCTCTCAAGGCCGATCGGCTCGTGGACCCGGTCTGCCGAATAGATGGTGAAGACCATGGCGAGTTCGGTGCGCGACTGCAGTTCCTGCAGCCGTCCAATCCTGGCGGCCCATTCGCCGGCCTCGGCGGGACTCATGTGGTCAAGGTCCGAATCCAGCGGCTCCAACTCGCCGGCCAGACTGTGGAGTGTCGTGATATTCGTCGCCAGTTCAGATGGGTAGAAGAAGGCCTTCGTATAGAGCTTCACCGCTTCCGGCCCCATATGATCGGAAACCTGCAGCGAGCGCGCGTTCAGCCAGGAGTCGCTGGTGAACTGGACGAGCGTCGGGGTGTACCGTTGCGCCGGCGCGCGGAAAGTCCCCGTGCGGCGGGCTTCGGCGACCGCCTGGCGGAGCGCGGAGAGCTGGGCGTCCAGGCATGGGGCGTTGGTGAGCCAGGTCAGACTGGAACCCGCATCGCCGCCGAGTTCCTGGTTCAACTGGGCGCGGGTCTCCCCGACCCGGTGGTTCCAGTGCAGGATCTCGACCGCCTGCTCCGCCCCCAGCGCGGTCAGCACGCCCACCACGATGATGGCGTATTCCTTCAGGAACTCGCGAACGCCGTGCCAGGGCTTGGGTTTGTGGATGTCCATGCCGCGCCCCCCAGCGGTTACTGGGGGCGACCGTAGGCGGACTCGCAGAGGCGCCGCAATGGAGCGATGCGTCCTCCTCCCCTTGTGGGAGGAGGTGGCCGCGAAGCGGTCGGAGGTGGGGTTTCTCTGCGTCTCAGCTGGGTCGGATCGGCCGTGTCGCACGGAAGGCGGAGCGCGACCCCACCTCCGTCAACCGTCGGCCGACACCTCCTCCCACAAGGGGAGGAGGATCGCCAATGCGCTGCGCGGGAGAGGAGCGTTCACTTCCCGTCGACCGAGAACGCGATCAGCAGGTTCCTGCCGCCGGGGCCCATCATCACGCCCGGATAGCCGGAGTGCTGGAAGACCATGCCGTTCACGATCACCGGGCCGGTGGCGTCGAGCGCGCCGCCCTTGGCGGCCTTGACGCCGTTGACCGTGTCGTAAGCTCCGCCGGCGGTGTCAAAGTCCCAGACGATGGCGCCGGTCTTGGTGTCGTAGGCGCGCAGGTGGCCGTCGATGGCGCCGGAGAAAGCGACGCCTGGGATAGCGCTGACCGGCGCCGACTGGGCGACCGTGCAGCGCTGGCCCGTCGGGCAGGGCAGGACCGGGGTCGGGGTCTTCCAGACCACCGCGCCGGTCGCCAGGCTGACGGCGTTGAGGCCCGGCGTGCCGCCGCGGCCGCCGTCGGCGATGGCCACGTAGGCGTTGGCCTTGTCGGACGCCATGCCCCATTCCACGCCGCCCGCCGCGCCGCCGCGGCCAAGCTTCACCTGCCAGAGCGTCTTGCCGCTGTCGGGATCCAGGCCATAGGCGACGCCGGACTTCTGGCCGGCGATCAGGATGTCGTGGCCGTTCGGGAGTGTCCGCAGCATCACCGAGGAGCCGAAGTCCACGTCGGGCCCCACGGGGCTGGGGCAATTGGCCGGCCCCTTGGCGTTGGGGGGACAGCCGACCATGAAGTTGTCCTTGGCGGTGACCTGGTTGCGCCACTTCACCTGGCCGGTCTTCAGGTCGATGGCCATGACCGCGTCGGCGCCGTCGGTGTCGACGTCGGTGTAGCTGTCGCCGGTGGTGGCGTAGAGGACGCCCCGCTTGGGGTCGAGCGTCGGCGCCGACCAGATCGCGCCGCCGGCCGGACCGGTGAGGTGCTTGCCGCCGGCGTCCCGATAGGGCTTGGCCGGCTGGTCCACCGAGTAGGTCTTCCAGATCACCTTGCCGGTGGCGGCCTGCAGGGCCACGACGCTGCCGCGGAAGCTGCAGCAGACATAGTCGGCCTCGTTGGTGGCGATCTCCTCGCTGGAGGAGACCGGCACATAGACCACGCCGTTCAGGAACGTCGACGCGCCGGTCAGCATCGAGCGCGCGTGGGTCTCCAGCTTGGTCGACCACAGGAGCTTGCCGGTCATGGCGTCCAGCGCGAACTCGGTCGCCCGGTCATCGCCGAGGAACACCGCATAGCCGCTGGGCGAGGCCGCGAGCCTGGCGACCACGGGCGCGGTCCGCACGCCGCCCTTGGCGTCGTAGCGCCAATAGGCGCAGCCGGTCTTCGCGTTCAGCGAATAGACCTTGCCAGCGTTGCTGCCGAGGAACAGCCGGTCGCCGACGGCGGTCACCTGGGTGTTCTTCGAGCCCGGATAGGCGAAGGTCCATTTCACCTTCAGCTTCGGGACATCCGCCGCCGTGAGGCCCGGCTTTGTCTGGAAGCGGGTGTTGGCGCTGTCCGGGCTCCAGCCGTTCCAGCCGCCGGCCTCCAGCCTGATCGGGTCGGCTTTGGGGCAGAGGTTCGGCTCGGGCCCCTCGGCCACCTTGGGCAGCGGCGCATGGCCGGTGATGTAGATGGCGACGGCCTCGATGTCGTCGTCGCTCATGCCGGCCGCGTTGGCGCGCATGACGCCGCGGCTCAGCGCGTTGACGATGGTGTCGGGGCCCATGGCGATGAGCGCGTCCTTGCGCGGCGTCCGATCGCCGCCGGCGTCGTGGCAGGAGGCGCAGCGGGCCTGGTAGAGCTGCATGCCGTGGGTGCGGTCGCCCAGGAACATCTTCAGCGGCGGCGCGTCCTGCGCGATGGCCAGGCCGGCGCCCAGCGCGATCGTCCCAACCACGCCAATCCTGGCCGCCAAAGCGGCCACGGTCCAAAGCCTCATCATCGCGCCCCTCCCAGGGTCATATCGTTACAATCTGTATCCGGAGCGGATTGGGCGAGGTCAAGCGCGCCGGAGCCTGCCGGGGCTCCGCGCCGAAATTGAGCGGTTCGCCCCGCCGCCTCGCCCGATGCAAGAACTTGCTCGCACCTTGGCCTTTGAGAGGCTTAGGTATCGGCCGGGGAAAGCCAAGGGGCGCGATTGGACGGCACGGACCTCATCGAGGCGGACGGCGCGGACCTATTGTCCGACGCCGCGGTGGCGCGCCTGCGCGCCCACCCGCGCTTCCGCGAGGCCGTCGAGGCGCACGCCGCCGGCGTGCTGGCCGAATACGAAGCCCAGGATGGCCACGACCGCTGGCTGCTCAAGGACCTTGGCCGCGCTGCGCTGTGGCTGGGGGTGATGATCCTCGACAGCATGCCCGGCGGCCTGACGGTCAGCGGGCTCGCCGCTACGGCCGCCCAGAACCAGGTGTGCAGCCGCGGCCGGGTGCTGGCCTTCGTCCACTACGCGCTGGACAGCGGGCGGCTCGCACTGACCCCCGGCCCCGAGCCCTGGGTGCGGCGGCGGCTGACTCCGACGGCGGCCTTCATGGCGGCGTCGCGGCGGCGCATGATCCTGCAGTTCCAGACCGCCGCCCTGCTGGCGCCCGAGATCGCCGCGGCCCTGCCCCGGCTCGCCGCCGACAGCGTGGTGCAGCAGGCCAGCGTCGCCGCCGGGATGCTGCTGACCGTGCGTCCGGAGCTCAACCGAAATCCCGGCGGGCCGCTGCGCCAGATCTTCATCGCCCGCGATGGCGGCATGCGGATGCTGCAGCACCTCTTGCTGCGCCAGCCGAAGGTCCGCAGCCGGCTGCTGGCTGCCGCGCCGCTCAGCCGTGCGGCGCTCTCGCGCCGCTACGGCGTCTCGCGCACCCACGTGAACCGCCTGCTGAGCGACGCGCAGGACGCCGGCGCGCTTCGCCTGGAGGGCCGCGACCGGGTGGTCTTCTCGGAAGCCTTCTCCGACGAGGTGGAGGCCTATTTCGCCGGCACGTTCCAGGTCTGCCGGGTGATCGCCCAGGGAATCACGGCGGAACCCGCCTAATTTTCTGGCCCCGCCTAGCTGCGGTAGTCGCCGTTGATCTCGACGTAGCGTTTGGTGAGGTCGCAGGTCCAGATGCTGGCGGATCCGCGACCCATGCCGACGTCGATGGTGACCTCCAGCTCTTTCTTCTTCATGTAGGCGCTCATCCTGGCCTCGCTGTAGGTGGGCGAGACCAGGCCGTCCTGGGCGGCGACCAGATCGCCGAACTTCACACTCATGGAGTCACGGTCCACCGGCTCGTCGGCCCGGCCCACGGCCATGACGATGCGGCCCCAGTTGGCGTCCTCGCCGGCGAAGGCGGTCTTGACCAGCGGGCTCTCGGCGACGGTGCGGGCGATCTTGCGCGCCGAAGCGTGGCTCTCGGCGCCGGTGACGGTGACCTTGATGAACTTGGTGGCGCCCTCGCCGTCGCGGACCAACTGGTGGGCGAGGTCCATCAGGACGTGCTCCAGCTTGTCGCGGAAGTCGGCCAGGCGGCGGTCGCCGGCGCGGCTGATCTTCGGCGCGCCGGACTTGCCGGTGGCGAACAGCAGGAGCGTGTCGTTGGTCGAACGGTCGCCGTCCACCGTCACGGCATTGAAGGTGCTGCGGGTGTAGAGGCTGACCAGGTTCTGCAGGGCGGCCGGCGAGATCGCCGCGTCGGTGACCACGAAGGCCAGCATGGTGGCCATGTCCGGCGCGATCATGCCGGAGCCCTTGCAGACGCCGCTGATCCTGACCTGCACGCCGTCGATGTCGGCGACCGCGTGCGCGCCCTTGGGGAAGGTGTCGGTGGTCATGATCGCGGCCGCCGCGCCCACCCAGCCGTCCTCGGTCAGGCGATGCTCGATGTCCGGCAGCTTGTGGACGATCTTGGCGTCGTCCAGCAGGACGCCGATCACCCCGGTCGAGGCCACCATCACGTCGCGCTGGCGGCAGTCGAAGCGCTTGCCCGCGGCGGAACAGACCCGGCGGACGGCGTCGGCGCCCGGGCGGCCGGTGAAGGAGTTGGCGCAGCCGGCGTTGACGACCAGCGCGCGCACGCCCTCACCCTTGGTCATCTCCAGGTGGCGCTTGCACCAGTCGACCGGCGCGGAGCCGACGCCGTGGCGGGTGAAGACGCCGGCGCAGCTCGCTCCGTCCGGGAAGCTCATCACCAGGAGGTCGTCGCGTTCGTGCTTGTAGAAGCCGGCGCGGGCGGTCGCCATCTGCACCCCGGCGATCGGCGGCATCTTGGGGAAGGGCACGGCCAGCGGCGAGATCGGCATGGCGCTCTTGGCGGGCGCAGGCGCATCCGGGACGGGGGCGGCGAACTGCTGAGCAGCTTGTTTGAAGGCCCGCTCCAGGCTGTGGCCGACGGCCTCCACCGGACGAGAGGCGGCCTCCAGAGCCTTCGCAGCCTTGGACACCGGGCTTGGCTTCTTGCTCATTTCTTGACCCCCTTGGCAGGCATGGGCGCAGGCGCGGCGGGCGGAATCAACGCCGGGGAGACGCCCGTCTTCGGTGCGTCGGCGGGCGGGACCGCCTGGGCCGGGGTGTCGGTCTTGACCATCACCTCGACCTTGGCGCGGCCCCGCAGCTTCTCCAAGAGGTCGCGGATCTGATCGTAGGTCAGGAAGCGCACGATCTGCGGCCGGGCGGCCTCCAGGGTGATCGGCTGCTCGACGCGGCGGTCCTCGACCTTGACCACGGCAAAGCCGCCCTCCACCGGGAAGGGGCCGACGATCTGGCCGGGCTTGGCGGCCTTCAGCGCCGCGTCGTAGGTCTCCGGCATGACGTCGATGGTGAAATAGCCCAGGTCGCCGCCGTTGAAGCGGGTCGCCGCGTCGGTGGATTTCTCCATGGCCAGCGCCTCGAAGGAGGCGCCCGACGCCAGGAGCTTCTTCACCGCTTCGCCCTCGGCGGCCGTGGCGACGACGATCTGGCGGGCGTGGATCTCCTCGGAGCGCTTCGCGAGCTTCAGCTGCTCCTGGTAGAGGCCGCGCACGGCGTTGTCGTTGACCGCGTCGGAGACCACGCTCTCCACCAGCATGTCGCCCAGCACCCGGTCTCGGGCGGCGACCAGGCGCCGGCCGGCCACCGGGTCCTTGTCGAGCTTGCGCCGCACCGCCTCGCTGGCCAGCAGCCGCTGGTCGACCACCTCGTCCAGCACGCGCCGGAACAGGTCGGAGGAGACGTCCAGCGGCTCGCCCTCCCCGATGAGACCTTGGCTCACCGCCTCGCGCTTGACGTCGGAAGACCAGACGGTCTGGCCGTCGACCCTGGCCACCGCCCGGTCGCCGCGTTCCGGCGCGTGCTCGGTCCCGCCGCCGCGCCCGCAGCCGGCCAGTGCCAGGCCCACGGCCAGAGCCGCCGCCAGCATGGGGCCGGCGAGGAGCGCGGATCGGGAGGCGCGGCTGGCGGCCATGCGGATCACCCTCGAAACGGTGGGGAGTTTCACGTCCCGCAAAGCGCTTGCGGGACGCCGCCCGTCCCTAGCCATTTACATTCCGGGATGCAAAGGTTGCGACCGAATGCGCCCGCAAGGTCCCCCCAAAACAGGACCGGGGCCGCGGCCAGATATTTCGGAGGAACATTTCAAATGCGCGAAGCCGTCATCGTCTCCTATGCCCGCACGGGTCTCGCCAAATCCGGCCGCGGCGGATTCAACATCACGCCCACCGTCTCCATCGCCGCCCACTCGGTGAAGCACGCCGTGGCCAAGGCCGGGATCGAGGGCGGCGCGGTCGAGGACATCTTCATGGGCAACTGCGCCCATGGCGCCGGCAACATCGCGCGCCAGTCGGGCCTGCTGGCCGGCCTGCCGATCACCGCCGCCGGCGTGACCGTCAACCGCTTCTGCTCCTCGGGCCTGCAGACCATCGGCATGGCCGCCAACTACGTGCGCAACGACGGCGCCGACGTGGTGGTGGCCGGCGGCGTGGAGTCGATCTCCATGCCCAACATGGGCGTCGGCAAGGACAATTTCGATCCGGAGCTGACCAAGATCGCGCCGGCGATCTTCATGGCCATGATCGACACCGCCGACATCGTCGCCGAGCGCTACAAGCTCAGCCGCGAATACCAGGACGAATATTCCCTGGAGAGCCAGCGGCGCATGGCCGCCGCCCAGCAGGCCGGCAAGTTCGCCGACGAGATCGTCCCGATGAAGACCAAGATGAAGGTGGTCAACAAGGAGACGAAGGAGGAATCCGTCGTCGACTACGTGGTCACCAAGGACGAGTGCAACCGCCCCGACACCACCGCCGAGGGCCTGGCCAAGCTGGAGCCGGTGAAGGGCCCCGACAAGTACATCACCGCCGGCAACGCCAGCCAGCTCTCCGACGGCTCGGCCGCGGTGGTGATCATGGAAGCCAAGGAGGCCGCCCGCCGCGGCCTGGAGCCCATGGGCGTCTTCAAGGGCTGGGCCGTCGCCGGCTGCGAGCCCGATGAGATGGGCATCGGCCCGGTGTTCGCGATCCCGCGCCTCTTGGAGCGCCACGGCCTGAAGGTCGACGACATCGATCTGTGGGAACTGAACGAGGCCTTTGCCTCGCAGTGCCTCTACAGCCGCGACAAGCTCGGCATCGACCCGGAGAAGTACAACGTCAACGGCGGCTCCATCGCCATCGGCCACCCCTTCGGCATGACCGGCGCGCGCCTGGCCGGCCACGTCCTGCAGGAAGGCAAGCGCCGCGGGGCCAAGAACGTCGTGGTCTCCATGTGCATCGGCGGCGGCATGGGCGGGGCCGGTTTGTTCGAGGTTTTCTAGGCCCAGACCTGAAGCGCGAAAATGCGGGCCCTCCCCTTTGCGGGAGGGCCTTTTTCGTTGGCAGTTGCGTCAGGCGGGGTGAGCGCCCGCCTGCTTTGCCCTTCGCAGCGCCTCGTCCAGCGCCTCGTCGGCCCCGGTCGCGACGTCGGGCGCGACGCCCTTGCCTTCCCAGTCCCAGCCGGTGTCCGGGTCATAGGTGCGCCCCACCGGCACGAAGGCCGCGAACCGGGCGCCGATCGGCAACAACGCGCCGTAGTGGCCGGCGCCGTAGGTTGTTTCGCCGATCAGGGTGGCCCGGTGCGTGCGCTTGAACGCCAGCGCCAGGTGCTCCGCCGCCGAGGCCGTGCGCCGCGAGGTCAGGTAGTAGACCGGCGTGTTCTGCAGCCGCCGCTCGCCGGGATCGGGCGTCACCACGTGGTCCTGGCGGACGATGGAAGGCGGCGAGACCTGGCGCACCAGGGTCGGGCCGTCCGGCGCCGCGCCGGGGCCGGTCACGCCGGCGCGGGTGTCCATGCGCAACAGGTCGGTCTGCTGCGCGTAGAACAGCGGAAGGATCGCGTCCATCACCGCCAGGCCGCCGCCGCGGTGAGGCCGCGCGTCGATGATCACCGCCTTGGCGTCGGCATGCGCCAACAGGAAAGAGAGCGCCTGGTGCGCGGTCAGAGGGCCGTTGGGGAACTCGTTGAAGCGCAGATAGGCCACATCGCCGATCATCCTGGCCTCTTCCAGTCCAGGCGGGCCGTTCGGCAACGCGCTCTGCGGCGCGTCCCCCCGCGCCGGACGGGCCGCCGCAAAGACGGCCCGAGGCGCCAGCCGCAGGTGCCCATCGGGGGACACCGCCTGCAGGTCCGCCGTGACCCTCTTGCCGAAGTCCTCCGGGTCGCTGAGTCCGTCATAGGCGCCCTTGGCGAGGTTCGCGCGCAGCATCACGGCGTATCGCGCGCCCACCTCGGGGAACACGAAACTGGCCTCCAGAGTCCTGGCGAGCTCGGTGACCGCCTGCTCGCGCTCGGCCGCCGCGAGGGGCTTTTCGGCGGCCACCAACGGCTCCGGCGCAGGCTGGGCGTAGGCGACGCCCTCGGCGCCGGGCGCAAAGGCCAGGATCATCGCGGTGAAGGCCAACAGTCGACGCATTCAACCTCCGGAGCTTGCCCTGATGTCATGCCACGCGGCCGACGCGCGCGGGCGGCGAATGGAGCCCGCACGCCGCCGCGCCGAGGCCCCAGGGCCCGCCGTCACGCTCGCCGCGCGCATATCCGCTGCGCCCGCCGCCTCGAACCGCGGCGAGCGTTCGGCCGCGCCGCCCGGCGGGCCCGCCCCTTGGTCAAACCGCCGCCGCCGACTAAAGGCTGCGGCATGGAGCATCCCTCTTTCCGCAGCCGATTCTTCTGGGGCGTGCCAGACCTGGAGGCGTTTCAGCGGGCGCTGGACGGGTTGATCGCGACCACCCGGATCAACAAGGGCTGGTTCGCCGGCGACAATCTGATCGCCTTTGGGCGCAACCTGGGCTTCCTGAACGACAAGCGGTTCATGGCCGCCTGGGGCGCGCACGCCAAGGATCTCCATGAGCGCGGCGTGCTCTGGCGCACGGCGACGGTGGTCTGGGCGGCGCGGCAGGCCCTGCGCCGCGACGGCGATTTCGTCGAGTGCGGCTGCTACAAGGGGACGACCGCACGCATCCTGATCGACAGCGCCGACTTAGGCGAGCGCCGCTATTTCCTCTACGACCTCTTCGACCACGACGCCTCGATGAACCATAACGCCATGCCCGATCACGGCGCGGGCCTGTTTTCGGCCACCCAGGCGCGGTTTGCGGCGTTTCCGAATGTGAAGGTGATCCAGGGCGCGGTGCCGGAGAGCTTCTCGCAGGGCCTGCCGGAGAAGATCGCCTTCGCCCACATCGACATGAACAACGCACCGGCCGAGATCGGCGCGCTGGACGCCATCGAGGACCGCCTGGTTCCCGGCGCCGTGATCCTCCTGGACGACTTCGGGGCGCTCCCCTACCGCGCCCAGCACGTCGCCGAGACCGAGTGGTTCGGCAAGCGCGGCATCCCTGTGCTGGAGCTCCCAACCAGCCAGGGGCTGGTGATCTGGTGAGCTAAAGGAGACACAGGGGCGGTCCTGCGCGGGCCGGTCGCGTTGACACGCAGGGGTCGCCTGCTTAAGTCTCGCGCGCCCTGAAATGAGCGAATTTTCCCGGCAGGCGAAGGGCGAGAGCCGCGCCCACCGCACCCAACCGGACCTTTCCCCTTGAGCATCTTCCAACGGTTCTTCGGCTCCTCCAATGACCGCAAGGTCAAGTCGATGCTGGCGCGCGTCCAGAAGATCAACGCGCTGGAACCCCAGACCCAGGCCCTGTCGGACGCGGACCTGCGCGCCAAGACGGTGGAATTCCGCGAGCGGCTGGCCAAGGGCGCGACGCTGGACGACCTGCTGGAAGAGGCCTTCGCGGTGGTCCGCGAGGCGGCGCGCCGCGTGCTGGGCCAGCGCCACTACGACGTGCAGCTGGTCGGCGGCATGGTGCTGCATCAGGGCGGCATCGCCGAGATGCGCACCGGCGAGGGCAAGACGCTGGTCGCCACCGCGCCCGTCTATCTGAACGCGCTCGCCGGCAAGGGCGTGCACCTGATCACCGTCAACGACTACCTGGCGCAGCGCGACTCCGAGTGGATGGGCCAGATCTACCGGTTCCTCGGCATGACCGTCGGCGTGATCGTCCACGGCCTTTCCAACACCCAGCGCCAGGACGCCTACGCGAGCGACATCACCTACGGCACCAACAACGAGTTCGGCTTCGACTACCTGCGCGACAACCTGGTCTATGACGCCAGCGAGATGGTCCAGCGCGGCCACAACTTCGCGATCGTCGACGAGGTCGACTCGATCCTGATCGACGAGGCGCGCACGCCCTTGATCATCTCCGGCCCCACCGAGGACCGCAGCGAGTTCTACAAGACCATCGACCTGCTCATCAAAGAGATGATCAAGGATCCCACGACCTACGACTTCGACGAGAAGCAGCGGCAGGTGATCCTGACCGAGGAGGGCTCGGAGAAGATCGAAGAGGTGCTGATGACCGGCGGCCACCTGGCGCCGGATTCCGCCGGTCTCTACGACGCCGTCAACGTCTCGACCGTGCACCATGTGAACCAGGCGCTGCGCGCCAACGTGCTCTACCAGCTGGACAAGGACTACATCGTCCGCGCCGGCGAAGTGATCCTGATCGACGAGTTCACCGGCCGCATGATGCACGGCCGCCGGCTCTCGGAAGGCCTGCACCAGGCGATCGAGGCCAAGGAAGGCGCGGTGATCCAGCCGGAGAACCAGACGCTGGCCTCGGTCACCATCCAGAACTACTTCCGCCTCTATACGAAGCTGTCGGGCATGACCGGCACGGCCTCGACCGAGGCCCAGGAATTCCTCGACATCTACAAGATGGACGTGGCCGAGATCCCGACCAACCGGCCGGTGGTCCGCATCGACGACGACGACGAGGTCTACCGGACCAGCGCCGAAAAGCACGTGGCGATCATCGCGCTGATCGAGGACTGCTACCGCCGCGGCCAGCCGATCCTGGTGGGCACGGTCTCCATCGAGAAATCCGAGCAGCTCTCCGAGATGCTCAAGGCCCACAAGTTCGAGATCGACGGCAAGAAACAGACCGGCATCCCGCACAACGTGCTGAACGCCCGCTACCACGAGCAGGAGGCGCTGATCGTCGCCGACGCCGGCGTGCCGGGCGCGGTGACCATCGCCACCAACATGGCCGGCCGCGGCACCGACATTCAGCTGGGCGGCAACGTCGACATGAAGGTCCTGACCTGGCGCGACGAGCAGCTGGCGCAGGGCGTCGTCGTGACGCCGGAGATGGCGCTGGAGCACAAGGCCCGCATCGAGGGCGAGATCGCCACCCTGAAGCAGCAGGCGCTGGCCGCCGGCGGCCTGTTCGTGCTGGGCACCGAGCGCCACGAGAGCCGGCGCATCGACAACCAGCTGCGCGGCCGCACCGGCCGCCAGGGCGACCCCGGCCACTCGAAGTTCTTCCTCTCCTGCGAGGACGACCTGTTGCGCATCTTCGCCGGCGAGCGGCTGGACGGGATCATGCGCACCTTCGGCGTGCAGGAAGGCGAGGCGATCACCCACAAGTGGCTGAACAGCGCCATCGCCACGGCCCAGAAGCGCGTCGAGCAGCGCAACTACGAGATCCGCAAGAACCTCTTGAAGTACGACGACGTCGTGAACGACCAGCGCAAGGCGGTGTTCGAGCAGCGCGCCGAGTTCATGGCCGCCACCGACATCTCCGACGTGGTCGCCGAAATGCGCCGCGACACCATCGAGGACTTCGTCCGCCGCTTCCTGCCGCCCAAGGCCTATGCCGAGCAGTGGGACATCGAGGGCCTGGACGAGCACGTCCGCGGGTTCTTGGGCCTTGAGCTGCCGCTGAAGGCCTGGGCCGCCGAGGACGGCATCGCCAACGAGGAAATCGAAGACCGCATCGTCAAGGCCGCTGAGGCGCGGGCCGCCGAGCGCGACGCCCAGGTGGGCGAGCACATGCGCACGGTGGAGAAGAGCTTCGTCCTGCAGATGATCGACCTGCAGTGGCGCGAGCACCTGATGCACCTCGACCACCTGAGGAACGTCATCGGCCTGCGCGGCTACGGCCAGCGCGACCCGCTGAACGAGTACAAGACCGAGGCCTTCACCCTCTTCGAGACCCTGCTGACCGACCTGCGCCAGAACGTCACCCGCTGGCTGATGACCGTGGAGTTCCAGTTCGAGGCGCCGCCGTCCCCGCCGCCCGGCCGCTTCCAGGAGGTGCATCTCGACCCGCTCACCGGCGAGAACGCGGCGACCATGGGCGGCCTGCCGGACGGCCTGAACACCGAGCAGCGCCAGGCCCTGCCGGTCTCCGCGCTGCCGGAAAACTGGGAAAACACCGGCCGCAACGCCCCCTGCCCCTGCGGCTCCGGCAAGAAGTTCAAGCACTGCCACGGGGCGCTGGTTTAGGGCCGCTGGTATAGGGCCGCTGGTCTGACCTTCATCCCGCCGGCTTGAACGGCGCCTCGCGCGGCCCCACCTCAACAGCGGATCGAGGGGACGCGGCGATGAGATTCCTGGGACGATACCTGGCCGGCGCGTCCTCGGCCCTGGCCCTTGCCGCGCCAGCCTTCGCCCAGCCGCCGCAGCCGGTTCCGACGACCCGGATCCTCGCGGTCGGGACCATCGTCCCCGGCGCGGACCTGGCGAAGGTGACCGCCATCCTGCCGACCGAGGTGCGGGCCACCGCCCAGCTCTACCTCGAGGGCAAGATCGACCAGTGGTACTCGCAGCAGGACAGGCGCGGCGTGGTCTTCATCCTCAACCTCACAGACCCCAAGGCCGCCGAGGCCATGCTGGAAGCCCTGCCGCTGGGCCAGGCGCACCTGATGAAGTTCGAACTGACCCCGCTCGGCCCGCTCAGCCCGCTGCGCCAACTCATCGGGCCGCCGGCAAGGTAGGCGCTCAGCGGCGTTTGGACTGTTTCGCGGCCGCCTTGGCCCGCGCCACGGCCAGCGCCCTGCGCGCCCAGGCGGCGGCCTCGTCGGGGTCGTCCAGCGCCGCCTCGGGCAGGCGCCAATAGGACATGCTCCCGCCCGCCTTTGAGCTGAAGCGGTAGACCCAGCGGACGGAGCCCTGCGCCTCCATCTCCGCGCGCAGCGCCTCGTCGGCCTGCAGATAGACCGTCTCGTCGTCGATCAGGCCGAAGATCAGGTCGCCGGCGTAGAGGGCCTCGACGCCGAACATGCGCTTGAAGCGCACCGGCCCGAAGCCGGCGAACAGTTCTTCGACGAAGGCGTGGAAACCGCTCATGCGTGCCCGGTTCTACGCCCGCGGCGGGTCCACGCAACCGATCACGGCGACGCTCGTTTTCCAGGCTTCAGTATGCGGGTTTTTGGACATGACCACCTACCGCGCCTATCGCCTCAACCAGCGCCGCCACATCCTGGACGGCCAGTGGCTGGAGGCGCCCAACGACGCCGCCGCCGTCGACCAGGCCGAGGCGCTCTGCGAAGAGGGCGCTCCCATCGTCGAGCTTTGGCAGGCCAACCGCCTGGTCGACCAGATCGACTGCGCCGAGGACGACGACTGTCCCTGCGATGACTAGAGGCTGACCCAGTTGCCGTGGAAGCCGAACGGCACGCGCCGGGGCATCTCGGCCACCGCGATCGGCCCGCGCGCGACGTCCTGCGCCTCGAAGACCGCGAAGTCGCTGCGATCCTCGCCGGCGCGGTAGATCACCGCCGTCACCCAGCCATCGCCCTCCGGCGCATCGGCCGAGCGCGGCACGAACACCGGCTCCGACGTCGCGTCGCCCGCGTCCAGCGCATAGACCTGCCGCTTGCCCGTCTGCAGGTCCAGGTGGGCGATCGCGTTCAGCCGCACGCCGGCCTGGCCGGTCGGATCGGCGGCGTACCAGCCATGCCGGTGCCTGAGCGTCTCGACGCGCGGGTCGACGCGGGGGAACTCGCCGGCCAGGTCGTCAAGCGTCTCTTCCCGAATGGCGTCGGAATCGCCGGCCAGGTCGAAGGTCCAGCGGACCAATTTGGCGGAGGCCCTGTCCCCGGGCGAGCCGTCGGCCTTGGGGAACAGCGGGGCCACGTTGTAGCGCATGACGTCGCAGTAGATCTTGTCGCCGTCTTCCCATGAATTCAGCGGGTGGAAGACGTAGCAGGCCGGCGCGTTGAACCAGCGGATCGTGGAGACGTCCGCGTCGCGGCGCATCACGCCGACGTGGCTGCCCTTGTCCGGCTCCCAGGCGAAGGCCGGGCCGCCCTTCATGACGCGCTCCAGGCTGCCGGTCAGCGGCAGGATCGGGAATAAAACGTGGTTCTCCGTGGTCATAAAGTCATGGACCATGGAAGCGAAGGGCGCCTGGAAGTCATCGCGGCGCACGACCGTCCCGTCGGCGGCGGTGACGCCGTAGCTCATGCCCGCCGACAGCGGCGCGCCGACGCCATAGCCGAACCAGACCATCTCGCCGCTGACGGGATCGATTTTCGGGTGGGCGGTGACGTTGCCCCTGTACGGGCGGACGTAGCCCTTCGACTCCAGCGTGCGGACATCCATCTCAAAGGGATGGTGCGCCTCTTCCAGCGCCAGCAGCCTGCCGGCGTGGAACAGGATGTTGGTGTTGGCGACGCCGCCTTCGTTGCCCGCGGTCAGGGGATCGCTGGTCAGCGGATTGCCCATCGAGCCGAAGAGGGCCCGGCCGTGCCGGTGCTCCAGCTCCCACTTGGGCGTGCGGACGTAGCGGTTGCGGTAGCGGACCTTGCCGTCCTCGACATAGAAGCCGTGCACCATGCCGTCGCCGCCGAACCAGTGGTAGTGCTCCGGGTCCCGGGGCTCGAACTGCGGGTTGGGGCCGGTGCGGAAGAGCGCGCCGCGCAGGCCCGCCGGCATCTCGCCGGTGATCTTCAGGTCGAAGTCGTCCTCGCTGCGGACCGGCGCGAAATTGCCGGCGAGATAGGGGTTGATGCGCACGTTTCCGTCCATGGGCCCGCTCCGATGACGACTCTGGTTGAAACTTACTACGTAAATTTATTACGTAAAAAGTGGCGTTACGCAAGCCTTTTGGTGCAAGTCTGAGTCGGACATGCCTCGCGTACTCTCTGACACCGATGTTGCGGACTTCCGGGAGCGGCTTTGCGAAGCCGCCGAGCGGCTATTCGCCGAGCGCGGACCCGACGCGGTGACCATGCGGCAGCTGGCCGCCGAGCTCGGCGTCTCGCCGATGACGCCGTACCGCTATTTCGAGGACAAGGACGACATACTGGCGGCGGTGCGAGCGAACGGCTTCACCCGGTTCGCCATCGCGCTGGAGACCGCGCGCGACGGCGCCCGCGGCGCGCGGGCCATCGGCACGGCGGTGGGCGAGGCCTATGTGACCTTCGCCGTCGAGAACCCGCACGCCTACAAGCTGATGTTCGACTTCAACCAGCCGCATGCTGAAAAGTACCCGGAGCTGGTCGCCGCCGGGCAGCGCGCCCAGAAGACCATGACCGGCTACATCAAGGACGCCATGGCCGAGGGCCTGATGGAAGGCGATCCCGAGCAGATCGGCCTGATGAACTGGGCCGCGATCCACGGCGCGGTGATCCTGGAGCTGGCCGGCATGCTGCCGCCCGGCGGCGCGCGGATGATCTTCCGCGGCTTCGACACCGCCCTGATACGCGGACTGCGGCCGCAGGACTGAGGCGGCTTGACCGCCTGCGCGGCGCGTCCGAAGTGTCCTCCTCGTCCGGGAGGCGCGCGATGAGCGAGATCAAGCCGTTCGAGGTGAGCTGGAGCGAGGCCCAGGTCGAGGCCGTGCTGGGCCAGGTCCGCGCCTATCCCTGGCCGCCGATCCCCGACGTCCCGGATGGCTGGGCCTACGGCTGCGACGGCGGCTGGCTGCAGGGGTTCTGCGCGCACTGGACGAACGGCTACGACTGGCGCGCGGCGGTCGCCGACCTGAACCGCTTCCCGCAGTTCACCGCCCGCGTCGAGGACTACGATATCCACTTCCTGCATGTGGTCGGCGAGGCGGGCGGCCAGCGGCCGCTGATCGTCACCCACGGCTGGCCGGGCTCGCACTACGAGTTCTGGCAGGCGATCGAGAAGCTGGCCTTCCCCAGCCGCTTCGGCGGCCAGGCGGCGGACGCCTTCGACCTGGTGATCCCGTCCCTGCCCGGCTTCGGCCTCTCCTCCAAGCCCACGCGCCCCATCGGCCAGCGCACCACCGCGCGGCTGTTCAACGCCCTGATGACGCAGGTGCTGGGCTACGACAGCTACCTCGCCCAGGGCGGCGACTGGGGCGCGATGGTCACCTCGTGGCTCGGCCGCGATCACGGCGCCCACGCCCGCGCCATCCATCTCAACATGCTGGGCTTCCGGCCCCACAGCGGGCCGCAGGGCGAGGCGGAAGTGGCCTGGGCGCAACGCCAGGCCGGCATGATGGACATCATGGGCGCCTATTTCCGCCTGCAGGTCTCCAAGCCGCAGTCGATCGCCTGGATGGGCGCGGGCAATCCGGTGGGCCAGGCCGCCTGGATCTGCGAGCGGTTCCACGACTGGTCGGACCTGTCGAAAAAGGACCTCGACGGCGCCTACGGCAAGGACCGGCTCATCACCAACATCATGCTCTATGTGATGACCGACAGCTTCGCGACCGGCGCCTGGTACTATCGCGGCCTGGTGGAGGAAGGCGGCCTGGCCTTCGAGCCCGGCGAGCGCTGCGAGACGCCCACCGCCTTCGCCAATTTCCCCGGCGAGCCGCTCTACCAGGCGCCGCCGAGGTCCTTCGCCGAGCGCGCCTACAACATCGTCCGCTGGAGCGACATGCCGCGCGGCGGCCACTTCGCGGCCATGGAGGAGCCCGACCTCTTCGTCGACGAGGTGCGGGCCTGGGCGAACAGCCTCTAGTGTGAGAGACAGCCCCATGCCTGCCGCCGTCCCGCCCGTCCGCCCCATCACGCTCGCCGAAATCGAGGCCGCGCGCGGCCGCATCGCCGGGACCTGTGTCCGAACGCCGCTGATCCGCCTGGAGCTGGGCCCGGACTTCCCGGACATCCGGCTGAAGCTCGAGAACCTGCAGCCGATCAACGCCTACAAGCTGCGCGGCGCCGCCAACGCGGTGGCCATGCTTTCCGACGCCGAGCGCGCCAAGGGCGTCTGGACGATCAGCGCCGGCAATGCGGGTCAGGGCGTCGCCTATGCGGCGCGCAAGGCGGGCGTTCCCTGCACGGTCGTGGCCATCGAGACCGCGCCGACCGCCAAGCTGGAGCGGATGCGGGCGCTCGGCGCGAGGCTGGTGCTGGTCTCCTACGAGGGCGCCTGGAACGCGCTGGACGAGCGCGCCTATCCCGGCGTCGAGGGGACCTTCATCCACCCGTTCGACGACGACAACTTCATCGCCGGCCACGCGACCATGGGCCTGGAGATCCTGGAAGACTGCCCGGACGCCGCCACCGTCATCTGCGGCGTCGGCGGCGGCGGGCTGATCACCGGGGTCGGCAGCGCCGTGAAGGCGAAGAACCCCGCCATCAGGCTGTGGGCCGCCGAGCCGGACACGGCCGCGCCCTTGTCGCGCTCGCTGGCGGCCGGATCGCCGCAGCGGTTCCCCGAGTGGCAGGCCTCCTTCGTCGACGGCGCCGGCGGCCAGAGCGTCTTTCCGCGCATGTACGAGCGGATGAAGCCGCTGGTGGACGGCGCCATCGTCGTCACCCTCGACGAGACGCGGCGCGCCATGCGGCTGATGGCGGAGAAGGCGCGGATCATCGCCGAGGGCGCGGGCTGCCTGCCGCTGGCCGCGGCCTTGTCGGATCAGGGCAAAGACCTCAAGGGGCCCATCGTCTGCGTGGTCTCCGGCGGCAATATCGACATCTCGACCTTCCGCGAAATCATGGCCGCGACGGCGAGCTGACCGCGACCATGACCCGCTACGACTTCGTCTCCGACAACACCGCCGGCGCCGCGCCGGAGGCCATGCAGGCCGTGCTCGAGGCCAATGCCGGCTATGCCGCCAGCTATGGCGCAGACACTGTCACCGCCCAGGCCGCCGACCTGATCCGCCAGTTGCTGGACGCCGACGCCGAGGTGCGGTTCGTGGCCAGCGGCACGGCCGCTAACGCGATCGCGCTGGCCGCGCTGTGCAAACCCTTCGAGGCCGTGCTCGCCCACGAGCATGCCCATGCCGCCACGGACGAGACCGGCGCGCCGGGCTTCTTCGGCCACGGCCTGGGGATGACCCCGCTCCCCGGCGCGGACGGGAAGATCGACGCGGCGGCCATGGCGGCCGCGCTCGCCGAACCCGAGAACGGCCATGTCCAGTCGCCCGGCGCGCTCTCGCTGACCAACGCCACGGAGTACGGCGGGGTCTACTCCACCCAGGCGATGGCCGGCCTGATCGGCGCCGCGAAGGCGACGGGCGGCGGCGTCCACCTGGATGGCGCGCGGATCTTCAACGCCGCCGCCGCCGGCTTCGACCTGGTGGCGATCCGCCCGCTCGGCGTCGACATCCTGGTGATCGGCGGGACCAAGGCCGGCATGCCGCCCACCGAGGCGCTGGCAATCTTCGACCGGCGCCTCGCGCGGCGCCTGGATGCCCGCCTGAAACAGTCGGGCCAGCTCCCGTCGAAGGGACGCTTCTACGCCGCGCCGTTCATCGGCATGCTGCGCGAAGGCGCTGTGCTGCGCCACGCCGCCCACGCCAACGCCATGGCCCAGCGCCTCGCCGCCCAGATGCCCTTCAAGCTCGCCCACCCGGTGGAGGCCAACGGGGTCTTCGTGGAGATGGACGAGGCCACTTACCAGCGCCTGACGGCGGCGGGCTGGGCGGCCAACCGCGTCTTCGACAACTCGGTCCGCTTCATGTGCTCCTGGGCGACGACGGCGGAGAGCGTCGATTCCCTGGCCGAGGCCCTCGCGGCGATCGCCTGAAGCGTCAGCGCACGGACGGCTCCGGGGCCCGACCCCCGCACTAAAACCCACGCGGGTGTGACTGCAAAGGCGCACTCCTGGAGGGAGCGCAGCAATACAGCGCACGAAACATTTCGGCGCTGTGACCACAAGGGCGCACTCCCGAAGGGATTGCAACAATACGTTGTACGAAACGTTTCGTGCCGCCACCCCCCGTTGATGAGTTTTTGCTCGCGTGACAGCTTCTGTTTCCGCCGTTTTCATGCGCGGCGCGGGCCGGGGGCGCAACATTTTGCCGCCGGTCCTGCGTCGGTCGCGTGAAGACGCTGTTGTCCGCGTGAGAGCCGCGCGGGTGTGAACCTTTGGTCCCCGGGGGGAACTTCAAGAATGAGAATTCACAATCGCGCCACGATTCGATCGGTGCTGCTCACGTCCGTGGCCACGGCCGCCTGCCTGGCCGCGCCGGGTTTCGCTCTTGCGCAATCGGCCGCCTCCAAGACCGCCACGGCGGCGGCGACGGCGACCGTCGACGTCGGGGAGGTGGTGGTCACCGGCTCGCGCATCCCGCGGCCGAACGACGACCAGCCTACACCGGTGCAGTTGGTCAACAGCGACGACATCCAGGCTTCCGGCGTCACCAACCTGGGCGACATCATCTCGCAGATTCCCGCGCTCGGCTTCATCGGCTCGATCCGCGGCAGCGAAAACGGCGGCCAAGCCTCCGGCCTCGACATCCCGAACCTGCGCAACCTGGGCGCCCAGCGCACCCTGACCCTGGTGGACGGCCAACGACACGTGGCGGGCACAGCCGGCCAGGCCGGCGTCGACCTCGGATCGATCCCGCCCAGCCTGGTGGACCGCGTCGAGGTGACCACCGGCGGCTCGTCGGCCATCTACGGCTCCGACGCCGTCAGCGGCGTGGTGAACATCCTCACGAAGAAGAACCTGCAAGGCGTCGAGGCGGATTTCACCGCGGGCAGCGCCTTTGCGGGCTACGACAAGGACTACAATATCTCGATCAGCGTCGGGAACAACTTCGCGGACGGCCGCGGAAACGCGGTGTTCTCGGTGCTCTACGACCACAGCGACGCGGTGTCGCGGGACCAGATCAAGACGCTGAGGAACGGCGGCACCATCGTAAACTTCGCCGACTGCGCCACGCCCCGGGCGCTAAGCAGCCTTACGTCCTGCACGCCCAAGCCGAACGACGGGATTCCCGACTCCTTTGTCGTCAGCAACGTCGGCAGCGAAGTCATCAGCCCAAACGGCGTGCTTTCACCGTTCGGCGTCGGCAACCTCAACAGCCTGATCGGCTTCGACCGCGCGGGCAACCCGGTGGTGCAACCGGCGCGGACGGGCTTCAACAGCGCCCTCTTCGGCCAACTGCCCAGCAACTGCACGAGCTGCTTCTTCGGCCAGGATTTCCAGGACATCGTGCCGGAGATCACCCGCAAGGGCTTCTTCACCAACCTCCGATACGAGGTGACGCCGAACATCGAGCTGACGGTCGACGCCAAGTATGTGAATACTCAGGACACCACGCTGTTCCAGCCGAGCTTCGTGGCGGGCAGCATTTCGCCCAACGACGGCAGCAACAAGACCTTCACCACCAAGATCGCGCCGGACAACGCCTTCCGGACCCCGGCGCTGAACGCCTTCATCAACGCCGCCGCCGGCCAGAACCTGAACAATACGTCGCTGCCCTATTCGGCCTTCATCGGCCCGGCCCGGGGCGACACCACGACGCGCGAAACCTATCGTCTCGTCACCGGACTGAACGGCAAGTTCGACCTGCCGCTGGCGGAGTTCCACTACGACGCGGCGCTCAACTACGGCGAAACCAAGAACAGCTTCGCCGATCACGGCGAACTGCTGGACGGCAATTTCCGCGCCTCGCTCGACTCGGTGATCGACCCGGCCACGGGCAAGGCCGCCTGCCGGATCAACGTCGTCTCGGCCCAGCCGACGGGCTTCGCCGCGCCCACCGGCATCACCCAGAACCCCGCCAACTGCGTGCCCTTCAACCCGTTCGGCCAGCAGAACAGCGCCGCCTTCTTCAAGTGGGCCGAGTCGGACCTGAACGAGTCCGCGAGGATCACCCAGCAGGTGGCCAACGCCAACTTCCGGTTCGACACATCGAGGTTCTTCAACCTGCAAGGCGGCCCGCTCAGCATCGCCTTCGGCGGGGAATACCGGCGTGAAACGAGCATCAACGCCAACGATGCGCTCGCGCTTCAGGGCCTGACCTTCGCCGCGGCCGCGCCGACGGCGCCCGGCGTCTTCAACGTCTCGGAAGGCTATATCGAAATCCAGGCCCCGCTGCTGAAGCACTATGCCTTCGCCGAAGAACTCAGCGTCGGCGGCGCCACGCGGCAGGCCAGCTACAACCCGTTCGGCAACGTCAACACCTGGGACCTGAACTTCCTCTACGAGCCGTTCGCCAGGGACCTGTCGGGCTGGAAGTCGGCGTTCTCCGGCATCCGGCTGCGCGGCACGCTCTCCAGCGCCACGCGGGCGCCCAACATCGACGAGGCATTCCGTCCGATCAGCCCGGGCTTCTCCAACATCACCGACCCGTGCGACTCCCTGAACATCGGGTTGAACGTCAACCGCCGGGCCAACTGTGCGGCTCTGGGCCTTCCGGCTGTCTTCAACTCGAACACCAATGCGTCGATCAACACGGTGACGTCGGGTGGCCTGGTCAACGGAACCGGGACGCTGCGTAACGAGACGGCCCACACCTACACCCTGGGTCTCGTCTACCAGCCGCAGTGGGTTCCCTCGCTGGTCTTCTCGGCAGACTACTACAATATCAACATCCTAGACGCGATCACCCTGCCGGCGATCCAGACCATCATCAACAACTGCGTCGACGGTCCGACGTTGAACCAGCAGTTCTGCGGCCTGATCACCCGACTCCCAAGCACCGACCCGCTGCGCCCCCTCAACATCTCGACGGTCAACTCGCAGTTCCTCAACGCCGCGGCGGTGCGGACCCACGGCGTGGACTTCCAGCTCTCCTACAGCCGCAACGTCGCCGACTGGACGCAGAACCTGCCGGTGCTGCAACATCTTGACGGTCGTCTGAGCGGCGCTGTGGTCGTCGACTGGGTGCAGGCCAACCGCAATATCCCGTTCCAGGAATTCCCGAACATCCAGAACATCTTCGAAGGGACGGTGGGCATTCCGTCGGAAAAGGGAACGCTCAACCTGACCTACGCCCAAGGCGACTGGACGGTCGGCTATCGCGGCCGCTACGTCAGCCGCACCGCGCTGTTCGTCCGCGACGGAACCCGGGTCGAGTTCTGCGAGTCGATTTCGCCGTGCCAGATCCCGGCGCAATACTACAGCGACATCGACGTCACCTATAAGCTGAAGTCCTTCGGCTACAACATGGAGATCCAGGGCGGTATCAAGAACATCTTCAACACCCAGATCCCGCTGCACGGCGATGTGACCAGCGCCGAGTACGAGATCTTCGGCACCACCGGCTTCATCAGCCTGCGGGTGAAGCAGTAGCGGCGGGCGCCGAGCCGGCGTTACTGGGGGCCGCGGGCGATCAGCCCGCGGCCCCCTTGCTTTTGGCCTTTTGAGACCGCCGTCGCTCAACGCGTCGCGGCCATCGGGCTTCCTCCCCTTGTGGGAGTAGGACCCCAAATCCCGTTTACGCGTCCGCCATCGCCCGCATCCCGGCCATGCGGTCCAGCCGCCCGTGGATGATCTCCTCGGCCTCTCGAACGATGCGGTGGATCAGCTCGGCGCAGGTCGGGATGTCGTGGATCAGGCCCTGGATCTGGCCGGCCGACCAGATGCCGGCGTCGTTGTCGCCGACCTCGTAGACGCTGCGCCCGCGCGTGCCGGCCACCAGTTCGCGGACGTCCTCGAACTTCGCGCCCTCGCGCTCCATCTGGACGACCTGGGTCGAGATGACGTTCTTCGCCACGCGGCTGGTGTTGTGCATGGTGCGGAAGATGAGCTCGGTGGCGCGCTCGTCGTTGTCGACGATCTGCTGCTTGATGTTCGGGTGGATGGGGCTCTCCACGGTCGCCATGAAGCGGGTGCCCATGTTGATGCCCTCGGCGCCCAGCGCCAGCGCCGCGACCAGGCCCCGCGCGTCGCCAAAGCCGCCGGACGCGATCATCGGGATCTTGATCTTGTCGGCCGCCGCCGGGATCAGGATCAGGCCGGGCACGTCGTCCTCGCCCGGGTGGCCCGCGCACTCGAACCCGTCGATGGAGATGGCGTCGACGCCCATCCGCTCGGCCGACAGGCCATGGCGCACCGAGGTGCACTTATGGATCACCTTGATCCCGTGCTTCTTGAATTCCTCGACGTGCTCGATGGGCTTGTTGCCCGCCGTCTCGACGATCTTGATCCCGGCCTCGATGATCGCCTGGCGGTATTCCGCGTAGGGCGGCGGCTTGATGGCCGGCAGGATCGTCAGGTTCACGCCGAACGGCTTGTCGGTGAGGGTGCGGCAGCGGGCGATCTCTTCGGTCAGCTTCTCCGGCGTCGGCTGGGTCAGCGCGGTGATGAAGCCGAGGCCCCCGCCGTTGGCCACCGCGGCCACCAGCTCGGCGCGGCCGACCCACTGCATGCCGCCCTGGACGACGGGGTGCTCGATGCCGAACATCTCGGTGAAGCGGGTCTTCAGCGCCATGGGACGTCCCTCCAAACAGTTGTTTGGATCATACTCAATCCCGTGACGGGGCGTCAGGCAAGCGCCCTGTGATCTGGCGGCGCCAGGTTCCGCGCGCTAAGCACGGCCCATGACACCAGCGAACGCCATTCGGGGCGGCGACTTCGACTACGACACCCACGGCGGCGGCTACGCGCAGCGGCGAAGGCCGGACCCGCGCATCGAGGCCATGGTCCACGCCGCCCTGGGCGATGCGAAAACGGTGCTCAACGTCGGCGCGGGCGCGGGCTCCTACGAGCCGCTGGACCGGCGGGTCATCGCCATCGAACCCTCGGCCGCCATGCGCGCGCAACGGCCGCCGGACCGCCCCGCGATCATCGGGTTTGCTGAGCAGCTGCCGCTGGACGATCAGTCGGTGGACGCGGCCATGGCCATCTACACGGTGCACCAGTGGGCCGACCTCGACGCGGGCCTGGCCGAACTGCGTCGGGTGACGCGCGGGCCGATCGTGATCATGGCCGGGGACGCCGACACCTTCGATCGTCTGTGGATCACCGACTACGCGCCGGAACTGCTGTCCGCCGAGGCGAAGCGCACGCCGTCCATGGCTTACCTCGCCGAGCGGATCGGCGCCCGGAGCGAGATCCTCTCCGTTCCCGTCCCCTTCGACTGCACGGACGGCTTCCTGGAGGCCTTCTACGGCCGCCCTGAGCGGATGCTGGAGCCGCAGGTGCGTCAGGCGCAGTCGTCCTGGGGGTTCGTCGATGCCGGCGTCGAGGCGCGCTTCGTCGAGGCTCTGTCGAAGGATTTGGCCTCCGGGCGCTGGGACGAGCGTTACGGCCACCTGCGCACCCAAGCCACCTTCGAGGGCGCGCTGCGGCTGGTCGTGGGCCGGCCTTGAGCGCCTACTGCAGCCCTGTGCGGCCGATGGCGTAGAAGCGGTCGGCGCGCTGCTTGCGCAGTTCGTCGGGGGTCAGGCCCTCCAGGGCCTTCAGCTCCTCTTCCACCGCGTCGCCCACCGCCTTCAGGGTCGCCTCCGGGTCGGAATGAGCGCCGCCGGGTGGTTCCGGAATGATCCGGTCGACGATCTTCAGGCCCAAGAGGTCCTGGGCGGTGATCTTCATGGCCTTGGCGGCCGCGTCCGGCGTCTGCGCCCCGCGCCAGATGATCGAGTTCGCGCCTTCCGGCGAGATCACCATGTAGATGGCGTGCTCCAGGATCAGCACCCGGTTGCCGCAGGCGATCGCGATGGCGCCGCCCGAGGCGCCTTCGCCGGTGATCACCGCCACCATCGGCACGCCCAGCATCAGGCCCCTCTCGGTCGAGCGCGCGATGGCCTCGGCCACGCCGCGCTCCTCGGAGGCGACGCCCGGATAGGCGCCGGGCGTGTCCACCAGGCTGATGATCGGCAGTTTGAACCGCTCGGCCAGCTCCATCAGGCGGATCGCCTTGCGGTAGCCTTCGGGCCGGGCGTAGCCGAAGTTGTGCTTCACGCGGGTGACGGTGTCGCGGCCCTTCTCGTTGCCCATCACCACCACCGGGCGGCCGCGGAACCGGCCCAGGCCGCCGATGATCGCCTGGTCGTCGGCGAAGGTGCGGTCGCCCTTCAGCTCAACGAAGTCGTCGATCAGCCCGCCGGCGTAGTCGACGAAGTGCGGCCGGTCGGGATGGCGCGCCACCTGGGTCTTCTGCCAGGCGTCGAGGTTGGCGTAGGCGTCGCGGCGCATTTCCTGGGCGCGGGCCCGCAACGCCTCGATCTCGGCGTCGAAATTCCCGGCAGCCGAGGTCTCCGACAGTTTGGACAGCTCCTCGATCTTGGTCTCGATGTCGGCGATCGGCCGCTCGAACTCGAGGTAATGCACAGCCATGTTCGGAAACTTGGTCCTTTGCCGAGGCGGGGCCGGAAATTAGGCGGGATGGCGCCGCCTCACAAGAGCGCGGGGTTCGGGACTGAAGTTCCGCGCGGCGTTCCTGCGGTTCTGTTCATGCAACCTGTGTCGCAGATCAGGGGTTGTTGGGGCCGACGATGCGCGAAGCGGTGACGCTGCCGCCGGCGCTTCGAGGAAAAAACTGGAGACGACCATGAACACCGCCCTTCGACTAGGCATGGCCTCGGTCCTGGCGCTGGCGACCGCCGCGCCGGCCTTCGCCCAGCAGCCGCAATACCAGCCGCAGCAATATCAGCGCGACCCGCAGGACCAGCCGCCGCCCGGCCCGCAGTACCAGCAGACCGGTCCCTCGACCGCCGATCAGGAGCAGTACCAGCAGGACCGCCGCGACTACGAGGCCCGCAAGGACGCCTATGACGCCCGTCGCGAGGCCTATGACGCGCGCCGCGACAATTACGAAGCCAGCCGCGCCGACTATCAGGCCGCGCGCGCCGACTACGAGCGCCGCCACGCGCAATGGGAACGCGCCCGGGCCGACTACGACGCCCGCTACGGCTACGGCGCCTATGTCCGCGTCTATGGCCCCGCGCCGGTCTGGGACACGGGCCGCTGGGGTCCCTATGTCGCCGGCGACTATGGCCGCCCGACCGTCTATGTGGCGCCGGGTCCGGTGGAATGCCGCAACGACCACAGCGCCGCCACGGCCGGCACCATCCTGGGCGCCATCGCCGGCGCGGCGCTAGGCTCCAACATCGCCGCCTCCGGCCACCGCACCGCGGGCTCGATCCTCGGCGGCGTGGTCGGCGCCGGCATCGGCGGCTCGGTGGGCGCCGCCCACGACCGCTACCGCTGCGACGCCCACGGCCCCTACTACAGCTACAACGACACCATCACCTATCGCGAGGCGCCGGACTTCCGCAGCGGGCGCTACGACTACGCCTACTACAATCGCATGCATTGCCGCCTGGCCCCGGCCCCGATCGACCGGGACGGCCGCGACGTGCGCTACGTCCGCGTCTGCCCCGACGCCGACGGCCGCTATCGGATCACCGGCTAACGCCTGATCCGTGCTCTGGAGAGCTGGGAGGCCGTTCCGCAAGGGGCGGCCTTTCGGCTGCCCTTCTGTCAGTATTCTGGGCCTCAGCGCTTGCGGCTGAGCGGATGTTTCGAGGCCACCACCTCGGCCAGCCGGTCGCCGGCCACGTGGGTGTAGATCTGGGTGGTGCCGATATCGGCGTGGCCGAGCAGGGTCTGCACCACCCGCAGATCGGCTCCGCCTTCCAACAGGTGGGTCGCAAAGGCGTGGCGCAGGACGTGCGGACTGACCCGGGCCGGGTCGATGCCGGCGTCGGCGGCGGCCTCGTCCAGCAGCTGGGCGAAGCGGCGTGGCGTCAGCCGGCCTTCCTTGCCGCGCGAGGCGAAGAGCCAGGGATTGGCCTTATCGCCCTTCGGCAGGAAGCCGGGCCGGACCTCCAGATAGGCCTTGATGGCCGTCCGCGCGGCGTCGTTGAGCGGGGCGAGCCGCTCCTTGCCGCCCTTGCCCCTGACGATCAGATAGGCCGGATCGCGGGCGAGCGCCGCCAGCGTCAGGCCGGTGAGTTCGGAGATGCGCAGGCCCGAGGCGTAGGCCAGCTCCACCATGCAGGCGAGGCGCAGACCCTGCGCCCCGTCCTTGGCGCCCGCCGCGGCGATCAGCGCGTCGACCTCGGCGCGGCTCAGCACCCTGGGCAGCGAGCGGCCCTTGCGCGGCGCCTCGACCCGCCGTGAGGGGTCGTCGGGCCGCCAGCCCTCGCCCAGCACGAAGCGGTAGAACTGCCGCACGGCCGCGCGCCGCCGCGACGCCGTCGCCGGCGACAGGCCCCGCGCGCCCAAGGCGGCGAAATAGGCCTCCACGTCCTCCGCCGAGGCGTCGGAGAGGTCGCGTCCGCGGCCCGCCAGGAACCCCGAGGCGTCGGTCAGGTCGCGCGTATAGGCGGTCAGCGTGTTCTTCGCCGCGGCGCGCTCGACCGACATCATCTCCAGGAAGGCCTCGGCCCAGGCTCCCCCGCTTCCGCTCATTTCAGCGCGATCAGGCCTTCGAGGGCGAAGGCGCGGGCGTCGACCTCCAGGCCGACGGCGTGCAGGGCGCGCACGATGCGGGCCCGGTCGCCCATCGCCACGCCGCTCGGCCCGGCCTCGGCGCTGGTCCACAGCGCCAGCAGGGCCGCCTCGCCCATCAGCTTCTGATCGGCGGCGGCGTCCAGCGCCAGGTCGCGGCCCACCGGCGCCCTGCCTTCCGGCGTGCTCAGGGCGGCGAAATCCCCACGCGCCTCGGCGTCGAGGGGGCCGGAAAGGCCGAGCGCCAGCAGGGCCGCGGCCTGAGCCCGGGCGCGGGCCTTCGGATCGGAGCCGCCGGCCGCCTCGACCAGGGCCTTGACCATCACCTCGTGGACCGCCTGGCCCTTCATCAGCGGCTCGACCAGCAGAGCGACCTCAGGTGACGCCGCGGCGGCGTCGAACAGCGGCTCCTGCGGATCGGCGCCGGACAGCGCAGCGGCGACCTCCGGCGAGGCCTTGGCGACGGCGAGATCGAGGCCCAGGCCGTGCGACAGGGCGTAGTCGAGGCCGTTGCGCAGCGAGGCCGCCCCGGGATTGCCGGCGCCCGTCAGCTTGGCGGTCATCAGCCGGCCGAAGATCGGGTCGCGCGCCTGGGTCTGGGCGAGGTCGAAGGTCAGTTGCGCCTGATCTGCGTGGCCGGCCACCGCCTGGCAGTAGGTGCGCAGCCGCAGCCAGTAGACCTCGTCGCGGCCGCTGGTCAGCCCCTCGGCGACGCTGCAGGCGCGCGCGTCGTCGCCGGTCAGGAGCGCGGTTTCCGCCGCGGCGTGGGCCAGCTCTGGGCTGCGGTCGATCCCTGGCGCGCGCGAAAGGATCGCCGCGGCCGCCTTGACGTCGCCCTGGGCCAGGAGCGCGCTCGCCCGCGACCCCACCAGGGCGGGATCGGTCCCAGCGCCCTGCGGGCCCGGCGCGCCGGTCGCCAGCACGCGCCTCGCCAGCGCCGCGGCGGCCGGCGAGAGCGTCCGGGTCTGCAGCAGCGCGAGCACGGTGCGCGCAGTCTTCACCGAGGCCCCGCGCCAGAGCGTGGGCGGCAGGCCGGTCGCGCGGCCGGGCGTGGTGAAGGCGTCCGGCGCGGCCAGGGTGGAGACCTCGACGCTGGTTTCCGCCGTCGCCGGGGGCCTGGCGGGCGGCAGGCTGGTCGCGGACGCCGGCGGCGACGCGGCCGGGGCGCTTATGGGCGGCTCCTGCGCCAGCGCCGGGACCGCCGAGGCGGCGACGATGAAGGCGGCGATCAGGCAGGGACGACGCAACATGGCCCGATCATAGCCGGGGCGGCAGATTGGCGCGAGAGCGCCTCCTCGTGTAGACGTTCGCCGTTCATGGACCGCTATGCACCGTTGCGCCGCCGCACCATCGCCCTCGTGGGCCTGATGGGCGTGGGCAAGTCGAGCGTCGGGCGCCGGCTCGCCAACGCGCTCGATCTGCCGTTCCGCGACGCCGACGCCGAGGTGGAGCTGGCGGCCGGCCGCTCGATCTCCGATATCTTCGGCGACCTGGGCGAGGACGCCTTCCGCGAGGGCGAGCGCCGGGTGATCGCCCGCCTGCTGGATCAGGAGCCGCATGTGCTGGCGACCGGCGGCGGCGCCTTCATGAACCCGCAGACCCGTGAGCTGATCAAATCCCGGGCGATCTCGGTGTGGCTGAAGACCGACCTGGCGGTGCTGGCCAGGCGGGTGTCGCGCAAGGACACGCGCCCCCTGCTGATCGGCAAGGATCCGCTGGAGGTGCTGGAGGCGCAGGCGCTGGCGCGCTATCCGGCCTATGGCGAGGCCGACGTGGTGGTGGAGACCGGCGACGAGGCCCACCATGTCACCGTCGAACAGCTGATCCGCGCGCTGTCCGAGCACCTCGAGGCGCCCGCGCCATGAACGCCAAGCCCGGTGTGCGCCGGATCGATGTGGGGCTGGGCGACCGCAGCTATGCGGTCCTGGTCGGCGCCGGCCTGATCGACGCCGCCGGCGAGGCCATGGCGCCGCTGCTGAAGCGCCGCCGCACCGCCGTCGTCAGCGACCAGACCGTCTGGGGCCTGCACGGCGCGCGGCTGACCGCGGCCCTTGAGCGCGCCGGGATCGCGGTCTGGCCGGTGATCGTCGCGCCCGGCGAACAGACCAAGAGCTTCGAGGGCCTGGCCGACGTCAGCGACCGGCTGCTGGCCCTGGAACTGGACCGCGGCGACCTGATCACCGCGTTCGGCGGCGGGGTCGTCGGCGACCTGGCGGGGTTCGCAGCCGCCATCTACAAGCGCGGCATCGACTTCGTGCAGATCCCCACGACGCTCTTGGCGCAGGTCGACTCCTCGGTGGGCGGCAAGACCGCCATCGATACGCCGCGCGGCAAGAACCTGGTCGGCGCCTTTCACCAGCCCAGGCTGGTGCTGGCCGATCTGGATGTGCTGGCGACCTTGCCCGTGCGCGAGATGCGCTGCGGCTACGCCGAGGTGATCAAGTACGGCCTGTTGGGCGATTTCGGCTTCTTCGAATGGCTGGAGACGAATGGCGCGGCGGTTCTGGCGCGCGAGCCGGCGGCGCTGGCCCACGCCGTCGCGCGGTCCGTGGAAATGAAGGCGGAGATCGTCGCCGAGGACGAGACCGAGCAGGGCCGCCGCGCGCTCCTGAACCTCGGCCACACCTTCGGCCACGCGCTTGAGGCCGAGACCGGCTATGGCGCGGCCCTGCTGCACGGCGAGGCGGTGGGCGCCGGCATGGCGCTCGCCTTCCGCTTCTCGGCCGCGCAAGGCCTCTGTCCGAGCCAGGAGGCCGCCCGGGCCACCGCCGCGATCGCCGCCGCCGGCCTGCCGACCACTCTGGCCGAGGTCTCCGCCAGGCCCTTCGCCGCCGACCGGCTGGTCCGTCACATGGCGCAGGACAAGAAGGCGCAGGACGGCGAGCTGACCTTCATCCTGGCCCGCAGGCTGGGCGAGGCCTTTGTCGCCAAACAGGTCGACCCCGGCGCGGCGGCCGCGTTCCTGCAGCAGGAAGGAGCCGCCTGATGGCCGCGCTGATGGCGCTCGCCCCGGTCGTCTTCGCCCTGCTGGCGGCCTCGGCCCTGTTCTCGGCGGCCGAAACGGCGATGACCGGCGCGAGCCGCGCCCGGATGCACCAGCTCGACCGCGATGGCGACCGCGCCGCGCGCCGCGTCAACCGCCTGCTCGGCGACCGCGAGATGATGATCGGCGCGGTGCTGCTGGGGAACAACATCTTCAACATCCTGGCCACCGAGCTCGCGAGCTCGGTCTTCGCCAAGGTGATCCCCGGCGCCTTGGGCGTGGCGACGGCGACCGCGGTGATGACCGTGCTGATCCTGGTCTTCGCCGAGATCCTACCCAAGACGATCGCCATCCTGCGGTCGGACGATATCGCGCGCCTCCTGTCGGCCCCGACGCTGGTGGTGGTGAAGCTGTTCGGGCCGATCATCTTCGGCGTTCAGTACGTGGTGCGCCGCACCCTCACCCTGTTCGGCGTGCATCTGGGGATGGAGATGGACGTGCTGGCCGCGCACGAGGAGATCCGCGGCGCGGTCGAATACCACCACGCCGAGGGGCTGGTGGAGAGCCACGACCGCTGGATGCTGGGCGGCGTGCTGGACCTGGCCGAGATGGACGTGAGCGAGGTGATGGTCCACCGCAACGCCATCGCCACCATCGACGCCGATCAGACGCCCCGCCAGATCCT
Source organism: Phenylobacterium sp. (assembly GCF_035309685.1). Taxonomy (GTDB): domain Bacteria; phylum Pseudomonadota; class Alphaproteobacteria; order Caulobacterales; family Caulobacteraceae; genus Phenylobacterium. Next base: position 63,819 of record NZ_DATGEX010000023.1, read on the forward strand.
CGCCGAGGCGCTGGCCACCGGCCACAGCCGCGTGCCGCTCTACCGCGACGAGCCGGAGAACATCGTCGGCGTTCTGCACAACAAGGACCTGCTGGCCGCCCTGCACGAAGCGGACGGGAGAATAGAGGCCATCGACATGGACGCCATCGTCCGCGAGCCCTGGTTCATCCCCGAGACCACCAGCCTGAAGGACCAGCTCTCGGCCTTCCTGAAGCGCCGCATCCACTTCGCCTTGGTGGTGGACGAATACGGCGCCCTGCAGGGGCTGGTGACGTTGGAGGACATCCTCGAAGAGATCGTCGGTGAGATCGAGGACGAGCACGACGTGGCGCCCAGCGGCGTCAAGACCGCCGCCGACGGCTCGGTCGTCGTCGATGGCTCGGTGACCATCCGCGACCTCAACCGGGCGCTGAACTGGGACCTGCCGGACGACGAGGCGGTCACCGTCGCGGGCTTGCTGATCCATGAGGCGCGGCGCATCCCGGACGCGGGCCAGACCTTCAGCTTTCACCGCCACCGCTTCGGGGTGCTGGAGCGCAAGGTCAACCGCATCACCAAGCTGCAGATCTGGCCCGCCGACCCGCGCGAGGACGGTTGAGCGAGCGTCGGACGCCCGACACAACTGAAAATCGCACTTGATTGTATGGGACAACGCCTGTTGCTTGGCCGCCGAGCTGACGAAGACCTGGACCGGAGCCTTGAATGACCGACGTCGCCGCCCTCGCCGGACTGCGTGTCCTGGTGGTGGAAGACGAGATGATGGTCTCGATGCTGATCGAGGACATGCTCTCCGACATGGGTTGCCAGGTGGTGGGCCCGGCCTCGCGCCTGGACGAGGCCGTAGAGCTCGCCAAGGGCGCTGAGATCGACTGCGCGGTGCTGGATGTGAACCTGGGCGGCCAGCCGATCTTCCCGTTGGCCGATATCCTGCGCGAGCAGGGCGTGCCCTTCGCCTTCGCCACCGGCTATGGAGATGCGGGGCTTCGCGACACCGACCGGGGCGCCCCGGTGCTGCAGAAGCCGTTCCGCGAAGGCGACCTGGCGCGCGTGCTCGGCGAGTTGCGGGCCCGCGTCGCCTGAGAGGAGCGTCGGCTAGGGGCCTTCTAGAGGTAGCTCAGGCTCAGCGCGCCCCAGCTGTTGAACAGCAGGGTCACAGCGCCAACCAGCGTCGCCAGTGGCAAGATAAGTTTCACGTCCCGTCTCCCTCGAAGTCTCGAAAGCCCAGGCTTCACGTAGAAGCTCGCCTTCAAGACGCCTGAGATAGGTACGATCCGACACCGCGTTAGACGCAATTCGGGAACCAGTGTTTTCCATTTTTGGAACAGGTCGCTGGGGACCTGGGGCCAAAGACCGCCTTTGGCCAAAGCGGCGACTACAATTCGCCCGCGCGCCCTTTGCCCATGTGGTTTGCGACCATCTCCTCGACTACGCCGACGTCGATATCCTTGATGCGCCTGAACTTGACGCAATATCCGGTGATGCTCGCCTTTCCCAATCGCCCGCCATAGGTCCTGGACAAGTAGGTCTTATCCTCGAGGCCGATGATGTAGATGGATATCCCGGTCGAATTGCCGCTTAGGCCGACCCGGTAGAATTCCCGGGTCTCGCCGCCGGCGTATTCTATCTTCTGCGAGCCGTAGCCGATGTTTGGATTGGAAACGACCTTGCCTTCGCCGTTCCGTCCATCGAGGAACCACAGCTTGCTGTCCGGCGATATTTCAAGAACGAGCCGGTGCAGCTCGCGCAGGTCTTCGCTTTTTGCCTGAGGCTGACCGGAAATATAGGCGTCGATCTGCGCTTGGACGTTCATGGCCCGCTCCCGTTTGAGGCGCCCCGGTTGGCCTCTCACCAGAACGTCGCACGAGCTCTCCCGAAATCGACACCGTTGCGGCGATTATCCCCGCTCGGCCGCCATAATCGCAGCCAGCAGCTTGTCCGGCGTGATCGGGTAGTCGCGCACACGCACGCCGCAGGCGTTGTAGATGGCGTTCGCCACCGCCGCGCCGGCGCCGGAGATGCCGAGCTCGCCGACGCCCTTGATGCCCATGGGATTGGCCTTGTCGTCGACCTCGTCGAGCATGATGGCGTCGAGTTCGCCGATGTCGGCCTGAACCGGCACCAGATAGCCCGCCAGGTCCTGGTTGATCAGCGAGCCGTAGCGCGGGTCGACGGCGTTGCCTTCGGCGAGCGCCGAGCCGACGCCCCAGATCATCCCGCCGGTCAGCTGGCTGCGCGCGGTCTTCCAGTTGAGGATGCGCCCGGCGGCGAAGACCCCCAGCATGCGCCGCGTGCGGACCTCGCCGGTGACGGTGTCGACCGCCACCTCAACGAAGTGGGCGCCATAGGTGTGCGAACTCCACTGGCCGGCGTCGGCGGCGGGGCGCACCTCGCCCTCGGCGGTCAAGCCCTCCGGGCAGTTGCGGCGGATCAGGTCTGAGAGCCGTTCGGAGCGGTTGGCGATGGCGATGACGCCGTCCTGGAAGGTGACGTCGGCGGTCGGGCCGCCAAACAGCGGCGAGGCCGGATCGGCCGCCGCCAGCTCGGCGATGGCGGTTCGAAGATTCATGCCCGCGTCAAGCGCCGCCGAGCCCGCCGTCGCCGCGCCGAACTGGCCGCCGGAGCCGGGGGCCGGCGGCAGCTCGGAATCGCCGATCTCGACACGCACGTCGCCCAGCGGCACGCCGAGCGTCTCGGCGGCGATCTGGGCGAGCACCGTGTAGGTGCCAGTGCCGATGTCGGTCATGCCCTGGCGCACGGTGATCACGCCGTCCGCGTCCACCGTGAAACTGCATTTGGCCGGCAGCAGGAAGTTGCCGCGGATGGCGGCGGCCATGCCGACGCCGAGGTTCCAGCGGCCCTCGCGCACCTGGCCCGGGACCGGGTTGCGCCGGTCCCAGCCGAAGATCTGGGCGCCCTCGCGCATGCAGCGCACCAATTGCCGGATCGAGAACGGCTTGCCGGTCTCCGGATCGCTCTCCGGCTCGTTGAGGATGCGCAGCTCCATGGGGTCCATGCCGAGCTTCTCGGCCAGCTCGTCCATGGCCACTTCCAGGCTGAGCGTGCCCGAGGCCTCGCCGGGCGCGCGCATGGCGCTGGCCACGGGCAGGTCGAGGCGCACCAGCCTGTGTCCGGTCAGCCGGTTGGGCGCGGCGTAGAGGTTGCGGGCGAAGTTCGAGGCGTGCTCGGTGAAATTGCCGCGCCGGTCGCAGTGCGTCGTGGTCATCAGCGACATGGCGGTCAGCCGCCCGTCCCGCGTCGCGCCCAGACGCACATGCAGCTCGGTCGCCGGCCGATGCACCGTGCCATGCATCATCTGCTGGCGGGTGAGGGCGATCTTCACCGGCCGGCCGAGCTCGCGGGCGGCCAGCGAGGCCAGCACCAGGTCCTCGTAGAACGAGCCCTTGCCGCCGAACCCGCCGCCCACATAGCGGGTGAGCAGGCGCACCTGCTTGTGCGGGATCATCAGGGTCTCGGCGAGCGAGTTCTGCGCGAACCGCACCATCTGCACCGAGGTGTGCACGGTCAGCTGGTCGCCGTCCCACCAGGCGGTCGTGGCGCAGGGCTCCATCTGGCAATGGTTCTGCAGCGGCGTGCGCCAGACATCGTCGACGGTCACCGGCGCTTCCGCGAAGGCCTTGGCGAAGTCGCCGATCTCGACGTCGGACTCGCCGGGCGGTTGCACCGCCTCGTCGCGGTGGTCGTGCAGGATCACGGCCTTGTCGTCGTCCTCGAAGTCCAGCCGCACCAGCGCCGCGGCGGCCTGGGCGTTCTCCAGGGTGTCGGCCACGACCAGCGCCACCTGCTGGCCGAAGAAGTGCACGCGGTCCGACTCCAGCGCCGGCCGCGGCGAGGGCGTGAAGAAGTCGTAGCGGGGCGGACGCGGTCCCTGGGCCGGGGCGTTCTTGTAGGTCCAGACGAGCTGGACCCCGGGCGAGGCCTCGGCCGCAGCGGTGTCGGTGCCGGTGATCCGGCCCTTGGCGATCGGCGCGGAGAGCAAGACGCCATAGGCCGGCGGCGATGGGGGCTCGACCTCATAGGCGTAGGGCGCCGCGCCGGTGACCTTCAGCGGCCCTTCGTAGCGGTCGACCGCCTTGCCGATGTTGCCGGCGCGGTTCTCCTTGACCGGGTTGGGCGTGTTTTCCCAATCGATGACCGAGCTCATGCCTCGCTCCCGTTGGCTTGCGCGATCGCGACCGGGACCAGCCGCCGCAGCAGGTCGATCTTGAAGCCGTTGCGGTGGCTGTGGGTCGCTTCGGACAGTTCGACGGCGATAGCCTCGACACCGCTCGATCCGAGCGCCAGGGCCGCCTCGGCCTTCTCCGCCCGCCACGGCTTGTGGGCGACGGCGCCCAGCGCGATCCGGCCGCCGGCCACCGCCACGCTGGCCAGGCCCGCGGCGTAGGAGGCCCGGTCGCGGACCTTGCGGTAGACCTGTCCGCCCCCTCCTTTTGCGTCCATCGGCGGCGGCGGCAGGACGACGGCGGTGATCAACTCGCCTGGGATCAGATGGGTCTCGACGTCCGGCGTCTCGCCCGGCAGCCGATGCAGCTCAACGATCGAAAAACTCCGCGCCTGGCCCGAGGGCGATAGGGTCTCGACCGTCGCGTCCAGGGCGGTCAGCGCCACGGCCATGTCCGACGGGTGGGTGGCGATGCAGGCATGGCTCGCACCGAAGATCGCCGAGTTGCGGTTGAGGCCCTCCAGCGCCCCGCAGCCGGAGCCGGGCGCGCGCTTATTGCAGGGCTTGGAGGTGTCGTAGAAATAGGCGCAGCGGGTGCGCTGCAGCAGGTTGCCGCCGGTCGTGGCCTTGTTGCGCAGCTGCCCCGAACCGCCCGCCACGATGGCCTGGGTCAGCACCGGATAGCGCGACCGCACCCTGGCGTCGGCGGCCACATGGCTGTTGCTGGCCATGGCGCCGATGCGCAAACCGCCGTCGGCCGTATCCTCGATGGCGGCGATCGGCAGGCGGCCCACGTCGATCAGATGCGCCGGCGTCTCGATCTCCAGCTTCATCAGGTCGAGCAGGTTGGTGCCGCCGGCGATGAAGCGGGCGTTGGGCGTTTCAGCGGCCGCCTTCACCGCCCCCTCGGCGGAGGTCGCGCGCTCGTAGGTGAACGGCCTCATGCGGCTTCTCCCGCGACCGACCTGATCGCCGCGACGATTTGCGGATAGGCCGAGCAGCGGCAGATGTTGCCGCTCATCCGCTCGCGAAGCTCGTCGTCGGTGAGTCGGATCGGCGCGGTCAGGTCGGCGGTCTCCTGGCTGGGCCAGCCGGCGGCGACCTCGGCCAGCATGCCGAGCGCCGAGCAGATCTGGCCGGGCGTGCAGTAGCCGCACTGGAAAGCGTCCTCGGTGAGGAACGCCTGCTGGATGGGCGCGAGCGCGCCCACCTGGCCGACGCCCTCGATGGTGGTGACCGCGTCGCCGTCGTGCATCACCGCCAGCGACAGGCAGCTGTTGATCCGCGTCCCGTTGACCAGCACCGTGCAGGCCCCGCACTGGCCGTGGTCGCAGCCCTTCTTTGTCCCGGTCAGACGCAGGGTCTCGCGGAGTGCGTCGAGCAGGGTGGTGCGCGGGTCGAGGTCGAGCGCGCGCGCCTCGCCGTTCACGGTGATCGTGGTCTTCAAGCGCAGGCCTCCCGGGAGCGAACTCAAACGCCTGTTTAGTTTAGCCGCTAGATTTCACCTGGCGCCAGCGCCTTGACCGAGAGCGCGTGCAGCGGGCCGGCCAACTCCTCGGCGAGCGCCCGATAGACCATCCGCTGGCGCGCCACCTTGGCGGCGCCCGCGAAGGCGGCCGACTCGATGGTCACGTTGAAATGGCTTTCGCCGCCCGGACTGGCGCCCGCGTGGCCGGCGTGGCGGCCGGAATCGTCCTCGATCTCGAGCCTGGTGGGCGCGAAGGCGTCGGTCAGTTTCTGCTGGATGGCATCGAATATGGCGCCCATCGTCGGCATCTTCAATTCTTGAAAGGGATTATCTCGGCCCCATACTTGGACCATGCCCGCCGCGTTTCAATACAAGCCGCGTTTCGTCGACATTCGCGTCCGGCCGCCCAAGCCGGAAGAGGACGCGCGCGCCGAGGATGTCAACGCGCTGAAGCCCGGCGAGCGGGCCTGCGACCACCCCGGCTGCCGGCTGGCGGCCAGCGCGCGGGCGCCCAAGTCGCGGGACCTGTTGAACGAGCACTACTGGTTCTGTCAGCCGCATGCGGCCGAGTACAATCGCAACTGGAACTTCTTCGCCGGGATGAGCGAGGGCGAGGTCCGGCGGCGCCAACAGGAAGAACTGTTCACCGGCGGGCGCCCCACCTGGGAGATGAAGGCCGGGCGGATGAGCCGCGAGGCCGCCGCCTTTTCCAATAAATTCCGCAAGGGCGAGGGCTACCGCGACCCCTTCAACATCTTCGGCAAGAACGGCGGCAAGCCCACGTCCGAGCCCGAAGAGCGGGCCATGGGCAAGATCGAGCGCAATGCCTTGGCCGACCTCGACCTCGACAGCCACGCCGACGGCCCCAAGATCCGCGCCCGCTACACCGAGCTGGTGCGTCGCCTGCACCCCGACGCCAACGGCGGCGACCGGGCGGGCGAGCATCGCCTGCAGCGGGTGATCAAGGCCTATCAGTCCCTGCGCAAGGCTGGGATGGTCTAAACGTGAATCTCCTCTCCCCCAGGCGAAGCCGAGAGGGAGCGGACCAAGGAGAGGGTCGATGAACGGCAGATCGAATTCGCGGGCCGCGCCGATCCTCGCCGCCGCGATTCTCGCCCTGCTCCCGCTTCAGATCGCCAGCGCCCGCAACGCGCCAGACCAGCCGGCGCCGAGCGCCGTCACGCCGCCCTCGTCGGCTCAGGCGTCCACCACCGTCGACAGCGTCACGGTCACGGCGCCGAAGGCGGAGCAGGAGAAGCTGCCGGCCCTGGTGAACCGCTTCGTCGAAGGCCACAGCGCCGTGAGCCGGATCGACCAGCTTTCCCGCTGGGGCGGGCCGGTATGCCCGCAGGCCGGCGGCCTGACAGCGCCCTTCGACGCCTATGTCTCCGCGCGCGTGAAGCAGGTCGCCGCCAGCGTCGGCGCGCCGATCGACAAACATCCGAACCGCAACTTCCCGTGCCGGACGAACCTGCTCATCGCCTTCACCACCAATCCCCAGGCGCTGATGGACGACGTCCGCAAACGCCACGGCCAGATGCTGGGCTTCCACTACGCGGCTCAGGCCCAGCGGATGGCGCTCGTCAATCGCCCGATCCAGGCCTGGTACATGACCGGCACCAGGGCGGAGGGCGGCGCCCTGGAAATCGATGACGAATTCCATCGCCTGCCGACCGGCAGCGCCGGCAGCCGGCTGACGTCACGCCTGGAGAGCCAGTTCGTGGGCGTGCTGGTGGTCATTGACGCCAACAAGATCGTGGGCCACCAGATCGGCGCCATCGCCGACGACATCGCCATGCTGAGCCTGGCCCACGCCTCACAGGTGAAGGGTTGCAGCGACTTGGAGACGATCCTCGACTTCCTGAACCCGGACTGCCCGGCGGGCGCCGACCCCGCGGGGCTGACGCGCTACGATGTGGCCTATCTGAAAGGCCTCTATTCGATCAATCCGCAGGAATACCTGGCGGCCCAGCGCAGCGAGATCGGCAGCCGTATCCTGCGCGAAATCGCTGCGCCGTAGAGCGGCCTACCAGCGGCGGTAGTGATAGTCCCAGCGGCCCGGCCGGTAGTCGGGACGCCAATAGTCGTTGTGCGACCAGTACCAGTACCGATAGGGCCGATAGAGCCAGACGCCGCCCTCGAAGGCCCAGGGATTGTACCAGTCCGGCGCGTAGTAGACCGGCGGCGGGCCATATCCCGGCGGCGCGTAGTAGAAGCGCGGCGCGCCGGCGCGGACGTAGTAGCCGGGCGGGCAGTCTGGCGAGTTCTCGGCCGCGTTGCGGCCGATGGCGGCGCCGGCCGTGGCGCCCAGCGCGCCGCCGATGATCGAGCCGCCGGTCTTCGAATGCCGGCCGGAAACGTTGGAGCCCACCACCGCGCCCAGGATGCCACCGATGATCGCGCCGGCGGCGGCGTTGTTGTCGCGCTTGTCGACGCAGTAGCGCGCCGCCCACTGCGAATAGCGGTCGGCGTACTCGCGGTCATAGCGCTGGGCGCGATCGTCATAGACGGCGCCCGGCTGCTCATAGCCGGGCGGCGGCGGGGCGTACTGGCCGGACGGCGGGGCGACCGGCGGGCCGCCGGAGTACTGCGGCGGCGGTCCATAGGGCTGGGCCGCGGCGGCCGTGGCCTCTAGCGTCAGGCCCAGCGAGAGCGCGATGGCCAGAACCCTGGCGCCGGTATCGGCTGGCTTTCCTCGCATGATGATCTCCTCTCCGCGAGCTTGAGCTGATCGCCCTAGGGCTAAGCCTGATTTAGGGCGGAGATGTGGAAATCCAAGGCCTCAATGTTGCAGGCGCCGACCGCCAATCGGCGCCCGGTCAGGCCGCAGCTTGAGCCGCTGCCTCCGCCGGCGTCAGCTCACTATCGACCGCTTTTTGCATATTGGGTGGATAGCGCGATCCGGTGACGGTGCGCTCGTTGATCAGCGCATCGACCTTGGCCACCACTTCAGGCGGCAGGACGATGTCGCCCGCCGCCGCGTTCTCGGCGACGTGAGCGCTGTTGGTCGTGCCGGGGATCGAGACGATGGTCGGATCCTTGGCCAGGAGCCAGGCCAGGCAGAGCTGCGCCGGCGTGCAGCCGGCCTCTCGGGCAAGCGCCGTGAAGGCGGCCAGCAGCTTCAGGTTGGCCTGCAGGGCCTCGCCGTGGAATCGGGGCATTCCGGCGCGCATGTCGCCCTTGACGAATTTCGACGGGTCGCTGGCGCCGCCCGCCAGGAAACCGCGGCCGACCGGCGAGAACGCGACCAGGGTGACGCCGAGTTCGCGGCAGGCCTGCATGACGCCCAGCTCCGGATTGCGGGTCCAGGGCGAATATTCGTTTTGCAGGGCCGTGATCGGATGGACGGCGTGCGCGCGGCGCAGCGTGGCCGCGGAGACTTCCGAAAGTCCGATGGTCCTGATCTTTCCCTCGGCGACAAGATCCGCGAGCGCCCCGACCGCGTCCTCGATCGGCGTGCGCTTGTCCCAGCGGTGCAGGTAGTAGAGGTCGATCACGTCAGTGTTCAGCCGCTTCAGGCTCGACTCGCAATTGGCCTTGATATTGGCCGGCGTGGAGTCGATCCGCCGCTCCTTGCCGACCATCATCCCGCACTTCGAGGCGATGGTGATCCTTGGCCGGTGCTTGCCCAGCACCCGGCCGACCAGCTTCTCGTTATGGCCGAAGCCGTAGACCATGGCCGTGTCGAAAAAGGTGTGACCGGCGTCGAGCGCGTCCTTCAGCACCCGGTCCGCCCGCCACCAGGGCGTCTTTCCGCCATAGCCGCTCGACAGGCCCATGCAGCCAAAACCGATCGCCGAAACCTCGAACGGACCCACGCGGCGCGTTTGCATCTGGTGCTCCCTGAAGCCGGGCAGGAGAAACGGTCTCAGCGCGGCGCCGTCAAGGCCTCCTCCGTTCGTCCCCGCCCATCCGCCGCTCGTCCCGCGGTCGGCGCCGGATGACCCTGCGGCCACGCCGCTGGTCCCTGGCTGCTAGCGTCCGGACGCGGCAGGATGCGATGGCGCCGCCAACCCCGCGAGGGGATCGGTTCAGGAGCGATGAGATGCGGATTTCAATGCTGGCCGCCGCGGCTGTGGCGACGATCGCGACGACGGCGCAGGCCGACGAATGGGCCGCCTATGGACGCGACCTGCAGGGGACGCGGTTCTCGCCGCTGACCCAGGTGACGCCGGCCAATGTGGCCAACTTGAAGCCCGCCTGGACCTTCCACACCGGCGACGTCTCCGACGGCAAGACCAAGGGCGGCGGCCCGCGCAGCGGCTTCGAGACCACGCCGCTGATGCTCGACGGGCGACTCTACCTGACCACGCCGTTCAACCGGGTGATCGCGCTGGATCCCGCCACTGGTCGACAGCTCTGGGCCTTCGACCCCGCGCTCGACCGCGCCAAGCCCTACGGCGACGGCCTGATCAACCGGGGCCTCGCCGCCTGGCGCGATCCGAAAGCCGGCAAGGGGGCCGCCTGCGCGCTCACCCTGTATGAGGCGACGTTGGATGCGCGGCTGGTGGCGGTGGACGCCGCAACGGGCGCGCCCTGCCCAGGTTTCGGAACCGGCGGCGAGGTCAGCCTGCGCGACGTCGCCCGCTACACGCCTGGCCAATACCACATGACCTCGCCGCCCATCGCCTTCGACGGTGTCGTGGTGGTGGGCTCGGCGATCGACGACAACGCGCGCGTCAACATGCCCTCAGGCGTCGTGCGTGGCTTCGACGCCAGAACCGGCAAGCTGCTCTGGTCCTGGGAGCCCCTGCAGGCGCCAAAAGACGCCAATCCCGGCAACTGGAACACGGGCGCCGGCAACGCCTGGTCGGTGCTGAGCGCCGATCCCGCCCGCCACACGGTGCTGGTCCCGACCGGCAGCGCCAGCCCCGACTATTGGGGCGGCCTTCGCCCCGGCGACAACCGCTGGGCCAATTCGGTGGTGGCGCTGGACGTCAGGACCGGCAAGCTCAGGTGGGGCTTCCAGCTCGTCCACCACGACCTTTGGGACTACGACACCGCCGCGGCGCCCATGCTGACCCGCTTCAGGCTGAACGGCCGCAGCGTCCAGGCGGTGATCGCCGGCAACAAGACCGGCATGGTCTTCGCGCTGGACCCCGTCACCGGCAAGCCGGCGCTGCCGGTCGAGGAGCGCCCCGTGCCGCAGAGCACGCTCACCGGCGAGAAGAGCTCCCCGACCCAGCCGTTCCCGGCGGCGACCCCCGCGCTCGTGCCGCAGAGCCAGGGCGCGGAGGCCGTGGGCGGCCTCACCGACGCCGACCGCAAGTTCTGCGCCGACACGATCAACGGCCTTTCGGGCCATGCGATCTTCACGCCGCCCAGCGAGCGGGGGATTCTGGCGATCCCCGGCAACGTCGGCGGCATCAACTGGAGCGGGTTTGCCTGGGACGGGGTCAACGGCCGGCTGATCGTCTCGGTGAGCAACATCCCGGCCAAGGTCCGCATGATCCCGGCCGCCCAATATGTGAAGGGCGACAAGGGTGACCTGCGCGCCGAGACCACCATGCAGCTGGGCTCGCCCTACGCCATGAGCCGCGAGTTCCTGCGTGCGCCGTCCGGCGTGCCCTGCATCAAGCCGCCCTTCGGCGAGCTGGTCGCCCTGGACCTCGGCGCCGGCAAGATCGTCTGGCGGGTCCCGCTGGGCAGCCTGGAGGAGCTGGCGCCCGGCGTCGGCCATTTCGCCAAGGGCTCCATCGTGCTCGGCGGGCCGATCGTCACCGCCGGCGGCCTGATCTTCCAGGGCGGCACCATGGACAAGACGCTGCGCGCCTTCTCCGCCGTCGATGGCAAGGAGCTGTGGAGCGGCGCCCTGCCGGCCAGCGCCCACGCCACGCCCATGACCTACGCGGTCGGCGGCAGGCAGTACGTGGTGGTCGCCGCCGGCGGCTCGGCCAAAGTCGATGAGGAGGTCCAGGGCGACGCCGTCGTCGCCTTCGCCCTTCCCTAGCCGGCAGCGATCAGCTTCGCTTCCAGCGCGGCGAGGTCATCCACAAACCACACCGTCGTCCCGCGGTTGGATTCACGGACGAAGTCGCGCAGCGGCTCGCTCTTCACCACAGCGGCGGAGACATTGCCCAGGATCGCGACCTGGAAGCGGTAGTTCACCAGCTTCTGCAGGACGTGGCCCGCGACGCCGCTCCCTAGGCGCAGGAAGTCCGGACCCAGTCTGGCCAGTGGTATGGCGGCGATGCGGGCGCCGGCGCCGTAGAGGTCTCCGATCAGGCCGGAGAGCTCGCGGTCGTCGGCCAGCGACGGGCCATCCGGCGCGCAGACATAGACCGGCTGACCGGCGAGGTTGCGGATCTCGCCCATGGTCAGTCCTCGCTCAGGACGTCGATCATCTTCAGCATCGCCGCGGTGTCGGCGGGCGAGCCGACGACGATCACCTTCAGATTGCGGGTGACCGGATCGTAGGCGACGTCGAGGCTCATCGGCTCGGGGTGCGCGGTCTGGCCGGTGCGCGCGGCGGGCAGCATGCGGGCCAGCCGCTCGGCGGCCTGCGGCTCGACGCCCGGTAGGTCGACGATGCTGGTGACCCGCGCGCCGACGCGGACGCGGCCGGCTTCGGTGCGGTTGACGGCGGCGCGCCGGAAGGCCTCGGCTGCGCCCAGCGCGAGCTCCGGCGAGACCCCGGTCATGGTCGCTTCCATCTCGGTGCGCAGGATGCGGTAGGACTTGCCCACCTTCACCGCCCGCAGGCGGCCGTCCTTGATGAACCGCAGCACGGTCTTGGGGTGCAGCTTCAGCCGTTCAGCGAACTGCTCGACCGTGTAGACTTCTTCCGACATGGGAGTCGGGGCTCCGAGGGTGTTGTTCCTTATTGCTCTCTATCACTCCCTATTGAGGAGTCAAACGCAGTGAAAACAGCCCTATTGGGGACCATCGCCGCCGCGGCCATGCTCGCGGCCTCCACAGTCGGGGCTGTGGAGCCGAGCCGCTATCTCCTGGAGCCGGCGGCGGTGTGGACGCCGGGCGAGGCGGCGGCGCATACGGGCTGGGTCGTCGCGGTCGACGGCGGCAAGATCGTCGGCGTCGGGCCCAAGGCCGAGGTCAAGGCGCCCGCGGGGGCCCAGGTCATCGCCCTCCCCGGCCAGACCCTGATCCCGGGCCTGATCGAGCTGCACTCGCACCTGTTGCTGCACGCCTACAACGAGGTGGTCTGGGACGATCAGGTGCTGAAGGAGCCGCCGACCTACCGCGTGCTGCGGGCCGGCCGCGACGCGACGCGGACCCTGATGAGCGGCTTCACCACCGAGCGGGACCTGGGGACCGAGGGCGCCGCGGACGCCGACGTGCAGCTGAAGCGCGCCATCGACGAAGGCATCGTCGCGGGGCCCCGCCTGTTCGTCGCCACCCGCGCCATCGTCGCCACCGGCTCCTACGGCCCCAAGAAGGGCTTCCGCGCCGACATGGACCTGCCGCAGGGCGCCCAGGAGGTCTCCGGCGAGGCGGAGATGATGAAGGCGGTGCGCGAACAGACGGCCATGGGCGCCGACTGGATCAAGCTCTACGCCGACTACCGCACCGGCCCGAACGGCGAGACCAAACCCACCCTCACCGAGGCGGAGATGGCCGCCGCCGTGAAGGTCGCCCACGCCTCGGGCCGCCCGGTCGCCGTCCACGCCGCCAGCGACGAGGGCATCCGCAACGCCGTCCTGGCCGGCGTCGACACCATCGAGCACGGCTATGGCGCGACCGATGGCACTTTCAAACTGATGCGGGAGAAGGGCGTCGCCTACGTCCCGACCCTGACCGCGCCGGAAGCGACCTCGATCTACTTCCAGCACTATGTCCCCGGCCAGTCGCCGCCGACGGCCGGCATGACGGCCGCGGCGGGCGCCTTCAAGCGGGCGCTGGCGGCCGACGTGATCATCGGCGCGGGCTCCGACGTGGGGGTCTTCCCGCACGGCGAAAGCTGGCGCGAGCTCGCATGGATGGTGAAGGACGGCATGACCCCCATCCAGGCGCTGACCGCAGCGACGAAGACCAACGCCCAGATCCTCGGCCGCGCGCTTTCGATGGGCGAGGTGAAGGCCGGCTATGTCGCCGATCTCGCCGCCTTCCAGGGCGATCCGACAAAGGACATCGCGGCGCTGAAGGCCGTCGGCTTCGTGATGAAGGGCGGCAAGGTCTATCGGCAGCCGTGAGGCAAGGTCTTGCGAGCCAGGGCTTTTCACAGAATTTTTCTTGCCGCTGGACGAACGTTGTTAGGCAACCGTTAGGGGGCTCAACCTAGACCGTGCGCATTCGTCGCACTCCAAGTAACGGACACGCAACTCTACGATGTATCCGCAAGCAAATCAGGCGATCAGCAACTACCTGAACTTGCAGGACCTTGCCGTTCTGGTATTGGATGACAATGCCAACACGCGGACGTTGATTTCTGAAGTTCTGCGCGGCCTGGGTGTGCGGCGCATCTATCGCACCGGCACGTGCTCCGAAGGCCTGATGATCCTGAGGTCCCACGCCATCGACGTGATGTTCGTCGACATCGAGATGGACGGCGAGGACGGCCTCGAGTTCGTGAGGCTGATCCGCAGCGCGCCGGAACCGAAGATCGCCAATGCGGCGGCGATCATTGTCTCGTCCCACGCCACCGAGGCGCGGGTCATGGAGGCCGGCGTGGTCGGGGCGGACGGGTTCCTCTCCAAGCCCTTCACCGTCGGGGCCTTCGCCAAGCGGCTGACCGAGGGCCTGGCCGCGCGGCGGTTCATGTCTCGCCGGCCCGCGAAGGCCGCGGCCCGGGCCGCAAACCAGATCGAGCTCTAGCCCGCTAAAACCCCGCCGCCTGGCCATCCTTCCGGTGGTCGGAGCCGGCGCGGTAGACCCGCTTGGCCTTGTCGCCGGGCGAGGTCACGGCGATCGACTGGAAGCCGCCCATGGCGCCGCTGTCCGGCGGGCCGAGCCTGTGGCCCATGGCCTCCAGCTCCTTGCCGACCGCGTCATAGAGCGGACGCTCCAACACCAGGCGGTTGGGCACCTGGGTGTGGCGGAAGCGGGCCATGTCGGTGGCCATCTGCAGGTTGGCGCCCAGGTCGAAGATGTTGACCAGCGCCTGGCCGTGGCCCTGGGCCTGCATGTCGCCGCCCATCAGCAGGAGGCTCATCAGCGGCTGGTCGCCATCCATGACGAAGCCGGCGGCGAGCGTGTTGTAGGGGCGCTTGTGCGGCGCGATCACATTGGGCGACTTCGGGTCGAGGCTGAACAGGCCGCCGCGGTTGTGCAGCACGAAGCCGTAGCCGGGCACCGTCAGGCCCGAGCCGAAGCCGGAGAAGTTGGAATTGACCCAGGAGACCATGTTGCCGGCCTCATCGGCGGTCGACAGCACGATGGTGTCGCCGGCGCCGTCCGCCTCGCCAGCCGGTCCGGTCGATGACGCCCGCCTCGGGTCGACCTTTGCGCACAGTTCCCTGGCGTGGGCCTTGGACAGCAGCCGCTCGATCGGCACCTTCACGAAATCCGGGTCGGCGTTGAAGGCGATGAGGTCGGCGTAGGCCAGCTTCTTGGCCTCGACCATCAGGTGCCAGTAGAGCGGGCTGCGCGGGCCAAGGCGGGCCAGCGTCTGGCCAGGCGCCCAGACCGGCAGGCACTGCTCCAGCACGTTGACCATCACCAGCGCGCCCCAGTCCTGCGACGGCGGCGGCAGCTCATAGACCTCGTGGCCGTGATAGCTGGTGTGCACCGGCTCGACCCATTCGCCCTTGTAGGCGGCGAGGTCGGCGGCGGTCATGGTCCCGCCGAGCGCGGCGGACTTGGCGACGATCGCCTGGGCGATCTCGCCCCGGTAGAAGGCGTCCGGGCCCTGGGCCTGGATCAGGCGCAGGGTCTTGGCGAGACCGGGATTGCGGAAGATCTGCCCCGCGACCGGCGGCTTGCCGCCCGGGTACCAGACCGCCACCGAGTCCGGGTCCAGCGTCTTGCAGCAGCCGACCGTGGGGAGCGCGTTCAGCAGGCGCCAGTCGTCGGCGATGCGCTCGCTGACCGGGAAGCCTTCCTCGGCATAGGCCGCGGCGGGCGCCAGCATGGCCTTCAGCGGCCGCGTGCCGAAGCGCTTGAGCATGGCGTCCCAGCCCCAGACGGTCCCCGGCACCGTCACCGGCAGGATGCCGCCCTGCGGCATGCCCGAGCCGGTCCCCCAGTTCTTCGGGTCGGCGTGGTAGCCGAGGCTCGCGAAATGCTCCGGGGTCGCGCCGCTGGGCGCCATCCCGCTGGCGTTGAGCGCGTAGAGTTTGTGCTCTTTGGCGACGTAGACGATCGCGAAGAGGTCGCCGCCGACGCCCACGTTCATCGGCTCGACCACGCTCAGCACCGCCGCGGTCGCCACCGCGGCGTCGACCGCGTTGCCGCCGTTCCTCAGCACCTCGAGCCCGGCCTGCGCGGCCAGCGGCTGGCTGGTGGTGACCATGCCGTGACGGGCGAAGACCTCGGCCCGGGACTGGGCCGCCCAGCCCGAGGCGCGGTCGCCGCGGATCGCGTGGCACGCTGGCGCCATGTCGCCCTTGCCGCAGGTGGAGAACAGGGGTGCGGAACTCGTCTGGGCCAGCACAGAGCCCCCGAACACCGCCGCCAGCCCGAGTCCCAAGGCGACCGCGCGCCGCCAAGCCGTCCTTACCATCGCTACGCTCCCCGTCACCGCGGCGCGACCCTGGCCCAGGTGTAGTCCCTCCGCAACCGGGCGGCTTCGTTGACGCTCCCCCGAGGCGGCCCTAAGCCTGACCGACGATTTCCGAACTCAAAAAACGGGCATGGGCGAATGACTGTCGAGCACACACCGAACGAGCGGATCGCTGAGCGGACCAAGGCAGGGCCGCACACCACCAAGGCCGAGCTGGAAAGCATCAACGGCAAGATCGCGGTTGTGATCACGAACGCGGTGGGCACGATGTGGTGCGCCTATGCCTTCACCATCCTGGCGCTGATCAGCCTGCCCGAGGCGATCAAGGCAGGGACGGCGGCGCTGGTCGCCTGGATCGCCCAGACCTTCCTGCAACTGGTGCTGCTCTCGGTGATCATGGTCGGCCAGAAAGTCGCGGCCGCGGCCTCCGACAAACAGGCGCTGCAGACCTACAAGGACGCCGAGGCGCTGCTCAAGATCCAGGACGACGTCCACCGCCTGATCAAGGTCAACAACGACCTCACCGCCCAGATCCACGCGGCGACCTGCAAGACCGGCTCGGCGCCGGCGGCAAAGACGGCGCCCGCGAAGAAGGCCCCGGCGGCCAAGAAACCGGCGCCGCGCAAAAAGTAGCGTCCTCCTCCCCTTGTGGGAGGAGGTGGCCTGCGCAGCAGGTCGGAGGTGGGGTCTCTCAGAAGCCCCAGCTCTGACCGAAACGTAGTATCGCGCGGACGGCGAAGCAAAACCCCACCTCCGTCAGCTTCGCTGACACCTCCTCCCACAAGGGGAGGAGGACACCGCTCACCTCGGCACATCCCCTGCCACGGTCGTCCGGTGCATCAACCGCAGGTGGCCGTCGTAGCCGCCTTCGGCGAAGTGCATGGTGCAGCGGTTGTCCCACATCAGCAGCATCTGCTCGCGCCACTTATGGCGGTAGATGAACCTGTCCTGGGTCAGGTGGGCGAACAGGAACGAGAGGATCGCCTTGGCCTCCTCCGGCGTCATGCCCTCGACGCCGACCGTGTAGACCGGCGAGACGAATAGCGCCTTGCGGCCCGTCACCGGATGGGTGCGGACCAGCGGGTGGGTCAATGAGCCGTCGGCCTCTTCGGAGACGATGATCTCCATGGTCCGCTTGGCGGTGTCCTTGGCGAAGACGCCCTTGGTCCCGTAGGACTGCCGCGCCGAATGCACGGCCTGCAGGGGCGCGAGCATCGCCTGCATCACCGGCGATAGGGCCTCGTAGGCCCGCGCCGCGTCGACGAACAGGGTGTCGCCGCCCACCGGCGGGACGACCTTGGAATGCAGGATGGTGGCGGCCGGCGGCGCCGCCTGGAAGCTCCAATCGGAGTGCCAGCCGGCGCCGAAGTTGGTGGCTTTCTCGTCCGGCTCGCGGCGCAGCTCCAGCACGTTGGGATGGCCCGCCATCGGCTTGATGTAGGGGTCGTGACCGAAGCCCCCCATCGCTTGCGTGAACGCCTCCTGGGCTTCCAGGCTGAGCGGCTGGTCGGGAAAGGCCACCACCCCGTGGCGCGCCCAGGCCGCCTTCACCTCCTCCAGCACGGCCTCCGGCAACGGCCGGCTAAGGTCGGGACCGGTGATCAGGGCGCCGAAACCGGTGGGCTGCGGCGTCACCTCGATCGTTCGATAGTCCAGTACGGCGTCCATGCTTGTCACCTTGAGGTGTGGCCTCGGCTCCTCACGCCGCTCGCGGGCGCGCGGCCCTTAGAAACACCCGTTTGCCTCCGTCCCGGCAAGCCTGTAATCGGACCGCACCATGACCGCTTTCGACATCCAAGACGACAAGTTGCTGACGCTGGTCCCCGACCACGAGGTCAACGCGCGCGAGACCTTTGGCGTCGATTTCGACTTCAAGGCGCCGGCCTTCAAGGAACGGGACGCCCACGTCCCCGACTTCGATCCGAACTATGTGTTCGATCCCGAAACCACGCGCGCGCTGCTCGCCGGCTTCGCCCACGACCGCCGGGTGATGGTCCAGGGCTATCACGGCACCGGCAAGTCGACGCACATCGAGCAGGTGGCGGCGCGGCTGAACTGGCCGCTGGTGCGGGTGAACCTCGACAGCCACGTGAGCCGCATCGACCTGGTCGGCAAGGACGCCATCGTCCTGAAGGACGGCAAGCAGGTCACCGAATTCCGCGAAGGCATGCTGCCCTGGGCGATCCAGCGGCCGATCGCCCTGGTCTTCGACGAGTATGACGCCGGCCGCCCGGACGTTATGTTCGTGATCCAGCGGGTGCTGGAGGCGCAGGGCAAGCTGACCCTGCTCGACCAGAACCGGGTGATCCGCCCGAACCCCTGGTTCCGGCTGTTCTCCACCACCAACACCATCGGCCTTGGCGACACGACCGGGCTCTATCACGGCACCCAGCAGATCAACCAAGGCCAGATGGACCGCTGGTCGATCGTCACGACCCTGAACTACCTGGCCCATGACGTGGAAGCCGAGATCGTGCTGGCCAAGGCGCCGACCTACAACACCGCCGACGGCAAGCGCACCATCGCCGCCATGGTCCGCGTCGCCGACATGACCCGCAACGCCTTCATGAACGGCGACATCTCCACGGTCATGAGCCCGCGGACCGTGATCACCTGGGCCCAGAACGCCGAGATCTTCGGCGGCGACATCGCGCTGGGCTTCCGGATGACCTTCCTCAACAAGTGCGACGAGCTGGAGCGCGGCACGGTCGCGGAGTTCTTCCAGCGGGCGTTCGGGACCGACCTGCCGGAGAGCACGGCGCGGGTGCGGGTGGCTTAGGGGCGCCCCTTCAGCGATGAAGCAGCTCGCCAAGTTCTCGATCGAAGTCCGGGCGAACGATTTCGTGCTGAGGCTGACGGACGACGACGGCGATGTCGTCGAGTTCGCGACCAGCGCGGAACAGCTCGACGAGGTGATCGGCGTCTTCAACGACCTGATGGAAGAGCTCGAAGGCGAGGATTAGGGCTAAGGCCTCAAGCCGCGCGCGGCGCGATCTTCTCGAGCGCCACCCCAAGCTCGCGACGACGTTGCATCAGATCATGGTCGGCCTGCAAGCCGAGCCAGAAGCCATCGCTGATGCCCCAATAGCGGGACAGGCGCAGATCGGTGTCGGCTGTCACCGCGCGCTTGCCGAGGACGATCTCGTTGATCCGCCGGGGCGACACGCCGATGGCACGGGCCAAGGCCGTCTGGCTGAGGCCGATCGGCTTGAGGAACTCCTCCATCAGGATATCTCCCGGCGTCGGGTTCGCGAGCCAGTTCGCGTCATCAGTGATAGTCGCAGATTTCGACATCTTCGCAGTGTCCATCGTTCCAGCGGAAGCAAATCCGCCATTGCTGATTGATCCGCACCGAGTGCTGGCCGCGCCGGTTTCCACTCAACGCTTCCAAGCGATTTCCCGGCGGGACCCGCAGATCGTCCAAACGGCGCGCCTGGTTGAGAATCCGCAGTTTCCGAAGCGCGGCGTCCTGAATGTCGGGTGGCAGCCGGCGGGACCGTTCGCCGCCCCAGACCCGTTCAGTTTCCCGGTCTCGGAAGCTGCGGATCATGAACGATAGATATAACGCATAACGTTATACGTCAACAAAGTTTGCTCGCAACATTGGGCTGGACCCCCCTCCTGAGGCGCGCGATCCTCTAGGCACAACTGACCAACAATTTTGAGGGGGATCTGATGACCAGGAAAATGCTCGGCGCGCTGGCGCTTGGCGCGACGATCGCCATGGCGGGCGCGGGCGCCCACGCCCAGGCGACCTATCCGAAGAACGACTACGCCAACAAGGCCAACTGGCTGTGCTGGACCGGCAAGCCCGGCGACGCCTGCGCCATCGACCTGACCACCACGGTGGTGAAGGCCGACGGCAGCGAGAGCGTCGAGAAATTCAAGGCCGATCCCAAGGCGCCGATCGACTGCTTCTACGTCTATCCGACCGTCTCCAACGATCCGGGCGCGGTCAGCACCATGAACATCGGGCCGGAGGAGCTGAACGTCGTGAAGGCGCAGCTCGCGCGGTTCGGATCGAAGTGCCGGATCTATGCGCCGATGTACCGCCAGTTCACGCTGACCGCGCTGCGGGCCGGGATCGCCGGCCAGGTCGTGCCGGGCGCGCGCGACCCCGCCTCGCGGCAGGTCGGCTACAACGACGTGCTCGACGCCTGGAACTATTACCTCGAGCACGAGAACCACGGCCGCGGCGTCGTGCTGATCGGCCATTCCCAGGGCTCCGGCGTGCTGACCCAGCTGATCAGCAAGGAGATCGACGGCAAGCCGGTGCAGGCCAAGCTGGTCTCGGCGCTTTTGATGGGCACCCGCCTGCCGATCGACAAGGGCAAGGAGACCGGGCTCTTCAAGACCATCCCGCAGTGCAAGTCGCCCAGCCAGACCGGCTGCGTGATCGCCTATTCCAGCTTCCGCGACACCATCCCGCCGCCCGCCAACAGCCGCTTCGGCAAGGCGCCGAACGACGATCAGGTGGCGGCCTGCGAGAACGCCGCGGCGCTGGGCGGCGGCAAGGGCGAGCTGCACGCCTATCTGTCGAACAGCCCGCCGATCAGTGGCGCGGCCATGCCCAAGACGGTGTGGGTGAAGGGCAAGCCCAACCCGACGACGCCGTTCATCTCGGTCCCCGGCCTCCTGACCGGCGAGTGCGTCAACAAGAACGGCTTCTCCTATCTGGAGGTGCACATCAACGCCGTGCCGGGCGGCCCGCGCACCGAAACCATCGAGGGCGACGTGGTCGGCGCGAACGGCAAGATCAGCGAGGACTGGGGCCTGCACCTGATCGACGCCAACCTGATGATGGGCAACCTGGTCGAGGTGGTCGGCCAGGAGAGCAAGGCCTGGCTGGCGAAGAAGAAATGATCATCCCTCCCCTTCAGGGGAGGGTGTCGAGTGAAACGAGACGGGTGGGGAATGGCGGGCCGGAGCGCCGACTCGGCACGCTGACCCACACTTCCCCACCCTGACGGCTTCGCCGTCTGTCCCTCCCCTGAAGAGGAGGGATGTTAGTCCCCGAGCAAGCCCCTCGCCGGAGGCGGCGGTGGCTAGTCGCCGGCGATCTTCTTGCCGGCCATGACGCCCAGCGCCACGAAGATCAGGAAGCCGATCGCGAACAGGAAGAACAGGATCTTGGCGACGCCGGCCGCCGCGCCCGCGATCCCGCCAAAGCCCAGGGCTCCGGCGATGAGCGCGACAATGGCGAAGATCAAAGCCCACTTGAGCATGACGCTCTCTCCTAGAAACGCCCGCGGGTCGCGGGACCTGGGAGCCAAACGCAGCCTTGGCCGTGGCGTTCCGAGGCCGCGGCGACGCGCCTCTGCTAGGATCGGCGCATGGACGAATCCGACGTCATCGCCCAGGCCCGCGTCATCTACGAGCGGATGCAGGCCGACCTGCTGGCGGCCAGCCCGCTCGCCGGCATGGCCGAGTGGGTGGCGAGCGGCGTCGCGCCCCCCGCGGCCGACCTGCGGTCGCGCGGGTTCGCGGGCCCCGACGACACGGACGCGCCCGAAGCCGCCAACCTGCGGCTGGCCCGCAAGGCCTTCGTGCGCGAGTGGGGGTTCGCCATTCCCTGCGCGGAAGCTGTCGCCGCCCTGCGCCGGCTGAGCCCGATCGTCGAGGTGGGCGCGGGCGCGGGCTGTTGGACGGCCCTGCTCCGGGCGGCCGGCCACGACATGATCGCCACCGATCTGGCCGCCGGCGACACGAAGTACGGCTTCGCGGTGGCCGACCGCGGGGCGGTCGAACAGCTCGGCGCTCTGGAGGCGGTGCGCAAATACCCCGACCGCGACCTCTTCTGCAGCTGGCCCAGCGAGGGGGAGCCCTGGGCGGCGGAGGCGATCTTGGGCCTCGCCCCCGGCCGGCGCGCCGCCCTGATCCTCGACGACCGTGGAACCCTCACCGGCGACGAGACCCTGCGGGGTGTCCTGGCGCAGGCCTTCCGCCCGCTGGAGACGGTGACGATCCCGCAGTTCCCGGGCGTCTGCGACCGCCTGCACATCTACGAACGGCTGGCCGGCTGAGCCACCGGTTCGAATCCCTGTTTCACGCGAGGCCTCGGCTGTTCTAAGACGACCCAACATGGCCAAGAACCCGGAAAGTCCGCTGGAGCCCTTCAAGCGCGCGCTGGTCAACGCGACGCGCTCGCTGGCCGAGTCGCCGGACCTGGAGATCGTCTATTCCGGCGAGGGCCCGCAGCTTTCCGGCAACCGCGCGGTGCTGCCCCATCCGCCCCGCGACCTGACCAGCATCGACGCCGCCCGGATCCGCGGCTTCGCCGACCAGATGGCGCTGCGCATCGCCCACCACGACCCGGCCGCCCACGCCAAGGCGCGGCCCAACACCGTCCAGGGCCAGCCGATCTATGACGGCATCGAACAGGCGAGGCTCGAGGCGATCGGCGCCAATGCGCTCGGCGGCGTGCGCGAGAACCTCAAGGCGGTGCACGAGCAGGCCTGGGCGAAGCGCGCCTTCAACCAGGTCGAGGCGCTGGCCAATCCGCCCTACGCCGACATCGTCTCCCTGATGGTCCGCGAGCGGCTGACCGGCGACAAGCCGCCGGCCATGGCGCAGCCGCTCGTCAACCTGTTCCGCGACGAGATCGAGGCCAAGGCCGGCGCCGACCTCGACCGCCTGACCGAGGCCGTCCAGGACCAGAAGGCCTTCGCCCGCATCGCCCGCGCCATCATCCGCGACCTGAAGATGGGCGAGGACATGTCCGACGCCCCGGAACAGCCGGACGACGAGGACGGCTCCAGCGAAGAGGGCGAACCCGACGCCAGCGAGGACAACGAGGAAGGCGATGGCGAGGGCAAGTCCCCGCAGCAGGCCTCGATGGACGAGAACGACGCGACCCACCGCGAAAGCGAGGACGCCGACTCCCAGATGATGCAGGCCGAGGACGACCCCGACGCCGAGGACAGCGACGAGCCGCCCGACATGGGCGACGGCGAGCAGCCCGCGCGCCCCGACCTGAAGGGCGAGGGCAAGGTCGTCACCTACAAGGTCTTCACCACCGCCCACGACGAGATCGTCGCCGCCGAGGAGCTGTGCGACGCCGAGGAGCTGACCAGGCTTCGCGCCTACCTCGACCAGCAGCTGGCCAGCCTCTCGAACGTCGTCAGCCGGCTCGCCAATCGCCTGCAGCGCAAGCTGCTCGCCCAGCAGAACCGCTCCTGGTCCTTCGACCTGGAGGAAGGCATCCTCGACGTGGCGCGCCTGACCCGGGTGATCGTCGACCCGACCGCGCCGCTCAGCTTCAAGGAAGAGCAGGACACCGAGTTCCGCGACACCGTGGTCTCGATCCTGATCGACAACTCCGGCTCCATGCGGGGCCGGCCGATCATGGTGGCCGCCGTCTGCGCCGACATCCTGGCGCGCACCCTGGAGCGCTGCGGGGTCAAGACCGAAATCCTCGGCTTCACGACGCGGGCCTGGAAGGGCGGCTCGAGCCGAGAGGACTGGCTGAAGGCCGGCAAGCCGCCGCAACCCGGCCGCCTGAACGACCTGCGCCACATCATCTACAAGGCCGCCGACGCCCCCTGGCGGCGCGCCCGGCGCAACCTCGGCCTTATGATGCGCGAGGGCCTGCTCAAGGAGAACATCGACGGCGAGGCCCTGATGTGCGCGCACCAGCGGCTGATCGGCCGCCCGGAAGCGCGGCGCATCCTGATGGTGATCTCCGACGGGGCGCCGGTGGACGACTCTACGCTGAGCGTGAACTCCGGCCATTACCTGGAACGACACCTGCGCGAGGTGATCGGCGAGATCGAGGCCAAGAGCCCGGTGCAGCTGATCGCCATCGGCATCGGCCACGACGTCACCCGCTACTACCGCCGCGCCGTCACCATCGTCGACGTGGAGCAGCTGGCCGGCGCCATCACCGATCAGCTGGCCGAGCTCTTCGAGGAGGAGCCGCGCGCGGTCACCCGTCGCAACGCCAACCTGCTGGCGCCGCCGCCGAACACCCAGGGCCCCTCAGGCCCCGCGAAGCGGTCGACCTTCAAGGAAGTGCGCCGCGCGGTCGCCTGACACCGACAACATCTCTACGGGAGCAGTCCGATGAAGACCGACGTTTCCATTTCTATGCCTGACGGCGACGCCCGGGCCTTCGTCTTCACCCCCGACAGTGGCGACGGCCCCTGGCCCGCGGCGATCCTCTACATGGACGCGCCGGCGATCCGCCCGGCGATGTTCGAGATGGGCGAGCGGTTGGCGCAGGCGGGCTACTACGTCCTGTTGCCCGACGTCTTCTGGCGCGCCGGGCCCTATCCGCCGCTGGATATCGTCAAGGCCCGCGCCGGCGACCCGGAGATGGGCGCGCTGTTCGCGAAGCTTCGCGCCTCCACCGACGCCGAAAAGCAGATGGCGGACACCAAGGCCTACCTCGACTGGCTGACGACGCAGCCGCAGGCCAAGCCCGGCAAGGTCGGGGTCACCGGCTATTGCATGGGCGGCGGCATAGCGCTGCGCGCCGCCGGGACCTTCCCCGATCGGATCGCCGCGGCCGCCTCCTTCCACGGCGGCAACCTCGCCACGGACGCCGAGGACAGCCCGCACAACCTGGCGCCCAAGATCACCGCCAAGCTGCTGATCGCCGGGGCCGATGAGGACCGCAGCTTCGACGAGGCCCAGTGCGAACGGCTGGACGCGGCGCTCAAGTCCGCCGGCGTCGACGCGCAGGTCTCCATCTGGAAAGGCGCCCGGCACGGCTGGGTGCCCACCGACATGCCGGTCTACGACAAGGACGCGGCCGAGCGGCATTGGATCGAGCTGGTCGCGCTGTTCGACAGCGTGCTGAAGTAGCCCGGACTATCGGGCACGAAAAAGGGCCGCTGTCGCCAGCGGCCCTCCTCGGAACGACACCTCGTTCAGCGCGGGTCAGGCGGCGGCTTGCTCGGCAAGCTTGGCCTTCACCTGGCGCTTGATCTTCAGGGCCTTGGGCGACAGCTCGTCGTCGCCGGCCTTCAGCAGGAAGGCGTCGAGCCCGCCGCGGAAATCCAGCGTCCGCAGCGCCGCATTGGTGATGCGCAGGCGATAGGACTGGCCCAGCGCGTCCGACTGCAGGGTCGCGGGCGACAGCGCGGGCAGGAAGCGGCGCTTGGTCTTGATGTTCGAGTGGCTCACATTGTGGCCGACCATCGGGCCGACACCGGTGAGTTCGCAACGACGCGACATGGGACGAAAACCTTCGCGAGAATAGGGACGCAGCGGGGCGGGCCCCGCGCGAGAGCGGGCGATATAGAGGAAGGGCGGCCTCCACGTCAAGGTAAGGCGGCCAATTCGAGCCCGCCCTGGCGAAGTTTCCCTCAGGCGGCGACCCTCCCTATACACGGACGGGCGCACGAGGATGAGTGGAGGACGAGGCAGGTGACCCGGCTGGCCCTGGTGATGATCGCCCGCGACGAGGCGCGCTCGATCGCCCGCGCGCTGACAAGCGCCCGCGCCCACGTCGACCGGATGATCGTGCTCGACACCGGCTCGACCGACGCCACGCGCGAGATCGCCCGCGCCGCTGGGGCGGAGGTCCACGAGTTCGTCTGGTGCGACGATTTCGCCGCGGCGCGTAACGCCGCGCTCAACCATTCCGACGCGGACTGGAACCTCATCCTCGACGCCGACGAATGGCTGGACCGTGGGACCGACGGCCTGAGCGCCGAGGTCCTGCCGCCCGGCGGCGGTGGCTTCCTGGGCGCCATCCGGGTCCGCAGCCTGATCGACGATCAGCCGGGCGCGGCCAGCCAGGCCTGGATCGCGCGCGTTCTGCCGCGCGGCGTGCGCTATGCCGGCCGAATCCACGAGCAGCCGGTCAGCGACCTGCCCCAGCGGCCCCTGCCCTTGGAGATCGGCCACGACGGCTACACCGCCGAGAACCTGGACCGCAAAGGCGCGCGCAACGAGACCCTCTTGATGCGCGAACTCGAGGCGACGCCCGACGACCCCTATCTCTGGTTCCAGCTCGCCAAGGAGCACCAGGCCCGCCAGCGCCATCCGCAGGCCGCTTTCTGCTTCACCGAGGCGCTGCGGCTCGCGCCGCCCGACGCCGGCTACCGCCATCCCCTGGTGGTGCGCACCCTGATGATGCTGAAGGCCAACGGGCAGCTGGCCGAGGCGCTGACGCTCGCCGACGCCGAGGTCGCCAACTTCGAGGACTCGCCCGACTTCTATTTCATCGTCGGGCACATCTACCTGGAAGCCGCCGGCGAGGCCCCGAGCATGGCCAAGGAGCATTTCCTGCCGATCGCCGAATCCGCCTGGAAGCGCTGCCTGGAAATCGGCGAGCGTCCCGATCTGGAGGGCGCGGTCTACGGCTGCGGCGGCCACATGGCGGCGCACAACCTGGCGATCTTCCACGAGACCCTGGGCGACCCGCAGAAGGCCGCCGAATACGCCGCCCTCGCCCAGCGCCTGCGCGCGCAGGGTTAAATGGCCTTGTGGTCGAAGCTCGTTGAGATACAATATGTTGCGGTGAACAAAGGCTGAATCTGGCGCGATAGCTGATTCGGTCCCGATTCGTTTTGCCCCTGTTCCCGCCCAACCGCGCCAAGTCGTTAGCCATCCTCTTTCAGGCCAAGTCGTGTTCGGCATCCTGTGCGCCACCGTCGAGGAGATCGCCGCGCTCCGCGCCCGGCTGGACGTGGACGCCGAGCCGGAACGGCATGGGCCGACACGGGTCTGGCGCGGCCGCTTCGAGGGCGAGCCGCTGGCGCTGGCCCAGGCCGGCATCGGCAAGGTCAACGCCGCGGCCGCGGCCACCCTGCTACTGAGCGTCTTTGGCGCCACCCGGCTGATCTTCTGCGGCGTGGCCGGCGGCCTCGATCCTGAGCTGCCGGTGGGCGCGGTGCTGCTGGCCGACCGGCTGGCGATCCACGACTACGGGGTGATGGCGAACGGGCGGCTGACCTCCACGGAGTCGGGTCTCGTGCCGCTCGGCGCGCCGGAGCTCGCCTTTCTATCGCCGGTCCCAGCCGCGGTCCGCGAAACCCTGCGGCGCCTGGCTGAGGTTCTGGCCGGCCAGGTGGAAGCCCCGGTGCGGCTGGGCGGCATCGTCACCGCCGACTATTTCCTGAACTGCGCCGAGACCCGCGAGGCCCTGCACGCCCGCTTCGCCGCCCAGGCCATCGACATGGAGTCCGGCGCGGTGAACCAGGTCGCGCAGGCCTGGGACGTTCCACTCTACGTCATCCGCACCCTCTCGGACCTGGCCGGCGAGGAGAGCCACCTGACCTATCCGCAGATGGCCCAGATGGCGGCGCACAACTCGGCGCTCTGCGTGCTGGACCTCCTGGCGATCCTCGCCGCGATGGACTGACGCAACGCCCCGCCCTAGAGTTCTTCGTCCCACAGGCTTCCGGGACGCACCCCCTTCATGAGCCGAGCCAACACCCGCGCGATCGTCGCCGAACTGCAACGCCTGCTGCCCAATGCGCACGCGCCCTATTCCGGCGTCCATGTGAGCTGTGCGGTCGAAACCACCGACGGGCGCGTCTGCTATGGCGTCAACGTCGAGAACGCCGCCTATCCGCAGGGCCTCTGCGCCGAGGCCAGCGCCATCTCCGCGGCGGTGACCCAGGGCTCCACGCGGATCAGCTGCGTCTATGTGGCCTCCTCCTTGCCCGAAACCGTCTGGCCCTGCGGCGGCTGCCGCCAGAAGATCTTCGAGTTCGCGCAGGACGGCTGCGAGATCGTCGCCGTCTCGCCCGATGGCGAGCTTGCGCGCCGGACAATCGAGCAATTGCTGCCTCTGGGCTTCCGCCTGGAACCTGGAGCCGGCCACCGCGTCTAACTGCCGCTTGCCCGACTCCGCTGGGGACCCCAAGTTCAAGCACATGAGCGACCGCACCACAGGCGTGGCCCCTCCCCGGCTGGTGGCCGTGCTCGGCCCCACCAACACCGGCAAGACGCACCTGGCGGTCGAACGGATGCTGGGCCACGCGTCGGGCATGATCGGCCTGCCGCTGCGCCTGCTGGCCCGCGAGATCTACGACCGCATCGTCAAGCTGCGCGGCGCCCGTTCGGTGGCCCTGATCACCGGCGAGGAGAAGATCGTCCCGCCGCGGCCGCACTATTTCGTCTGCACGGTCGAAGCCATGCCACTCAGCCGCGAGGTCGAGTTCCTGGCGGTCGACGAGATCCAGCTCTGCGCCGACCCGGAGCGCGGCCACGTCTTCACCCACCGCCTGCTGCATGCGCGGGGGACGGCGGAGACCATGCTGCTGGGCGCAGGAACCATGGCGCCCTTGGTGCGCCGCCTGCTGCCGCACGCCGAGATCATCACGCGGGAGCGGTTCAGTTCGCTGACCTACGCGGGGCCGAAGAAGCTCACCCGCCTGCCCCGGCGCAGCGCCGTCGTCGCCTTCAGCGCCGACCAGGTCTACGCCATCGCCGAGCTGATCCGCCGCCAGCGGGGCGGCGCAGCGGTGGTGATGGGCTCGCTCTCGCCCCGCACCCGCAACGCCCAGGTGGCGCTCTACCAGTCGGGCGAGGTCGACTTCCTGGTGGCCACCGACGCCATCGGCATGGGCCTCAACATGGACGTCGACCATGTGGCCTTCGCCGGCCTCACCAAGTTCGACGGCAAGCGGACGCGCTTCCTCTATCCGCAGGAGGTCGGCCAGATCGCCGGGCGCGCCGGCCGCTATCAGCGCGACGGGACCTTCGGGGTCACCGGCGAGGCCGACGACATGGACGAGGACCTGGTGCTGGCCGTCGAGGAGCACCGCTTCGAGCCGGTCACCGGGGCGGAATGGCGCAACTCCAGGCTCGACTTCGGCTCCCTGCCGGGCCTGCTGAAGTCCTTGGCCAAGACGCCGGACCGCGAGGGGCTGAAGCTGTCGGCCGAGGCGCTGGACGAGACCACCCTGCGTCACCTCGCCCAGGACCCGCTGATCGCCGACCGCGCGAAAGGCCGCGCGGCGATCGAGCGGCTCTGGGAATGCTGCCAGACGCCGGACTTCCGCAAGCTGGCGCTCGACGAGCACCTGGCCCTGGCCAAGGAATTCTTCCTCCACCTGACCACCGGCCCCCACAGCACAAATAGGGGGCGGATTCCGGAGGATTGGATCGCCAGGCAGTACGGCCAGCTCGACCGCACCGACGGCGAGATCGACACGCTGGCGCAGCGTCTCTCCAGCGTCCGCACGCTGGCCTATGTGGCCAACCGGCCGGACTGGCTGGCCGACCCAAGTGGTTGGCAGGGGAAGATGAGGGGGCTGGAGGACAGGCTCTCCGACACCCTGCACGAGAAGCTGATGGCCCGGTTCGTCGACCGGCGGACCAGCGCGCTGATGCGCGGTCTTCGGGTGCGCGAGGACATGCTGGCCGGGGTCGGCGCCGACGGCGCGGTGACCGTCGAGGGTCATTTCGTCGGCCGGCTGACCGGCGTGCGGTTCGAGGCGGCGCAGGGCTCGTCGGTCCTGGAGGAAAAGGCGCTGCGGGCCGCGGCGACCCATGCGGTCGGGCCGGAGATCGCGCGGCGCCTCGGCAAGCTGGCGGCGGAGCCCGACGAGGCGTTCGCGCTGACGCCGGACGGCGTGGTGCTGTGGCAGGGCGAGGCGGCGGGCGTGCTGGCCGGCGGCGAGCCCTTCCGGCCCCGCGTGCGGCTGCTGGGGGAGCTTGGCCACGAGGCGGCGCGCCAGCGGGCGGCGCATCGGCTGGAGGCCTTCGTCGCCGGCGAGGCGGGACGGCGCCTCAGCGGGCTTCGCAAGCTCGAGGCCGCGGTCGCCGACGGCAGGATCAAGGGCCTGGCCCGCGGCCTCGCCTTCCGGCTGATCGAGGCCGGCGGCGTGCTGGACCGCGCCCAGGTCCGCGCCGAGGCCCGGGCGCTAAGTCAGGTGGAACGGCGCATGCTGCGGGGCCTCGGCGTCAAGCTCGGGGCGTTCAGCGTCTATATGCCGAGCCTGTTGCGGCCGGACGCGCGGCTGCTGACGCAGGCGCTGGCCGGCCGTGACGCACCGGGCTGGCGGCCGGTGGGCTACAAGCCGAGCCGCCTGCCGCCCCAGACGCCCTCGCCGCGCGCGCTCTCCGCCTTCGGCCTGCGGGCGGTGAAGGCCTGGGCCGTGCCGGTGGAGCAGCTGGAGCGGCTGGACGAGTTGCTGCGGGCCGGCGTCAGGCAGGGCGGCGGCGTGCTGTTCTCCGACGCCGCCCGCGAGGAGCTCGGTTGGAGCCCGGACGAGGCCCGCGAAATCCTCAAGGGCCTGGGCTATGCTGCGATCAAGCGCGCCGGCGAGGCCACCGCCTGGCGGCGTCGCGCTGAGCGTGACTTCGCCGTGGAACATCGTCCCATCGTCGCCCCCAACTCGCCGTTCGCGGCGCTGGCCGCCCTGCAGGGGGAGCCCGCGCCCGCCCGCCGGCCCCGCCGCCGGCGCCGCGCCGCGCAAGGCCGCTCATGACCCTCCTTCGCCAAGGCTTCGGAGGACGTGCCCCCAGCGCCGGACCCGTCCTGCGAAGCTCCGCCAGGAGCGAAGCAAGATGAGCGAACCGGCCCCCACCGAAGCCACGAGGGCCGACGTCTGGCTCTGGCGCGCCCGCTTCTTCAAGACCCGCACCCTGGCCGCCGACTTCATCGAAGAAGGCCGCATCCGCCTGACCCGCGCCGGCCACGAGAACCGCGTCGACAAGCCGGCGCGCTCGCTGAAGGTCGGCGACGCCCTGGTCTTCGCGCTCGGCGGCAAGCTGATCGCGGTGAAGATCGAGTCGCTCGGCGAACGCCGCGGGCCGCCGAAAGAGGCGCGAACGCTCTACTCGACGCTGCCGGCAAGCTGAGCCACAGTCGTCCCGGATTGTGGGGGCGGCAGATGACCAACGACGTCCGCGGGCTCGCCGACGGAAAGGCCGAGCCGAAACAGCGGGGTTTCGCCAAGTGGATCGCGGGCCGCGGCCGGCGGCGGGAATACTGGGCCTGGCTCGTGCCCCTGCTGATCCTCGAAATCGTCATCGGGATGACCGGCGCCGCAGCGTTCGCTCAGCTTTGTGGCTTGCCGATGCTGCTCGCCATGATCCGGCGGCTTCACGACCTTGGCTACTCGGGCTGGTTTGCACCGGTGATCAATGTCTTCGTGGCCGTGATGCTGTTTGCAGCGAAGGGCTTCCTGCCGCCGATGGCCGCGACGCTCGCGGGCGCTCTGATCTCCCTGATCGCCATCGTCGGCCTGGGTGCGCTCCCCGGCGAAGCCAAGCGCAACGAATATGGCGACCCGCCGGGACGTCCAGCCGGGAAGCGCCTCGCGGACACCTTCAGCTAGACCTGACGCCGCTGCCAGAATTCCTTCGGGGAGCCCTCGACGCGGCGCCATTGACATCCCGCCGCCGGACCGTGAAAAACCCGCGCCCTACCTCGGCAGTCCGGAAGGCCCCTCGCCCGCCATGACCTACATCGTGATGGATCCCTGCATCAAATGTAAGTTCATGGACTGCGTGGAGGTGTGCCCGGTCGACTGCTTCTACGAGGGCGAGAACTTCCTGGCGATCAATCCGGACGAGTGCATCGACTGCGGCGTCTGCGAGCCGGAGTGCCCGGTCGACGCGATCAAGCCCGACACCGAGGACGACCCGGACGGCAAGTGGCTGCGGATCAATTCCGACTACGCCAAGGTCTGGCCGAACATCACGGTCAAGGGCGAACCGCCCGCCGACGCCGAAGACTTCGAGCGCGAGACCGGCAAGCTTGAGAAATACTTCTCCGAGAAGCCCGGCCGCGGCTCCTGAGCTCGCGGGCCCCGTCGGAACGCGCCGGCGCCCCTTCCGGGGCAAGCCTTTCATTCGGCTTCATTTTATGTTACCGTTAGGGACGATGTGGCGCACAGGCTGACTTCAGCCTTGCTCATCGATCTGAAGAAACGCCGTTGCGGCGCAGTCCATGAGGGATAGCTCCGGCGACAGGCGAAGGGTGTCTTAAGAGGTCTACTTCCGCCCCAAACGACGATGCCGCCGCGGCCTTTTCGCGGAGAGCATGGCTTTGTCGCTTGGCGGTAGCGCATCTGCGGTCCGCGTTCGTCCGGACCCGGCATTTTGAGAGGGTTTTCTATGAGCAAGAGCGGTCATGATTTCTCGGTTGGCGATCACGTCGTCTATCCGGCCCACGGGGTTGGTCAGGTGCAGGGGATCGAAACCCAGGAAGTCGCCGGTCTGAAACTGGAAGTCTATGTCATCACCTTCGACCACGAGAAGATGACGCTGCGGGTGCCGACCGCCAAGGCTCGCGCCTCGGGCCTGCGCGCGCTCGCCGAAACCAATGTCGTGACCCAGGCGCTCACCACGCTGAAGGGCCGCGCCCGGGTGAAGCGCACCATGTGGTCGCGCCGCGCCCAGGAGTACGAAGCCAAGATCAACTCCGGCGACCTGATCTCCATCGCCGAGGTGGTGCGCGACCTGCACCGCGCCGAGAACCAGCCGGAACAGTCCTATTCGGAGCGTCAGCTCTATGAATCGGCGCTGGACCGCATGGCCCGCGAAGTCGCCGCCATCGAGCGCATCGACCGCGACGCCGCCATCGGCATCCTCAACAAGTCGCTGATCAAGGCCGTCGCGGCCTAGGTCGCGCGATCCATCGCGATGACGAGACGCCCGGAGTTCGCTTCGGGCGTTTTCGTTTGACCCCTTGTCCGCAATGGCGCGAGCCTCCGGCCAGCAGCGGATGGTGGGGAGACGAAGGTCATGGCCGATGACGCCAGCGCGATCGCCCGGAACGCCTTAGCCAAGGAGGCCCGCGAGCGGGCCTATTCCACGCCGCTCGACGCCTTCGACGTCTCGGACGTCAGCCACTTCACCAGCGACACCCACTGGCCCTGGTTCGAGCGGCTGCGGCGCGAGGACCCGGTCCACTACTGCGCCGACAGCGAGTTCGGCCCCTATTGGTCGGTGACCAAGTTCCAGGACATCGTGGCGGTGGACTCCAACCACGAGGTCTTTTCCTCGTCCTCCGAGCTCGGCGGCATCATGATCGCCGACGCCAAGGAGCCGAGCGACGATTCCAGCTTCATCGCGCTCGACCCGCCGGACCACGACGCCCAGCGCCGGGTGGTGACGCCGACCTTCTCCACCGCCGGCATGGCGGCCATGGAGCCGCTGATCCGCGAACGCGCCGCGGCGATCCTCGACGAGCTGCCGGTGGGCGAGACCTTCGACTTCGTCGACAAGGTTTCGATCGAGCTGACCAGCCAGATGCTGGCGACCCTTTTCGACTATCCCTTCGACCAGCGCCGCAACCTGCCGAAGATCTCCGACATGGCGCTTTCCGGCCCGCCGCCGGCCGACATGACCATGGAACAGATGATGGAGCGCCAGCAGGCCTTCATGCCGCTCGTCATGCCGTTCATCGGCCTGTGGGACGCGCGCAAGGACGGCCCGCCGGCCAACGACCTGATCTCGCTGCTGAGCCACGACCCGGTGACCCGCAAGGGCGATCGGCCGGAAGGCTATTTCGGCAATATCATGCTGCTGACCGTGGCCGGCAGCGACACCACTCGCCATTCGATCACCGGCGCCCTGATGGCCTTCCAGGACTATCCCGACGCCTACGACCGGCTGCGCGCCAACCCGGCCCTGCTGGACTCCGCGGTGCCGGAGATCGTGCGCTGGCAGAGCCCGGTGGCCCACATGCGCCGCACAGCCACCCGCGACACCGAGCTCGGCGGCAAGGCCATCAAGAAGGGCGACCGGGTGATCATGTGGTACGTCTCGGGCAACCGCGACGAGGAGGTGATCCCCGACGCGGACCGCTTCATCATCGACCGCGAGCGGCCGCGCCAGCACGTGGCGTTCGGCTTCGGCATCCACCGCTGCGTCGGCAACCGGCTGGCCGAAATGCAGCTGCGCGTCGTCTGGGAGGAGATCCTCAAGCGCTTCGAGCGCATCGAGGTGGTGGGCGAGCCGGGCCGGCTGCAGTCCAACTTCGTGAAGGGCTACACGGCCCTGCCGGTGCGGATCGTCGCCTAGACGCTGTCCAGCAGGGCCACTTCCTCGCCCGGACCCTTGTCCAGCTCGGCGGTCAGCTTCTCGCGGTCGAGGTCGCCTTCCCAGCGGGCGATCACCAGGGTTCCGACCCCATTGCCAACGAAGTTGGTCAGCGCGCGGCAGGCGCTCATGAACCGGTCGACGCCCACCAGCAGGGCGAGCGCCGCGATCGGCAGGTCGGGGATCACCGCCAGGGTGGCGGCGAGCGTGATAAAGCCCGCGCCGGCCACGCCGCTCGCGCCCTTGGACGTCAGCATGGCCACGCCCAGCAGGGTCGCCTCCTGCCCGAGGCTGAGCGGCGTGTTCGTCGCCTGGGCCAGGAACAGGGTCGCCAGCGTCATGTAGATGTTGGTGCCGTCGAGGTTGAACGAATAGCCGGTGGGGATCACCAGCCCGACCGTGGTCTTGCCGGCCCCCAGCCGCTCCAGCTTGGCCATGATCAGCGGCAGCGCCGCCTCCGACGACGAGGCCCCCAGCACGATCAGCAGCTCGTCGCGGATGTAGGCCAGGAACTTGAGGATCGAGAAGCCGCTCAGCCGGGCGATAACCCCCAGCACGATCAGCACGAACAGCAGGCTGGTCAGGTAGAAGGTCCCCACCACCGCGCCCAGCTGCGCGAGCGACGCCACGCCGAACTTGCCGATGGTGAAGGCCATGGCGCCGAAGGCGCCCAGGGGCGCCAGCCGCACGATCACCCCGATGATCCCGAAGAACAGCTTGGCGACTCCCTCCAGCACGCCGGCGGTCTTGTCGCCGAACGCGCCAAGGCCCGTGCAGGCGAACCCCGTCAGGATGGCGATCAGCAGCACCTGCAGGAGGTCGCCGCCGGCAAACGCGCCCAGGAAGGTGTCCGGGATCAGGTTCATCAGGTGGTCGACCAGGCTTTCGCCGTGCGCGGCCTTGGCCGCGTAGCCGGCGCCGATGGAGGGATCCAGCGTCCTGGGGTCGATGTTGAAGCCGGCGCCCGGATGCAGCACGGTTCCGACCACCAGGCCGATCAGGAGGGCGAAGGTCGAGACCGCCTCGAAATAGACCAGCGTCCGCACGCCCAGCCGCCCGAAGGCCTTCAGGTCGCCCATCCGCGCGATGCCGGCGGCCACCGTGCAGAAGATCACCGGCGCGATCGCCATCTTGACCAGCTTGATGAAGGCGTCGCCCAGCGGCTTGAGCGAGGCGCCGAAGTGCGGCCAGAGCCAGCCGACGAGCGCGCCCAGCGCCGTGCCGATCAGCACCTGCACCCAGAGCTGCCGGAAAACCCGCAAGAAACCCATCCGCCGACCTACCCCCGACTCCCGGCGTTCCCACGCCCCTCCGGTTAGGCTATCACGCGCCTCGCGTGGCCCGGTAGCTCAGCCGGATAGAGCAGAGCTTTCCTAAAGCTAAGGTCGGGGGTTCGAGTCCCTCCCGGGCCGCCAACCAATCAGTCTGACGGCGCCGCTGAACCTCGTCGTCGTCAGGAGCTCATCCCCTCCGGACTACTGATGGACGAAGTGCTCCTGATAGGCATGCGACTTGCCGTCGGGATTCTTGCCGATCCCGCGGCGCACAGCGGTCTTGCCGTCCTTGCTGAAGGTCCAGAACTCGCCGGCGATGACGTCGCCGTCCTTCATCTTGAGGATCTGCAGGTTGTCGGGGTCGGTCTGGGTCACCGACACCTGGTTGAAGCGCTCCTGGTTCGGGAAGGGCGCGACCTTGCCGTCCAGGGTGGTCTCGTGGTCGCTGATATAGGGCTTCGCGGCGTTGGTGGTGTTGGCCGAGTGGTAGACGAGGTGGTTGTCGCCGAACTTGAAGTTGATGGTCAGCTTGAAGCCCTCGGGAATCGTGCTGCCCGGCGCCTTGGAGACAACGGCTGTCCAGTTGCCGTCATGCGGGTTGGCGGCCAGGGCCGGGGCGGCGGTGAGAACGCAGGCGGCGGCGAGGCCGAGGAGCGCAGTGCGGCGGATCATCTTCATCTCCTTTAGAGGGCCGTGCGGCCTTCGAGGTGTTGCTCGACCTGGGCGCGGGCGAACCAGAGCGTGCGCAGGGTCTTGTCGGATAGGTGCTGCAACTGGTCGGAGCGATGCGGCGAGCCGGGCTGGCTGGCGTTGCCGTAGCTCATCAGGCCCTTGGCCTTGATCGGGGTTGAGAACTCCACCAGCGACACCCAGGTCTCGCCGTGCACCGGAACGCGCTTGCCGTCCTTGAGCGGGCCCCAGGTGATGGTGCGGAAGATGCCGGTGTTGCCGAAACCGCCGTTGCCGGGCAGGTCGACCTTGTCGATGGCGAAGCGCGAGACCTCGCCGAAGGGGCGGTCGATGGCGCCGTACTGCTGCTTCATCTCGACGATGGCGGCCTTCAGCATCGCCACGGCCTTGGCCGGGTCGGCGATCCCCTTGGGCGTGCCGATGGGATCGGCGGCCTGCCATTTGACCTTGTAGTTGGCGAGGCTGGTGAAGTTGTTGGGCGCGAAAAGATTGGCCCAGGTCTCGAACAGCAGCGCCGCCTTGCTGTCGGCGACGGTCTGGCGGTCCCAGGCCTTCAGCAGGCTCACCGCCGCCCGGACCTCCGGATCGGGATCGCCCTGGGCGGCGGCGGCCAGGTCCGGCAGGACGCGGTCGGCCATCAGCGTGTGGGTCGACAGCTTGTGGGCGACGAAGTCGTCGTAGCTCAGCTTCTTGTCGTCAGCGAGCAGGTGCGCCGACTGCTGCGAGCGCAGCGATTCCGGCCCGGGCGGCGCCACATAGGACGGATAGTCCTCGTAACGGATGACCTGCGGATAGGTGGCGACCCAGGGCGGATCGTTGGTGTTCTGGATCCAGCCGGTGGGCGGGTCGACGACCTTGGGCAGGTCCGCGTAGCTGTGCACCTCGGTCCACAGCGTCTCTGAGGTGTCGCCGGGCACGTCGCCGCGCCAGAAGGCCATGTCGCCCTTGGGGTGCTTCGGCAGGATGCCGTTGTCCATGTATTGGATGTGGCCGGCCTTGTCGGCGTAGACGATGTTGAAGGTCGGCACCTGCAGCCGCTTCAGGATGGTCTCGAACTCCGCAAAGTTCTTCGACATCCCCATGTCCCAGTACTGCTTGAGACCGTCGGGCCGGTCGAGACCGGCGACGCGCAGGGCCAGGGTCTTGCCGTCGGCGCGCGTGAAGACCGGGCCGTGCACTGACTCGCGGATCGTCAGGCTCTCGGTCTTCAGGGAGCCATCCGCTTGCTTGACCTTGAAGCTGGTGGTGCGGGTCTTGAACGGCAGCACCTTGCCATCGAACAGATAGCCGTCGCCGGAGAGCTTCAGTTCGTAGTTGGTGGCGCCCAATATGGAATTGACGGTGTTGGTGAAGCCCATGTGATCGTTGAAGCAGAATCTTAGGACCGGCAGGCCCACCTGGGTCGCGCCGTACATCTTGATGCCGGGCCCATTCAGGTCGGCCTCGAAATAGGTGAAGTAGCTGGTCGGCCAGGGCAGGTGCGGATTGGCCAGCAGCATGGTGTTCCCGCTGGCCGAGTGGGACGGCGCCACGGCCCAGGCGTTGGAGCCGTTGTTGCCGGCGCCTGGGACCGGCGCGCCCATGGTCCGCTCCATGGGGGCGACGTAGATGAAGTTCATCAGCCGGTGGGCGTGGGCCATGACGTCGACGCCGCTGACCGGCAGCACCACGGCGATCTTCGGATCGATCTTGCCGGGGTTGGCTGCGTTGTAGGCGTTGATCCCCTCGGCGAAGGCGTCGAGGTCCTTGCGGAACTGAGGGGTCGAGGCCTTGTACCAGGCGAGCGCCCGGGCCGGCACATCGTTGGAGAGCATCCAGCGGTCAGAGGCCGCGAACTGCGGGCCCCAGTACTCGGCGGCGCGGCCGCGCGCCTCGCCATAGAGATGGACGACGATGTCCCCGTGGTTCTGGGCCTGGGCGTAGCCGAAGCCGTAGAACACCGAGGCCTCGTCCTTCCCGTAGACGTGCGGCACGCCATAGGTGTCCCAGAGGATCTCGCCGCGGCCGTGGACGGCCTTCTTCTTAGGCGCCGCCGCATCGGCCACGCCCGCCAGCACCGCCGGCAGGCCGCCCAACCCCAGGAACAGCGAGGCGCCGAGGAAGGTCCGTTTACGCATCAGGTCTGACTCCCGGCCGGATCAGAAATTCCACTGGATGCGGCCGTAGTAGGAGCCGCCGGTGAAGCCCATGGGCGAGGTGCCGGGATACTGCCCGGAACCGGTCGTGGCGTTGAAGATGCCGTTGGCGTCCGGATAGACGTTGAACAGGTTGTTGGCGCCGACCGCCAGCGTCACGTCATGCGGCAGCTTGTAGGCGACCTCGAGGTCGGCGATCCACTTGGCCCCGAACGAGCGGTCCTGCGAGGGCGTGTCCTGCAGGATCGTGTAGGTCCCGAAGCGGGTGTCGCGCGCATTCACCGACCAATTCCCCAAGGTCCAGTTGACCTCGAGCGCGATCTTGTCCTTCGGGAAGGCGGTGGTCAGGTTGCTCTGGCTGGCGCGATCGAAGAGCACGAAGGTCGGGCCGAGTGCGCTCAGCGCCGGCGGATTGGGAATGATCCCGGTGATCTTGGTCTTGTTGTAGTTGTAGCCCGCGCTGGCGTGCAGCGCGCCCCAATCGCCGAAGTCGTGCCGCCAGGTGGCCACGAGGTCGACGCCGTTGGTCTCGGTGTCGATGGCGTTGGTGTAGTACTGGGCGGAAAGGTCGCCGGACAGGCCGTGGGCGATCAGGATGTTGCTGACCGCCGCGCCGGTCAGCGTGCTGGTGATGGCGATCCGCTTGTCGATGTCGATGCGGTAGGCGTCGAGCGTCACCGTCAGCGACGACGTCGGATCGAAGGCAAGGCCCAGGCTGTAGTTGGTCGAGGTCTCCGGCTGCAGGGGCTTGGCGCCCAGCGCGATCGCCGAGGGCGAACTCACCGGCAAGGTCTTGATCAGCAGGAGATCCAGGACGCTGTTCACCAGCCGGAACTGGCTCGATGAGGCTGCGTAGTGCTCTTGGGCCAGGCCCGGCGCGCGAAAACCGGTGGACACCGCGCCGCGGATCGCCAGCCAGTCGGTGAAAGCGAAGCGCCCATTGGCCTTGCCCACCAAGGTGTCGCCCGAGCCGTCGTCATAGTCCTCATATCGAGCTGCAACGCCCAGGTCCAAGCGCTTGCTCGGCGTCCAGTCCAGCTCGCCATAGGCGGCGTAGCTGCCGCGGCTCGAGGACGACGCGTCGCTCGGCTGGAAGCCCGGCGTGGCCTGGGCCTCCGTCGCCGGCCGTTGGCCGGCGAAGGGCTGACCGGCCGGGATCACATAGAGGCCGGCCGCATAGCTGTTCGGGTCGCCGGCGTCGACCCGGTAGGTCTCGCGCCTGTACTGGGCGCCGAGAGAGACCTGCAGGTTGCCGTCGTTGGCGAGCTTGTAGGCCTTGGTCAGGTCGATGGAGGTGTCCCACTCCGTCGACGTAAGCGCGCCGACGTAGAAGCTGGTGGGGCTCGTCGGGCCCAGGCTGGCGTTCAGCGTATCCGAGGTGTTTTCGGTGGCGTGGTTGGAGCCGAAGTCCGTGGACAGGTCCCAGGACCAGCCGTTCCAGTCGCCGCGGACGCCGATAGCCGCCTCGTAGTCGAGTTCGCGGATCACCAGGTCGGGCCTGAAACCTTCGGGATAGATCTGCGGCAGGGTGTTGACGTTGTTGGGCGAGCGGAAGGTGAAGGGCAGGTCGGTGAGCCGGTGGCCGAGGGTGCCGAAGGAATAGACCTCGGCGCCGCTGGACAGGTCGTAGTGGCCGTTCCAGCCGAAGTTCACGCCTTCCTGGGGCAGGACGCCGTAGTTGAGCGTGACCAGCCGATTGACCGTCAGCTCGCGCGGGTCGGGCAGGCCGGACGGCACCAGCTTCGGATAGATCTGCACCGAGGGATCGACGGGGATCGCGCGGTTGGAGAGGTCCTGTTCCTTGGTGGCGATCGACAGATTCACGA
Organism: Phenylobacterium sp.; assembly: GCF_035309685.1. Classification (GTDB taxonomy): domain Bacteria; phylum Pseudomonadota; class Alphaproteobacteria; order Caulobacterales; family Caulobacteraceae; genus Phenylobacterium. The sequence goes on from NZ_DATGEX010000023.1 coordinate 103,962, forward strand.
ACCCCTTGTCGTCGGCGAACTTCACGCCGTAGTCGCCCTGCACCTGGATCAGGCGCCCGTCGTGGCGGTCGAAGTTCTCACCGTCGCTCGCCGAGACGAAGCCGCCCTCGGTGTCCTTCAGGATGATGTTGATGACGCCGGCGATGGCGTCGGACCCATACTGGGCCGCCGCGCCGTCGCGCAGCACCTCGATGCGGCCGATCGCCGAGGTCGGGATCATGTCGAGGTCGGCGGGGACGGAACCGTTGTAGAGCGAGGAAACGGCGTTGATCAGCGCGGTCTTATGACGGCGCTTGCCGTTCACCAGGACCAGGGTCTGGTCCGGGTTCAAGCCCCGCAGGCCCCCGGTGGCGATCACCGTGGCGGTGCCGCCCCCCGCGCGCGCCGGCAGGTTGAATGACGGCACGAGCGTCGAGAGCGCCTGAAGCGCGCCGATGCGTCCGGTTTTCTCCAGCTCAGTGTTGCTGATGACGTCCACCGGCGTGGGGCTGTCGGTCACCGTGCGCGGCGCCCCGCGGACGCCGGTGACGATCAATTCCTGAACGTCGCTGACCTTGGGCGAGGCGGCGCCCGTGGCGTCGCCGGTGGCGGCCGCGGGCGTCGCCGCCGCCGTGGCCGACAGAGGCGCGGCGCCGGCGCCGGCGCTGGTCTTGATCAGTCCCCCGCTCTGCGCGGGGCCGGTCAGCGCGATCAGCCCGTCCTGGATCATGGCGATCTTCAGCGGCGTGCCGGCGATGATCTTCTCCAGCGCCTGGCGCGTGGACATACGTCCGCTCACCGCCTGCGAGCGCAGACCGGCGACCTCGTCGAAGGGATAGAGCAGTCGCGCGCCCGACTGTTCGGACAAGGCCTTAAGCGCGCTCTGCACGGGCTGGGCGGCGATGTGGAAGTCCGCGGACTCCGCGGCCGCGGCCGGCAGGGCGACGCTCGCCGCGGCGACCGCCATCGCGCTGGAGAGTATCTGATGGCGCCATGCGCCACGCCGGAAGTGGATCGTCATGTCTGGGAAGCCCCCTGCGCCAGAGTCGACATATGTCGTTCTGATGAACGGGCGGGGGCTCGGCGAACCGCTATCTTACGGTGGAAAATTTTGTCGGTGCGCGGATCACGGCTTGGCGACCAGCAGCAGGCTGCCGTCGGACGCGGGCATGGCGCGGATCGGGAAGCCGGTCTCCAGGGCGAGGAGAAACTTGTCGGCCTCGTCCACCTCGAAGCGGCCGCCGACGCGGATGTTGGCGAGCCGCGCGTCGCCCAGGATGATCGGGGCGCTGCGATACCGGTTGAACTCCTCGACCGCCTGGGCGAGCGTCTCGCCGTCCAGTTCGATGACGCCTTCCCGCCAGGCCGTCCGCTGGCGCATCTCGGCATCGTCGAGCTGGGTCGGCGCCACGGCGCCTGGGCGGATCACCGCCCCGCCGCCGGCGGCGATGTGCGGCGCGGCGGCGCTGCGCAGCACCTGGCCGCCGGAGCTGACCGCCACCACCCCTTCGGTGACCGTGAGCTCCACCACCTCGTCGCGAATGCGCACGTTGAACGCGGTGCCGACGGCGCGAAGCTGGGCGGTCCCGGCGTCGACCAGGAAAGGCCGGGCCTTGTTGTGGGCCACCTCGAACAGCGCTTCCCCGCGCACCAGCCGGATCTTCCGGGCCTTGGCGGTCATCGCCGCCTCGATGGTCGAGCCGGTGTTCAGCTGCACCCGCGAACCGTCGCTCAGGACGACGATGCGACGCTCACCGATCTGGGTGCGGTAAAGCTGGACGTCTCTCTCGTAACGCCAGGCGGCGGTGGCCACGACGGCGGCGGAGGAGGCGGCCAGCAGGCCGCCCACCAGGCCGCGCCGCGACAAGAGCATGGCCACCACGTCGTCGCCGGCCCAGGGGAGCGCGCCCACCACCGGCGGGTCGGCGCACAGCCGCTGCGACATTTCCCAGGCCGCTTCAGCCCTGGCGAAGGCCACGGCGTGGCGCGGGTCGGCGTTGATCCAGTCGCAGACGGCCTGGCGCTCGGCGGCGCCCGGCTCGGCCTGCAGCCTAGCGACGCACGCCGAGGCCTCGGCGTCGATCGCCTGCCGTTCGTCCGGAGTCGCGGGTCGTTCGCTCAAGTCCGCTTTCCTCGCGTTCGGCCAAGGCCTTGGCCAGAAGCATCACCGCCTTGGCGAGATGCTTCTCCACCGTAGAAACGGACAAAGCCATCTCACCCGCTATCTCCCCGAGAGAAAGGTCGTGCACCCGCCGCAGCAGGAACACGCGCCTGCACTGGGGCGGCAGGGTGTCGACGAACGCCTGCAGCCAGCGAAGCTCGGCCCGCGCCGAGATCGCCGCCTCCGTCGTGTTGTCGGCGGCGCGCAAATTATCGAGGTCGGCGACGAAGTCGAGCGAGACAATGGTGTCGCGCCGCGCCGCATCGATCAGCAGGTTCCGGGCGATCGCGAACAGATAGCCGCGGCCATAGGTGATCCTGTCGATGTCAGCGGCCGTGTAGGCGCGCGCCAGGCTCTCGGCGACCAGGTTCTCGACATCGAAACCCGGCGGGCACAGCCGCCGCAGGCGTGTTTTCAGCGCGGCTTCCTGCGGCAGGATCACCGCCTTGAACCACTCCAGACGCTTGACCAGCTCGTCCACGGCCGGGTCCCCCGTTCAGGAGCCGAGCCCCCATCCCGACCTCCGAGCGATCCATAGTTCATGGCGCTTGTCCAGCAACCACGCGGCGGTCCGGCCCCAGCCTTCGGCGCATGGTGGATTTTTGTCCGCCGACCGTTTTTTCGGTAGGCGACAGGGCGGGGGACGCAGGTTTGCAGTTGAGCGTTGGGCAGGTTCACGGTGAGGTCGCGCCCGGCCGGGGGCAGCGGCTGAGGTCGATCATCGGCGGGTCCGCGGGCAATCTCGTCGAGTGGTACGATTGGTACGTCTACTCGGCCTTCACCCTCTATTTCGCGCCGGTCTTCTTCCCGTCGGACGACCCCACCGCCCAGCTGCTCAGCGCGGCGGCGGTGTTCGCTGTGGGGTTCATCATGCGCCCGATAGGCGCCTGGATCATGGGTGTCTACGCGGACCGCCGGGGCCGCAAGGCGGGTCTGGTGGTCTCGGTGAGCCTGATGTGCGCGGGCTCGCTCCTGATCGCCGTGACGCCGGGCTACAGCCGCATCGGCGTCGCCGCGCCGGCCCTTCTGGTGCTCGCCCGGCTGATGCAGGGGCTGTCGGTGGGCGGGGAGTACGGCGCCTCGGCCACCTATCTCTCGGAGATGGCGGGGCGGCGCCACCGCGGGTTCTATTCCAGCTTCCAGTACGTCACCCTGATCAGCGGCCAGTTGATCGCGCTCAGCGTGCTTCTGCTCCTGCAGGGCGTGCTGCCGGTCAAGGACCTGGAGGCCTGGGGCTGGCGCATCCCCTTCGCCATCGGCGGGGTGCTGGCGATCGCGGTGTTCTACCTGCGCCGCGGCCTGGCGGAGACCGCCAGTTACAAGGCCGCCCAGAAGCGGGCTGGACCGGCCTCCAGCGGCTGGCTGCTGTTGCGCGAACACCCGCGGGAGGCCGCGACGGTGGCGGCCATGACCGCCGGCGGCACGCTCGCCTTCTATGCCTACTCGACCTACATGCAGAAGTTCCTGGTCAACACCTCGGGGTTCAGCCGGGAATCGGCCACCGAGATCACCACCGCCGCGCTCCTGGTCTATATGCTGGCCCAGCCGGCGGCGGGCGCGCTGTCCGACCGGGTCGGGCGCAAGCCGTTGCTGGTGGGCTTCGGGATCGGCGGCGTCGCCCTCACCTGGGTGATCTTCAAGTCGCTTGAGACCGTATCGAGCAGCTTCCTGGCCTTCCTGCTGGTGCTGGGCGGCCTCTTGATCGTCACCGGCTACACGGCGATCAACGCGGTGGTCAAAGCCGAGTTGTTCCCCGCCCATATCCGCGCGCTCGGCGTCTCCCTGCCCTATGCGGTCGCGAACGCCCTGTTCGGCGGCACGGCGGAATATGTCGCGCTGTGGTTCAAGAGCCGCGGGGTGGAGAGCGGCTTCTATATCTATGTCACCGTGATGATTGGCGTTTCGCTGGCGGTCTATCTGCGGATGCCTGAGACCCGCAACCGCAGCCAGATTGCGGAGGACTGACGCGCACCGCCACGCCGTCTGGGCTACGGTCGCGAGCCCTGGCCGGCGCGGGATCAGGCGTGGCCGCCCCAAACCGGGCTGACAAGCGGCCGGCGCGCCGAGAGCTGGCTCCACGGGCGCGTCGAGACGCACCAGTTCGTCGCCGCGGGACCCCGGCGAACCGCGAGCCCCTCGGAGATCAGGGTCAGGCCAAGGTCCAGCCCATCCACATGCACCAGCGCCCGATGGCCCTTGGCAACCCGATGGACCTCGACCTGGCGGGCGTCGGCGAGCAGGGCGCGAACCCTTGCCGCCGTCTGTTGCGCGGCGACCGCTTCAGCCCGGCACATGGCGTAGTCGCCGGCCTGGGGGGTTTCGGCGTCAGCCAGGACGATCGTCTGACCGCCGATCACCAGGTGATCGCCGGATTGGACTTCGGCGATGGGCTGCGCCGACGAAGCTCCGGCGCTTGGCGCGGGGGACGCCGCGCAGGCCGCCAAAGCCAGCGCCAGGGCGAGGGAGAGAGCCGCGGGGACGATCGGGCGGAACATCGAAAGCTCCTGTGAGGGGGACGCGCCGCGGTGGCGCCTCACCCGCAACATCTGGGCCCGTCCCGGCCCGCCGGGTAGCCGCGCGGCCAGCGACCCGGTGTTCCCGGCGCCGCAACGGTCCGAGCCTGGCGTCGACAGGGCTATGAATCAGAAATAGAAATCGACGACCTGGATCGTTGCGGAAACCGACATGTCGAAGCTGCCGGACTTCGAGGGCTTGGCGATCTTCGCCAAGGTCCTGCAGATGCAATCCTTCGCGCGGGCGGCTGGAGAGCTGCAGCTGTCGAAGGCCACGGTGTCCAAGGCGGTGAGCCGGCTGGAGGTCAAGCTGGGCGCGCGGCTGTTCAACCGCACCTCGCGCCGGCTGTCGCTGACCGAGGCTGGCAAGCAACTCGCCGAACGCGCCGCCCACATCCTGGCGGAAGGCGAAGCCGCCGAGGCCGAGGGCATCGCCAACGCCGCCGCCCCGCGCGGCCACATCCGCCTGGCGGCGCCGATGTCGTTCGGCGTGCTGCGGATCGCCCCGATCCTTCCCGAATTCCTGGAGCGCTTCCCCGAGGTCTCGATCGACCTGCATCTGAGCGACGCCCATGTGGATATCGTCGGCGAAGGCTTCGACGCGGCCATCCGCATCGCCGACATGCCCGACTCCTCGCTCCTGGCGCGCACGCTCGCGCCCATGCCGCGCTATCTGGTCGCCGCGCCGAAGTACCTTGCCGAGCATGGCCGCCCGAGCCATCCCCTGCGGCTGAGCGAGCACCGCTGCATCGGCTACGCCTCGACGGTCGGCGACACCTGGCACTTCAGCCACGAGGCCGGCGATACGGCCACCGTGCGCCCGACCGGCCCCTTGAGGGTCAACAATGGCGACGCGATGATGCCGCTGCTGACCGCCGGCAGCGGCCTGGGCATCCTGCCGGACTTCATCCTGCGCGACGCCCTGGATGACGGGCGTCTGGAGGTGGTGCTGCCGGAGTGGAAGGTCAGCGGCGGGGCGGTGCACTGGGTCTCGCCGCCCGGCGGCCGGCGGCCGAAGCGGGTGGAGGCGCTCAGCGACTTCGTCGCCGAGAAGCTCGCGCCGCGCCGCGCGCCGGCGGCCGGTCAGGCGCCGGCCTGAACGGCCTGCCAGCGCCGCCCCTCGCGGCCCCCGAGGAACCCGAAAAGCGGCCCCGGCCTTGGGGAGCCGGCCGGGGCGGGCGGCGCTAGGCCGCCAGGCGCTGGCCGATGAGGCCGGCGATATCGGCGCGGGCGGCGGCGGTGGAGGCTTCGCGCGCCTCGGGGCCCATGGCGGTCCGCCCGGCGCGGATCACCTCGACGTCGGTGATGCCGATGAAGGCCAGGAGCTCACGCAGGTAGGTTTCCTGGTGGTCCAGCTGGCCTTCCGCGTAGGGGCCGCCCCGGGCCAGGGCGAGGATCGCCCGCTTGCCGGTCACCAGTCCCTGCGGCCCGGCCGAGGAGTAGCCGAAGGTCACCTGCGGGCGCAGCACATGGTCGAACCAGGCGCGCAGGGTGGTGGGGACGCTGAAGTTGTGCATCGGGGCGCCGATCACCAGGGTGTCGGCGTCGAACAGTTCGGCGATCAGCCGGTCCGAGGCGTCGCGGGTCTCGACTTCGAGGTCGGTGACCGCGTGGGCGCGCACCCCATCCACGTTCATGGCCGTCAGGTGCGGCAGGGGGTCGAGCGCGAGATTGCGCTCGGTGACGACGGTCGCGGGATCGAGGTCCAGGTGACGGGTGACGATGTCTTCGACGAGGAGGTTCGACACCGAGGTGGGGCCGGTGGTCGAGCTCTTGAGAACAAGCAGTTTGGACATGGGAGTTGCTCCTGGGTTCCTCCCACAACTGGCGTCGCCGCAAACGCCGAAGTAGCGTCGCATTCCGCACCGTCGCGTCGCTGAATCTGGAACGCCGATGATCGATACGGACGACCTCAGGACCTTCCTGGAAGTGGCGGAAGCCGGCGGCGTCACGCCAGCCGGCCGCCGCCTTGGCCTTTCGAAGTCGATCGTCAGCCGCCAACTCAGCCGGCTTGAGTCGGCCTTGGGCGCGCAGCTGCTGTCGCGCACGACGCGCGGCGCGGTATTGACCGAGGCGGGCGTGACGTTCCGCGAGCACGCCCAGCGGGTGGTGGCCGAGCTGGATGCGGCCCAGGACGCGCTTTCGGCCGACGGCGAGGTGCGAGGACGCCTGCGGATCGCCGCACCCTTGTCCTTCGGACCGACCCACCTGGCGCCGGTGCTGGCCGATCTCGCCCTGCAGCATCCGCGGCTGCACGTCCACGCCGCCTATGCCGACCGGTTCGTCGACCTGGTGGGCGAGGGTTTCGACGTGGCGGTGCGCCTGGGCTACCTGCCCGACTCCAGCCTCGTGGCGCGCCGGATCGCCCCGGTCCATGGCCGCCTGGTGGCCAGCCCCGACTACCTGGCCCGGGCGGGCGCGCCCACGAGTCCGGCCGACCTGCTGGAGCACGAGGCGATCATCGCCCAACGCGGCGAATGGCGGCTGCGGAACGGGACGGACGTCGTGACGGTGCGGCCGCGGGCGCGCTTCTCGGCCGACAACGCCGAGGCGCTGATGGCGGCGGCGGTGAAGGGGCTGGGAATCCTGCTGGCCCCGGACTTTCTGGCCGGCCCGCGCCTCGCGGCGGGCGACCTAGTCGAGGTCTTGCCGGACTACCCGGCGCCGGAAGGCGGGCTCTATGTGGTGCGCCCGCCGGGCGACCACGTGCCACGCAAGATCCGGGTGCTGACCGATCTGCTGATCGAGCGGTTCGGCGAACGCAGCGGCGTCCGTCTCTAGCGAACGAACGCGCCGGCCTAGTGGGCCAGCAGGCCGCGCTGCTCGCGCTCGGCCAGCGCCTGCAGGCTGCGTTCGCGGCCCAGCAGGTCCTCCGACAGCCGGCGGCTGAGGTCGCGAAGGCCGACGCCGTAGAGATCGCCGCCGTCGACGACGGAGTCCGCGAGGGCGCGGGCGCTCTCTAGAGCGGCGGCCAGGGCGGCCAGGTTGTCGAGGGCGGCGGATCGCGCCTCGGCCATCAGCTCCCGCGCCCGCACCGCGGCGGTGGCCGGCGGCACCAGGGCGAGGTCGGGCTCCGGCCGGCGGGCGGCCGACGCGGCAAGGTCGATGGGCTGGACGTTCATGATCGCGGCTCCTGGCGGCGGGGTTACGCCGCACAAGCTGTGGAGCCCGCGGAACGGCGGGTAGGCGCGGGACGTGGAACGGGGCGTCGCGGATTCCGGCGCTGCCCAGGCCTGCCCCGCGGCCCCAGATGACGTCCGTGGCGAGCGCACCGCCCGCCTTACGGAGGTTCCGCAGATGTCCGGACGCCCGCCCCAACCGCTCCACGTCAGCATCCGGCGCGCGCGGGCGCGCCTGGCCCTCATGGGCCTGATCGGATGGGGCGTGCTCACCGCCGCGAGCGTGGCGATCCACCACCATGAGGGCCATGCGCCGGCGGCGGCCATCGCCGCCAGCGCCCACGCCGGCCGCGCCTGAACGCAACCAGGAGCCAGGCAAGTCACCGGCGTCGACATCGTCGTCGACGGCGGCATGCGCGTCTGGTGAGCGGCCGTCTGATGCGGACGGCCGGCCGCCGACCCGGCCCTAGTGCGCGGCGCTGGCGTCCACCGCCCGGGTCGGGCGCGGCGTGATCCAGACCAGGGCCGCGGCGATCGCGAACACCACCGCGCAGGCCAGGAACAGCTGGTTGGTGGCCAGCATGACCGCCTGGCCGCCGACCAGGTCGTTCACCGTGCCCAACGCCGCCGCCGAATTCATCGCCGGGCCGGTCAGGCTGTCCACGGTCGTCTGAGCGCCCGGCATGGTCGCGGCCAGATCGGCGTGGTTGCGGGTGGCGTTGTTCTCCCAGACGGTGCTGACGATCGAGGTGGCGACCGCGCCGGCGATGGTGCGCAGGAAGTTCAGCAGGCCTGAGGCGTCGGCCGTCTCCTCCGGGTTCACCGCGCCCAGGGCCACGGTGGTCACCGGCAGGAAGAACATCGGCATCGCCGCGCCGGCGACGAACAGCCAGACGCCGATCTGCCAGAAGGTCATCTGCGACAGGCCGTGGCTGCGCATGAAGGTGGTGACGGCCAGCCAGGCCACGCCCGCGAACAGGATGCGGCGCGGGTCGGTCTTGGTCATGACCTGGGCGGTGATCGGGGCGCTGACGATGGCCAGGATGCCGATCAGGCCGGTGATGTAGCCCGCCCAGGTGGCGGTGTAGCCCATGTTGGACTGCAGCCAGAGCGGGGTCAGCACATTGGTGGCGAAGAAGGCGCCCATGGTGAGCGTGAGCGTGACCATCGACGCGCTGAACCCCCGATGGCGGAACACCCGCAGGTTCACGATGGGGTTCTTCTCGGTCAGTTCCCAGATCATGAAGGCGGCGAAGCCCAGCGCGGCCACGACGGCCAGCGTCACGATCAGCGGCGAAGCGAACCAGTCGCGGTCCTTGCCCAGGTCCAGCAGGATCTGCAGGGCCGCGATCCAGACGATCAGCAGGCCCAGGCCCACCGAGTCGAAGCGCGCCTTCTTCGTCTCGCCCTCGTAGCGGGAGAGCGTGCGCCACACCAGCACGCCGGCCAGGATCGCCACCGGGACGTTGACCATGAAGATCGAGCCCCAGCCGAAGGTGTCGCACAGATAGCCCCCGAGCACCGGGCCGCAGACCGGCGCGACCAGGGTGGTCACCGCCCAGAGGCCCATGGCCGCCGGCTGCTGCTTGGGCGGGAAGATCTGCAGCAGCAGGGTCTGGGAGAGCGCCATCAGCGGGCCGCCGGTGACGCCCTGGATGACGCGGAACGCCACCAGGAAGCCCAGGGACGGGGCCATGCCGCAGAGCGCCGAGGCGAGGCCGAAGCCGATCAGCGCCGTGGCGAAGGTCCGCACCGCCCCGAACCGCCCTGCGAGCCAGCCGGTGAGCGGCACGGTGATCGCCTCGGCGACGGCGTAGGAGGTGATGATCCACACGCCCTGGCTGGTGGACGCGCCGAGCGCGCCGGAGATGTTCGGCACCGAGACGTTGGCGATGCTGAGGTCCAGCACGGCCACGAAGTTGGCGAGCGCCAGGAGGACTCCGGCGGCCCAGAGCGCGCCGCCGGTCAGCGGCGCGCCGCGGGCCTTGGTCGATTGCGAAGCCATGATAAACGGTCCTTGGAGACTTTAGCTGCCGGTCGTGATCTGGGCGTTCATCGACATGCCGACCCGCAAGGGGTGAACCTTGAGGTCGCGCGGATCGATGGCGATCCGCACCGGCAGGCGCTGGACAACCTTGATCCAGTTGCCGGTGGCGTTCTGGGCCGGGATGACCGCGAAGGCCGAACCGGTGCCGCCGGACACGCCGACGACGGAGCCGTGGTACTTCACCCCACCGCCGTAGAGGTCGGAGGTCAGTTCCACCGGCTGGCCCATCCGGACCTTGCGCAGCTGCTGTTCCTTGAAGTTCGCGTTCACATAGGCCTGGTCCACCGGAACGATGCTCATCAGCGGCTGGCCGACCTGCACGCGCTGGCCGATCTGCACGTCGTTCTTGGCCACCACGCCGGCGATCGGCGCGCGGATCACGGTGCGCGCCAGGTCGAGGCGCGCCTGGTCGACGCGGACCCGGGCGGCGGCGACTTCGGGATTCTCGCCGGCGCCGGAGATCAGGGCGGCGTTGACCGCGCGCTGGCCCTCGGCCGCGCGCTGCTGAGCGGCCGCCGCGGTGACCGCCGCCTGGGCGGTGTCCAGAGCGTTGCGGGCCTGGGTCAGCTCCTCGCCGGAGATGGCCCCATTGGCGTCGAGCCCCTGGCGCCGTTCGTAGTCGGTGCGCGCGCGCTCGAGGTTCGACCTCGCGCTTTGCACCTGGGCGGCGCGGTTGGCGACCTCGGCGCTCAGCGCGTCGTCGTTGGCGTGATAGCCGACCACCCGGCGCTCGGCCTGCGCCAGGTCCGCCTCGGCCCGGGCGAGCGCCAACCGGGCGTCGGCGTCGTCCAGCACCACCAGCGGATCGCCAACCCTGACGACCTGGGTGTTGATCACCGGCACGGCTGTCACCGCCGCGGCGGTCAGCGGCGTCACCTGGGCGGTCGAGGCGTCGACGTAGGCGTTGTCGGTCTTCACGTGCTTGCCGCCCTCGACAAGGACCCAACCGCCGACCGCCAGCGCCGCAACAGCCACCGTCCCACCCAGCAGGGCGAACAGGCGGCCCCGCTTGGCCGGCGCGATCGCGGCCTGCGGTTCAGGGGTTTGGATCTCCGGCGCGGCCGTGGCGGCGGCTTCGGGGTGGGTTTCTTCGGAGTCATACATGGCGGGGAGGCCTTTTGGGGGAGGACGGTCGGGGCGGAATGGAGAGCGGTCAGGCGGCCTTGAACCCGCCGCCGAGGGCGCGGGTCAGGGCGATGTCGAGGAGGAAGGCGCGGGCCTGCAGGTCAGCGACCGCCCGCTGATCGGTGATCAGGGCGTCCTCGGCGGTGAGCACGTCGAGGTAGTTGGAGAGGCCCCCGCGGTAGCGTTGCAGGGCGATGTCGTGGGCCTGGCGGGAGGCGTCGAGCGCCTTGCGGCTTTCGTCGAGACGCTGGGTGAGCGCGCGGCTGCTGGCGGCGGCGTCGGCCACCTCCCGCAGCGCCTGCACCAGGGTCTGGTCGTAGTCGGCCACCGCGGAGTCGTAGTCGGCGCCAGCCGCGCCGTAGGCCGCGCGCAGCCGTCCGCCGTCGAAGATCGGCAGGGTGACCGCCGGGCCGATTCCGCCGATGTCCGAGCCGCTCTTGGTGAAGGCGCCCAGGCCCAGGCTCTGCAGGCCGAAATAGGCCGAGAGCTGGATGTTCGGATAGAAGTCGGCCTTGGCGGCCTTGATCTTCTGGCCGGCGGCTTCGGCCCGCAGGCGCGCGGCCGCGAGGTCCGGACGGCGGCCCACCAGCGCCACGCGGACGTCGGCCGGCAAGCCGAACGACCGCAGGCTGGCGGCCTCGGGGCGTTTGATCGAAAGGCCACGGTCGGGCCCCTCGCCCATCAGGGCGGCGATGCGGTTGCGGGTCAGAGCCGCCGCCTCGTCCAGGGCGGCGACCTGGGCCGTGGCCGTGGCCACGCCGGACTGGGCGCGCAGCAGGGCGCCGCGATTTTCCAGGCGGCTGCCCAACCGGCTCTCGATCAGCGTCAGGGTGTCCCGGCGGATCCGCTGGGCCTCGCGTGCGGCTTCAAGGTCGGCCTCGGTCTGGGCGAGGTCGCCGTAGGCCTCGGCCACGGCCGCCGACAGGGTGAGGCGCGCAGCCTGGCTGTCGACCTCGGCCGCCTTGGCCTGGCCGACCGCGGCGGCCAGCGCCGCCCGCTTGCCGCCCCAAAGGTCGAGATCGAGGCCGAAGTCCAGCGCCGCGCGGGCGCTGTCGCGATAGCCGTGGGGGATGAAGGCGGCCGGAATGCCGTTGTTGTAGCTCTGCTTTTCCGCCTGCAGGGAGCCTTCGGCCGTGACCTGCGGGGCGAGCGCGGCGCGGCTCTGCCCGGCCAGGGCGTCGGCCTTCGCCAGGCGCGCGCGGGCGGCGGCCAGGTCCGGCGAGCGGCTGAGCGCCTCCTCGATCAGGCCGTCGAGCTGGGTGTCGCCATAGGCCCGCCACCAGCCGTCCGCCGGCCACGGGGTTTGCGCCGCGGCCAGGGACGTCTGCGAGTCGAGACTGGCGATCGCGGTCGGCGTCACCATCTTACCGGTGGGCGGAACCGTCGCGCAGGCGGCCAGCAGAGCCGCCACGGCCGCTCCAGCCGCCGCCACACTGGCCAGCCGTGCGACTCGGCGGACCGGAATTCCCGCGACGCCTCGCGGGCTGGGATGAGAAGGAAGGCGCGGCATGGGCAAGCTCTTCAGCCAGGACTAGAACCGTACCGTACAGTTCATATTTTGCGATATGGTGCGGCGATTGGGCTTGCGTCAAGGGAAAACTGTACGGTACGGTACGATTTATGGATTTGCAGGTTTCAAAGGGAATTTCGCAGACGATCCGCGATCAGCGGCGCGATCGGATTCTGCAGGTGGCGCGGGAAGTCTTCTTCGAGGAGGGCTTCAGCGCCGCGACCATGTCGACGATCGCCGCGCGGCTGGGGGGCTCGAAGGCCACCCTCTATGCCTACTTCAAGAACAAGGAAGATCTCTTCGACGCCATCATCGCCGACCAGTGCTCGGTGATCGAAAGCATGCTGATGCTGGAGGCGGAAGGCGCCGACATCCACGCCACCCTGACCGCACTCGGCCGCGAGCTGGTGACGGCCATGTGCTCGGATCAGGCCGTGCGGACGTTTCAGCTGATCATCGAGGAATCCCGGCGCAACCCCGAACTGGCGCGCCGCTTTGACCAGGCCGGTCCGAAGGTCGGCTCTGAACGGCTGGGCGGCTATCTCGCCACATGCCACGCGAAGGGGGACATCTGCGCGCCGGATCCGGTGCACGCCGCGGGCGTGTTCTTCAACCTGATGAAGGGCGAGCTGCACTTCCGGCGCCTGCTGGGCCTCGAGCCTGAGCCCAGCGCCGAAACCGTCGAGAAGGAGGTGGCGACCGCGGTCGCCACCTTCCTGCGGGCCTACGCGCCAAGGTAGGCGTCAGACCCCCGTCGGGAGCGGGCGGGCCGGCGTCTAGAGCCGGCCCTGAGCCACCAGGCGCTCGCGGATCTGCGCGATGTGCGCCTCGCCGGCCGCCAGGGCCTCCGGCGAGGTGTGGACCGAATAGTAGCCCAGCGCCAGGTCGTGCGGGTGCGGCGCGGCCGAACCGATGACGAACTCCGCGTCGCTCTTCGCGGTGAAGCTGACCCCGCCGGCCGTGCGGTCGAAGATCACGATGTCGCCGTGCTCGAGCAGGTCCGGGGCCGTGACGGCGCCCTTGCCCATGGCCAGCCACAGCACCTCGTGGCCCGCGGGCGGGTCGTAGCGCCAGGTCTCCCCGGCCTGCAGCGAGACCGCCAGATAGGTCATGTCCGAGGGCGGGGCGATGGCGTTGGCGACGCCGGCGTATTCGCCGAGCAGGACGCGGACGGGCCCCACCTGCGGGATCTCGGAGGCGCCCTGGTAGAGGCTCTCCGAGCCGCCGAGTTCGAGGAGCGGCGGCAGCGCGATCCACAGCTGGAAGCCGCGGGTCCGGCCGGGGTCGCCGGCGCCGCCGGCGTGCCAGACGCCCTTGCCGGCGCGCATCCACTCGACGCCGCCTTCGCGCAGGATGCCGGTGGCGCCGTTGGTGTCCTCATAGCTGACGCTGCCCTCGGCCACATAGGTCAAGGTCGCCAGACCGGAGTGGGGATGCAGGCCGAAGGTCGGGAACCGGTCCCCCTGGTTGTCGAACAGATCGAGGAAGACGAAGGGCTTCAGCACCGTGCCGAGGTCTCCGGGAGACATCAGGCGGGTGATCTTGCCGTGGCTGCGGCCGCGGCCGTGGAAGATTCTCCGCCGGTCGGGGGCGGCGGGCGCCGCGGCGCGCGGCGAAGGCGCGTGGGTGACGGACATGGTGGGACTCCAGGGAAAAATCGCAAATGGGCGGCAGGACGGCTGAACGCCATATGCCGGTGGGGACGTCAGACCGTGGGACCGGCCTGACGTCCCGGTGGCGGCGGCGCTTAGGCCGCGACCGACGACTGAGCGACCGGAACGCGGCGAACGCGGCGGGCGTCGAGGGAGAAGCGGCCACCGCCAAAGGCGGCGACTTGCAGCAGACCGCCGATGATCGCGATGTTCTTCATGAAGTGGATCATCTGGTTCTGGTCGGCGAAGTTCTTATGGAAGACCAGGGCCGTGGCCAGGGTGAAGAGGGCCATGCCGATCGCCACCGGGCGCACCCGATAGCCGGCGATCAGCAGCAGGCTGCCCACCACCTCGACGGCGATGGCGCCGAAATAGGAGATCTCAGGCGCAGGCAGGCCCATGGCGGCGATGTAGCCCTGGGTGGCCGCGGGGGCGGCGATCTTGCTCAGGCCGCTCATGAAGAACAGCACGCCGATGAGGATACGCCCGGCGAGCGCGACAGTGTCGTTGGACTTGGACATTGGGACTGATCCTTAAGCTTGGCCGTCGGATCGGTGTCTCCCCGCGACCTGGTTGCTCCAAGGGCGGCCGCTGCGCGGTCTCGCCACTCACTGCAGGTGGGCGCGGCCTGGGCGCTAAGGAGTCTCAAAAGACGCGACGCAACGTTCGCGATTCCTGAACGGCGCCGGGCGCCCGTGTCGCGATCGGCGAAACGGCGCGTCGCGGAATCCGCGCCTGCCGCCGGCGCGAGCTGGCCCCCAGGTCTGGGGCGCCGACCCGTGGGCCTGGGGCCCTGCCGGTCGCGTTTCGTCGCGCCCCCAGCCCAACCAAGGAACGAGATCATGAGCATTGGTATCATCGGCGCCGGCGCCCAGGGCGCCAGCATCGCCCGCATGCTGGCGAAGAGCGGGATCGCCGCGACCCTCGCCAACCGCCGCGGGCCCGCCTCCCTCGCCGGCCTCGTCGAGGAACTCGGCCCGACGATCGCGGCCGGAACGGTCGCCGAGGCGGCCGCCAAGGACCTGGTGATCGTCGCGGTGCGCTGGGCGGCGCTCGGCGAGGCGCTCGGTGGCCTGCCGGCCTGGAACGGCCGCATCGTGGTCGACGCCACCAACCCCGTGAGCTTCCTCGACGCGGACTCCCCTGAACGACAGGACGAGAGCAATCCATTGGCCGCCTTCGGCATCAAGATCATCGATCTGGGCGGCCGCCCCTCCAGCCAGGTGTTCCGCGACCATGTGCCCGGCGCGCGGGTGGTGCGGGCCTTCAACCACATCAGCGCCGAGGACCTGCAGTCGCCGGACACCGAGGGCGGCAAGCGGGTGCTGTTCTTCTCGGGCGACGACGCCGCGGCGAAGGCGCAGGTGCGCCGGCTGGTCGAGGCGGCCGGTTTCGCCCCCGTCGACCTCGGCCCGCTCGACATCGGCGCGCCGCTCGTCGCGCTGCCCGTCGGCCCCCTGGCCGCCGGCCGCTTCGTCATGGCCTGAACCAGACGCCGGGACCGCAGACGCGCCAGGGGTCAGTTCCGGAAACTCAGGTTTTCGGGGCTGGCCCCTTTTGCGGACGGTCCGGCGACAACAGCTGTGAGCCAGGCTTCAGGCCGGCGCCGCCGGCCCGCGCCCTACCGCGGAGCGTCGCCATGATCGAACGCCGACCCTTCAGCGCCCTGCTGTCCAGCGACCATGGCTGGCTGAAGGCCAAACACCACTTCTCGTTCACCGACCCGGCCGCCGGCTGGGGCGCCCTGCGCATCTGGAACGACGACGTGATCGCGCCCGGGTCCGGCTTCCCGCCGCATCCGCACGCGGACATGGAGATCGTGACCTACGTCCGGCAAGGCGCCATCAGCCACCGCGACACCCTGGGCAACGCCGGCCGCACGGCGGCGGGCGACGTCCAGGTGATGAGCGCCGGCAGCGGCATCCGCCATTCCGAGTTCAACCGCGAGCCCGGCGAGACCCACCTCTTCCAGATCTGGATCGTCCCGGAAGCGTCCGGCGGATCGCCCGCCTGGGGCACGAAGCCGTTTCCCAAGGCCGACCGGTCCGGGCGGTGGGTCGTTCTGGCCAGCGGCTTCGAGACCGACACCGAGGCCCTGCCGATCCGCGCCAGGGCGCGCGTCCTGGGCGCCGCGCTTCGGCGCGGCGAGGCCCTGGACTACGCCGCCGACGCTGGCCGGCGCCTCTATCTGGCGGCGGCGGCCGGCGTGCTGAGCGTCAACAACGTGCGCCTCGAGGCGCGCGATGGCGCGGCGATCAGGGACGAGCCGCGGCTCACCTTCACCGCGATCGAGGACTGCGAGATCGTGCTGGTGGACGCGCCGCCCGCCCGCACGCTCGCCCAGGCGAAGGCCGCCTAGGCGTCAGGCGCGGTCGCCGTTGGCGGCGCGCGGGCGGCGCAGGCCGGACCCGACCTTCGCCACGAACGGCGTGACATAGACTTCTGGATCGGGACGCAGGCCCGCCAGCGCGGCCTCGAAGCCGTCGAACCGCTCATGCAGGCGCAGGATTTCCAGCTTGGCGTGCAGGGCGACCGCCGAGTCGTAGCTCTTGGCGGCGCGCTTCGAGGCGTCGGTGTGATGCTGGCTGATCAGGATGATGGGGCCCTGGACCACGGCGAGAATCGACAGCATCAGCTTGAGGAAGGTGAAGGGATAGGGATCGAAGGCCAGGCCGAAGCGCGCCATCAGCGGACTGTTGAGCAGGAACCAGGCGGTCATCAGCAGGACGATGCCTGCGACGAACCACCAGGACTTGATGGCCAGCGCGATCCGGTCGGCCAGATCGTCCAGCCGGGACACCCTGCCGAGGTCGGGCGGCGGCTGCGGCGCGAGCTCCACGATCCGGTCGATGAGGTCCCGTTCGGCGGAACTCAGGCCGGCGTAGTCGCTGCGCAGCAGGGTCCGGGAGATGTGGTCGGAGATCGCGTTGGCCATGCCCCTCGCTCCTATGAGCTGAAGACCCCGTCGTGGGGTGCGCGTCAGGCGCAGCCTTCACCTGGGCGTTCCGCCGCCGTTGGGAACGCCGCGATCGGCGACACGGCGTCGCCGATCCTGACCCGCGCCCCCGGCGCGATGATCCTAGGCTCCAAAATAGAAACAATAGATTTCATAAGTTTCTATTTTTGGACCCATGAAGCTTGGGTACCGTCTGAGTGCGCAAGGGACAACGCCTTGCCGGCCCGAGGAGGAACCCCGCCATGCAAGCCGCCGCCACGATCTCGATGGAACAAGGTCTCGGCCGTTACCTGCGCCAGATCCGCGAAATGCCCATGCTGCAGCAAGAGGACGAATACATGCTGGCGCGCCGCTGGCAGGAACACCACGATCCGGACGCGGCCCAGCAGCTGGTAGCCTCGCACCTGCGGCTGGTGGCGAAGATCGCCATGGGCTACCGCGGCTACGGCCTGCCGGTCTCCGACCTGATCTCCGAAGGCAACATCGGCCTGATGCAGGCGGTGCGCCGCTTCGATCCCGATCGCGGCTTCCGCCTGGCCACCTACGCCATGTGGTGGATCCGCTCGACCATCCAGGAATTCGTCATCCGCTCCTGGTCCCTGGTGAAGATGGGGACCACCGGCGCCCAGAAGAAGCTGTTCTTCGGCCTGCGCCGCGCCAAGCAGGCCATCGCCGCCCTGGAAGAAGGCGACCTGACCGCCGAACACGCGGAGACTATCGCCACCCGCCTCGGCGTGGCCCCTCACGAGGTCCAGGAGATGAACCGGCGGATGGCCGGCGACAACTCCCTGAACGCCCCCATGGCCGACGCCGAGGCCGGCGGCGCCGAGTGGCAGGACCAGTTGGCCGACGACGCGGCCTCGCCCGAGGCCGAGCTGATCGAGGCCCAGGAAACGGACGACCGGCGCCAGGCGCTGGTCTCCGCGCTCACCACTCTCAGCCCACGGGAACGCGCCGTCTTCGAGGCCCGCCATCTGCGCGAGTCG
>NZ_DATGEX010000024.1:0-145558 GCF_035309685.1 Phenylobacterium sp.
TGGCGAGCTCGTGGACGCCCAGGCGGGCAAGACGATGGAGGTCAAGAACCCCGCGAACGGATCGGTCGTCGACTCGATCCCGCGCGGCTCCGCGGCCGACGTCGACGCGGCGGTCGAGGCCGCGGCGAAGGCGTTCCCGGCGTGGGCCGCGCTGCCGCCGGGCAAGCGCGCGCAGCTGCTGCACCTCGCGGCCGAGAAGATGAAGGCCGCGGTCCCGGAGATCGCGAAGCTCCTCTCGCAGGAGCAGGGCAAGCCCCTCGCGCACGCGGTCCTCGAGGCGGCGCGGGTCCAGGAGAACCTGGAGTACTACGCCGGCCTCGCGGACAAGATCCGCGGCGATTACGTCCCGCTCGACGACCCGGCGAAGTTCGGGCTCACCATCCGCCGTCCGATCGGCGTCGTCGCCGCGATCACGCCGTGGAACTTCCCGGCCGCGATGATCACACGCAAGGCCGGCCCGGCGCTGGCCGCCGGCTGCACCATGGTGCTGAAGCCGGCGACCGCGACGCCCTATTCGGCGCTGGCGCTCGCCGAGCTGGCGGAGCGCGCGGGCATTCCCAAGGGCGTGTTCAGCGTGGTGACCGGCAGCGCCTCCGCGATCGGCGGTGAGATGACGTCCAACGACATCGTGCGCAAGGTGACCTTCACCGGCTCGACCGAGATCGGCCGGGTGCTGCTGAAGCAGGCGGCCGAGAGCATCAAGAAATGCTCGATGGAGCTGGGTGGCAACGCGCCCTTCATCGTGTTCGACGATGCCGACCTCGATGCGGCGGTGAAGGGGGCCATCGCGTCCAAGTACCGCAATGCCGGCCAGACCTGCGTCTGCGCCAACCGCATTCTGGTCCAGGACAGCGTCTATGACGCCTTCGCCGGCAAGCTCGCCGATGCCGTCGCGGCCTTGAAAGTCGGCAACGGTTTCGAGCAGGGCACCGTGATCGGGCCGCTGATCGACGGCAAGGCGGTCGAAAAGGTCGAGCAGCATATCGCCGACGCGCTCGCCAAGGGCGCCAAGGTGACGCTCGGCGGCAAGCGCCATGCGCTCGGCGGCAGTTTCTTCGAGCCGACGATCATCACCGGCGTGACGCCGGACATGGCGGTGGCGAAGGAGGAGACGTTCGGGCCGCTGGCGCCGTTGTTCCGCTTCAAGACCGATGCGGAAGCAATCCGGCTCGCCAACGATACGGAGTTCGGTCTCGCGGCCTATTTCTACAGCCGCGACATCGGCCGGATCTTCCGCATCGCCGAGGGCTTGGAATACGGCATCGTCGGCATCAACGAAGGCATCATCTCGACCGAGGTGGCACCGTTCGGCGGCGTCAAGCAGTCGGGCCTCGGCCGCGAAGGCTCGAAATACGGCATCGAGGATTATCTCGAGGTCAAGTACCTCTGCCTGGGCGGGATCAACCAGTAATCCTGGCCGATCAGGACCGTCGTGGCCGGGTCAAGCCCGGCCATGACCGAAGATATTCTTCAGGCAACCCAGAACGGCTTGGCGGCTTCGGCCTGCGCGTCAGCCGGATCGACGCCGATGTCCTTCAGTTCGGCGATCGAGAGCGAAGCCAGCGCCCGGCGCTGGCTGACGCGCTCGGCCCAGAGGGCGACGGTCGCGAACAGCGAAGGGGTCGAGGGGCGGGCGGGGGCGGCGAAGGCGGCGGTGGCGGACATGGCGGATCTCGGTTTCATCTGGTTCGGCGTCGTGTGCCGTTGAGTGGTAACCTGATGACGCCTCCTCTTGCCGACAAACGAGGCTTTCTCTACGGTCCATGAGATAATTTCATGGGGTGCCTCATGGAACGCCGCCTGCCGCCCTTGAATGGATTGCGTGCCTTCGAGGCGGCGGCCAGATTGCTCAGTTTTACTAGGGCTGCGGCCGAACTCAGCGTCACCCAGAGCGCCATCAGTCATCAGATCCGCGCGCTCGAAGACCGGCTGGGCGTGTCCCTCTTCAAACGCATGCCTCATGCGCTCGTGCTGAGCGAGACCGGCGAGGCGCTGTTGCCGATCGTCGCTGACGCGTTCGACCGCCTGGCCGACGGCGTCGCCTCGGTGATCGAGCACGAGGTGAAGGGCGTGCTGACGGTCAATGTCTCGCCGTCCTTCGCGGTCAAATGGCTGGCCCCGCGGCTCGGCCGTTTCCGCGAGCGCTTCCCCGGCATCGAGTTGCATTTGCTGACCAGCAACTACTACACCGACTTCGCGCGCGAAGGTGTCGACGCGGCGATCCGCCATGGCGTCGGACCCTGGCCCGGCCTCAGGGCCGACAGGTTTCTCGACGACAAGGTCTATCCGGTATGCAGCCCGAAGCTGCTGGAGGGGCCCGACGCGATCCGCGGGCCGGAGGATCTGCAGCATCATGTGCTGCTCGACCTGATCAACCGGCCCTACTGGCCGCGGTGGCTGGACGCCGCCGGGCTGCCGGACCTGAGGCCGCGCGACATGGTGCTGTTCGACGATATCGGTGTCGGGCTCGAGGCGGCAGCGGTCTGCATGGGCGTCGCCATGGGGCGCTCGACCATCCTTGGTGACGATCTGCTGAATGGCCGGCTGGTGCGGCCGTTCACGCTCGACATGCCCGGCCGCTACGGCTTCCACCTGGTCTGCCCAGAGGCGATCGCCAACCGGCCGAAGATCGCCCGGCTCCGGGCCTGGCTGCTGGCCGAAGGGGCGGGCGGGGGCTGAACCCCGCCCGGCCGGTCCGGGTCAGCTCTTGTTGCCGCCGAGGTTGAGCGCGCCGGTCAGGTCGCCCAGCGCGGGGCTGTGGTTGGCGGCGAGCGCCTCGTCGCGTGCCTTGATGCCGGGCAGTACCGGCAGGGCGAAGCGG
This sequence comes from Phenylobacterium sp., assembly GCF_035309685.1. Lineage (GTDB taxonomy): Bacteria > Pseudomonadota > Alphaproteobacteria > Caulobacterales > Caulobacteraceae > Phenylobacterium. The sequence continues at coordinate 2,822 of NZ_DATGEX010000024.1, forward strand.
TGGCTGATGAAGCGCAGGATCGAAGTCGTGTCGTAGGTCGAATGGTCGACATAGCCGCGCTTGGCATAAGGCGAGACGATGAAGGCCGGGATGCGCGTGCCGGGGCCCCAGCGATCGGCCTTGGGCGGCGCCACGTGATCCCAGAAGCCGCCGTTCTCGTCATAGGTCACGACGACCAGCATGTGCTTCCATTGCGGGCTCTTTTCCAGGTGATGGATCAGGTCGACCAGGTGCTGGTCGCCGGACTTCACGTCGGCGTAGCCCGCATGCTCGTTCAAGTTGCCCTGGGGCTTGTAGAACGTGACCTGGGGCAGGCGGCCCTGGTCGATCGCCTTGATGAATTCGGCGCCGCCCAGGCCGCCGTCCTTCAAATGCTCGGCCCGCGCCGGCGTGCCGGGCGCGAAGCTGGCGAAATAGTTGAGCGGCTGATGGTGGAACTGGAAGTACACCGGGGCGCCACCCTTGCCGTCGAGTGCCGCGGCCCAGGCACCGCTGTACCAGGCCCAACTGACGCCCTTGGCCGACAGCAGGTCGCCGATGGTCTCGGCGGTCTGCGGCGGCAGGGTGGTCGCGACGCTCGGGTCGGCGAGGGCCGGATCGCCGCCCGGCGCCGGCTTGTTGGCGCTCGGCTGATAAGGCGGCTGCATGGTGTTGACGGCGAAGAAGTCGGGCGTGAGGTTGCCGTCCTTGACGAATTTCGGGACGCCGCCCAGTGCCGATACCGGCGAATTGTCGGCGATCTTGAGCGCAGCACCGTCGGCCTCGACCACCGAGATCGAATCCTTGGCCGGGCTCTTGTCGGCGTTCGGATAGCTCGGCGCGCAGGCGCAGATCAGCTCGAAATGATTGAAGAACGAGCCGCCGAAGCCACCCATGAAGAAATGGTCGGCCAGCGTATATTTCCGGGCGATCTTCCACATCGGCAGCTTGCGGCCGTCATAATGGCCCATGACCAGGCCGCCGGCATCGGCATAGGCCGCGAACTTGTCGTTCTTGCCGCCGTCGATCTGCATCTGGTTCTGGTAGAAGCGATGCCAGAGATCGTGGGTCACCACGTTGAGCTTGGTGTCGAGCCCCTTGGGATCGTCAATGGCGAAGGGACGGTTCGGCATATGCTCGGTCACCGCCTGGATCACCGGCGGGGCGACACCCTTGGCGGTCAGCCCGTCCCAGATCGGCGGCAGTTCGGCCATGACCCGGCCGTCGCGATCGAGCTGCTTCAGGCTGGTCTCTGACGCCTGCTTCAGGCCGTCGGCGCCGGGAAAGCTGCCGTAGAGATTGTCGAAGCTGCGGTTCTCGGCATAGATCACGACAACCGTGTCGATCTGGTCGAGGCCGCCGGCCGGCGTGGCGACCTTCGGGGCGGCCGAAACCGACGCCGAGGCGCCGAGCGCCAGCAAACCCGTAACAGATGCCGATAATAGTTTTGTCGCCTTCACGGTCTCTTCCCCTGCCGGAAAATCCAATCACTCGCACCCACCGCATCATAAAAGTGTGAAACCTATGCGGATAGTCCGCAAAAAAATCCTTCCGGCGCTGCTTTTGCTTTTTCCCGCAATGGTCTGCGTGGCCGGGGCGGCCGATGCGCCGCAGGGCGCCAAGTCGGGCGCCATGTCGCGCGCCGCCGTGCGCCGCCAGATCCAGGCGCTGGACGCACTGGGTGCGCGCCTGTTCCGCGACCCGTCCCTGTCGGCCTCGGGCAAGCTCGCCTGCGCGTCGTGCCACGATCCGGCCCATGGCTTCGGGCCGGCGAACGCGCTGCCGGTCCAGATGGGCGGCGCCGACATGAAGCAGCCCGGCAGGCGCGCGGTGCCGTCGCTGACCTATCTGCAGGCGACGCCGCCCTTTACCGAGCATTATTTCGAAAGCGAGGACGATGGCGACGAGAGTATCGACAATGGGCCGACCGGCGGCCTGACCTGGGACGGGCGCGTCGATCGTGGGCGCGAGCAGGCACGCATTCCGCTGCTGTCCGAGTATGAAATGGCGAACAAGGATGCGGCCGAGGTCGCTCGTCGGCTGGAACAGGCCGGTTATGCCGCGTCGCTGCGCCGGATCCTGGGCGCCAGGCTCGCCGGGCCGGATGAGCTATTCGATGCCGCGGCCGAAGCGCTCGAGGTCTATGAGCAGAATTGGCGGGTGTTCTATCCCTATTCGAGCAAGTACGACGCCTATCTGGCCGGCAAGGCCGAGCTCAGCCCGGCCGAGGCGCGGGGGCTGGCCCTGTTCGAGGATCCCGAGAAGGGCAATTGCGCCAACTGCCACATCAGCCAGCCGTCGAGCAATGGCGCGCCGCCGCAATTCACCGATGACGGCCTGATCGCCATCGGCGTTCCGCGCAATCGCGCCATCCCGGCCAACGCCGATCCCCGGCATTTCGACCTCGGGCTCTGCGGACCGGACCGCACGGATTTCCGCGACCGGGCGGAATATTGCGGGCTGTTCAAGACGCCGTCGCTCCGCAACGTCACGCTCCGCCAGACCTTCATGCACAATGGCGCGTTCCACAGCCTGCGCGAGGTCATGGAATTCTACGTCCAGCGCGACACCGATCCGGGCAAATGGTACGGGCGCAAGCCGGACGGGACGGTCGACAAATACGACGACCTGCCCGCGGTCTATCATGACAACGTCAACACCGATCCGCCGTTCGACCGCAAGCCCGGCCAGGCGCCGGCGCTCGACGCCCAGGAGATCGACGATGTGATCGCGTTCCTCGGCACACTCACCGACGGCTACAAGGTGCCGAAGCGGCCCTGATATCCGAGGGCGGCCTCTTGGGCGCGAGGTGGGCCGGCCCTATCTCTGCACCCTGGGCAACGCGCGTCTGCGTAAAGGGCCTGGGCAAGCCGCTCGTCCCGGACTAGCGTATCCGCCCTTTGGACCGATTGCGACGCATCGCGGGGCGCATTTCGAAGGCGGCATCGACGGATATCATGGCGAGCTACGATTTCGATCTCTTCACCCTCGGTGCCGGCTCAGGCGGCGTCTCCGGCTCGCGCCGGGCGGCATCCTATGGGGCCACGGTCGGCATCTGCGAGGACAGCCGGGTCGGCGGCACCTGCGTCATCCGCGGCTGCGTGCCGAAGAAGCTCCTGGTCTATGGCGCGCATTTCGCCGAGGACTTCGCCGATGCGGCCGGGTACGGCTGGACCGTGGGCGAGACGAAGTTCGACTGGCCGACCTTGATCGCCAACAAGAACCGCGAGACTGACCGGCTGAACGGCATCTACAAGAAGCTGCTCTCGGACAGCGGCGTGAAGCTCTACGAGAAGCGCGGCAAGATCATCGACCCGCACACGGTCGAGGTCGGCGGCGAGCGTTTCACCACTCGCCGGATCCTGATCGCGACCGGCGCCCGGCCGGTGGCGCCGGAAATCCCGGGCATCGAGCATGTCATCTCGTCGAACGAGGCGCTCGATCTGCCGGAACTGCCGAAGCGCATCGCGATCGTCGGCGGCGGCTACATCGCGGTCGAATTCGCCGGCATCTTTGCGGCGCTGGGCAGCGAGGTGACGCAAGTGATCCGCGGCGAGAAGGTGCTGCGCGGCTTCGATGAGGACGCGCGCGACGCCCTGACCGAGGCGCTCGTCCGCCATGGCATCCAGATCCGCAATCACACCGAGATCGCCCGGATCGACAAGGGACCGGGCGGGCTCACCCTCATGCCGGAGAGCGGCACGCCGATCGAGGCCGACGTGGTGCTCTATGCGACCGGCCGTGAGCCCAATACCCGCGCCCGGGCATCGCTCTACCGTGCCAACACCGAAGGCATCGGGCTCGAGAACGTCGGGATCGCGACCGACAAGTTCGGCGCCATTCCGGTCGACGAATGGTCGCAGACCTCGGTGCCCTCGATCTATGCGGTCGGTGACGTCACCAACCGGCTCAATCTGACGCCGGTCGCGATCGCCGAGGCGCGGGCGCTGGCCGAGACCCTGTTCAACGACAATCCGACCAGTTTCGACCCGACCGACGTGCCGACCGCCGTGTTCAGCCAGCCGCCGGTTGCGACGGTCGGGCTGACCGAGGCCGAGGCGCGGGTGACGGTTGGCGCGGTCGATATCTACCGGTCGCGCTTCCGGCCGATGAAGCACACGCTGACCGGCCGCGAGGAGCGGACGATGATGAAGCTGGTGGTCGACCGGGCGACGGACCGGGTGCTGGGCTGCCACATAGTGGGGGCCGATGCCCCGGAAATCATCCAGGGGCTGGCGATCGCGCTGAAATGCGGCGCCACCAAGAAGCAGTTCGACCAGACGGTCGGCATCCATCCGACCGCCGCCGAGGAGTTCGTCACCATGCGCGACAAGCTTCCCGACCCGGTAGCGAAAGCGGCCGAATAGCCGCGAGTTGAGACGAGGCGGAAATGGTTGAGACCTGGTCCCCCGAAAGCTGGCGTGCCCGCCCGATCGTCCAGGTGCCGGAATATCCCGATGCCGAGGCGCTGGGCACGGTCGAGGGAGTGCTGCGGAATTTTCCGCCGCTGGTCTTCGCCGGCGAGGCGCGCCGCCTCAAGACCGCCTTGGCCGACGCGGCCGAGGGCAGGGCGTTCCTGCTGCAGGGCGGTGATTGCGCCGAAAGCTTCGCCGAATTCCACGCCAACAACATCCGCGACACGTTCCGCGTGATGCTGCAGATGGCGGTCGTGCTGACCTTCGGCGCGGCGGTGCCGGTGGTGAAGCTCGGCCGGCTCGCCGGCCAGTTCGCCAAGCCGCGCTCTGCCCCGAACGAGACGATCGACGGGGTGAGCCTGCCGTCCTATCGCGGCGACATCATCAACGGCATGGACTTCACCGCCGCGGCCCGCGTCCCCGATCCGCAGCGCATGGTCCAGGCCTACAGCCAGTCCGCGGCGACGCTCAACCTGCTGCGCGCCTTCGCCAGCGGCGGTTACGCCGACCTGCATCAAGTCCATCTCTGGAACCAGGGCTTCGTGGCCAAGAGCCCGCAGGGCGAGCGCTATCAGGCGCTCGCCGACCGCCTGACCGAGACGCTCGATTTCATGGCGGCCTGCGGCTTCACCTCGGCGACCAGCCCGCAGATCCGCGAGACCGAATTCTTCACCTCGCACGAGGCGCTGCTGCTGCCCTACGAGGAGGCGCTGACCCGCGTCGATTCGACGACCGGCGACTGGTACGACTGCTCGGCCCACCTGGTCTGGATCGGCGACCGGACCCGCCAGCTCGACGGTGCCCATGTCGAGTTCGCGCGCGGCATCAACAACCCGATCGGCCTCAAGGCCGGCCCCTCGACCAACCCGGACGATCTCCTGCGCCTGATCGACATCCTCAACCCGGCGAACGAGCCGGGCCGCTTGTCGCTGATCACGCGCATGAGCTCGGAAAAGGTGACGGAGCTGCTGCCGCCGCTGGTGCGCGCGATCAAGCGCGAAGGGCGCAAGGTCGTTTGGGTGTGCGATCCGATGCACGGCAATACCCACACGTCCTCGACCGGCTACAAGACCCGCTCCTTCGACCGGATCATCAAGGAGGTGCGCGGCTTCTTCGATGTGCATGAGGCCGAAGGAACTCATGCCGGCGGCGTACATTTCGAAATGACCGGTCAGGAAGTGACCGAATGTATCGGCGGTGCGCAGGCGATCAGCGACAGCTCGCTCGGCGACCGCTACCACACCCATTGCGACCCGAGGCTCAATGCCAGCCAGTCGCTGGAGCTTGCATTCCTGATGGCCGAAGAACTGAAGTCCCGCCGACACGCAACCGGCCGCCTGTCCGGCTCGGCCCTGGCGGCGGCGTCCTGACATGCCGGATTCCGCCCGCGTGGCAGCGCAAGGGGTTGTCCATCTGCCCGAGATCGATGCGGTCCCCGACCTGACCGACCATTATTTCCTGCGCACCAAGCAGGTGGTCGAGCGGTTCGGCGACAAGGAAGTAACCTATGCCGTGTTCATGCGGCGCCCGGTCATTTCCACGCCCCGCCTAGTGATTGAATTCCTGGAGAAGGCAGCGCGCGAGCGCGGCGTCCGCTTCCAGATCGAGCTCGTCCACCAGGAAGGCGAGTGGGTCGGCGCCGGCGATCCGATGCTCTACATCACCGGATCGCTGAAGCACCTGGTCGATCTGGAGACGCTCTATCTGCAGCGCCTCGGCCCGCCGTGCGTCGCGGCCTACAATGCCTATGTCATGTGCCAGGAACTGCCCAAGGTCGCGTTCCTGGCCATGGATGCACGTCATTGCGCCGGTGCCGAGATGGCCGAGATGATGGCCTATGCCGCCTCGGTCGGCTCCGCCGCCGCCAGGGACGAGGTCGGCGCGGTCGGCTTCATCGGCAACGCCACGACCGAAACCGCGCATTATTTCGGCCAGGAGCGCGGCCTCGGCACCATGCCGCATGCGCTCATCGGCTACGCCGGCTCGACCGTGCGCGCGGCCGAGATGTACCACGAGACCTTCCCGAACGAGCCAATCACGATCCTGGTCGATTATTTCGGCAACGAAATAAGTGATTCCCTGGCGGTGGCCCGGCGCTTCCCCGAGCTTGCCGCCGCCGGTCGCTTGTCGGTCCGGCTCGATACCCACGGCGGCCGCTATGTCGAGGGGCTCGATCTCGCCCAGTCCTACGCGGTGCTGGAGCGCCATGCCCCGAAATCGATCCGCGGCTACCGAACCGAGGCGGAACTGCGCTATCTGGTCGGCACCGGCGTCTCGGCCGCGGCAATCTGGGCGGTCAGGAAGGCGCTCGACAAGGCCGGCTTCAGGAAGGTGAAGATCGTCGGCTCCTCGGGCTTCTCGCCGGCCAAATGCCGCATGATGGCGGCGGCCAATGCGCCGCTCGACGTGGTCGGCACCGGCTCCTATCTGCCGGACCAATGGTCCGAGACCTATGCCACGGCCGATATCGTCGCCTATGACGGCGTGCCGCTGGTCAAGCTCGGGCGCGAGTTCCTATTGAAGAAGCGGTCCGAGGCCGACGAGGCCAGCGGCGGCTGAACCGGTTCAGCCGGCAGACGCCCTGGCGCCGTCCTTCACGCGCCGGCAGACGGTCTTGATGTAGGTATCGTCCCGCCCGGCGAAGGCCGAGGTGGCGAACTGCGCCTGGCCGCCGATGCCGTTGCAGTCGAGTTCCGAGGTCGCGGGCTTCTGCACCAGATCGATTGCGGTGTCGGCGTCGCAGGCATCGTGATCGACGGAGGCTGCGCAAACGAGAATCATCAGGACGAAATGCACGGTGTACCTCAAGCGGAAAGGGGTACCGAAACGCCGTCTTGGTATCTCTCCCCGCGCGACCATCTGCCGTGGCGCTCCGATTAGAGTGCACTGCAACATCGCCAACCGCAACCGCGTCGTTAAGCGACCGAAACCCGGCCGGGAGGATTTTGTTCCTGCCGGCCGCCTCGTCCCCTTTATGTCCTAGGCTGGGTCGGTAAACCTGAGGTAGTGTTGCTCCACACCCTTGGATGGAGCTTGCGATGGCTACGTGTCGTAAGATTGTCGCGCTCCTGGCCATGATCGCCGCCGCGCTGCCCGGGGCGGCGCGCGCGCAGGCCTGGCTCGCCGGAGACGGCGAATGGCGGGTCGCCGGCGGCAATCAGGCCGACTCCCACGGGTCTTCGCTCGCCTGGCAGATCGGCCCGCGTAACGCGGCAAACCTTGCGCCGAAATGGATGTTCACCACGGCCGGCGACGTGTCGGCGACCCCGACAGTGGAAGGCAGCGCGCTCTATGTACCGGATTGGGGCGGCGGGCTGTACCGGCTCGACTCCGCGACCGGGACACCGGTCTGGAGCCGAAAGCTCTCGGACTATACCGGCAATCCGAACTCGCTGAGCCGCAGCAGCCCGGCCATCACCCAGCGCACGATCATCGTCGGGGACGAGGCGTCGGGGACGATCCTGGCGATCGACAAGGCGACCGGCCAGTTCGTCTGGCGAACGGTGGTCGACGCGCTGCCGGCAGCGCTCATTACCGCGTCGCCGACCGTGCTCGGCAACCTCGTCTATGTCGGCGTCTCCTCGGTCGAGGAGGGGCTGGCACAGCAACGGGCGGGCTACGTCCCCTCGTTCCGCGGCACGATCGCGGCGCTCGACGTCGACACCGGTCGCGTGGTCTGGAGCTTCCGGACCGTGCCGGCGGGCTACACCGGCGGCGCCGTGTGGAGCAGCAGCTTCGCCATCGACGTCAAGCGCGGATCGCTCTACGCCACGACCGGCAACAACTATACGGTGCCGGCGCCGGTCACGACATGTCTGCAGGCCGCCAAGACACCCGAGCAGCAGAGCGCTTGCCTGGCGCCGGACGACTACATCGACGCGATCGTGGCGCTCGACCTCTACACCGGTCAGGTGAAATGGGGGCGGCGGATGATCGGCGCCGACACCTACGTCAACTCCTGCATCGCGAGCCCGGCCAAGGGCATTCCCTGTCCGAATCCGCGGGGGCCCGACTTCGACTTTGGCGCCGGCGCCAATCTCTTCACCACCACGGTCGGGGGGCAACTGGTCGACCTCGTGGGTGCCGGGCAGAAGAGCGGGGCCTACTGGGCGCTCGATCCCGATACCGGCACGACAGTCTGGGCGACCCAGGTCGGCCCCGGCGGCGGCGCGGGCGGCATCATGTGGGGCACGGCGGCCGATGGCGCGCGGGTCTATGTGGCGATCAACGACAGCGGCGCCGTGCCCTACGACTTGGCGCCCGCGGGCACGGTGCAATGGCGTGCCGGATCCTGGGCGGCGCTCGATGCCGCGACCGGCCGGATCCTCTGGCAGATCCCGGCGACCGGCAAAAACCCGCTCAACCCGACCCTGAATGCCGGCGCGCTGGGTGCGCTCAGTGTCGCGAACGGCGTCGTCTATGCCGGCTCCATGTCGGGCGACATGGTGGCGATCGACGCGGCCGGCGGCGGCATTCTCTGGCAATTCGCCAGCGGCGGGTCGGTGATCTGTGGGCCGTCGATCGCCATGGGCATGGTCTATTGGGGCTCCGGCTACCGCCGCTTCGGCTCGGGCAACAACAAGCTCTACGCCTTCACCGCGCCCACGGCCTATTGACCGTCTTCAGCCCGGCAGGTCGACCATCACGCGCAAGCCGCCTTCCGGGCGGTTTTCCAGGCGGATCTCGCCGCCGTGGCCGCGAATGATCGAGCGGGCGATCGACAGGCCGAGGCCGGTCCCGCCGGTATCTCGATTGCGCGAGCCTTCCAGGCGGACGAACGGGGCGAATACCCGTTCGCGATCGGTCGCGGCGATGCCCGGCCCCCGATCGGCGATTGTGACCTTGCAGCCGTCGCCCGTGTCGGCGAGCGCTATCTCGACCGTCTCGCCATATTTGATCGCGTTGTCGACCAGATTGCCGAAGGCGCGGCGCAGGGCCACCGGGCGGCCCTGGAAGATGCGGTGGGCGGGGCCGGCGTAGCTTGCCTCATGGCCGGCGTCGGCCGCCTCGTCGACCATGCTCTCCAGCAGGCTCGGCAGATCGAGCGAGGTCGGTGGCTCGCTCGCCGCATCGTCGCGGGCGAAGGCGAGCGTCGCCTCGATCATCTCGGCCATCTGGTCGAGATCGCCCAGCATCCGGTCGCGCTGCTCCTCGTCCTCGACGAACTCGGCACGCAGCCGGAGCCGGGTGATGGGCGTGCGCAGATCATGGGAGATCGCGGCGACCATCTGGGTGCGATCCTCGATAAAGCGCTGCACGCTCGCCTGCATGCCGTTGAAGGCGCGGGCGGCGCGGCGCAGCTCGGCCGGCCCGGTCTCGGCGATCGGCGCCGCCTTGGGATCGCGCCCGAACCGTTCGGCGGCACCGGTAAAACGCTCGATCGGGCGGGCGAGCAGGCGGGTCGAGGCGAACGACACCAGGATGATCGACAGAATGGCGATGGCAATGAAGATGACGCGCCGCTCGGGCCGCGTCAGGCCCCAGTTCCGTTCGCCGACGGTGAACACGGCCCAACTGCCGTCGTGCAGCTGAATGGCAGCAATGCGCGGGTCCGGCAGGTGGTGACCGTCGTGGTACAGCAGCGGCGAGTTCGGCGACAGCGCGCGCGTGTGGAAGACCCGGACGTCGCGTTTCGGATCGCCCACCATGTTGCGCAACTCGTCGATCGACGGCTCGGCGCCCGGCGGGATCGGCGTTCCCGCCTGGGGCTCGGGCAGGAAGGGAAACCAGGTGACGAAATGATCGCCGTTGCCGGCCGCATCGGCGAGTTCCGGGCGCCGCTCGGGCGGGGCCGCGTCGAGCATGCGCAACCCGACGCTGACCTCGTTCAAGAGGCCGGTATGTTCGAGCGGCGGCCGGGCGAGATTGCTGTTCAGCAGGGTAAAGGCGGTGCCGATCAGCACTATGACCAGGATGGTCGCGAGCGTGGTCAGGGCCAGCCGGAGCGCCAGCGTGTCGCGGAGCAGGCGCGGCGTCCGCATGTCAGAGCCGGGTCACGGTTGCGGAGAAGATATAGCCGCCGCTGCGCACCGTCTTGATCAGCGCCGGCTCCTTCGGGTCCGCCTCGATCTTGCGCCGAAGCCGGCTGACCTGGACGTCGATCGACCGGTCGAAGACCTCCGTGGCGCGTCCGCGGGCGATGTCGAGCAGCTGGTCGCGCGTCAGCACGCGCCCGGCATGGTCGGCGAAGGCCGACAGCAGGTCGAACTCGCCGCCGGTCAACTGGACGAGGGCGCCTTCCGGGTTGCGCAGCTCGCGCTTGGCGAGATCGATCTTCCAGCCGTCGAACTCCAGCATGCCCGACGCGCTCTCCTCGGCCGGGCGCGGGCGCATGGTGCTGCGCCGGAGCACGGCCTTGACGCGGGCCAGAAGCTCGCGCGTGTTGAACGGCTTGCCCAGGTAGTCGTCGGCGCCCAGTTCCAGCCCGATGATGCGATCGGTGTCCTCGCGCATCGCGGTCAGCATGATGATCGGGACGGCCGAACTGCTGCGGATCTTCCGGCACAGGTCGAAGCCGTCTTCGCCCGGCAGCATCAGGTCGAGGATGATGAGGTCTATGGAGCTGACTTCGAGCGCCCGGAACATCTGCTTGCCGTCGCGCGCGGTCGTGACGCGGTAGTCGTAGCGGGCGAGAAACTTGGACAGGAGCGAACAGATCTGTTCGTCGTCGTCCACGACCATGATGTGCGGCGTTCGGTTCATGGCGCAATTATAGGGAGCGGCCGCATCGCACCGATCAAATTTTTGCGTCCGGAGTTTGCAAGACCCGGATCCGGCAACAGTCCGTTACCAAGAGCGCCGACTTCAATCGCCGAAGCCGTAGAGACGGGCCGGGTTTTCGACCAGTACCAGATGCCGCTGACGCTCGTCCGGAACCCAGAGCTTCAGCAGATCCAGGAACTCGCCGTCGTTCGCCATGTAGCCGTCGATCGCGACATGCGGCCAGTCGGACCCCCAGACGAGGCGCGTCGGGTCGGCGTCGATCAGGGCCTGGGCGAAGGGAATGGTGTCGTGATAGGGGGCACCTGCGGTCGAGATGCGGTTGGCGCCGCTGAGCTTGACCCAGGTCCGGCCCTCGTGGACCAGCTTCAGCAGATGCTTGAAGCCCGGATGGTCGACCCCGGCGGATGTGGGCATGTGGCCCATATGGTCGATGACGATGTCGACCGGCAGGCGGGCGAGCTTCGGCGCCAGGATCGGCAGGGTGCGGCAGTCGATCAGCAACTGGATATGCCAGCCGAACCGCTCGATCCGTTTGGCCAGGGTCTCCAAGAGGTCGAGCGCCACGCCGCCGCGGAATAACAAGTTGAAGCGGATGCCGCGGATGCCGTTGCCGGCCATCCGCTCGAGCCTGCCGTCGGTGATGGTGTGGTCGATCACCGCAATGCCGCGCAGGCGGTTGCGATGCTTGGCGAGCGCATCGAGCGTGCAGGCATTGTCGGTGCCGAACACGCTCGGCTGCACGACCACGCCGCGCTCCAGCCCCAGCGTGTCGAGCAGGGTGCGATAGGCTACGAGCGGCGCTTCGGGCGGCGTGTAGCTCCGGTCCTCCTGCAGCGCGAACAGCTGGAACGGGCCGATCACATGGGCATGGCAGTCGGTGGCGCCGGGCGGCAGGGCAAAGCTGGGCGGCCGCGGCTTCGGGTCCGGCCCCTGGCATAGCGGTGCGTCGTCGTCCGACTGGCTCATGTCGCTTCTCCCGTTATCGAGAAGATGCTTGTGCCCGGGCCTGCCGCCGGCCGGTGCGCTACTCCCAGCCGGCCCGCGCCATCGCCTCGTCGGCCTCCGGCGCGAACTTGCCAAGCTTGCCGACCGCCAGACTGTCGATCTTGAAGGGGCCGAGGCCAGCCAGCACCGGCGCCGGCTCGACGCCCGCGACCACGGGATATTCGAAATTGGCGGCCGCGAACTGCTTCTGAACCTCGGGCTTCAGCAGGAATTCCAGCAGCATGGCGGCCGCGCGCGGATGGGCCGACCAGCGCGAGATGCCGGCGCCGGCGATGTCGACCTCGGTCCCGCGGTTCGCCTGGTTCGGGAACGCCAGGCCGACATTGGCGACGACCTCCTGCTCCGTCACCTTGTCGGACGCGGCGAAGCGCGCCCAATAGCGCGTGTTGATGATCGACACGCTGCCTTCGCCCTCCGCCATGGCCTGCAGTTGGTTGGTGTCGCCGCCCTGCGGCGGCCGGGCCAGATTGGCGACCAGGCCGCGCGCCCAGGTCTCGGTCGGAGCCGTGCCGAGGCTCGCGATCATCGAGGCGACCAAGGCCTGATTGTAGAGGCTGGAGGCCGATCGAACCAGGATCTGGCCCTGGAATTTCGGATCGGCCAGATCCTCGTAATTGGCGACATCTTCGGGCTTGAAGCGGTCCTTCTCATAGGCGATCACGCGGGCCCAATAGACGAGACCGATCCATTGGTTGGTCTTGTCGCGCAGATTGGCCGGTACGGCCTGCAGGATCGTCTCCGACGTGATCGGCTGCAGCAGCCCGGCCTGGGCGCAGCGCCAGAGCGTGGCGGCGCCGACCGACAGGACGAGATCGGCGCCGGTGTGCTGTCCCTCCTTGGTCAGCCGCTCGAGCAGCGGATCGAAATCCTCGTCGACCAGGTCGACCGGGATGCCGGTGGCCTTGGTGAACTGGGCGAACAGCTGGGCGTCTTCGGTCTGGTGCCGGTCGGAATAGACCGTCAGCGCCGGCGGCGCATTCGGGACGTCGGCCGCTCGGGCGGAGGGGATGGCCGCCGGAAGGACGAAGAGCGCCGCGAGGGCGGCAGCGACGACGGGACCGAATGCTCTCATCGGACGGACGGGCTCGCCACATGGATCAATTGCTTGCCGAGGTTCTTGCCGGCCAGGAGCCCGATGAAGGCTTCCGGCGTCTTCGCGAGGCCCTCAGCCACGTCCTCGCGATAGCGGATCAGCCCACCGCGCAGCCAGGCGGTCATGTCGGCCAGGAATTCCGCACGGCGATGATCATAGTCGAATACCAGGAATCCTTCCATCCGGGCACGCTTCGCCAGGATCTGACGCATCCAGCGCGCGCCCGTGTCCTGGGACTCGAGCTTGTCGTAGATCGCGACCGCGCCGCAGATGATGATCCGGGCATTGAGCGCCAGGCTCGACATCGCCGCGTCATGGATGATGCCGCCGACATTGTCGAAGAATACGTCGATGCCGCCGGGGGCGAGCCGCGCCAGTTCGGCGACGAGGGCGGCGGTGTCCTTGCCGCGGTAGTCGATCGCCGCGTCGAACCCAAGCTCGTCCGTGACATAGGCGCATTTCTCGGGCCCGCCGGCGATGCCGATAACCTGGCAGCCCTTGAGCTTGGCGATCTGGCCGACGACCTGGCCGACGGCGCCGGCGGCGGCGCTGACCAGCACGGTCTGGCCGGGCTTGGGCTTGCCGATGTCGAGCAGCGCGAAATAGCCGGTCATGCCCGGCATGCCGAGCACGCCCAGATAATGGGACAGCGGTGCCTTGGTGCCGTCGACCTTGATCAGCCCCTTCGCCGGCATGACGGCGTATTCCTGCCAGCCGGTGCGCGCCAGGACCGTGTCGCCCGGCTGGAGCGAGGGATCGTTGGAGGTCACGACCTCGGCCACGGCCTCGCCGATCATGACCTCGCCGATCTGCACGGGCTGGGCATAGGACTTCGCCTCGCTCATGCGCCCGCGCATGTAGGGATCGAGCGACAGGTAGAGCGTGCGCAGGAGAACCTCGCCGGTGGACGGCACCGGGACCGGCGCTTCTTCGTGGCGGAAATCACTCGGCTGCACCGGCCGATTGACCGGGCGTGCGGCGAGGGTGATGCGGTGATTGACCTGCACGGCGGCAAACTCCATGGCGCGGGGCCGGGATCTTAGCGCCCTATCCTAGTGTGGTCTCCCCTCGCGCGCTACGCGCGATGGGATGACATCCATGCGAGCGCCACGTGGCTCGTGCGGGCCGCCGCGTTGACAGGGATCGGCCCGGTTCCTAGGGTCCGGGCGTGCGACGGCAGGATCCCGCGCCGCATCCTTGAAAGGCCTCATCCCGTGCCGAGTACCGATCGTCTGAAGATTTCGCTGGCCCAGCTCAATCCAACGGTCGGCGACATCGCCGGCAACGCGGCGAAGCTGAGGGCCGCGCTGGCGACGGCGCGGGAGCAGGGGGCGGATCTGCTGGTGACGCCGGAGCTGTTCCTGGCGGGATATCCGGCCGAGGACCTGGTGCTGCGGCAGGATTTCCTCGATGCGGTCGAGCAGGCGGTCGAGGCGCTGAAGCCGGCGACTGCCTCCGGCACGGCCCTGCTGCTGGGCGCGCCCTGGCGCCACGAGGGCAGGGTCCATAACGCGGCCCTGCTGCTGGATCGCGGCGAACTCCGGGTCATGCGCTTCAAACACGAGTTGCCGAACTATGGCGTGTTCGACGAGAAGCGCGTGTTCGCCGCGGGCCCGCCGCCCGGGCCGATCGCGTTCCGCGGCGTCCGGCTCGGCGTCATGATCTGCGAGGACATGTGGACGCCCGACGTCACCGAGACACTGGAGGAATCCGGCGCGCAGATGCTGATCGTGCTGAACGGCTCGCCGTTCGAGGCGGACAAGCAGGATGAGCGCGTGCAGCTGGCGGTCCAGCGCGTCCAGGAAAGCGGCCTGGCGCTGCTCTATGTGAACCAGGTCGGCGGCCAGGACGAATTGGTATTCGACGGCGGGTCGTTCGCGCTCGACAGGCAATGCCGTCTGAGGCTGCAGGCGCCATCCTGGCAGGAGGCTTTGGTGCCGACGGAGTGGCGCTTCGACGACGACGAACGCTGGGTGATCGAACCCGGCCTGATGTCCCGGCCCGAGGAGGGCCTGGCTGCCACCTATCAGGCGATGGTGCTGGGCCTGCGCGACTATGTGAGCAAGAACGGCTTTCCGGGCGTGGCGCTCGGCATGTCGGGCGGCATCGATTCGGCCCTGTCGGCGGCGGTTGCGGTCGACGCGCTCGGGGCCGACCGGGTCCGCTGCGTGATGATGCCCTATCGCTATACATCCGCGGAAAGCCGCGAAGACGCGGCGGCAGCGGCGGAACTGCTGGGCGCCGAGCTCACGACCATCGACATCGCCCCGGCGGTGGACGCGTTCGGCACGATGCTGGTGCCGGCCTTCGTCGGGCGCAACGGCGACATCACCGAGGAAAACCTGCAGGCGCGTGCCCGCGGCGTGACGCTGATGGCGCTGTCGAACAAGTTCGGCTGGATGGTGCTGTCGACCGGCAACAAGTCGGAGATGTCGGTCGGTTATGCGACGCTCTACGGCGACATGTGCGGCGGCTATGCCGTGCTGAAGGACATCTACAAGACGAGCGTGTTCGCGCTGGCCCGCTGGCGCAACGACCATAAGCCCGCGGGCGCGCTCGGGCCCGACGGTCCGGTCATGCCGGCGCGCATCATCACCAAGCCGCCGACGGCCGAGCTCAAGCCCGACCAGAAGGACCAGGACACCCTGCCGCCCTACGACGTGCTCGACGATATCCTCGCGGCTCTGATCGAGCGGGAGATGCCTGTCGATGCGATCGTGGCACGCGGCCATGCGCCCGAGACGGTGATGCGGGTCTGGCGTATGCTCGACCGGGCGGAGTACAAGCGTCGTCAGGCACCTCCGGGTGTCAAGACGACGCGCCGCGCGTTCGGGCGGGATCGGCGCTATCCGATCACCAATTCATTTCAGGGCGGCTGAGTGACCCCCATTCTGCGTTTCGCACCGAGCCCGACCGGCCGGCTGCATCTCGGCAATGTCCGAACCGCCATCGTCAACTGGCTCTTCGCCCGCAAATCGGGCGGCCGGCTGATGCTGCGCATCGACGATACCGATCTGGAACGGTCGACGGCGGCTCATGCCGCGGCGATCGAGACCGACCTCGCCTGGCTCGGGCTCGACTGGGACCTGTTCGCGCGCCAATCCGACCGGTTCGACCGCTACGCCGAGGCTGCCGACCGGCTGCGTGCGGCGGGCCGGCTCTACCCGTGCTTCGAGACGCCGGAGGAGCTGGAGCTGAAGCGCAAGCTGGCGCTCTCCCGCGGCCGGCCGCCGATCTACGACCGGGCGGCGCTCAAGCTGACGCCTCGCGAGATCCAGGACCGCATGGCGGCGGGCGAGAGGCCGACCTGGCGCTTCAAGCTCGAGCGCGGCACGGTCGCTTGGGACGACATGGTGCGTGGACCGGTCGAGATCCATGCCGAGAGCATGAGCGATCCGGTACTGATCAAGGCCGACAGCCAGCCGCTCTACACGCTGTCCTCGGTGGTCGATGATGTCGAATTCGCCGTCACCCACATCATCCGTGGCGAGGATCACGTCGCCAATACGGCGGTCCAGTCGCAGTTGTTCGAGGCGTTGGGCGCCGCACCGCCGACCTTCGGCCATTTCTCGCTGATCGCCGACGCGTCGGGCGGCAAGCTGTCGAAGCGCACCGGCTCGATCAGCCTCGAGAACCTGCGCGACGACGGCATCGAGCCGATGTCGATCCTGAGCCTGCTGGCCAAGCTCGGCACGTCCGATCCGATCGAGATCCACACTGGCATCGCTCAGCTTATCCAGGAATTCGAGATCGGCAAGTTCGGCCGCAGCCAGCCGAAGCTCGACGTCGTCGAGCTGGAGCATCTGAACGCCAAGCTCATGCATCTTTTGCCGTTCGAGGATGTAGCCGCGCGCCTGCCGGCCGGCGCCACTGCCGAATTCTGGGACGCGGTGCGCGGCAATCTGCTGCGCCTCGGCGACGCGCTTCAGTGGTGGGATGTGATTGAAGGGGCGGTGACGCCGGTCGTCGCTGATCCGGAATTCTTGGCGCTTGCCGCCCAGCACCTGCCTGATGGTAAGCTCGACGGATCGAGTTGGGGCACCTGGACCGGCGCCGTGAAGGCGGCGACGGGCCGCAAGGGCAGGGAGCTGTTCCTGCCGCTGCGCCTGGCGCTCACCGGCGTCGATCACGGACCCGAACTGGCCCGGCTCCTGCCCCTGATCGGGCGGGAACGTGCCTTGCGGAGGCTCGAAGGCCATGCGGCATGAGATGGACGGCGTTTTCTGTAGGTGTGGCTGTCCGGACTAGCGCTGGACGTCGCGGCCGCCGGGCCGCATAAACCCTTCGAATTTGCCGTCTCGCTCAGAAAGAAGCGCCCGTGCCGCTCGCTCTCTACAATACCGCCACCCGCCGCAAGGAAGACTTCCGGCCGATCGACCCGTCGAACGTCCGCATGTATGTCTGCGGACCGACGGTCTATTCCTATGCCCACATCGGCAATGCCCGGCCGGTCATCGTGTTCGACCTGCTGTTCCGCGTGCTGCGCGAGATCTATGGTGCCGAGCACGTCACCTACGCCCGCAACATCACCGATGTGGACGACAAGATCATCGCGGCGGCGGCGGCGAGCGGCGAGACCATCCGCGAGGTGACCGAGCGGACCGCGGTTCAGTACGACAAGGATATGGCCGCCGTTGGCGCGCTGGTTCCCACCCTGACCCCGCGCGCGACCGAGCATATCGGCGACATGATCGCGATGATCGAAGACCTGATCGCGAAGGGCCACGCCTATGCGGCCGAGGGCCATGTGCTGTTCGCCGTCGCCTCGATGGCCGACTATGGCGCGCTGTCGGGCCGCAATCTCGACGATATGATCGCCGGCGCCCGGGTCGAAGTGGCGCCCTATAAGCAGGCGCCGGCCGATTTCGTGCTGTGGAAGCCGGCCAAGGATGGCGAGCCGGGCTGGGACAGCCCCTGGGGCCGTGGCCGTCCCGGCTGGCATATCGAATGCTCGGCGATGGCCGAAAAGCACCTGGGCGAGACGTTCGACATTCATGGCGGCGGCGTCGACCTGATCTTCCCGCATCACGAGAACGAGCGGGCGCAGAGCCTGTGCGCCCACGACGGCCGGCCGTTCGTCAATGTCTGGATGCACAACGCGTTTCTCGACCTTGGCGGCGAGAAGATGTCGAAGTCGCTTGGCAATATCGAGACGGTGCATGCGCTCTTGGAGCGGTTCCCGGGCGAGGCGCTGCGCTATGCCATGCTGTCGGCGCAGTATCGCGAGCCGCTCGAATGGAATGACGAGCGGGTGCGCGAGGCCAAGGGTGCCCTCGACCGGTTCTATGGCGCACTGCGTGCCGTCACCGATGTCGACCCCGCCTATCCGGACGAAGTGCCGGTGATGGCGTCGCTGTCGGATGACCTTAATACGCCCCAGGCCCAGGCCGTGCTGCACGAGCTCGCGACCGAGCTCAACAAGGCCAAGACCCTTCCGGCCAAGGCGGCCGCCAAGGGCGCGCTGCTGGCGAGCGGCGAGGTGCTGGGCCTGCTGGAGCAGGACCCGGAGGCCTGGTTCCGCTGGCGGCCGGCCGGTGCCGGCGGGCTCGACGATGCCGAGGTCGAACGGCTGATCGCGGCGCGCATCGCGGCCCGGGCCGAGCGGAATTTCGCCGAGGCCGATCGGTTGCGCAAGGAACTGACCGACGCCGGCATCGCGCTCGAAGACGGGCCGAACGGCACGATCTGGCGGCGCGCGGAGGTCTGAGATGGCCGCCGAAGGTCTTGCCGTCATCCTGTGCGAGCCGCAGCTCGGCGAGAATATCGGCGCCGTGGCGCGGGCCATGCTCAATTGCGGCCTGACCGATCTGCGGCTGGTCGATCCGCGCGACGGCTGGCCGTCGGAGCCGGCGCGCGCGGCGGCGGCCGGTGCCGACGTGGTGATCGACGGTGCGCGCGTGTTCGACACGGTCGAGGCGGCGATCGCCGACCTCCATCACGTCTATGCCACGACCGCCCGGCTCAGGGACATGGTGAAGCCGGTGCTGTCGCCCGACAAGGCGGCGGACCGGATGATCGCCGAGATGGCGCAGGGCGGCCGCTGCGGCGTGCTGTTCGGGCGCGAGCGCTCGGGCCTGACCAACGACCAGGTGGCGCTCGCCGACGCGGCCGTGACCTTTCCGCTCAATCCCGGCTTCACCTCGCTCAATCTCGCCCAGGCGGTGCTGCTGATCGGCTGGGAATGGCGCAAGCGCACGGCGGAGCCGATGCCGGACGAGATCGTCCCGGCGATCTCGACGCCGGCGACCCATGGCGACATGGTGCATTTGTTCGCGCATCTGGAGGCGGAGCTGGAGACCGGCGGCTTCTTTCACCCGCCGGAACGGCGCGGCCATACCATCCGTAATCTGCGCAACCTGCTGACCCGCGCGAACCTGACCGAGCAGGACGTGAAGACCCTGCACGGCGTCGTCGCGGCGCTGGTGCAGAGCAGGAAGCGAGGCGGCGGCGCTTAGAGCGGAAAGAACCTGACCGTCTCCCGCCCGCTCGCGACCGTGACCCGGTAGCGGGCCAGGCGCTCGCCGGTCACACGGTAGATCGTGGCGCCGAACACGCCGTCGGGATGTTCGCCGTCATCGGCCAGCGGCAGGGCAACGCGCTCGCCGATCCCGGAGCCGCCGATCAGCGAGAACACGAAACCGCTGTTCACCATTGCCGCCGGCTCGTCGAGAATGCGGCGATAGCGGGCCATGAAGGTCTCGGCATTGCGACCGGCGAAGTAATCCTCGATCCGGCTGCCGCGGAAGCCCGGGCCCATGGCGTCGAGGATCGCCTCGCCGGCGAGACGCCCGATGAAGGTTCCGCGCGTCTCGTCCCAGCGCCAGGCCCACAGGATCGGCAGGTGCGGGGCCAGCTTGACCGGGTCGATGTCGCGCCAGGCCGGAAATCGCCGCCCACCGCGCGCCTCGTCCCACAAGCGGACGATCTCGCGCAGCGCAGGTTCCCGGAGATTGGTGACTAGCCCGTCGATCGGCATGGCCTTCGATTACCCCAACCGGCGACCTTCTGAAAGGACGCGGCCGGCATTTCCGGCCCCGTCGGCCGCGCATCGGCCATGCATCCAGGCTCGATCGGTTGACAGCGGCCGGGGAGGCCGTATATTCCGCGCCTTCCCATTCCCGGGAATGCGGGGTTCTCGAAATCTGAGGACGCCCCGCCCGCATGGCCTGAGGGCAGGTCTGATGCGGGACTACCGGGACAAAAGGCCATCCCGAAGCGGGAGGCCAAAAGAGAGTGCCATGAGCAAGCGTCAAGAATCCAAGTACAAGATCAATCGCCGCCTCGGCGTGAATCTGTGGGGCCGGGCCAAGAGCCCGCTCAACCGCCGCGAATATGGTCCGGGCCAGCATGGTCAGCGCCGCAAGAAGCCGACCGACTACGGCACGCAGCTGATGGCCAAGCAGAAGCTCAAGGGCTATTACGGCAACATCGGCGAGCGCCAGTTCCGCCGCCTGTATGACGAAGCCGTCCGTCGCCGTGGCGACACGGGCGAGAACCTGATCGAGCTGCTGGAGCGCCGTCTGGACGCGGTCGTGTACCGCATGAAGTTCGTCCCGACCGTGTTCGCTGCCCGTCAGTTCGTCAACCACGGCCATGTGACCGTGAACGGCAAGCGCGTCAACATCGCCTCCTACCAGGTCAAGGACGGCGACACCGTCGAGGTGCGCAACAAGTCCAAGCAGATGGCGCTGGTCCTCGAGGCGGTTGCCTCGGGCGAGCGTGATTTCGCGACCTACCACGAAGTCGACGCTGCTGCGCTCAAGGGCAAGTACGTCCGCGCGCCGAAGCTCGCCGACGTGCCGTACCCGGTGCAGATGGAACCGAACCTGGTGGTCGAGTTCTACTCGCGCTAATCGGCTCCGGCCCGGTCGACCGATCTCGGAAAGCCGCCCTTCGGGGCGGCTTTTCTTTTATGGGCGAACGGCTTGAGCTCGGTCGAACGGAACGGTAGCCCGTGCTATGATCGTCCGACCGGACATGCTGATCGAAATCATCCTCCTCCTCTTCCTCATTCTGCTGAATGGCGTTTTCGCCATGGCGGAGCTGGCGCTCGTCGGGTCGCGCAAGACCAGGCTGCAGGCGGCGGCCAACAACGGCAACCGTGGCGCGGTCGCGGCGCTGGCCCTCTTGGACAAGTCAGGCCGGTTTCTCTCGACCGTTTCCATCGGCATCACGCTGATCGGCGTCAGCGTCTCGACCATCGGCGGCGACAGCTTCGCGATCCCGCTGGCGGCCACGATCGAACAGATTCCGGCGCTCGCCGACTATGCCCACGCGCTCGCCGTCGGCCTGATCGTGATCACCATCTCGTTCATGACCATCGTCGTCGGCGAACTGGTGCCGAAGCGCATCGCCATCGCCCATCCCGAGGCGATCTCGACGTTCCTCGCGCGCTTCATGACGGTGGTCACCATCGTCGTCTCGCCGGCGGAATGGTTCCTGAGCGGCGCGACCGACCTCGTTCTGAAGCTGCTGCCGGTCTCGACGAGTTCCTCGGCGCCGGTGACCGACGAGGAGATCAACCTGATGATGCGCGAGGGGGCGGCGGCCGGCGAGTTCCACGAGGCCGAATCCTCGATCGTGCAGATGGCGCTGCGGCTTGGCGACCGCCATGTCGATGCGATCATGACGCCGCGTACCCAGGTCGAGCTGCTCGACCTGGAAGATGGGCTCGAGGACAATCTGGCCAAGGTCAAGGCGTCGGACCTGTCGCGTTTCCCGGTGGTCGAGGGCGGGCCGGAGAACGTGGTCGGCATTCTGCAGGTCAAGGATCTGCTGGCGGCGGCACTCTCAGGCCAGCCGATCGACCTGCGCGCGCTGATCCGCCCGCCGCTCTACGTACCGAACACGGTCCCGGCCCTGAAGCTGCTGGAGACGCTGCGGAAGTCGGGCGAGCCGCTGGCCCTGATCGTTGACGAATACGGCGATTTCGACGGGCTGGTGACCCTGCACGACATCCTGCAGGCACTGGTCGGCGACATCGCCGAGCTGGGCGAGCCGGGGGAGCAGGGCATCGTCCGGCGCGAGGACGGCACCTGGCTGATTGATGGGCTGACGCCGGTCGACGACGTCAAGGACGCGCTCGGCATCAAGAACCTGCCCGAGGAAGACAGCGGCGATTTCCACACGCTGGGCGGCTTCCTGATGGCGCAGATGAAGCGCGTGCCGCGCGTCGCCGACCACACCACGGTCGACAGCTGGCGCTTCGAGGTGGTCGACATGGACGGCCACCGCGTCGACAAGGTGATGGTCGTTCCGCTTTCAGGCGATTAGGCGGTATCCGACCACCCCGGGCCGGGATGAGGCGATCCGCGGTCTGCGGATCGCCTCGACCAAAGGGAACTGCCCCGATCTAACGGTGCTAGTGACCAAGTGCCGGCAGGATCGCCGTGCCCTCTTTGCGGACGGCATCAAGCGAACTGGGGTCGAGGCCAAGAGCGGCGAGCACGGTCGGTGCGATCTGGGTGGTGGCGACGGGCGTGCTGATCGTCGCCGCAGCCAGGGACGGATGGGCGACCAGCAGCATGACATTGGTGTCGTCATGGGCAAAGCCGCCATGCTCCGCCAACTTCTTGGTGCCGCCCGTGTAGATGACGCCGACATTCGGGGTGACGATGATGTTCGGCGTGCGCGGATCGATGGCCGGGTCGTTGAATAGGAGATTGAGCGTCGGGCCGGCATAGATCTGACCGCCACCCGCTCCAATCTGGTTCGCGTGCGCCTCGAGCAGGGCGACGTTGCCGGCGGTCTGGGTCAGATTATTCTCGCTGAGCCAGATCAGCGAGACGTCATCCTCGAGCGCTTGAACGACTGGGAAGCCCGGACCGACGCCCTTCGGGCTGAGGATCGACGAGGGCGGCGCCAGGCTGGCGTTGTCGGCCGGGATGCGCTGCACGCGCTTCGGATCGGTCGGCGACTGGCCATGTTTTGCGCTGATGATGATGAGCGTGTGGTCGAGCAGGCTACGCGCCCTGAGGGCTTCGACCATCAGGCCAATCGAATGGTCGACAAATTTGATTTCGTCGAGCAGCGGGGTCGTCGGCACCCCATAGGGGTCGGTATAGCCGCCAGTCATGCCGACGCTCTTCTCAATCAGCTTCTGACCGACACTGACCGCTTGAAAATTCATGCCGAACACGGTCGGTACCGGAGCAGAGCCGATGCCATCATGGCGGCGACCGTTGATCTCGCTCAAGATCGCCTGGACCTTGAGACTGTCGTAGCAGCGGATATTGGCGAAACTGTCGGTCCAGGCATTGCTGCTGGCGACGGCGGTTTGATCCGGCAGTGGGTTGCAAGCCGTCAGGGTGACCTGGGGCAGCGAAACCGGTATCGAATTGATTTCCGGGGCATAGAAATCATCCACCCCCAGGCCGCTGCGGCCCTTCACCAGTTCATAGGACTGATGCTTGTCCGACCAGGCGGTGTAGCCACCGGCGGCCTTCACCACCTCGAACAGTGTGTTCACCCGAATGAAGCTGTGCGGATAGACCGGTGCGCAATGATTCCTCGGGTCGCGCGGCAGGAAGCCGGGATCGATGCCGCCGCCGGCATCGATCCGTGTCAGGTTGACATCGATTTCTTCGTCGAAGCCGATCTGGGTGCCGACGACTTTCGGGCAGAGGTCGGCACCGCCGACGATGCCGTAGGGCGTGGTCTTGGCCGGTGGCGACAGCGAACGGTCGTAGCTGACGTCATAGAACGCCCCGGTCGAACGGGGAGAGCCGCCGGTGACGATCGCGGTCAGCCCCGGGAAGGAGTCGGACGGGCGCGAGGTGGTCGCCTGCTGATAGGCAACGCCGCGCTGGGCGAGACTGGCCAGGTGCGGGCAGTAGGGTGTGCCGCCATCGATCGGCGAAACGCCTTTGCTGCAATTCGCGAAGTCGATGGCGTGCATGCCGTCGATGCTGATTATCAGCACGCGATCGACAGTTCCGGGGCCCAAAAGGCTCTCGGCATGGGCAACGTGCGTCGAAAGCGTGGCGAGCATCGCGGCTGTGGCCACGACGCCGCTGATTCCTCGACGTGACATTGCAGGCTCCCTTGACGGTTGTGGTTAACGAACCGTTGCAAGGTAGCGTCTGCGTCTTACCGCCGCGTGACAGCCCGATGTTTGATCGCGTCAAAACGGAAAGGGCGATGCCGCCGCAACCGGTGCATCGCCCTTCGCCTTACTAACCGGCCGCATTTGCGGCCGGGCGCTTATTCCTTGAATTCGATGCCCTTGTCGCGCAGCAGCGACGCCAGCTCGCCGTTCATGTACATCTCGCGCACGATGTCGGCGCCGCCGACGAACTCGCCCTTCACATAGAGCTGCGGGATGGTCGGCCAGTCGGAGAAGTCCTTGATGCCTTGGCGCAGCGCGTCGTTCTGCAGGACGTTGACGCCCACGAAGTCGGCGCCCAGGTGGTCGAGGATCTGCACGCAGACGGCGGAGAAGCCGCACTGCGGCTGTTCCGGGACGCCCTTCATGAACAGCACGACGGCATGGTCGGCCACGGCGCTGGCGATGAAGTCGTGAATCGGGTCGGCGGAGGTGGTCTCGGTCATCGGATGGCCCTTCGGCGCAAATCTGTAGGCCCAGAGCTAGGGACGAGGCCCGCCCGGGTCAAGTATTGGCGGGTCAAGCCGGAGCGCTGGTCTCGAGGGCCAGCGCATGGAGTTCGCCGCCCATCTTTCCTTTCAGCGCCGCATAGACCAGCTGGTGCTGGCGCACGCGCGGCAGGCCGGCGAAGGCGGTGGAGACGATGCGGGCCTTGTAGTGGTCGCCGTCGCCGGCAAGGTCCTCGATCACGATCTGCGCGTCGGGAAAGCCTTCGCGGAGGATGGCTTCGAGTTGGGGCTGGGCGATGGGCATGGCGCTGGCTTAGCGCCCCCGCTGACCAAGCTCAATCGAAGACCCAGAGAAGGCTGAGGCCAAAGGCGCCCATGATCGCCCCGGACGCGCGGTCCAGGGGGCGCTGGGCGCGGGCGTAGGCGTCGGCGGCGCGCCTGGTGGAGAACAGCCAGGCCATGGCGATCTGCCAGCCCAGGCAGGTGGCCACGCAGATCGCGACCGCCGCCACATGGGCCCAGGCGGGCGTGTTCGGGCCGACGTAGGCCGAGAAGATGCTGGCGAAGAACAGGATCGACTTCGGATTGGTCATGTTGATGGCGAAGCCCTGCCAGAAGGCGGCCTGCCAGCCGAGCGGGGCTGGCTCGCCGGTCGGGTCGCCCGCGTCCGGCTTGGTCCGCCAGAGCGCGATGGCGAACCAGACGAGGTAGAGGCCGCCGCCGATCCGCAAGGCCTTATAGAGCCAGGGCGCCGCGGCCAACAGCGCCGCCAGGCCGAGCGCGGCCAGCAGGCACCAGACGATGCAGCCCAGCGTCGCGCCGAAGCCGGACGCCAGCGCCGTCGCGCGCCCGTGCCGCATGCCGAACCGCATCAGCATGAAGTTGTTCGGGCCCGGCACGATGCTGGTCGCGAGGCAGACCGCGAACAGCGAGGCGAGCGACAGGAGCTGTGCGTTCATCGAAGCCCTTATGGTCAGGCGCGGGTGAACTGCATGATCCAGTTCGTCTCCCAGGTCAGCCCCTCGTCATAGGAAAAGGCCTGGGTCCAGCGGGCCGAAGACGCGGTGATCTGGTCCCAGACGAATACCACGCGCACGCAGCGCCCGTCGTCCAGGTCGACGCCGTAGAAGCGGCCCTCGCCGTTCTCGAAGCGGCCGTGCACCGGCTCGCCCATCATGCCGTCGATGCTGCTGACCCAGTAGATCGACCAGGTGCGCCTTGCGATGTCGAAGGTGCGGAAGGCGACGCCCTGGCTGTGGCGCGCCGGCAGGTCGGCCTCCTCGACGTTGCAGAGGCCGCCCATCAGCGGGCGGTTGCAGCTGGTCCCCTCGAACTCCAGCCAGTCCTCGCAGTGGGCGCCGCGGCGCTTGAGCATACGGTGCGCGACCCGCCAGTCGCCGTGCAGGAAGTCGAAGTCGCGGCGGCCGTCCTTGATCATCACGATGGCGTTCATGGTCCTATCCCCAGGTTGGAGACGGGACATACGAAACCGCTGCTGACAGCTTCATGTCAGCAGGGCGGCGCCCGGCGTCAGTCGATGATCGAGGCGTAGATGATGCTCTTCAGCTGGCCGCGGAAGTTGAAGGTGCCCGACGGCATCAGCTGGGTCATGAAGACCACCGAGAGGTCCTCCTTGGGGTCGACCCAGAAGATCGTCGAGGCCGCGCCGCCCCAATAGTAGTCGCCGACGCCGAGCGTCCCGGTCTGCACCTGGCCCAAGGTCGTTGCGAAACCCAGGCCGAAGCCCACGCCCTCGTTGGCGGTCTCCGAGAAACCGCCGATGGCGAGCTGGGTCAGGTCCTTGCCGCCGGCCAGGTGGTTCATGTGCATCACCTCGAGCGTGCGCGGGCCCAGGATGCGCGCGCCGTCGAGTTCGCCGCCCCGGCGCAGCATCTCGCAGAAGCGCAGGTAGTCGGCCGACGTGCCGGTCAGGCCGCCGCCGCCGGACTTGAAGCCCGGCTCCTTGGTGAAGTCGCTGGTCGCCGGATCGTCGATCAGCTTCAGCGTCTTGTCGGGTCCGCGCTGATAGTTGGCGGCGAAGCGGTCGACCTTGTCCGGCGCGACCTGGAAGGCAGTGTCCTTCATGCCCAGCGGCGCGAAGATGTTCTCCTGCAGATATTGGGCGAAGGGGACGCCGGAGATCACCTCCACCAGGGCGCCGCAGACGTCGGTGGCCAGCGAATACATCCAGGCCTGACCCGGCTGATAGCGCAGCGGCACGTGGCTGAGCTTGTCGAGGAATTCCTGCATGGAGTCCGCGCCGCCCGCCGAGCGGATCTTCAGGTCGCGGTAGATCCTGTCGATCGGATGCTGAATGCCGACACCCGGCAGGCCGCCGCCATAGGTCAGGCCCGCCTGGTGCGAGAGCACGTCGCGGAAGCTGACCGGCCGCGCCGGAGCCTCGGTCTGCATGCCGCCGCCTTCGCCGCTGAGCCAGACGCGGTGGTTCTTCCAGGACGGCACATAGCGGCTGACCGGATCGTTGAGCTGGAAATAGCCCTTCTCGTACAGCGTCATGAGCGCCACCGAGGTGATCGGCTTGGTCATGGAATAGATGCGGTAGATGGTGTCGTCGGCGGTGGGTTTGCCGCGGGCCAGGTCCATGCTGCCGAAGGATTTCGAATAGGCGAGGTGGCCGTGGCGGGCGACGTTCACCTGGCAGCCGGCGATCTTCTGCGGACCGATGTAGTTGCGCTCCAGATGCTCGCCGATGCGCTCCAGGCGCCCCGCGTCCAGGCCCGTCCACTGCGATTGGGCGTCCATGAAATATCCTCCCGGGAAATGGCGTGTTCTTATGGGCGCCATCATGGGCGCCGAAGCCGCCCAGCGCCAAGAAAAAGGAGACGGCCGTGGCCGATGTGGACGAGCTGGCCAATGCGCTGGGCGAGCGGCTGAAGGCGCGGGGCGAAACCGTGGCGGTGGCCGAGAGTTCGTCCGGCGGGTTGATCTCGGCGGCGCTGCTGGGCGTGCCGGGGGCGTCGAAATATTACCTGGGTGGCGCGGTGGTCTACACCGGCAAGGCGCGGATGGTGCTGATGGACCTGCCGCGCGAGGCGGTGGCCGGGATGCGCTCGGCGAGCGAACCCTACGCGCTGCTGCTGGCGCGCACGGCGCGCGAACGGTTCGGCGCGACCTGGGGCCTGTCGGAGACCGGCGCGGCGGGCCCGACCGGCAACGGCTACGGCGACGCCGCCGGCCACACCTGCATCGCCATCTCCGGCCCGATGGAGATGGCCGTGACCATCGAGACCGGTGAGAGCGACCGGGCCGCTAACATGACCGCCTTCACGGCGGCGGCGCTCGATCTGCTGCAGCGGGCCCTTTCATAGAGGAACCTCCCCCACCGCGGGCGCGGCAGGGGAGGCTGTGATAGCCGGGCGTTCCCTGGCTGGGGGATCAGCGCAGGCCGCCGCTGGCCGACAGATGTTCGCCGCTCAGCCACTTGGCGTCGTTGGACGCGAGGAAGACCACCACGTCGGCGATGTCGTCCGGCTGACCCGCGCGGCCCAGCGGAGTCTGCGCGACGATGGCTTTTTCGAAGTCGGACCCGATGAAGCCCTGAGCGTGGGAGCCTTCGGTCTCGACGATGCCAGGGTTCACGGAGTTGACGCGGATCTTCCGCGGGCCGAGCTCCACGGCCAGTACGCCGGTGATCGCGTCCACCGCGCCCTTGGTGCCGGTGTAGACCGCTGAGTCCGGCGGGAAGAGGCTGGTGACGGCCGAGCCGATGTTGATCACGCTGGCGCCTTCGCCCAGGTGCTTGGCCGCCGCCTGGGTGGTGAGCAGCAGGCCCAGGACGTTGATATTGAACATCCTGTGGAAGTGGTCCTCGGTGATCGCGTCGAGCGCCCCGAACTCATAGACGCCCGAATTGTTGACCAGGATGTCGAGGCGCCCGTAGGCGGCGACGGCGGCGTCGATGATGCCTTGCGCCTCGGCCGCCTTGGAGACGTCGCCGTGGGCCGCGACCGCCTTGCCGCCCGCGGCGGTGATGGCCTCGACGACCGCGTCGGCGCCGGCCTGACTGGAGGCGTAGTTGACGACCACGGACGCGCCCTGGGCGGCGAGCGCCTTGGCGACGGCGGCGCCGATGCCCTTGGAGGCTCCGGTGACGACGGCGACCTTGCCTTCAAGCTTCAGGCCATTGACGGCGACGGGACGGGTGGCGGTGAGCTGGTTCATGGGTTCGGTTCCTTCAAGAGCCTGGGAGCGATCCGGCAGCGCGGTCTCCGCGCCGTCTCCGTTCCATGGTTCGGATAAATGGAACTATTGAACTTAGCTTCAAGTCCTCCTACTTGAAAATTATGAGACCGCTGGCGCACCCCGCGATCGAAGACGTTCAGTTGGAGGGCATCCTGCATGCCCTGTCCGACCCCGTGCGCGTGGCGATCTTCACCAACATCGCCGGCGCCGCGTGCGCCCAGACCTGTTCGGCCTTCGCGCAAGTCAACGACAAGCCGGTCCCCAAATCATCGCTGTCGCATCACTTCAAGGTGCTGCGCGAGGCCGGCCTGATCCGCTCCGAGCGCCAAGGCGTCGAGATGCGCAACATCTCGCGCTGCGCCGAGATCGAGGGCCGTTTCCCCGGCCTGATCCCGGCGATCATCAACGCCCACGCCTTGCAGGCGGCCCGCGCCGCCTAGCTTCCGACCGCCGTCGGGCTGGTGGCGAAGCGGGCGAAGAAGCTGTCCTTGTGCCAGACCGGCCGGGCCTTGGCGTCGGCGACGTGGTTGAGCAGCGCCAGCAGATAGGCGTCGAAGTCGTCGGCCGACTTCAGGTCCACCGGCTGGCTGAGGTCGTCCTGCGGCGCGTGATAGCGGTAGGTGTTCCAGTCCTTGTCCATCTGCGCCTCGGGCGACCCCGGCAGGCCCTCGACCTTCAGCGCCACCGACGGCACCCCGGTCTTGATGAAGCTGTACTGGTCGGAGCGGACGAAGATGTTGCGGTCGGGCGCGGGGTCGGGAAGCGTGTCGTAGCCGCGGGCCGCCGCCACCTCGCGGGCGGCGTCGCCCAGGGTGCTTTCGCCCTCGCCCAGGATCAGCAGGTGCTTCAGCGGGAAGAGCGGCAGAAACTCGTCCATGTTGATGTCCGCGACGATGGAAGACTTCTTCACCGTCGGATGCTCGGCGAAGGCCTTGGAGCCCAGCAGCCCCTTTTCCTCGCCGGCGATGGCCACGAAGACGATGGAGCGCTTGGGGTGCGCGTGGGTGGCGTGCAGCGCCTTGGCGGTCTCGATCATCGCCGCGACGCCGGCGGCGTTGTCCATGGCGCCGTGATAGACCTTGTCGCCCTGGATCGGCTCGCCGACGCCCAGGTGATCGAGGTGGGCGGAGACCACGACGTACTGCGCCTTGAGCGTGGGGTCGGAGCCCGGCAGCACGCCGACGACATTGGGCGAGGCGATGGCGTGGGTCTGCGTGACCACGCTGGCCTTCAGCGACTGGTTGAGCGCGAAGCGGGGCAGGGGCTTATGGGCGTCAGCCAGCGCCAGCAGTTCGGCGTAGGTATGGCCGGACTTGGCGAACAGCTTCTGGGCGCTCTCCGGGTTCACCTGAGCGGCGAACATCGGGCCGTGGTAGGTTTGCAGGTCGGGCGCCGCCAGCCGCATGCCGGGCTGACTGGAGTTGCCGATCATCCGCGGCCAGGGGATGTCCATGGCCTTGGGGTTCAGCAGGCGCACCACGCCCACCGCGCCCGCCGCCTCGATGGCTTTGGGGAGCTCGGTCGATGAGGCGTGCGACTTCAGCGCCGCCGAGAGCGTGTCGGGCCCGCCGCCCAGGATCACCACGATCTTGCCCTTCAGGTCCTGGCCGGCGAAGTCGTCGTAGCCGGCCTCGGGCAGGTGCAGGCCGTAGCCGATGAACACCAGCGGCGCCTCGACGGTCGCCGGTTGGGCGTCGCGGGAGCCCAGGATCAGGTCCGGCCCGACCGCCAGCGGCGTGGCCTTCCCGGCATCGACCAGGGCGACGGTCGAGTGGGCGGCGTCGACGTTCTCCTCGAGATAGCCGACCGACTGGAAGTAGGTCCCCTTGTCGCCGCCGGGCTTCAGGCCCGCGGCCTTGAACTTGGCCGCCACATAGCGCGCGGCCTTCATGTAGCCGGGGCTGCCGGTCAGGCGGCCTTCGTAGCCGTTGGAGGCCAGAACCTTGATGTGGCCCCACCAGGCGCTGGTGTCCTTGGTCGGTTCGGCGGAAAGCGCCGTGAGCGGCAGGGCGGCGATGGCGGCGGCGAGGAGGATCGGGCGCACGGGGCATCCTTTGCGAGCGGGCTGGATGCGACCCTAACAAGCTTGGCGGCGCCGCCAAGCGCCGTCTGCGCGGCTTTCTCAAGTCCGTTGAACGGTCTGGAAAGCCTGTCGCGGCTAAACTGGCGCGATGAGGTTTCGTGCGACAGGACTTGCCGCCGCATTGGCGCTCGGCGGGCTAGTGACGGCAGCCCACGCCCAGATCGAGGTCGTCTCGGCCGACGCCGACTATGCGCGCTTCCATCCCAAGCCCGTGCCGGCGTCACAGGCGCCGGCCGGTGACTTCTCCGCGACCATGGACCGGGTGTTCGGTCCCGGACGCTGGCGCCAGACCAGCGGCTACCGCACCAAGGCCCAGGAGGATGCGCTGCGGCGCCAGGGCGCGGGGACGGTCGCGCCGGGCCGCACCTCGAAGCATTCGGTGGGCGGGCCGGAGGCGCCGCAGGCCTATGACGCGGTGGTCGCCCATCTGTCGACGGCCGAGGCCGCGGCCAAGCTGAAGCAGAACGCCGGCGGCGCCTTCCGTGTGCTCGCCGAGCGCGCCCACGGCCCGCAAGGCGCGCACCTGCACGTCGAACTGGCCTCCAGCGTCCCGCGCGCGCCGCGCAATTCGGCCGACGACTAGCGACGATCGGGGCCTGACGCTCAGACCCGGATCACGATCTTGCCGAACTGGGCGCCGGTTTCGAGATAGGCGAAGGCCTCGCGGGCGGCGTCGAAGTCGAAGACGCGGTCGATCACCGGCTTGAGGCCGGTCATCGCGATGGCGCGGGTCATCTCGATCAGGCCCGCGCGGTCGCCGACGGCGACGTTGCGGATCGAGGCGCCGCTGGCCTTCAGCGCAAAGAAGTCGATGCCGGGGTTGTCGGTGCTCAGGAAGCCGACGGAGACGATCTCGCCGCCCAGGGCCACGGCGCGCAGCGACTGGCCGATCGTGCCTGGCCCGCCGACCTCGACAACCCGGTCCACACCGCGGCCGCCGGCGAGCTTGCGCACGGCCTTGCCCCACTCCGGGTCGTCGGCGTAGTTGACCACGGCGGCGGCGCCCAGGGCCTTCAGCCGCTCGACCTTGCCAGCGCTGGAGGTGGTGGCGATCACCGTCGCGCCGACCATGCGGGCGAGTTGCAGGGCGAAGATCGAGACGCCGCCGGAGCCCTGGATCAGCACCGAATGGCCGGCGCGGATCGGCGTGGCCCCGGTGAGCGCGTTCCAGGCGGTGAGGCCCGCGCAGGGCAGGGTCGAGCCCTCTTCGTAGGACAGGCCATCCGGCAGGCGGACGATCGCCTCCTGGCTGACGGCCTTCAGCTGGGCGAGCCAGCCGTCGTTCTCGGCGCCGTAGCTGTCGGCGAGAATGGTCGAGGGCATCTCGCCGCCGAACCAGCGCGGGTGGAAGGCGCCCATGACCCTGTCGCCGGGCCTGAAGGCCGTGACGCCTTCACCGACCTCGATCACCTCGCCGGCGGCGTCGCTGGCCGGGATCAGGCCGGGACGGCAGGCGCGGGGATAGCGGCCGAGCACCATGGCGATATCGCGGAAGTTCAGCGAGACCGCGCGAACACGGACCAGGACCTCGCCGCGCTGGGGTCGGGGATCGGCCTCCTCGCGCTGGCGCAGGGCGTCCAGGTTATCGAAGCTGTCGAACCGATAGGCCTTCATGGGGCGTGGCTCCGCAGTTGGACGGCGCTACTGCGAGGCGCCGCGGGCCTCGACCGGGGCGATCTCGACCAGCGTATCGCCGCGCACGAAATGGATGACGTCGTAGCGGTCCAGCGTCGGGTCGATGTGCGGCGGGACGAAGTCCACGCGCTCGCCGCGGGCGACCGCCTCACCGTCCGGGCGCATCAGCCGGCCGTGCTCGTCGCCGAAGAAGCGGTAGGCGGCCTCGGCGAACTTGGGCGTCAGCGCGACGGGCAGGGGGCCGTCGGTGGCGAAGGCCTTGAGGCCCGCGTCGACGGTCACCCACTGTGGGTGGTTGGCGCTGATCACGGTGGCGGCGATGGCCAGCGCCTGTTCGAAGGCGCCGTCGGGATCGGCCTTCAGCGCGTCGCGGTAGTCGCGGTCCATGAAGGCGTAGGAGCCGGGCTGCACTTCGGTCAGCACGCCCTGGGCGGCGTCGGCGGCGAAGGAACCGGTGCCGCCGCCGGTGACCACGCCGATCTTCGCGCCGGCTTCGCGCAGGGCCGCGATGACGCCCGAGAGATAGGCCATGCCGTCGGCGACGGCGGCGGCGCGGGCGTTTGCGCCTTCGATGTGCTGCCAGTGGCCGCCGTAGCATTGGACGCCGAGCAGGGTCAGGTTCGGCTGGGCGGCGATGGCGCGGAACACCGCCACCGCCTGGGCGGCGTCGTGTACGCCGCTGCGGCCCATGCCGGGGTCGACGTCGATCAGCACCTGGATCGGACCTTGCGAAGCGGCGGCCAGCTCGGCGGCGCCGTCGGGGTGGTCGATGACGATGCGGAAGTCGGCCACCTGTTGGGCGAGCGCCGCGGCGCGCGCGGCCTGGGCGGCGCCGGCGATGGGCGATGTGACCAGGATCGCGCTGACGCCCGCGGCGGCCATGGCCTCGGCCTCGGCGAGCTTGGCGCAGCAGATGCCGACCGCGCCGGCTTCGATCTGGCGATGGGCGACCGCCGAGCACTTGTGTGACTTGGAATGGGGACGGAGCGCCAGGCCCGCTGCCTTGGCCCGGGCCGCCATCTTGGCGACGTTGCGGTCGAAGGCGTCGAGGTCGAGGACGGCCGCGGGCGTGGGGATCAGGGCGCGGGAACCCGGCTGGCCGATGAGGTTGGGGTCGGCGGCGCGGCTCGTCATCAGGCGCCCATGAAGCCCGGCATCCAGCCCTCGTGGGCGGTGCGCAGGCGCTGCAGACTGATGCTGAAGCGATCCGCTCCGCTGTCGTGCACGACGATAAGGTTGTCGCCACCGACGTCGGCGACCGGATGCGCATCGATATCGGCTGCCAGTGCTCGGTCGAATATCCCATCAGCCTCGGCGGCGGGAACGGCGATGAGGTAACGCGCCTGGTCTTCGCCAAACAGTTCGGCGACGCCCCAATAGGCGTAGCCCAACGTCATCCCAACATTCGAGGCGAGCGCCATTTCCGCGGCGGCGGCGATCAGACCTCCGTCTGAGATATCGTGGACGGTGCGAACGAGGCCGTCCTGAATGAGAGAGCGGACGAAGTCGCCGTTTTTCCGCTCCTCATCGAGGTCGACCGGCGGCGGCGCGCCGTCTTCGCGGCCCAGAATCTCTCGGAGATACATCGAGGCGCCGAGTTCGGCCGCGCCGTCGCCGATCAGGATTAGCAGGTCGCCGGCTTTCATCGACGAGAAGTCAGCTCGCTTTGAATAGTCCTCGATCAGGCCCACGGCGCCCACGGTCGGGGTCGGTGGAATGGCGGCGCCGTTGGTCTCGTTGTAGAGGCTTACGTTGCCGCTCACGACGGGGAAGTCGAGGGCGCGGCAGGCCTCGGCCATGCCGTCGATGGCGCGGACGATCTGGCCCATGATCTCAGGGCGTTCTGGATTGCCGAAGTTCAGGTTGTCGGTAATGGCGATGGGCGTGGCGCCGACCGCGGTCAGGTTGCGCCAGGCCTCGGCCACGGCCTGCTTGCCGCCCTCGTAGGGGTCGTTCTGGACGTAGCGGGGCGTGACGTCGGAGGTGACGGCGAGCGCCTTCTTGGTGCCATGGACGCGCACGATGCCGGCGTCGGCGCCGGTGGCGCTGTCTTCAAGCGTATCGGCCATGACGTGGCGGTCGTACTGCTCCCAGAGCCAGCGCTTCGACGCCATGTCGGGGCAGGACATCAGCTTGAGCACAGCAGCTTCCCATTCACCGGGAGCATCCACATTGGCCGTCGGCGGGATATCGGAGCCCGTCAGCCGCGGCTGCAGGACGGGCTGCGTCCAGGGGCGGTCATAGAGCGGTGCGTCGTCGAACAGCGGGGCCAGCGGCACGTCACAGACGATCTCGCCCTTGTGCTTGAGGACCAGGCGGCCGGTGTCGGTGGTCTTGCCGATGGTGGCGGCGTCCAGGCCCCACTTGGCGAAGATCCGCTCGCCGTCGTGCTCGCGGCCGGGCTTGAGGATCGCCAGCATCCGCTCCTGGCTCTCCGACAGCATCATCTCGTAGGCGCTCATGCCCTCTTCGCGCTGGGGCACGCAGTCGAGGTCGAGCTCGACGCCGACGCCGCCCTTGCCGGCCATCTCGACCGAGGAGGAGGTAAGGCCGGCCGCGCCCATGTCCTGGATCGCGGCGACGGCCCCGGAGGCCATCAGCTCCAGGGTGGCCTCGATCAAGAGCTTCTCGGCGAAGGGGTCGCCGACCTGGACGGTCGGGCGCTTTTCGTCGGAGGCGTCGTCGAACTCCGCCGACGCCATGGTCGCGCCGTGGATGCCGTCGCGGCCGGTCTTGGAGCCGAAATAGACCACCGACAGGCCGGCGGCGGGCGCGGCGGAATAGAAGATCTTGTCGGCGTCGGCCAGACCCACGCACATGGCGTTGACCAGGATGTTGCCGTCGTAGCCGCGGTGGAAGTTGGTCTCGCCGGCGACGGTCGGCACGCCCACGCAGTTGCCGTAGCCGCCGATGCCGCTGACCACGCCGCCGACCAGGCGCTTGGTCTTGGGATGGCTCGGGTCGCCGAACCGTAGGGCGTTCAGCAGAGCGACCGGCCGCGCGCCCATGGTGAAGACATCGCGCATGATGCCGCCGACCCCGGTGGCCGCGCCCTGGTAGGGCTCGATATAGGAGGGGTGGTTGTGGCTCTCCATCTTGAAGATGCAGGCCAGTTTCGTCCCGTCGGGGCCGTCGCCGATGTCGATGACGCCGGCGTTCTCGCCCGGGCCGCAGATCACCTTGGGGCCGGTGACGGGGAATTTCCGCAGCTGGTTCTTGCTGGATTTGTAGGAGCAGTGCTCGGACCACATGACCGAGAAGACGCCGAGCTCCACGTGGTTCGGCTCGCGGTTCAGGCGCTGCACGATGACGCCGTATTCGGCGGCGCTGAGGCCGAACTCGGCGGCGGTTTCGGCCATGGTCTTGGAGGGCAGGGCGCTCATGGCGGGCTTCTAGCCGGACTCGGCCTCCGGCGCGATAGGGCGCGCGACAGGCAGGGGCGCTTCAAGGGGCTGGAAGTGTCGGCCGACCGGCGCCCAATTCGGCGGGCTGGGGGGCTGTTCAAGGTCCGGACCGGAGGCCGGTCGACCGACGGCTTGAGAAAAGCGGCGCGATGTGGCCGGGGCTCGTTCCCAATGGGGCCATTTCGCGGCGTTGCGCCGCCGCTACAGCCCGGGCGGAACAGTACGGCTGCGTCGTCCTGCCGCTTGCCAGCCTCGAGAGCCGCGCGCACAAATTGTGCAACGGCGGTCGGTAACCGGTCGCCGGGGCAAGGGGCCCCGCGGCGCTTCCCAGGATTTCGGTCCTGCGCGGTCAAAAAGGAAGCGGCAGAGGCCGTCCGCAAGGGCGGCCTTTCTTGCTTTTGGGTCTGTGGCCGCTCTTTCAGGTCGACTGGGTGTTGTCCGGCAGGCCCAGGATGCGCTTGGAGATGATGTTGTTCTGGATCTCGGCCGAGCCGCCGTAGATCGACATCGCCTTGCCCGACAGCCAGCCGCGCACGGTCTCGATCTCCTCGCGGCTGAAGTCGTCGCCCTGCCAGCCCAGGCCCTGGGCGCCCATGATCTCGAGCGTCAGCTCGGCGCGGGTCTGGGCGACGTGGGTGGCGGAGTTCTTCAGCACCGAGGCGCCGTTCGTCGCGCCGTTGGCTTCCTTGGACTCGGCCATGACCCGCGCCAGCGTCAGGGCGTGGGTCTTGGCGTCCATCTCGTGGCGGGTGAGGCGGGTGCGCAGGTCGAGGTCGGCGATGCGGCCGTCCGCGTCGAGCGCCACATACTTCTTCGCGATCTGGCTGAGCGGCGCCTGGCGGCCGCCGCCGATGGCGCCGGTCTGGCTGGCGCGCTCGTGTTGCAGCAGGCGCTTGCCCACGGTCCAGCCGACGTTGAGCTGACCCAGCAGCGCGTCCTTCGGCGCGGTCGCGTCGGTGAAGAAGGTCTCGCAGAACGGCGAGGCCCCGGCGATCAGCGCGATGGGCCGGGTCTCGATTCCCGGCTGGCGCATGTTCACCAGCATGAAGGAGATGCCGTCGTGCTTCTTGGCCGACGGGTCGGTGCGGGCGAGCAGGCCGCACCAGTCGGAATATTGCGCGCCGCTGGTCCAGGTCTTCTGGCCGTTGATCACCCAATGGTCGCCGGCGTCGACGGCCTTGGTCTGCAGCGAGGCGAGGTCGGAGCCGGCGTTGGGCTCGGAATAGCCGACGCACCACTGCACTTCGCCCCGCACGATCGGCGGGATGTGCTGGGCCTTCTGCGCCTCGGTCCCGTAGTCGAGGATCGTCGGGCCGATCATGGTCACGCCCATGCCGAACAGGAGCGGGTTGAAGGCGCCGGCCTTGGCCATTTCCTGCTGCAACACGCGAGCCTGGGCGGGCGAGAGGCCGCCGCCGCCGTATTGGACGGGCCAGGTGGGCGTGGCCCAGCCCTTCTCGCCGATGGCCTTGCGCCACTGGGCGAGTTCGGGGCTCTGGCCGGAGCGCTCGCTCATGGCCAGCTGGCCCTTGCCGGAGAGCGTCGCGGGGAAGTTGGCCTTCAGCCAGGCGGCGGCGTCCTTGCGGAAGTCCTCAAGCTCGAGGTCGGCTCCGAAATCGGCCATGACGCGTCTCCCGCTTCAAATCGATCAGCTTGGGCCGCCACCTTAGTCCGCCGGGACCGCACGACAAGCATGCCCCCAGGTCACATGGGCCTACCTGGCGGCGGGGACTGGGCCGGTCGGCTTGGCGTCGATCAGCTGGTCGCCGCCCAGGGTCTGATAGAGGGTCACGAGGCTGTCGGCGCGGATCAGCCGGGTCTGCGCCTGGGTCTGGCGGGCCTGATAGAGCGTGCGCTGGGCGACCAGGGTGTTCAGATAGGGGTCGATCCCCTGCTGATAGCGGGCGAGGTCGAGGTTGTACTCGTCGGTGGCGGCGGCCACCAGGGCGTCCTGGGCGGCCATCTGGTCGTTGACCGTGCCGCGCCGCGCCAAGGCGTCGGCCACCTCACGGAAGGCGGTCTGGATCGCCTTCTGGTACTCGGCGACGATGAGGTCGCGCTGCCCCTTGGCCAAGGCCAGATTCGCGACATTGGCGCCGCCGGCGAAGATCGGCTGGGTGATCGTGCTGCTGACCGACCAGTTAAAGTTCCTGCCGTTGAAGAGCTGACCCAGCGCGGGGCTGGCCGCGCCGGCCAGCGCGGTCAGGTCGATCGTGGGGAAGAAGTTGGCCCGCGCAGCGCCGATCTGGGCGTTGGCCGCGCGTAGCTTGTATTCGGCCTCCACGACGTCGGGCCGGCGCAACAGGATGCGGGAATCCAGGCCGGCCGGGACCTCGGTGAGGAAACCTTCGACGCTCTCGATGTTGGCCGGGAGGTCGGTGTCGGCCACGCGGGCGCCGACTAGCAGCTCCAGCGCATTGCGGTCCTGGGCGACCAGGGTGACGAGATTGGCGGCGTCGGATTTGGCCTGGTCCAGCGTGGTCTGGGCCTGCCGCAGGTCCGTTCGGGGGGCGATGCCGCCGCTGAGCCGCGCCTGGGTGAGGTCGACGGTGCGCTGGGTGCTGGCCACGGTCTCGTTGGCGATGGCCAGCAGGCTCTTGTCGGCGGCGAGCGTCAGATAGGCGTCGGCGAC
Organism: Phenylobacterium sp.; assembly: GCF_035309685.1. Taxonomy (GTDB): domain Bacteria; phylum Pseudomonadota; class Alphaproteobacteria; order Caulobacterales; family Caulobacteraceae; genus Phenylobacterium. Next base: position 41,547 of record NZ_DATGEX010000024.1, read on the forward strand.
CTGGGCCACGAGCGTCAGGCGCGCGGCGTGGACGCCGGCTTCGCTGGCCAGGTATTGCTGCTGGGCGGCGTGGGTGAGCGAGCGGATGCGGCCGAAGAGATCGAGTTCGAAGGCGCTGAAGCCGAGGTCGGCGGTGTAGCTGCGACTGGTCTCACGCGGGCTGGCCATGATGCCGCCGGGATGGATCACGGCGTTGCCGCGGCTCTCGGCGGGGGAGGCGGTGACCGAGATGTGCGGCAGCAGGGCGGCCCGCTGCACCCGGTACTGCGAGCGTGCGATGGTGACATTGGCGAGCGCGATCTGCAGGTCCTGATTGTTGGCGATCGCCTGGCCGATGATTGTCTGCAGGTGCGCGTCCTTGAAGACGTCGCGGTAGCTAAGCGAGGGCAGGGCGGCGGCGCTGGCCGGGGCGTAGGCGGCGCCCACCGGCCAGGTCTGCGGCACGGCCGGCGCCGGGCGCACATAGTGCGGCTCAAGGGTGCAGGCGCCGAGCGCTGCGCCACAGAGCAGGACCGCGAAGAGCCTGTTCATTCGGCGGGCTCTGGCGCGGGCGCGGCCTGCGCGTCGGCCGGCTCGTGCTTGTGGTGGCGGCTCTTGAAGATCATCCGCACCATGACGAAGAACATCGGCACGTAGAAGATCGCGATGGCGGTGGCGGTCAGCATGCCGCCGATCACCGCGGTGCCAATGGCGATCCGGCTCTGGGCGCCGGCGCCGGTGGCGATGGCCAGCGGGAACACCCCGAAGATGAAGGCCAGGCTGGTCATCAGGATCGGCCGCAGGCGCAGGCGCGCGGCCTGCAACGCCGCGTCGAGCGGTTTGGCGCCGCGCTGCTCGGCGGCCTCGGCGAACTCGACGATCAGGATCGCGTTCTTCGCCGAGAGGCCCATGGTGGTCAAAAGGCCGACCTGGAAATAGACGTCGTTGGTCAGGCCGCGCGCCGCCACCGCGATGGCCGCGCCCAGCAGGCCCAGCGGGATCACCAGCATCACCGAGAACGGCACCGACCAGCTCTCGTAAAGCGCCGCCAGGCACAGAAAGACGACGATCAGCGAGACCGCGTAGAGGAAGGGCGCCTGGCCGCCCGACAGCCGCTCCTGGTAGGAGAGCCCGCTCCAGGCGATCGAGGTCCCGGGCAGTTTCGCCGCGATGGCGGCGATGTGGTCCATGGCCTCGCCGGAGCTCTTGCCGACCGCGGCGTCGCCCTGGATCTCGTAGTTCGAGACGCCGTTGAAGCGCCCGAGCGCCGAGGGCGCCTGGGCCCAGCTGATCCGGGCGAAGGAGGAGAAGGGCGCCATCTCGCCGCTGGCGGTGCGCACATACCAGTTGCTGAGGTCCTCGGGCCGGCTGCGGTATTGGGCGTCGCCCTGCACGAAGACCCGCTTCACCCGGCCGCGATCCACGAAGTCGTTGACGTAGTTGCCGCCCCAGGCTGTGGCCAGCGTCTGGTCGACCTGGGCCTGCGAGATGCCGAGCGCGCCGACCTTCTGCTCGTCGATATCGACCGACAGGGTCGGGGTGTCGTCCAGCGAGTTCTGGCGAATGCCGGTGAGGACCGGGTCCTCCTTGGCCTGGGCGAGCAGCTCACGCATCTCGTCTTTGAACTGCTGGCGGGTGAGGCCGCCGGAGTTGAGCAACTCCATGGTGAAGCCGCTGGACTGGCCAAGGCCGCGCACCGGAGCGGGGTTGAGCGCGAAGAACTGGGCGTCGCGAAGCTGGCCGCTAAGCGCGCGGGTGGCGCGCTGCGTGATCGCCGGCGCAGCGTTCTGCGAGCCCTTGCGCTCGTCCCACGGGGCGAAGGAGATGAACCCCTGGCCGGCGTTCTGGGCGGAACCCTGGTTGCTCCGGCCAAGCACCGCGTAGACGGCGGTGACGTTGGCCTTCTCCTTGGTCATGAAATAGGCCTCGATCCGGTGCACCGCCGCCAACGTGCGCTCCATCGTGGCGCCGGGCGGGAGCGTGTACTGGATCTGGGCGGTGCCCTGGTCTTCCTGCGGTAGGAAGCTGGTCGGCAGGCGCAGGAAGACCACGATCAGGATCGCCACCAAGCCGGCGTAGACCAGCATGGCCAGGCGCATCTTGGAGATCACCCACTTGACGCCGTTGTGGTAGCGCTCGGCGTTGCGCTCGAACCAATGGTTGAACCAGCCGCCGAATTTCGTCAGGCCGCGGTCGAGGAAATTGCCGCTATGGTGCTCCGTGCCCGGGCGCTTCAGGAGCGTCGCGGCGAGCGCCGGCGAGAGCGTCAGGGCCACGAACACCGACAGCACCATCGACGAGACGATGGTGATCGAGAACTGCCGGTAGATCACGCCCACCGAGCCGCCGAAGAAGGCCATGGGCAGGAACACCGCCGACAGCACCAGCGCGATGGCGATCAGCGCGGTCTGCACCTGGTCCATCGACTTGATGGTGGCCTCGCGCGGTGAGATTCCGGGCTCCTCGGCCATCACCCGCTCGACGTTCTCAACCACCACGATGGCGTCGTCGACCAGGAGGCCGATAGAGAGCACCAGCCCGAACAGGGTGAGCACGTTGATGCTGAAGTGGGCGATGGCCAGGATGCCGAAGGTCCCCAGCAGCACCACGGGCACCGCGATCGCCGGGATCAGGGTCGCGCGCCAGCTCTGCAGGAAGATGAACATCACGATGACCACCAGGACGATAGCTTCGGCCAGCGTCTGGACCACCTCGCGGACGCTGAGCTTGATGTAGGCCGTCGCGTCGTTCGGGAAGGCGTAGGCGTAGCCCGGCGGGAAGGACTTGGCGCGCTCGGTGATCGCGGCGCGGACCAGCTCGGCGGTCTTCAGGGCGTCGGCCCCTGGGGACAGCGACACCGCGATGCCCGAGGCCGGGTGGCCGTTCAGGCGGCTGATGGTGCCGTAGTTCTCGCTGCCGAGCTCCACGCGGGCGACGTCGCCCAGCAGGACGTGGGAGCCGTCGCTCTGGGTCTTCAGGATGATCTTGTTGAACTGGTCGACGGTGTTCAGCCGCGAGTGGGCGGTGACGGTCGCGTTGAGCATCTGGCCGGCGTTCGAGGGCAGGGAGCCGATCTGGCCCGCGGCGACCTGGGTGTTCTGGGCCTGCAGGGCGCTGATCACGTCGCTGGGCATCAGTTTGACGCCCGCCAGCTTGTAGGGATCGAGCCAGATGCGCATGGCGTACTGGGCGCCGAACACGCGGATATCGCCGACGCCGGCGATGCGCCCGACCGGCTCCTGCAGATTGGAGACGACGTAGTCGGAGACGTCGGCGCTGGATTGCCGGTCGGTGGTGTCGAAGATCGAGGTGATCAACAGGAAGTCCGGGTTGGACTTGGTGACGATCAGGCCCTGTTGCTGCACCTCCTGCGGCAATCGCGGGATCGCCGCCTGCACCTTGTTCTGCACCTGCACCTGGGCGATGTCGGGGTTGGTGCCCTTCACGAAGGTGACGGTGATGTTGACGTTGCCGCTCGAGTCCGACGTCGACTGGAAATAGATCAGGCCGTCGATGCCGGTGAGCTGCTGCTCGACGATCTGGGTGACGCTGTTTTCCAGCACCTCGGCCGACGCGCCGGGATAGGTGGCGCGGATGTTGACCTGCGGCGGGGCGATGTCGGGATACTGCTCGACCGACAGCGTGAAGATCGAGCCCAGGCCCGCCAGCATGATCACGATTGCGATCACCCAGGCGAAGACCGGTCGGTCGATGAAAATGCGCGAGATCATGCGGGTTCAGCCACCCGGCGTGGAGTGGCCGCCTCCATGGGAACCGCCGCTGCGCCCGCCGGGCGGCCGCGGCGCCGACCCCGCCGGCACCGGGCGCACGAGCTGGCCAGGCTTCACCTTGTCCAGGCCTTCGGTGATCACCTTGTCGCCGGGCGCGAGGCCGGAGGTCACCAGCCATTTGTCGCCGATGGTCCGGTCGGCCTTGATCTGGCGGACCGCGGCCTTGTTGTCCGGCCCGACGACATAGACGGTGGCGTTGCCGCGCGGGTCGCGGCTGACGCCGACTTGCGGCACCAGCATCGCATCGTGCGCCGTCGCCTGGCTGAGGTGGGCGCGGACGTACATGCCGGGCAGCAGGATGCCGGTGGGGTTGGCGAAGGTGGCGCGGAGCGTCACCGTGCCGGTCGACTGGTCGACCACGGGCTCGGCGAAATCGACTTTGCCGGGCACCGCGTATTCACTGCCGTCGTCGAGCGTCAGGCGGGCGATGGCCGACGATGGCGTGATGTTGGATGACGCTAGTTCGCGGCGCAGCGCCGTCAGGTCGGCGCTCGACTGCTGAATGTCCACGAAGATCGGGTCGAGCCGCTGGATCGAGGCGAGCGCGGTCGTCTGGCCGTTGGTGACCAGGGCGCCGACCGTGGTCAGCGAGCGGCCGATCCGTCCGCTGATCGGGGCCGGCACGGTGGTGAACTGCAGGTTGATCCTGGCGGTCTGCAGGGCGGCCTGGTTCTGCGCCACCTGGGCGGCGGCCTGGTCGGCGGCGGCCTTGGCGTCGGTGTAGTCCTGCTTGGCGACGGCTTCGATGTCGGCCAGCGGCTTGTAGCGGGCGGCCTTGGCGGCGGCGGCCTCGCGGACCGCCTCGGCGTTGGCGAGGTTGGCCTGCGCCTGGGCCACCGCGGCGCGATAGAGGCTGGGGTCGATCTCGTAGAGGGTCTGGCCCTTCTTGACGACGCTGCCCTCGACGAAGTGGCGCGCCTTGATCACGCCGGAGACCTGGGGGCGCACGTCGGCCGTCTCATAGGCGTTGGTGCGGCCGGCCAGCTCGATCACCAGCGGCACCGTCTGGGGGGTCATGACCACATAGCCGACCTCGGGAGTCCGCGTCGGCTTTTGGGCCGGCTTGGCGCCGCACGCAGCGACCAGCAGCAGCAGCGCAAGCACCGGCAGACGAGAGAACTTGTTCAGGGGACGCACCCGCAAGGACCTAATTCGAAAGGGCAACCCGTCGCGGGTCGGTGGGAGAAAGCAACAATCCTACGATCCGGGACGGCTCTTCGCATAACCGTCTTTCCGAAACGCGGCGCCAGCATTTCGTATTGTTGCCAAACCGCGACGCGGCGCGGGCGCAACATACTGATCCCATAAGACGGATCAATGCATCTCGACGACCGGCAGCTCGATGTTTGTCGCCTGCGCGCCTGAGTGGAAGATGCGCTGGGTGGCCTTCACATAGTCGGCAGGCTTGGCGAAGAAAATGTTCGGAACGAAGGTCTGCGGATTGCGGTCGTAGAGCGGGAACCAGCTCGACTGCACCTGGACCATGATCCGGTGCCCCGGCAGGAACACATGGTTCGTCGTCGGCATGAGGAACCGGTACTTCTCCACCTCACCCGCTGGGATCGGTTTCGGGTCTGAGAAACTCTCGCGGTAGCGGCCGCGGAAGATGTCCATGGCGATGGGCAGTTCATAGCCGCCGAGCTCGACCTGGCTGGGGACGGTGTCCGGATAGACGTCGATGATCTTCACCACCCAGTCGCTGTCGGTCCCGCTGGTCGAGGCGAAGAGGTTAACGATCGGCGCGCCGGAGATCTGCAACGGGGCGGTGAGCGGCGCGCTCTCGTAGGTCAGGACGTCAGTGCGGCCGTCCACGTGCCGCTGGTCGGTGGTCAGCCAGTATTGCCATTGGGTAGCCTCGTCATTGCGCACGGGCCGGTGGACATAGGGCACGGGCTTGGCCGGGTCGGAGACATATTCGTCGTAAGCCGGGCCTGACGCCGGCGGCGCCCCGAAACCCAGGCCCTGGCCGGGCTGCAGATAGAGCGGCTTCATCTTGCCCGCGCAGCCGCTTTCGCAGGAGAGCGGCCATTTCTGCAGCTTCTTCCATTCCATAGAGCCGCTCTCGAAGATGAACACCGGCGGTGTGTTGGCCTTGGGGCCATTGGTCTTCAGGTGCTCGTCGAGGAAGGGCTTGAGAATCTTGGTGCGGAACTCGGTGGCCGTGTCGCCCGGCAGCTTGATGGCGTTCAGCTGGCGCTGTTCGTAGTTGACGCCGGAATGGCGCCAGGGGCCCAGCACCAGGTAGTTCATGGTGTTGGTGGTGTCTTTGGGCTCCGTGGCCAGATAGGCGTGGATGGTCCCCCACATGTCCTCCTGGTCCCACAGCGCGCCGATCCACATGGTCGGCACCTTCAGCGGCTGGGCGGCCAGCGTCTTGTCCAGCGCCTGCTGCGACCAGAACTCGTCATAGGCCGGGTGCTCGACAACCTTGTTGTAGAAGGGGATCTGGTCGAGGCCGGCGGCGCGGGCGTAGTCGTCGACCGAACCGCCGCGCAGGAAGTTGGTGTAGTCGTCGAAGGCCTCGCGCGGAATCTCGGAGCCTGCGCCGCGGGCGCTCATCTGGCCGGTGAAGTAGTCGAGGTTCTTCTGGCGGAAGGCGCCGTAGTGGAACCAGTCGTCGCCCATCCAGCCATCGATCATCGCGCTTTCCGGCGCGGCGGCCTTCAGCGCCGGGTGAGGATTGATCAGGCCCATCACCGTGGTGAAGCCGTCGTAGGACGAGCCGATCATGCCGACCCGGCCGTTGCTCTCCGGCGTGTTCTTCACCAGCCAGTCGATGGTGTCCCAGGTGTCGGTGGTGTGGTCGATCTTGGTATGGTTCAGCCGGCCGATCAGCGGCCGGGTGACGATGTAGTCGCCCTCGGAGCCGTACTTGCCGCGGATGTCCTGATAGACGCGGATGTAGCCGTCTTCGACGAACGGCTCGTCCATCTGCGCCAGTTCCGCGTCGATGTGCGGCGAAGAGAACCGCTCGGCGCGCTTCTTGGCGTTGTAGGGCGTGCGGCTCAGCAGGATCGGGCCGTCGTGCGTGCCCTTCTTCATGACGATGACGGTGTAGAGCCGCACCCCGTCGCGCATGGGGATCATCACCGTGCGCTTGATCCAGTCGTTGCGGACGGTGGGCGCTTCGAACTTCGCCGGGATATCGGGCGTCATGGCCGGGGTCTGGGCGGTGGCGGGCGCGGCGATCACTGCCAGCGCGGCGAGCATCAGGGCTTTCAGGGACATCGACAGGGCCTCTTACGCGCTCGCGAGCGCGCTCTGGAACAGGATGGCGCCGTCGGCCGAGCCCAGCTCGGCCTCGAAGGCGCGGTCGGGGTGCGGCATCAGGCCCAGCACATTGCCGCGGGCGTTGACGATGCCGGCGACGCCGCGCGCCGAGCCGTTGGGATTGTCGAGGTAGCGGAACACCACCTGACCCTCACCCTCCAGCCGGTCCAGCGTCGGCTCATCGGCGAAGAAGTTGCCCTCGCCGTTGCCGACGGTCATGGCGACCTGGCGGCGGCCGGCGTAGCCCGCGGTGAAGCGGGTCTGGGCGTTGGTGACCTCCAGATCGACCGCCTTGCAGACGTATTTCAGCCGCTCGTTGCGCAACAGCGCGCCCGGCAGCATCTGGGCCTCGCAGAGCACCTGGAAGCCGTTGCAGATGCCGACGGTGGCGACGCCGCACTCGGCGGCCGCCTTCACCTCGCCCATGATCGGCGACAGCGACGCCATGGCCCCGCAGCGCAGGTAGTCACCGTAGGAGAAGCCGCCCGGCAGGACGATCAGGTCGAGGCCGGCGGGCAGCTGCGTGTCCCCGTGCCAGACCATGTCCACATGGGCGCCGGTCGAGCGCTCGATCGCCACCTTGCAGTCGCGGTCGCAGTTGGAGCCGGGGAAGACAATGACGGCAGCTTTCATTGGGGAGCTTTCATCAGGCGCACTCGTCCAGGACAGGCGGCGGGGCTTGGTCGGCGTCGGGCGCCGGGAAGGGCTGGCGGAAGGTGAAGGCCTCGGCCGTGGGGCCAAGGCGGCGCAGGGTCTCGACCTTGCCCCAGCCTTCTTCGACTGTGGGCCGGTGTCCGACGGGGACCCACCACAGCGCCATGTAGAGTTCGAGCTTTTCGAACCACTCGTGTCGGCGGCGCATGATCGCCACATGGTCGGAGCGGTAGACGAAGGCGCCCAGCGACTGCGGATCGGTCCAGACCGACATGTTCAGCGCCATCATCGGGTCGGAGGCGTCCGGCTTGATGTCGGTGGCGTCATCGCCGTCGCCGGTCAGGCGCCAGACGAAGCCCGGATGGCCGTCCGCCAGCGCGTTGATCCGCGCCAGATTGGCCACGAAGTCGGCGATCATCGGGTGGTCCACCGGCGCCCGAAGCCGGCCGATATTGATCTGGGCGAGGTGATAGCGGCTCATCGGCGGGTCCCCCCTCATCTGCGGGTCCAGGTTTTCAGGCTGTCGAGATAGGCCACGAGCTGCTTGTAGCCCTTCGCATCGCCGTAGCGACAGCCGGTGGTGGTCACCTGGCCGCCGCGCGCCGCCTGCATCAGGATCGCCGGATAGCCGGGCGCGCCTTTCAGGGTGATCAGGTAGGAGGCGTGGCCATCCTCCATGGAATAGTAGGCGTAGGGCTCGCCGGGCGCGTGCGGCGCCGGCACGAGGTGCGGCTGGGCGGTGAGCCTGGCGCTCTGGGCGTCGAAGGCCATGGAACAATCCAGCGCCAGCGGCGCCGGCGCCGCGGCCTCAGGTTTCGGCGCGCAGGCGCAGATCGGGAGTGTTGCGAGGAGGGCGAGGGGCGTGAGCCCCCTCACGCCACCTCCACGCGGTAGCTTTCGATCACCGTATTGGCGAGCAGCTTGTCGCACATGGCCTTGACCTCGGCCTCGGCCGCCGCCGCGTCCTTCGCCGCCAGATCGAACTCGATGGTGCGCCCGACACGCACGCTCGAGACGCCGCCCCAGCCCAGGCCGTGCAGGGCCTGCTCGACGGCCTTGCCCTGCACGTCGAGGACGCCGGGCTTCAGGAACACATGAACCGTCGCCTTCATCAGTGCAGGCCGCCTTGGATCACGGTCGGCATCTCTTTCATGATGCCTAAGCGCCGCGCGACCTCAGTGTAGCTCTCGATGACGTTGCCCAGGTCGCGGCGGAAGCGGTCCTTGTCGAGCTTCTCGTTGGTGGTCGAATCCCACAGGCGGCAGCTGTCCGGGCTGATCTCGTCGGCCAGGATGATGCGGGCGAAGTCGTTCTCCCAGACCCGGCCGAACTCCACCTTGAAATCGACCAGCGTGATGCCGACGGCGCCGAACATGCCGGTGAGGAAGTCGTTCACCCGCAGGGTCAGCGCCATGATGTCGTCGATCTCCTGGGTCGAGGCCCAGTTGAACGCGGTGATGTGCTCTTCGGAGACCAGCGGGTCGTGCAGCTTGTCATCCTTGAGGCAAAACTCAATTATCGAGCGCGGCAGGGCCTGACCTTCGGGGAGGCCCAGGCGCGTGGAGAGCGAGCCGGCGGCGACGTTGCGGCAGATCACCTCCAGCGGAATGATCTCCACCTCGCGGATCAGCTGCTCGCGCAGGTTCAGGCGGCGGATGAAGTGATTCTGCACCCCGATGGAGGCGAGCTTGGTCATGATGTGCTCGCTGATCCGGTTGTTGATCACCCCCTTGCCCTCGAGCACGGCCTTCTTGGTGGCGTCGAACGCGGTGGTGTCGTCCTTGAAGTACTGGATCAGAGTGCCCGGCTCCGGTCCCTCGTAGAGGATCTTCGCCTTGCCCTCGTAGATCTTCTTACGGCGGGTCATCGTCACGCCTTCTCCCTGGACGAGGGCTCTGCCGGTCGAAATGACGAAAAACGCGCGGGGTCCAAGTCCCTCGCGCGCGGATTCGACTCGGCGTCTCGCTTCATATGAGGCGGCGGGAAATTAGCGGATGCGGACCCGGGGCGCAAACCTGACCCACAACCGCCCCAGAACCTCGCGGCCAGGCCGCCTTTCGATTGCGACCGGGAACGGGGCGGGATATGTGGTCGCCCGTTGCGCCGCTTTCTCCAGGACCCAGATGACCACCTTTGACGACCGTGAACGTGGCTTCGAGAAGCGTTTCGCGCTCGATCAAGAGCAGGAGTTCAAGGCCCAGGCCCGGCGCAACCGCGCGCTGGGCGAGTGGGCGGCCGGCCTGATGGGCCTGACCGACAAGCATGTCATTGAATATGCGCAGGTTATCGTGAAGTCCGAGGTGGACCAGCCGGGCGACGACGACGTGCTGCGCAAGGTCTTCGAAGACCTCAAGGGCGCCGGCGTCGCCATCACCGAGGGCGAGGTGCGGATGAAGATGGCCGAACTGATGGCCCAGGCCCGCGAAAGCGTCCGCGAGGGCAAGTGACCGCCCCCGGGTCCGCGTCGGTCCCCCAAGCCATCCAAACTCCCGTCATCCCGGCCGCAGCGTAGCGGAGAGCCGGGACCCAGGGGTTCAGGCTGTGCGGTGGCTCCTGGGTCCCGGATCGGCTCTTCGGCCGTCCGGGATGACATCAGTAGTTGTTACTGCGCCGCCGCCTTAGCCGCCGCGCCGTTCGCCTCGTCGCCGAACACCCGCGCGAACACCGTATCCACGTGCTTGAAGTGGTAGCCGAGGTCGAAGAGCTCGCCCAATTCGGCGTCGCTCAGCGTCACCTCCGGATCGGCCTGCAGGAAGTCGAGGAAGTTCCCCTCGCCGCGCCACACCCGCATGGCGTTGCGCTGCACCGCCGCGTAAGAATCCTCGCGGCTCATCCCCTTCTGGGTCAGCGCCAGCAGCACCCGCTGCGAATGCACCAGGCCCCCCAGCCGGTCGAGGTTCCTGGCCATGTTCTCCGGGTAGATCACCAGCCGCTCCACCACGCCGGCCAGGCGCCGTAGCGCGAAATCCAGATGCACCGTGGCGTCCGGCGCGATGCCGCGCTCGACCGACGAGTGGCTGATGTCGCGCTCGTGCCACAGCGTCACGTTCTCCAGCGCCGGCGTCACCGCCGAGCGCACCAGCCGCGCCAGGCCGGTGAGGTTCTCCGTCAGGATCGGGTTCCTCTTGTGCGGCATGGAGGACGAGCCCTTCTGGCCCGCGTCGAACGGCTCCTCCGCCTCCAGCACCTCGGTGCGCTGCAGGTGGCGGATCTCGGTCGCCAGCCGCTCCATCGAGGACGCCACGACGCCCAGCGCCGCGAAATAGGCGGCGTGCCGGTCGCGCGGAATCACCTGGGTCGAGACCGGCTCGACCGCCAGCCCCAGCTTCTCCGCCACATGCGCCTCCACCCGCGGGTCGACGTTGGCGAAGCTGCCCACCGAGCCCGAGATCGCGCAGGTGGCGATCTCATACTTCGCCATGGCCAGCCGCTCGCGCGCGCGGACGAACTCGGCGTAGTGGCCGGCGAGCTTCAGGCCAAAGGTGGTGGGCTCGGCGTGGATGCCGTGGCTGCGCCCCACGGTCGGGGTGAAGCGGTGCTCGTAGGCGCGGCGCTTCAGCGCGGCCAACACTAGGTCGACGTCCTCGAGCAACAGGTCGGTGGCGCGGGACAGCTGCACGGCGAGCGCGGTGTCGTTGACGTCCGAACTGGTCATCCCCTGGTGCAGGAACCGCGCCTCGGGGCCGACGATCTCGGTCACATGGGTCAGGAAGGCGATGACGTCGTGCTTCACCTCGCGCTCGATCTCGTCGATCCGGTCGGCGTCCCACACCGCGTCGCGGCCCTTCTCCCAGATCACCCGCGCGGCCTCCTTGGGGATCACCCCCAGCTCCGCCATGGCGTCGGCCGCATAGGCCTCGATCTCGAACATGATTTTGAAGCGCGTCTGGGGGCTCCAGATGGCGGCGGCTTCCTTGCGGGCGTAGCGGGGGATCATGGGCGTGGGGGTATGGCGGGGGAGGTGGGGAGTCAAATTTTCCGAGGGAAAATTTGAGGGGAGGGGACCCTCGGCCCGATCAGGCGGCGGCTCGCCGCTTCACCTCGGCCAGAATATCGATGATCGCGGTGGCGTCGTCTCCGAACAGGCCGGCGACGCCCATAGGGTCCATGTCGGTGAACGGGCTCTCATAGAGCAGTCGCGGGTCCATCTGCCCCCGCTCGGTCAGGTGCTCGACGATCATGTTCAGGAATTCGATCTGGTTCGCCGACAGCGTGCGGGCGGCGATGAACGCGCCAAAAGCAGTCTTAGCCGCTTCCCGATCAAGGCCCACCAGCGAGCGAACGAAGAGGCCCAGGCCACCGTCGGCTTCCACGCGCGCCAAGTCTTGCGGCTCGGCCACGCCGGCTTCAACGAAGATCCGTTCCAGTTCGGCAAGGTCGGTGCCGGTGAGCGGTTCGTTACGCCGCAGCTTCTGGACGGCGATATGGTCCTCGTGTTCGCGCAGGAAGTGGCGCGCCTTCAGGCGGAAACGGACCATGTCGGCCCCCGCGCCGACGCCCTTCACTTCGATCTCTGCCCCTGGGCCGATGACGTCTTCGAAGTCGGTGTAGACGATGCCGCGGCTTGAGACCTCGATGAGCTTGATCAGCGCCCGCAGCCGCCGGCGCACGGCTTCCAGCATCGGCGCGGTGACATCCTGCCAGAAGTCGTCGCCCTGGATTTCCTGAATCAGCGCCAGTTCGCGCGCCACGGCGGGGATGTTGGACATCTCTTCAAGCAAGGCGGCCAGTTCCACCACCTTCTTGCGCAGCCCGGCGAACGCGCTCTCGGCGCGCAGCACCGCGAGCTGCGTGCGCAGAATCAGGGCGTCGAATTGCTTGGCTGCGAGATCGTCGTCGGTGACACTGGTCGGCAAGCCCGCGACCTCGTTCACCAGCTCGGCCTGATCGTCGAGGCTGAGCCGCGCCCAGGCGGCTTCGTCGCCGAACTTCTCGATGTAGCGGCGGTGCGCCCGAACCAGGAAGTTGTCGAGGCTCATGCCGCCGACCTCTTCCCGGAGCAACGCGGCCAGGGTTTCGCGCAGCCTCGCCGGCGTCCACTCGGCGTCGTCGGGATGGTCGAACAACGTGCCGTCCTCGCCCACGCCATCGCCACCCGGATGCAGCGCGTCCAGGGCGCAGATCAGCTCCACACGCGCGGCGAACAGGCGCTTCGAAAGCGACTCCCCGATTGCGCCATCCGTGACGTCCGGGTTCTGATTGAAGAACTCGAAGTTCTGGCAGAAGTCGAACACCGAGAAATAGGTCTTGTGCTGGCCCGGTCCGAACAGGTCGGGGCACAGGCGCGTGCCGCGCCCGAGCATCTGCCAGAACTTGGTCTTCGAGCGCACCACTTTGAAGAAGACGAGGTTCACGACCTCCGGGACGTCTATGCCGGTGTCTAGCATGTCGACCGACACCGCTATGTGCGGGCCCTTCTCCGCCTGCGTGAAGTCGTCGATCAGCGACTGGGCGTAGGAGTCTGCCGAAATGATCACGCGGGCGAACGAGCCCTTCAGATGCCCATAGGCTTTGTCGAAGCGTTCGACGATGAACCGCGCGTGATCCTGGTTCTTGGCGAAGATGATGGTCTTGCCCAGGCGGTCCCCATCGGCGACCCGCTGCCCATGAGTCATCAGGTGCTCCAGCACCTTATCCACGGTGTCTGCATTGAACAGCCACTGGTTTAGGGCCGCAGGCTCGATGACGGCAGGTACATTGCCATCTTCATCCCATTCGACAGCGTCCCACTGCTCCTTCTCGTCCTCGGAGAGATCGTCGTAGCGGATTCCGCTGCGCTGGAACTTCAGCGGCACTGAGACCGCGACCGGCGGGACCAGGAAGCCGTCATTCACGGCCTCATCGAGGCCATAGGCGTCGGTCGGCACGCCCCGCTGTAGGTCGAACAGGCGGTAGGTGTCGCGATCGACCTCGTCCTTTGGCGTCGCGGTCAGCCCCACCAGCAGACTGTCGAAGTAGTCGAAGATCGCGCCGTACTTGCGGTAGACTGACCGGTGGGCCTCATCGATGACGATCAGATCGAAGTGGCCAGGGCCAAACCGCCGCTCGCCGCCATCGGCCTTGTCGATCAGGTTCATCATCGTCGGGTAGGTCGAGACGTAGACGCGGCCCGTGGCGTTCTTGTCCATCAGCAGGTTCACGGGCGATGCGTCGGGCAGGAACTTGCGGAACGCGCCCACCGCCTGATTCACCAGGGCCTGACGATCGGCCAGGAACAGGATGCGCCGCGCCCAGTTGGCCCGCATCAAAAGGTCGGCGAGGGCGATGACCATCCGTGTCTTGCCCGAGCCGGTGGCCATAACCAGCAGGGCGCGACGTGAGCGGTCCTTTTCGAAGGCCTCGGCGACGCGGCGGATCGCGCGGGTCTGATAGTAGCGCTCGACGATCGTCCCATCGATCTCTGCCGAAGCCAGGGGGCGCATGGTCGTGCGCCGCCGGATCGAGAGCTCCAGCTCGTCCTTGGTCAGGAACCCCTGGATTGGCCGGGGTGGATAGCGTGTGTCGTCCCAGATCCAGTGCTCGTAGCCGTTGGAGCAGAAGATTACCGGCCGCTGCCCGGTCATCGCCTCTAGGCAGTCGGCGTAGAGCTTGGCCTGCTGCTGGCCGGCGCGGGCGTCCTTGCGGGTGCGCTTGGCCTCGACGATCCCCAGCGGCTTGCCGTCGTCGCCCCACAGCACGTAGTCGACAAAGCCCTCGCCCGGCTGGTTGGGCATGCCGGTGACCCGATATTCGGTGTCGTGGCCGGGTCGGGTGAAGGTCCAGCCGGACTCGCGCAGCAAGAGGTCGATGAAGGTGTCGCGAGTGGTCGCCTCGTCGTAGTCGTGGGTGTCGGGCGCCCGCGAATTCGCGGCCTTGGCGGCGGCGACCTCGGCCTGCAGCCTCGCGATCTCGGCCTCAAGCCCCTTGCGGTCCGCCTCGCTGGTCCGCTGCGCGGCCTCGGCCCTCTCGCGCGCCTTCACCGCCTCGACGAAGCGCTCGGCGGCGGCGTTCAGTTGGTCCAGCCGTTCGGCCGGCACCGCCTTGTTGAGCGGCAGGGCGTCGGCCGAGAAGGCGATGGCGTCCGCGGGCTTCGCGGCACCTGCGTAGGTGCGCGCCAGCCAGTAGGCGAGATGGAAAAGCTCCCGCACGGTGGCGATGCCGTCGCCGGACGGCACGGCGCGCGCGCCCTCGTGGGCGGCCTTGTTGCCCAGGTCCTTGATCACCTTGGCCTTGGCCAAAAGCGCAGGACCAACCAGGTTCCGGAACGTCGCCTCGTGGAGGCGCGCGGCCAGGGTGTTCTCGTAGGGGGATTTCAGGCTGGCCTCATGCCGGTAGAGCCAGCCGACGATGGTCTCCAGCGACAGTCGGGCATAGAAGCAGGCGCCGCGCGCATCGGTCCGCGCCATGCCTTCGGCGCGGGCGGCCAGGCTATAGACCTCGGGAAACTCTGCGGCGAGGAAGGCGAACTGTGACATGCCCCCCAACCGCCGCCCCGATCAGCCGGCGGCTTCGATCAGGGCAATATCGGCGCGCAACAGGCCGTTGACCAGTTCGCTGAGGGTGGCGCCCCGGGCCTCGGCGCGCGCCGCCAGATAGGTGAGCACGTCGGTCTCCAGGTGGACCGGCGGGGCGAGGACGGCGTCCTTCACATGGAACTTGCCGCGCTCGGCGCCGGTGAAATCGTACTCGTCCTTCACGGCTTCGTTCCTTCTAGAGGCCTTCTTCGTATTGTCGTGTCTCATGGCGCGTCGCCCGACGGGCGGAGATGATCCGGACCGCGATCCTATCACTGGAAAGCTCCACATGGGTATGGACGACCAGCAGCAGGCGCTCGACGGCCGCAGCCATGCCGAGGGTGATCCAGCGCTCCTCGCCCACGGCCTGGTCGTCGTCGAGGCGGCTGAGCGCCAGCGGGTCGGCGAATACACTCATGGCCGCCTCGAAGCTGACGCCGTGCTTGGCTCGGTTCGAGCGCGCCTTGGCCGGATCCCAGTCGAACTCGATCCGAGTCATTCAGAGTTCGCCCCGGAACGCGCGATGTTGGAGGGAGGCGAAGAGGGCGTCGAGCCCTTGCTGATTTTCCGCCGCTAGCCGGGCCTGGATATCGATTTTCGCCAATTCACTCGCAAAACGAGTCTGGAGCGCGAGCGGAGGAAGCGGGATTTCGATCTTCGACAAGCCATCCTGGTTGATTGTGTGCTGGCCAGCCGACGTCTTCTTGTGCGTCGTAATTTGGTCTCGGCCAAATTGAGAATCCAGCATCGCCTGCAAGAAGACCGGGGAAATCAAATCGAATTTTGGCGATACTCGCATGATGTGATCATTGAAGTAGATCTTCTCTTTGTGTCCCGAAAATACGGAACAACGACCAACGTAATCGGGATTTCCATTCACTCGAATGAACAAAAGATCGGTGGGAGACACAAGGAATTTGGATTTCTCCTTGGCGGAAAGAGTTATTCTGTTCACTTCGCTAAAATCTATCCACCCGTCGCGAATGTCGCGCAGCCGCAAGACGATGTCGTCGCCTGTCTCTCCCTCGCCTCTTCGACGGGTCATGCCGTTGGTGACGTTTGCGAGGAGCCGTCCAAGATTTGTCAGAGGCCAATTGAGTGGATTTGAAACTGGATCACCAAACAGCTCGATGAATAGGGATGACTTGAGGGAGGTGAGCCGAGCCATCGCCTCCCGCCGCACGCGGCGTAGGGCGTCGGCTTGGTCGAGGATCGCCGCGATCCGGCGCTGTTCGTCGAGCGGTGGAAGGGGAATTTCAAACCCAAGCAGAACCTTCGGATGGATGCGCGGGAGGTTCGCGCCCGACGCCATCGACGTAGCTCGCCTGATGACCTCATCAGTACGTAGGAAGTGGAACAGGTAATCCCGGTCCAACCGCTTTGACGGCATAATTGGAATTATGTCCGTGCTGCAAATCCCGTCGAATGTCGGGCGCGCGATCTTCCGCAGGTAAGGCCGCAGCTTCCCAAACAGAACTTGCTGATCGTTGAAGGCGAACTTGGTGCTCGCAAGCTCAGATGCTTCGATAGCGCCTTTGCTGAGTCGACCGTCGCCGGAGATGTGCTCCAGGCCGACGTATCGTGTGCCAGCCTCGACAGACTTTGGGTCTACTCCAGTTCGGACCACGTCTGCGACGGAACTCAGCTGGATAGTCGAGAAGCTCATCCCACCATTTCCCCGAGCTTCGCCAGCCCGTCGGCGATCGCCGCCTCCAGCCGCTTCAGGTCGGCGATGATCGCCGCCGGGCTCTCATAAGCGACCGCCTCGTGTACCGCCTCCTTGTAACGATTGATCGAGAGGTCATAGGCGCCGTCGCGGGCGACCTCCGCCTTGGGCACGCAGAAGCTCTGCGCCGCGCGCGACCGTTCCCGCTCGGCGCCCTCGCGTTCGGTCCAGCGCGCCAGAACGTCCGGAAGGTTGTTCTTGCGGTGTTCGGCCTCGGTCAGGCCGGCGGCAGGCGTTGTGCCCAGCTTGTCTTCGCTGAGCAGCGGTTGGCGCGTGTCATCCAGCGACCAGCCGTCAGCCCGCAAGTCGTAGAACCAGACGTGATCCGTGCCGCCCACTCCCGTCTTGGTGAAGCATAGGATGGTTGTCGATACGCCGGCGTAGGGCCGGAAGACACCCGACGGCAGCGAGATCACGGCATCCAGCTTGTGGTCCTCCACCAGTATGCGGCGCAGTTCCTTGTGCGCCTTGGACGAGCCGAACAGCACGCCGTCGGGCACGATCACCGCCGCCCGGCCGCCGGTGCGCAGCAGGCGCAGGAACAGCGCCAGGAACAGCAGCTCGGTCTTGCGCGTCTTCACCACCTGCTGCAGGTCGCGCGCGGTCTGCTCGTAGTCGAGCGAGCCCGCGAACGGCGGATTGGCGAGGATCAGGCTGTAGCGGTCCTTTTCGCCGGCGATGTCTTCCGAGAGGCTGTCGCGGGACTCGATGACCGGGTTCTCGACCCCGTGCAGGATCATGTTCATCGACCCGATGCGCAGCATGGTCGCGTCAAAGTCGAAGCCGTGGAAGGCCTGCTCGTGGAAGTGACGACGCTGGGCGTTGTCGCGGAACAGTTCGGGGTTGTGGTCGCGCAGGTATTCGCTGGCCGCCACCAGGAACCCGCAGGTGCCGCAGGCCGGGTCGCAGATCACGTCCTTGGGCGTCGGCGCCATCAGCGCGGTCATCAGCGCGATGATGTGGCGAGGCGTGCGGAACTGGCCGTTCTGGCCGGCGCTGGCGATCTTCCCCAACATGTATTCGTAGACGTCGCCCTTGGTGTCGCGGTCGCCCATGGGCACACGGTCGAGCTTGTCCACCGCCTTGGCGAGGAGGGCCGGGGTGGGAATCTGGAACCGCGCGTCGCGCATGCTCTTGGCGAGCGACGATCCCTCCGCCGCCACCCGCTCGCGGATGAACGGGAAGACGTGCTCTTCCACGATCCGGAACATCTCCCGCGGCTCTTCGGTCTTGAACCGCGACCAGCGCAGGCGCTCGTAGGGCATGCCGCGCGGGTCGTCGCCTTCCGGGAAGATGCGGCGTTCCAGCGGGGTCTTGAGCGTGTTGGCCTTGTGCTCCTCGACCGACTGCAGCTCGTCCAGGCGCTTGATGAACAGCAGGTAGGTGATCTGTTCGATCACGCTGAGCGGGTTCGAGACGCCGCCGGACCAGAAGTCGTTCCAGATGCTGTCGATCTGACTGCGGATTTCACCGACCAGCAATGGCCATCTCCCCACGTAGCGCTTCGCGCGTAGCCCCGGACTCGCGCTGGGGTTGGTTTGATCACGACGGCGAATTTGTCGAAAGGGCCTCCACCCTCGGTGCGCGTCTATGTTCATCATTTGTTCTTGCATGCGTGCGCGTTTTGGATTAGCATCCGGCTAGCTGCCTGATTGCGCCTTCGGCGCGGGTGGGGGGCTTTTCTCGCCGCCGTGCGGGGGCAGCGAGCCCTGCCGGGCGTTCGGTCCTGAGATCGACAAGCAATTGTCGATCTCTCGCCTGCGGCGACCGGGCCTCACCCCTCCACCACTTCGTGGTCTAGTCTCGGCCGTGGGCCTCGGCGTTCGTTGCTGACATCGACAAATCGTTGTCGATGCCTCGCCTTCGGCGACCGCGCCTCACCCCCGCCGGGGGCAGGGGAGGTTTTGGGACCTGTCGGGCGGCTGGGATGAAACCCCCTCCGTCTCGCGGCCTTGCCGCGATCCACCTCCCCCTACGGGGAGGAACTTTGGCACTCACATCATATTCTTCTCGAAAGGAGCGTCCCATGTCTGGTGGCTGGAACCGTGGCATCCGCTGGTCGGCGGAGGTGGGGGAGGCGGTGATCGCGGGGACGCGGGCTGGGCATACGCTGGCGGAGGTCTGCGCGGGGCCGGGGATGCCGACGACGCGCTCGGTGGTGCGGTGGAGCCAACAGAAGCCGGCGTTTGGGGCGGCGATGCGGGCGGCGCGGGAGGCGGCGGGGCTGGGGTTCGGCCACGGGTTGCCGTCGACCTATGACACCGAGACGGCGGAGGCGATCTGCGCGCGGCTGTGCGTGGGGGAGCGGGTGAAGGACATCATGGCCGACCCCGACATGCCGGGCTATTCGACCTACTTCCGCTGGCAGAAGGACATCCCGGAGTTTCGGCGCGCGGTGGCGATGGCGCGGGAGATCTCCGCGCTTCGGCTGGCCGAGGAAGGCTGGGAGGCGGCGTGCGAGGTGACGCCGGAGACGGCGTTCGCGACGAAGGTGATGCTGGAGCATCTGCGCTGGTATGCGGGCAAGCTCTCGCCCAAGCGCTATGGTCCGGTCAGGCCGCGCGACGCCGGCAAGGAGGGCGGGCACACGGTGATGCACGTCTACACCAAGCGGTTCTCGACGAGCGGCGGGCCGGACGGGGAGGGGCGTTGGAGCGACGAGCCGGCGCGGCACCTCTATTCGATGATCCCGGAGGGCGATCCGAGCCCTCGGGCCGGCGAGGCGCTGCCGCCGCCCGCGGTGGTGCGCGAGCCCGCCTCGACCCAGGGGCCGGACGCGCGGGGCGAGGCGCGCGGCGGGATGATCGAGGTGGAGTACGACCCGCCGGAGGGCGGGGCGGACGAGCCGGAGGATGATTTCTGGGCGGCGCCTTGATTTTCTCGGCTCTTCCCGGCGAAAGCCGGGATCCATCGGGCGGTGACAGATGAGACGCGGCGGATGGGATTTCCCGGTCAGCTTGGGTCCCGGCTTTCGCCGGGATGAGCGGGGTTGGGTGGGCGGCGCCCTAGCTGACCATCTCTTCCCGCACGTTCCGGCGCGCCATCCAGAACAGCGGGGCGGAGACGGCGCCGAAGACGACGGAGGCGATGAGCGCCCATCTCACGCCTTCGGCGGGACCAAGGTGCAGGCCTTTGTTGAGGGCGTCGGAGAGGGCGCCGATGCACAGCGCGCCGAGGACCAGGCCCAGGAAGTTGATCACGAAGAGCATCATGGACGCGCTCATGGCGCGCATGCGCTGGGGGACCATGCCCTGGGCGCTGGCGTAGATCGGGCCGTACCAGAGGGTCCCCAGGAAATAGGTGAGGCCGAGCAGGACCAGCGCCAGGACGGCGGAGTGGGTGGCGTAGGCGGCGAGCGCGAGCGGCGCGCTGATCACCACCGAAAGCGCCGGGATCGAGCCGTAGACGCGCAGGTCCCTCGCGCCCCACTTGTCGGCGATCTGGCCGCCGGCCCAGGAGCCAAGCGCGCCGGCGACGCCGGCCAGCAGGCCCAGCGACAGGCCGACGAAGCTCTGCGGGCGCAGGTGCAGGCTGTGGGCGAGCGCGGCGACCTCCGGGCCGTGGCAGCGGTAGAAGAAGCTGGGGTTGAAGACCGCGTGGCCGTAGCCCAGGAAGGCGCGGATCCCGGCGCCGAAAGCCAGGAACCAGAAGGCGCGCTTCTTCGCCAGGTAGCGGACGGTCTCGCCGAAGGTGGCGAGCGCATGGCCGGACGCGTCGGCGGCGATCTGGGCGGCGGCGGTGAGGCGTGTGCGGGGTTCCCGAATCGTGAAGGCGCAGACGACGGCCAGGATCAGGCCGGGGACGGCGGCGACCATGAAGGCCACGCGCCAGCCGAAGTAGTCGCTGAGCACGCCGCCGATCGCCAGGCCCAGCAGCGAGCCGATGGGCGTCCCCATGGCGTAGAAGGCCAGCGCCGAGGCGCGCTTGTCCTTGGGCGTGTAGTCGGCGATGAGCGCGTGGCTGGTGGGCGTGCAGCCGGCCTCGCCGATGCCGACGCCGGCGCGGGCGGCGACCAGCTGGACGAAGTTCTGGGCGAAGCCGCAGGCGCCGGTGAAGCCGCTCCAGGCGGCGAGGCAACCGGCGATGAGGAAGCCCCGGTGGTGGCGGTCGGCGGCTCTCGCCAACGGGAAGCCCAGCAGGGTGTAGACGATCCCGAAGGCGAAGCCGGAGAGCAGGCCCAGCTGCCAGTCGGCCAGATGCAGGTCGAGCTTGATCGGCTCGGCCAGGATGTTGACCACCTGGCGGTCGAGGAAATTGATCACATAGACCAGGAGGAGGAGCCAGAGCGCGTAGCGGCGGTAGGCGGCGCCGACGGGGGCGATGGTCGGGTGCAGGGCGGCGTCATCCGCCGGCATGGCGCCGACGGTCGCGGTGATCTCGGCCATTTCGCTTCCTCGCCTGCGGCTCTGGCGGCCGCTGGCGATGACCGTCCCGCATTTAAGGCGTTGAGGAAAGCCACCTGGGGGCGCTATCGGCTCACGGGACGCGTGGAAGGAGCTTTTCGGCATGGAACTGGTGATCGGCACGAAGGCCTGGTCGACGTGGTCGATGCGGCCGTGGCTCGTCGCGAAGAAGGCCGGGGCGACGTTTACCGAGACGCTGATCCAGCTGCGCCAGGAGAACAATATGAGCGAGGCGGCGATCATCGCCCATTCGCCCAGCGGGCTGGTGCCGTTCCTGAAGGATGGCCCAAAGGACGGGGGCGTGGCGATCGGGGATTCCCTGGCGATCTGCGAGTACCTGGCGGAGACATTCCCGGACGCCGGGCTGTGGCCGACGGATGCGACCGCCCGGGCCTTCGCGCGCTCGGCGGCGGCGGAGATGCACTCCGGCTTCGCCTCGCTGCGCGGCGAGTGCCCGATGGACCTGGCGGCGCCGGTCAAGGCGGTGGAGCTGTCGCCGGCGACCGGCAAGGACATCCGGCGGATCGCGGCGCTGTGGAACGACCTGCTGGCGCGGTTCGGCGGGCCCTGGCTCGGCGGCGCGCAGTGGGGGATCGCCGACGCCATGTTCACCCCGGTGGCGACGCGGTTCCGCACCTATGGGGTCAGGCTCAGCGACTATGGCGACGCGGGCGCGGCGGGGGCGTACAGCGAGCGCCTGCTGCAGACGCCGGAGTTCAAGGCCTGGGAAGCCGGTATCTGAGCGGGACATAACGTCCGCATAGTTGGCGCAAACCCACCCGCGGATGATGTTCTGCCCTTGCCAGGGCGCGCGATTGCCCCCGAATGGGCGCGTCTGTTTCTCGAGAGCCCGCCTTGCCCCCCCGCCGCCCGATCAGACAGCCGTCCTGGATCAACCGGCTGAGCACGCCGGCGCGCTACGGTTTCGCGGTGGCGCAGCTGGCGCTTTCGACGCTCGGCGCCGAGCTCCTGGTCAAGCTGACGGGGTCGGGCAACCGGGTGGGCGGCGCCTTCCTGGTCGGCGTTCTGGTGACGTCTTATGTGGCGGGGCAGGGGCCAGGTTACCTCGCCGCCTTCAGCTCATTCCTGATCTACAACTTCTACATCCAGAGCATGAATTTCAGCCTGACCTCCTACAAGGCGGAGGATCTGCTGGTGCTGGTGACCTTCCCGACCGTGGCCATGCTGATGGGCAACCTGACGGGGCGCGTGCGCGAGGAGGCGAGGAGCGCGGAGTCGCGGGCGCTGGCCACCGCGGCGCTGTTCGAGGGCACGCGGGAGTTCTCGGCCTCGGACGACGCGGCCCTGATCCGCGCCAGGCTGGCCGACCACCTGGCGGC
The DNA here is from genome assembly GCF_035309685.1 of Phenylobacterium sp. Taxonomy (GTDB): domain Bacteria; phylum Pseudomonadota; class Alphaproteobacteria; order Caulobacterales; family Caulobacteraceae; genus Phenylobacterium. The sequence continues at coordinate 64,203 of NZ_DATGEX010000024.1, forward strand.
GGCGGCGCGGGGCCAGGCCTTCGTGCTCGACAAGGAGGTGCTGTGCCACGCCGGCGGTGAGGCGCCGACGCCGATGGTGCTGAGCGCCGCCCGCGCGCTGGCGCTGGAGGACGGCGCCCAGCCCAGGACCATCGAGGCGGCGGGCTGGCGGGTGCGCTACCTGGCGGGCGGGGCGGTCGCCGGCTGGCGCGCGGAGCCGCCGCCGGGGCCGGACGAGGAGAACCTCCTGCAGATCCTGGCCGACGCGGGCGCGGTGGCGACCGCCCGGGCCGGCCTGACCGTCGCCAAGGCCGACGCCGAGGCGCGCGCGCGGACCGAGGACCTGCGCAACGCGCTCTTGTCCTCGATCAGCCACGACCTCAGAACCCCGCTGGCCGCGGTGCTGGCCTCGGCGACCTCGCTGCAGGAGTTCGGCGACAAGTTCGACGCCAAGACCCGGCACGACCTGACGGCCACCATCCAGGAGGAGGCCGAGCGGCTGAACGCCTTCGTCACCAACCTCCTGAACATGACCCGCCTGGAATCCGGCGCGCTCGATCCCGCCAGCACCGCCTTCGACCTGGCCGAGGTGATCGACCGCACGCGCAAGCGGTTCGAGCGGCTGCGGGGCAAGCGCAGGATCGGCTGCAAGCTGGGCGAGGGCGCGGGCGTGGCGCTGGGCGACCCGGTGCTGTTCGAGGTGGCGCTGGCCAATGTGCTGGAGAACGCCATCCGCTATTCGCCCAACGGCGGGGCGATCGAGCTGGTGAGCTTCGTCAAGGACGGCCAGGTCGTGGTGCAGGTGACCGACGAGGGGCCGGGCGTGCCGGAAGCCGAGCTCGCCAACCTCTTCGACAAGTTCTATCGCGGCGCGGCGGCCAAGCGCATGCCCGGCACCGGACTGGGGCTCTCCATCGTCCGCGGCGTCATGCAGGGCATGGGGGGCAAGGCGAGCGCGGTTCTGCGCGCCGATGGCCCGAGTGGACTGGTCGTGTCGCTGGCCCTGCCGGCTGCGCGCGCCTGAGTGGAGAGCTGAGTAGATGACGGCGAACCTTGGCCGGCTCCTGATCGTCGACGACGAGCCGCAGATTCTGCGGGCGTTGACGCCGGCGCTGGCGGCGGCGGGCTTCACCGTCTCCACCGCCGACAATGGCGAGGCGGCGCTGGCGCAGCTGGCGAGCGAGCCGTCGGAGCTGGTGATCCTCGACCTTGGCCTGCCGGACATGGACGGCAAGGACGTGATCCAGCGCATCCGCGAATGGTCGGACGCGCCGATCATCGTGCTCTCGGCCCGCGACCTGGAAAGCGAGAAGATCGCCGCGCTGGACCTGGGCGCCGACGACTTCGTGAACAAGCCGGTGGGCGTCGGCGAGCTGCTGGCGCGGATGCGCGCGGTGATGCGCGGGCGCGAGCGGCGCTTCTCCGCCCAGCCGCGCTTCCAGTTCGGCGAGCTGGAGATCAATTTCCCGGCCCGCCGCGTGATGATCCAGGGCGAGGAGGTGCGGCTGACCCCGCGCGAATACCAGCTGCTGCGCATCCTGGCCGGCCACGCGGGCCAGGTGGTCACCCACCGCCAGATCATCACCGCGGTCTGGGGCACCGACACCAACGCCGACGCCCAGTTCGTGCGCGTGCTGATGGCCCAGCTGCGCCAGAAGCTGGAGCGCGACCCCTCCAGCCCCGAGCTGCTGATGACCGAGCCCGGCATCGGCTACCGGCTGACCTGCGAGGAAGAGGGCTGAACGCCTCTCCCCCGACGCGCAGCGCGGGGGGCAGGGGTCGGGAGAGGCGTTGTTCCGCAAGGTTTCCGCAAGGCGGCCGCAAGGAAAGGCCAAACACTTCGTGGCCCCGCGCGGCCAGGGTCGTCTCCAGCGTCGGGCTGTCCCGCCGCGCGGCGAGGGAGGCCAAGATGCGCGGGCTCAAAGCGATTTTCGGGTTGCTCGCGGCCGCCGCAGCGCTGGCCGGGCCTGCGCAGGCCGCGCCCTGGACCGTCAAGCGCGAGCAGGCAGCCGCCGAGGCGCGGTTCCTGGCCAGCGACGCCCTGCAGGGCCGCGGCAGCGCCACGCGCGACGAGGCCATCGCCGCGGCCTATGTGGCCGCGCAGTTCGAGGGCTTCGGCCTGACGCCGGCCCCCGGGCAGGCGGGCTTCTTCCAGACCGCCAAGGTGATCAAGCCGCGCCTGCAGGGCGAGGCGAAGGTGCGGATCGACGGGGTCGACGTGGCCGGCGCCCAGCTGCTGATCGGCCCGATGGGCGATGTGGGCGGCAAGGCGGTGGTCTTCGCCGCGGACGACGTCATGACCATGCCGGCGGCCGAGGTGGTGATCTCGACCTCGAAGGCCTCGCCGCTGACCGTCGGACAGACGGCGATGTCGAAACAGGTGAAGCTCCTGATCCTCAAGGAAAGCTTCCTGACCAAGGGCCTCTACGCCGCGCAGGGCGGGACCGACATGGCGTCGTACCTGGAGGGAACGCCGCAGGGGGTGCGGACCGCGGTCGCGACCTTGCCGGCCGAGGCGTTCGAGCGGCTGGCGGCGCATCCGGGCGCGAGCGTGGACCTGAAGCTGCCGCCGATGACCCGGGAGACGGCGATCACCACCAATGCGATCGGCTATCTTAAGGGGCGCGACCCGAAGGCCGGAACCCTGGTGGTCAGCGCGCACCTGGATCACCTGGGCGTGCGGCCGAACGGGACGATCATGCACGGCGCCAACGACGATGCGTCCGGCATGGTGGCTGTGATCGAGCTGGCCCGGGCGTTCACCGCCGGCAAGCCGCCGAAGCGCAGCATCCTGTTCATCGGCTATGGCAGCGAGGAGATCGGCAAGTACGGCTCGACCTGGTTCGCGGCCCATCCTTCAGTCCCGTTGGCCGAGATCGTCGCCGCCATCGAGTTCGAGATGGTCGGCCAGCAGGACCCGAAGCTGCCGAAGGGCGCGCTGTTCGTCACCGGCTCGGAGCGCTCGACCCTCATGGGCGCGCTGAAGGCGCACGGCGCGCCGGTCGCGCCCGACAGCGACCCGGCCCAGCACTATTTCGAGCGCAGCGACAACTGGCCGCTCGCCCAGGCCGGCGTGGTCGCCCACACGCTGGCCGGCTGGACCACGACGCCGACTTATCACCAGGCCAGCGACACCTTCGAAAGCCTCGACCTCACCTTCCTGACCGGCGCCATCCAGTCGATGGTTTCACCCCTGCGCTGGCTGGCCGACAGCGACTTCCGCCCCGCCTGGATCGCGGGCGGGCGGCCGCCGCCGTAGGCGTCGGGGGAGAGGCTTCTCAGCTCTCGGCGGTTTCGAAGGACTCGAGGTTGGCCTGGCGGATGCGTTCGCCGTCCTCGTCGAAGAGGAAGGGCAGGGTGGCGTAGCGGACGCCCTTGGTCACCGGTGTCGCCTCGTGCAGCAGCGAGCAGGAGAACACCACCGCGCCGCCGGTGGGCGGCCGGTAGGTGCGCAGGCCGTATTCGGGGAAGCACAGGTCGCCGCCCTCGAACTCCTCGGCGTTGAGATTGATCGAGCAGGCGAACTTGCGGTGCGCGGTGCCGGGCGTGGTGTTGTCGCGGTGCGGCCGGAAATAGCCGCCCTCGTTCGCCGAATAGCAGGCGACGATGTAGCGCTCGATCCGCGTGACGGTGAAACCGAAGGCCTTTTCGATCTCCGGCAGCAGGCGCAGGCGAATGCGCGCGCGGACCTCCCGCAGCAGGGCCTCGTCCTCGATGACGGCGTCGCGGCGCATCTTGAAGTCGTCGAGGGCGGCGTAGGTCTTGCCGTTGCGCGCGCGCATCACGCCGGAGGGCTCCCCGCCGTCCTGGCGGTAGACCTCGATCAGCTGGCGGCAGATCGAAGGCTCGAGAATTCGCGGCGCCATGAGGACCGGCGCGTGCATCGGGGGGCCGGCATGCAGGTCCGCCGGTCCGAACTTAACGAAATTCGCCAGGACATAGGGCCCGCGCGCAAGCGGCGCAGTGCCCAACACCCGCCTTGACGGATCGAGGACCACCCAGCAGGGGGCGAGTTCGCCCGTCTCATCCACCGCCTCATAGAGCCGACGCACTTCCCCTGCCTCATCGAGGAGCCAGCGCCAGGGCGGATCTTCGATGGCGGCCTCGAGGGAGGCGCGGTCGGGCAGGACGCCGAAGAACAGCTTTTCGTTGTCATTGAAGCGGGCGCGCTGGCTCTCGACGAGGGCGAGGGCCGCGTCCCGTTCCGGTCCCGGATAGGGCAGGAAGGCCAGCAGGATGTAGCGGCCGGCGATGTTGCCGAAGGCGAAACCCGGATTGAACTTGGAGGGCGCGGTGAAGTGCGGCGCGGGCGTTCCCTCGACAAGGCTCATCGCTGGCTTCTCCTGCGGCGCGGCGTCCAGCAGCAAGACGGCGCCGGACCCGACGCGCCCCACGTATTCTCGGACCTATTTCTGGGTTGATGACCTGATTTCTTATGTCTCGCCTATGTCTTCCGCGTCATCATCGCCGCGCCCCCGACAGGCCGGCAAAGGGCGCCGCACACACCGCACTTTCGCGCAGGCCACGTCTCAGCCTATGTTCGCGTTGGGGTTGTTGGGGGCGTGAATGCGTAAGCTCGTGTGGATGCTTGTGCTGGGCCTGTTCGGCCTGGCGGCGCCGGCGTTGGCGGCTAACGACAAGCCGCTGATAGGGCCGCCGGCGGCCTGGGTAAGGCCGACGCCGATTCCGACGCCAAAGGATGAACGCGGCGGTCCATTTCGCTCTCTGCTGAGCGATGAACAGGCCTCGTTCGGTCCCGACGGCGACGCCTACTATGTCGCCTACGCCACCCGCCTACAGACCGCCGCCGCCCTCACCGGAGGCGGATCGGTCGCCATGGCCTGGGATCCCGAGATCCAGACGCTGACCGTCCACAAGGTGCGGATCCTTCGCGGTGACACGGTCATCGATGTGCTGGCCAAGCAGTCGTTCACGGTCCTGCGGCGCGAGACCAAGCTCGAGTGGGCGCAACTCGACGGAACGCTGACGGCGACCCTGCAGGTCGAAGGCCTGCAGGTGGGCGACATCCTGGACGTCGCCTACACCTCCACCGACCACGATCCGGCGATGCAGGGACGCTCGAACCTGGTCTTCGACTGGCCGAAATATGCGGTCGACCGGGCCGTCGTGCGCGCCACCTGGGCCGCGCCGAAAACGATGCAATGGAAGGTCGCCGGCGGCCAGGAGGCGCCGACGATCACCCGCAAGGGCGGGGTGACCGAACTGGTCATCGATCGCTCGAATGTGCAGACGTTCCATCCTCCGGCGGGCGCGCCCCGGCGCTACAGCGACGGGCCGCAGCTTGAGCTCACCGAGTTCAAGACCTGGGCGGATGCGAGCGCGCTGATGCGGCCGCTCTATGACCGGGCAAGCCAACTCCAGCCGGACTCGCCCCTGAAGGCCGAGGTCGCGAAAATCCGCTCCGCCTCCAGCGACCCGAAGGTCCAGGCGGGGGCCGCGCTGTCGCTGGTGGAGAGCCAGGTCCGCTATCTGTACCTGGGCATGAAGGACGGCGGTTATGTGCCCGCCGACGCCGACCTCACCTGGAGCCGCCGCTTCGGCGACTGCAAAGGGAAGACCGTGCTGCTGCTGGCGCTCCTGCACGAACTGGGGATCGAGGCGGAGCCGGCTCTGGTCAGCACCTTCGACGGCGACGGCCTGGACGCGCGGCTGCCGACGCTCGCGCGCTTCGACCATGTGATGGTGCGCGCGGTGATCGCGGGAAAGACCTACTGGCTGGACGGGACACGGACCGACGACCGCGATCTCGACCGGCTGAAGATTCCGAACTTCCACTGGAGCCTGCCGGAGCGGCCGGCCGGGGCTGTCCTGGTCAAGCTCGATCCGCCGCCGGCCGAACAGCCCGAACTCGCCTCGATCCTCAGCGTCGACGCCTCGGCCGGGCTCGATGCGCCCGCGGTCATCCATGCCGAGGAGGTGGCGCGCGGCGATACCGCGCGGGCGTTGAACATGGCCATGTCAAGTCTGAGCGCGACCGACCGCGACAAGGCGCTGCGGGACAGTTTCACGAAGACCTACCCCAAGATCGTCATCACCGGCGTCAGCGTGACGATGGACGCGCAGACCGACGAGTACCGGATGATCATCGACGGCAAGACGCCGCTGGAATGGAAGCCGCCGAGCAACATCGGCTACCGCTTCCTGACGATGAAGGACGGCGAACTGGGCTGGACCCAGGAGTTCAAACGCGATCCCGGACCGATGGCCGATGCGCCCTACGCCGCAATTTGCGGGCCTTACACCTTGGTCAAGGAGACCGTCGTCCTGCCGCGGGGCGGAGCGGGCTTCAGCTTCCCGGCGCCGGACGTGGATCAGCAGGTCGCGGGCTGCGCATTGTCGCGCCATTCGCACCTCGAAAAGGGCGTCCTGACCATGGAGCGGTCGAGCCGGACCGTGACCTCCGAGTTCCCGGCGTCCGAGGCGGCGGCGGCGAACAAGACGCTCGCCGAACTGGCCAAGACCCAGGTCTTCCTGCGCTCGCCGCCGAACTACGTGGCGACGGACTCCGACATCGCCGTGATGGCGGCCACGGAACCGACCACGACCGCCGGCTACATCAACCGCGGCAACAGCTATTCGGCACGCCGCGAGTACAATCTGGCCATCGCCGACTACGCGAAGGCCATTGCGCTGAACCCCAAGGATTCCGCGGCCATCGCCGATCGCGGACTAGCCTACCTTCAGCAGAACAAGGACGACCTGGCGAGGGCCGATCTGGAGGCCGCCGCCAAGCTGAACCCGCGGGATGTGGCCGCCGTCCACGGCCAGGGGCTATTGGCGATTCGGGCCTACCGCTACCGGGACGCGATTGCGAACTTCAGCCGCGCGGTGGACCTGAAGGCCGACAATACCTATGCCCTGAACCTTCGCGCCAACCTCTATATCGAGGTCGGCGAATACGATCACGCCCTTGCCGACCTCGATGAGCTGCTCCGGATCGTCCCCGGAAACCCTGAGACGCACCTGCGCAAGTCGCGCCTCCTGGCCGCGCAGGGCGATCGCAAGGCCGCCGCGGCGGAGACCGAAGCGGCGCTGAAGATCGATCCGGCGAATCTGAATGCGCAGATCCTGCACGGCGGCGAGCTGATCCAGGCCGGGCAGCGGGCGGAGGGCATGGCGGTGCTGGCGTCCGCGATCGCGGCCCATCCCACGGCGGGGGCCTACCTCGCCCGCGCGGGCAGCCGCGAGCGGTCGGACCGTAGCGGCCGGCGGGCGGATATCGAGGCGGCGCTGAAGGCCGATCCGAAGTCGACCAGCGCTCAGATGCTGCTGGCCGATGTGCGCTCGGAGGCCGGCGCCCATGCCGAGGCGATCGCCAGCCTCACCGCCGGCCTGAAGGCGAACCCGGGCAACGAGTCGCTGCTTCTGGGCCGCGCCAGGGCCTACGCCCGATCCGGCGACATCAAGAGCGCCGACAGCGACCTGAAAGAGATCGAGGGCAAGGAGGCGGCCAACCCGGGGATGCTCAACAACCTCTGCTTCACCCGCGCCACCTACGGCGTCGAGCTGACGCAGGCGCTGACCGACTGCGACCGCTCGCTGGCGATCAATCCGACCAGCCCGGCGACCCTGGACAGCCGGGCGTTCGTCCTGTTGCGCCTGGGCCGGCTGGAGGAAGCCGTCACCGCCTACGACGCCGCCCTGAAGTTGCGGCCCGAATTGTCGTCGTCGCTCTATGGGCGCGGCGTCGCCAAGGCGCGCCTGCAACGTACAAAAGAGGGCGAGGCCGACATGGCGGCCGGGAAGGCGATTTCACCCGAGATCGCCGAAACCTTCGCCGAGTGGGGCGTGCCGGCACCAGCCGCCGGGGCCTAGGCGCGGGATTTCGGCGCAGGCCGCATCAAGCCGTAAGCCTTGACGACGCCCAACAATTCCATAATCGTTGAATTATGGAATCAAGCCTGGCCATCAAACGCCTCTCCGCCCTGGCCCAGCCTTCGCGCCTGGCGGTGTTTCGCCTGCTCGTGAAGGCCGGGCCTGAAGGGGTGGCGGCCGGAGAGATCGCCCGGCTGCTCAGCATCACCAGCAACACGCTCTCGGCGCAGCTCAATGTGCTGACCAACGCCGGGCTCATCTCGAACCGGCGCGACGGGCGCTCGATCATTTACGCGGCGAACTACGATGGGATGGGCGAGCTCTTGGTCTACCTCATGGAAGACTGCTGCCAGGGCCGCCCCGAGGTCTGCGCGCCGCTCGGCGCCGCCGCCTCGCGTGCGGCCTGCTGCTAGGGAGCGCGCGAAATGTCGGATCAGCCGCACGAAGTTCTCTTCCTCTGCACCGGCAACTCCGCGCGTTCGATCCTGGCTGAGAGCCTCCTCAACCGAGCCGGCGAGGGCCGCTTCAAAGCCTATTCGGCGGGTTCGATGCCGACGGGAAAGGTCAACCCCTTCGCGCTTCGACTGCTCGAGAGCCTCCGCTATCCCACAGACGGGCTTCGCTCGAAGAGCTGGGACGAGTTCGCCAGGGATGGCGCGCCGGCGTTCGATTTCATCATCACGGTTTGCGACAATGCGGCGGGCGAGGTCTGCCCGATCTGGCCGGGCAAGCCGATGCGCGCGCATTGGGGCGTCGCCGATCCGGCGGCGGTTACGGGATCGGACAGCGAAATCGCCCTGGCGTTCGCCGACGCCTACCGGATGCTGAGCAACCGCGTGACCCTGTTCGTCAACCTGCCGTTCGAGACGCTCGACCGCATGTCGTTGAAGCAGCGCCTGGACGACATCGGCCAGACCGACGGCGCGCCGCAGCCCGCATGAGCGACGCCAGCCCGGAGCCGCCGCTCGAAGCCTTCGGCCTGCCGCGACGCCTGGCCGCCGAGGCGCTCGGCACGGCCTTGCTGCTCGCCATCGTCATCGGCTCCGGGATCATGGGCGACCGGCTGGCGGGCGGGAACGCGGCCATCGCGCTGCTCGGCAATACGCTGGCGACCGGCGCGGGCCTGGTGGTGCTGATCACCATTTTCGGGCCGCTGTCGGGCGCGCACTTCAACCCCGCGGTGACGCTCCTGTTCGTGGCCCGGCGGGAGATCGGATGGCCGGCGGCCTTGGCCTATATCGCCGCGCAAAGCCTTGGCGCGGTGTTGGGCGTGTGGACGGCGCACGCCATGTTCGCCGAGCCGATCCTGCAGATCTCGACGAAGCTTCGCGACGGGCCGGCGCAGATGTTTTCGGAAGCCGTGGCGACGTTCGGATTGATCGGCGCGATCCTGGGCTCGATCCGCTTCCGGCCCGAGGCGACGCCCTTGGCGGTCGGGCTCTACATCACCTGCGCCTATTGGTTCACGGCCTCGACCTCCTTCGCCAATCCGGCGGTGACCGTGGCCCGCTCGCTCAGCAATACGTTCGCGGGTATCGCGCCAAGCTCCGCGCCAGGGTTCATCGTCGCGCAGCTGGCCGGCGCGGCCGCGGGCGCGCTGGTGTTCGGTTGGCTTCTACGCGAGAGGCAAGGACGATGATGCAGGCAAGGCCCGCGCGCCCGGAAGACGCCGCGGCGATCACCGCCATCTATAACCAGGGCATCGAAGACCGGATCGCGACCTTCGAGACCGAACCCAGGCAGGTCGCCGACATCGAAGCCTGGTTCGCGCACGCCAAGGCGTTCGTGGCCGTGGAGGCCGGCGGCGAGGTGGTCGCCTACGCGGTGGCCCATCCCTATGCCGACCGCTGCTGCTACAGCGGGATCGGCGAGTTCTCGGTCTATGTGGCGCGCGGCTGGCGCGGCCAGGGCGCGGGGGCCGTGGCGATGGCGGCGCTCACCGCGGCGGCGCGGGACGCCGGGCTTTGGAAGCTATTGTCGCGGGTGTTTCCGCAGAACCGCGCCAGCCTCAAGCTGATGGCGCGCTGCGGCTTCAAGGAAATCGGCGTCCACGAAAAACACGGCAAGCTCGAGGGCGTCTGGATGGACACGGTCATCGTGGAACGGCTGATCCCCGAGAACATCGACTGAACCGCGGTCACGACACCCCGGCTTCGAGCGCCAGGCGCAGGAGGTCGGCGGTCTTGGTGACGCCGAGCTTGGTTTTGATCAGGCTGCAGTTGTTGGCGATGGTCTTGTAGCCGAGGCCGAGCGCCTCGGCGATCTCGCTCAAGGAGCGGCCGGCGGCGAGGTGGCGCAGGATCTCCAGGTCGCGGGGCGCGAGCTGGGCCAGGGATGCGGTCGGGACCTGGGAGTGCAGGATCAGCGCCTGGGCCAGTTCCTGCTCCACGTAGCGGCCGCCGCCGCCGACCTGGCGGATGGCGGTCAGCAGCTCCTCCGGCGAGGCGTTCTTGCTGACGTAGCCCTGGGCGCCGGCCTCCAGCGCGCGGGTCACATAGATCGGCTCGGCGTGCATGGAGAGCACCAGGATCGGCATGGCGCCCAGCTGGCGCAGACGGGCGAGCAGCTCCAGGCCGCCGAGCTCGGGCAGGTTGAGGTCCAGCACGATCATGTCGAGGTCGTGGGCGCGCGCGATGGCCAGGCTCTCGCGGCCGGTCTTGGCCTCCAGGATCTCGGCGTTGGAGACCATGGCGAGCAGCTTGCGCAGGCCGGTGCGCACGATGGCGTGGTCGTCGACCAGCATGATCTTCATGCGGCGGCCTGCTGCGGTATCGGCGCGCCGTCGAGGCCAAGACGCGCTGTGGTGGTCCAGCCCCCTTCCGGATCGGGGCCGAAGGTCAGCGTCCCGCCGGCGGCGGCGACGCGCTCGCCCATGCCGACCAGGCCAAAGCCCCCGACCGCGGAGGGCTGGGCGCGGCCGACGCCGTCGTCGGCCACGCAGACGGTGAGGATCGCGCCCTCGTCGAGGGCGAGCGCGATGGCGATGGTCTGCGGGTCGCCGTGGCGCACGGCGTTGTTGGCCGCCTCCTGCACCACCCGGTAGGCCACGTCCTTGATCGCCTCGGAGAGCCGGCCCTCGTCCTCCAGCAGGGTGAGGCGGAAGGCGACGTCGGGCCTTCGCTGCGACCAGAAGCCGACCAGATCGCGGATGGCGGCGTTGAGGCCCAGCTCAGTGATCCGCGCGGGCCGCAGGCGGCTCAGCAGGTCGCGGACCTGGCGCTGCATGTGGGCGACGGCGGCCTGGATGGCGCGGACGTGCTCGGGGACCGCCTCGTGGCGGCCAAGCTCGCCGAGCTGGGCGATCATCTGCGCGTCCATGTTCACCGCGAACAGGTGCGGGCCGATGTCGTCGTGCAGGTCGCGGGCGATGTCGGCGCGCTCCTCCTCCTGGATGGTCAGGAGCTGGTCGCCGAGCAGGCGGTTGCGCTCGGTGGTGGCGGCGAGCTCGGCGGCCATGCGGTTGAAGCCGCGCTGCAGACCCAAGAGCTCGGTGGGGCCGCGCTCGGCGACCCGGCCGGAATAGTCGCCGGCCCCGACCCGGGCGAACTGGCCGGCCAGCGCGCGCAACGGCCGGAAGGCGGCGCTGATCGCCAGATAGACCAGGACGAGGCCGAACGCCGCCGAGCCCGAGAGGACGGCGACGATGCCGATGAACTCGCGCCAGGCGGCGGAGACGTCGATCCCCGCGGTGGGCGTGAGCACGATGGCGCGGAAGCCGGCCGCGGCGCCGGGGACGGCGATCTCCACCGGCGGCGGCGTCGCGCCCAGCAGGCGGGCGAACCAGGGCGGGGCCGGGCGGTCGGGCGGGCGGGTGTGCGAGGCGAGCGCGGGCCGGCCGGCGGCGTCCAGCAGGCTCGCGCGCACATGGCGGTTGCCGTCGAAGGTGGCGATCAGCTGGCGCAGGTCGCGGTCGGGGTGGTCGGAGTGGGGCAGGTCCTCGAAGGCGCTGGCCACCGTCTGGCGCGCGCCGCCCAGCCCCGCCGCCAGCTCGCCGCTCAGCGCCTGGCGGGCCTCGTAGCCGGCCACGACCATGCCCAACGCCATGCTGACCGCCAGCACGGCTGCGATGAGGGCGACGACGCGGGCGCGGAGCGACATTCTGTTATATTATCACAGCGTCGGCGGCTGCGGCCGGCCGCGCGAAAAATCGGGAATGAGTTCCCGGAAATTTCGGGAACGCGCGGCATGGCGGCGCTTCGGCGGCGCGCCTATCGCCTCCCTGTTAGATTGTAACAGGGACCCCCACATGATCCGGACCGCCTCACGGCGCGCGCTTCTCGCCGCGTCAGCCAGCCTGTTTTCGCTCGTGGCCGTTCCGGCCTTCGCTCAGACCACGGCGGCGCCCGCGCCGGCCGCCTCAAGTCAGACGGGGGGCCAGGTCTCTGAAATCGTGGTCACCGCCCAACGGCTGGACGCGGCGCGGTCCGAGGTCGAGCCGGCGCTTGGCGCGACGACCTATTCCATGCCGGAAGCCTTCATCAACAACCTGCCCTCCGGCGCCAACGTGCAGCTGAACCAGGTGATCCTGCAGGCGCCGGGCGTGGCGCAGGACAGCTTCGGCCAGCTGCACATCCGCGGCGATCACGGCAACATCCAGTACCGGCTGAACAACGTGATCCTGCCGGAGGGCCTGCAGGTGTTCGGCCAGTCCCTGTCGCCAAGGCTCGCGGCCAACGTCGACCTGATCACCGGCGCCCTGCCGGCCCAGTACGGCATGCGCGACGCCGGCATCGTCAACATCACCACCAAGAGCGGCTTCAAGAACGGCGGCGAGGTCGGGGTCTATGGCGGCAGCCACGGGCTGATTGAGCCCTCGATCGAATATGGCGGCTCGTCGGGCGCCACCAGCGGCTTCTTCTCCGGCAGCTACACCGGGACCGACGTCGGCATCGAGAGCGTCGACGGGCGGGGCACGCCGCTGCACGATCATTCCGACCAGTACCAGGCGTTCGGCTACCTCGATCACATCCTGGACGCCCAGAGCCGGGTCTCGTTTATCGCCGGCACCTCGCAGTCAAACTTCCAGATTCCCAACCCCTCTGGCCTGCACCCCGACGGGGGCTTCAGCCTGAACGGCGTCACGGATTTCCTCTCAGACAAGCTGAACGAACGGCAGCGGGAAGGCACCAGCTACGGCATCGCCACCTACCAGTTCACCACCGAGAAATTCACCGGCCAGGCCTCGGTCTTCACCCGCTACTCGGAGCTGCGGTTCACGCCCGACGTCACGGGCGATCTGCTGTTCAACGGCATCGCCCAGCGGGCGACCAAGACCGACCTGTCGTTCGGGACGCAGCTGGAGGGGGTCTACAAGCTCACCGACGCGCACACGATCCGCGGCGGGGTGATCATCTCCACCGACCACACCACCAGCAAGACCAGCTCCCAGGTCTTCGCCCTGGACGACATGGGCAATCAGATCGGTCCGGGGGCCGAGACGATCATCGACAACAGCAAGGCCGACCAGCAGACCTATTCGGCCTACCTGCAGGACGAGTGGAAGCCGTTCGAGAGCCTGACCGTCAACTACGGCCTGCGCTTCGACCAGTTGGAGTCCTTCCGCAAGGAGAACCAGCTGTCGCCGCGGGTGAACCTCGTCTGGACGCCAATGGAGGGGACGACCTTCCACGCCGGCTACGCGCGCTACTTCTCGCCGCCGCCGTTCGAACTGGTCGCCTCGACGTCCTTCCTGAAGTTCGTCGGCACCAGCGCCGAGGCGCTGGGGACTCAGAACGACCTGCCCAAGACCGAACGCGACAACTACTTCGACGCGGGCGTGCAGCAGAAGATCGGCGGCCTGACCCTGGGCGTCGACGCCTATGACAAACAGGCCAAGAACCTGATCGACGAGGGCCAGTTCGGTGCTCCGATCATCCTGACGCCGTTCAACTATCGCGTCGGCTACGCCCGCGGCGTCGAGTTCAGCGCCAACTATGTGGCCGGGCCCCTCAGCGCCTACGGCAACTTCGCGATCAGCCGGGCCCAGGGCAAGGACATCATCTCCAGCCAGTTCAACTTCGACCCGGGCGACCTGGCGTTCATCCAGAACCACTTCATCTTCCTGGACCACGACCAGACCTATTCAGCCTCGGCGGGCGTCGCTTACAGGTTCGAAGAGGGCACGCGGGTGTCGGCGGACCTGATCTACGGCTCGGGCCTGCGGCTGACGCCCGATGGCGCGCCGCCGAACAGCGGGCACGTGGCGGGCTACACCCAGGTCAATCTGAGCGCGGCGCACGAATTCCAGATGGCCGGAGGGCCGCTGACCGTCCGGGCCGACATCATCAACCTGTTCGACAAGGAATATGAGATCCGCGACGGCACCGGCGTCGGCGTCGGCGCGCCGCAGTTCGGGCCGCGGCGCGGGTTCTACGCGGGCGTGAGCAAGGCGTTCTAAGACGGCGCCGCCTGCGGCCGGCGCGGAGACATCCCTGGGCGGCCGGGCCGATGGCCGGCCGTCCGCAGATTCCGCATCGATGCGCGGCGCCTGGAAAGCGGGACATGAAGACCCAGTGCAGCCATGCACACGCCATGCCGGCGCGTCTGGAAGGTCGGGCGCTGAAGCAGGCCTTGGCGGCCGCCGACAAGGCGTGTGCAGAGCTCAGCGAATGGTTTACGCCGCCCAGACGCCGCGTCCTGGAACTGCTGCTGACGTCTGGCGCGCCAAACAAGGCCTACGATCTGATCGGGGCCTACCACGGCGACGGCCGCGCCGTGTCGCCGACGACCGTTTACCGCTCGCTCGAGTTCCTCGAACGCATGGGCTTCGTCCATCGCCTGGAATCCATCAATGCCTACATCGCCTGCCCCCCGGAGCGGCGCGGACACGCCGCGGGCTTCCTGATCTGCGAATGCTGCGGCGGCGCCGAGGCGTTCGAGCCGGACCTGAGGTCCGAGCGGGCGGCGGCCACATCCGCCGGCTTCAAGATCAATAGAGTCACTTTCGAAGCCCAGGGCGTCTGCCGCAACTGCCGCCAGGGCGAACCTTCGCCGACCCCGTGACCATGGCGTTCGGCGTCATCTTCGAGGTCAGCCGGTTGCTATCCGCCTAGGGCGCTATCCCCTTCAGGAAGATGCGGGTCACGCGCTCGGCGTGGGCGGCGATCATCTGCTCGGTGAGGGCTTCGATCTGGCCGGTCCCCAGCCGCATCAGCCATTCGCCCTCGGCCATGGCCACGAACAGCGAGACCAGTTCGAAGGGGTCGTCGTCGAAGGCGATCAGGCCCTGGTCGCGGCAGCGCAGCAGGTAGGCGACGAAGCGGCCGCGCTCCTCGGCGATGGTCTGGCCGACCAGACGCAGCGCCTTGTCGCTGGAGTCGCCGACGCCCATCGCCTGGTTCAAGGGCGCCATGGCCAGCATGAAGCGGATGGTGTCCTCAGCCACGATCGGCAGGACCACGGCCGGCGCGGGGTCCTGGGCGGCGACCGCGCCGACCCGGCCGACCATACCGGCGAGGCGGGACTCGAAGACCGTGTTGAACAGGGTCTCCTTGTTCTCGAACCAGGCGTAGAGCGTCTCCTTCGAGGCCTGGGCGCGGCGCGCGATGGCGGCCATGCTGGCGCCGGCGTAGCCCTTGGCGGTGAACTCGGCGAAGGCGGCGTCGAGGATTTCCCGGCGGCGCTCATCCTTGGCCGTGGCTGGAGCCCCTTCGCTCATCGTCGCTCTCCCGCGATCTGAAGTCCCTTGCATACAGCAGCGCGCGGCGCTATCAAGCCGTACCGAACGGTTCGGTACGGATACTTGAGGTTGAGACATGCCAAGTGAAGCGGGGGCGCACGAGGGCCGGACCTATGCGGTGACCGGAGCCGCCTCCGGCATCGGGGCCGCGACGGCGGCCTGGCTGCGGGCCCGAGGCGGGCGCGTGATCGCCTGCGACCTGAAAGACGGCGACGTGGCCGCCGACCTCGCGACGGAAGACGGCCGCGCCGCGCTGGTGACGGGCGTCGCGCGCCTGGCGGACGGGCGGCTGGACGGCGTGGTCGCCAACGCCGGCGGCGGACCGGCGGAGACCATGATCGCGCTCAACTTCTTCGGGACGGTGGCGACGCTGGAGGGCCTGCGCCCCCTGTTGGCGAAGAGCGAGGCGCCGCGGGCGGTGGCGATCTCCTCGGTGAGCTGCCTGGCGCCCGGCGAGGCCGAGGTGATCGAGGCCTGCCTTGGCCTGGACGAGGCGGCGGCGGATGCCGCGGTGGCCGGCGTCCTGGCGCGCGGCCAGTCAGGGCTGGAGCTCTATGGCAGCGCCAAGCGGGCGCTGAACCGCTGGGCGCGGCGGGCGGCGGTGTCGCAGCCGTGGGCGGGCGCGGGCGTGATCCTGAACGTCGTCGCGCCGGGCGTGATCGACACGCCGGCGGCGGCCTGGATCCTGTCGAGCGAAGAGGGCCGCGCGGAGATGGCCAGGCGCACGCCGCTGCCCACCGCGCGCCCGGCGCCGGCGTCCGCGCTGGCGGCGCTGGCGGCCTGGTGCGTCGGCCGGGACAACGGGCTGATGACCGGACAGATCTTGTTTGCCGACGGAGGTATGGAATGTCGTATGCGGGGAGACTTGGCGTGGTGAGCCCGATGGCGACGAAGCGCGACATGGCGCTGGCCTGGCTCCGCGCCAACGGGGTCAAGGCTGCGGCGGAAGTGGCGGTGAACTTCGCGCTGCCGTTCCTGATCTACAGCTCCTTCAAGGCGAGCCTTGGCGACGTCCGCGCCCTGATGCTGGCCTCGGCGCCGCCGACCCTGTGGTCGGTCTGGGAGTTCATCCGCCTGCGCAAGGTTGACGCCCTGTCGGTCCTGGTGTTGGCCGGGATCGTGCTGTCGCTGCTGGCCTTCGCCGGGGGTGGCGGGGTCAAGGCGCTGCAGCTGCGCGAGAATCTGGTGGCCGGGCTGGTGGGCCTGATCTTCCTGGGCTCAGCGGCGATCGGCAAGCCGCTGATCTATCAACTGGCCCGCGCCGCCACGCGCCGCCAGTCGGCGGACAAGGCGGCCTTCATCGAGGCGCTGGGCGAGGACGCGCGCTTCCGCCAGACGATGATGACCGCGACGCTGGTCTGGGGCTTCGGCCTGACGGCGATCTGCGCCGGCTGCTGCGCGCTGGTCTTCTCGCTGTCGATCAAGCTCTACATGCTGGTCAGCGGACCGTTCAGCTATGGCGGCATGGGCCTGCTGACCCTGTGGACCTACTGGTACGTGCGGCGCTCGGCGCTGGCGAAGGTGGGGCGCGCGGGCGAGCCCTAGCGCCCCTGGAACACCGGCTTGCGCTTTTCGAGGAAGGCGCGGCGCGCTTCCTGGCCGTCCTCGCTGCCGAAGGCCTTGCGGATGTTGGAGACCTCGTAGCGGAGCTGGCTCTCCAGGTCGGGGCTCTCGTAGGAGCGGACCATGCCCCGCTTGAGCAGGCGCAGGGTGATCGGCGACCAGTCGCAGAGCGACTGGCAATAGTCCGCCAGGCGGGCGGCGAACTTGTCGTCGTCCACGGCCTCGCCGGCCATGCCCCAGGCCACCGCCTCGTCGCCGACGAGCGTGCGGTTCTCCATCATGAAACGCATGGCCTTCTCGTAGCCCATGGCCTGCGGGAGCGTGATGGTCAGGCCGGCGTCCGGCGAGCCGCC
Organism: Phenylobacterium sp.; assembly: GCF_035309685.1. Classification (GTDB taxonomy): domain Bacteria; phylum Pseudomonadota; class Alphaproteobacteria; order Caulobacterales; family Caulobacteraceae; genus Phenylobacterium. The sequence goes on from NZ_DATGEX010000024.1 coordinate 81,612, forward strand.
GATGCGGGTGTAGCCGGCCATCAGCCGCGCCGACCGCGCGATCAGGCGCACGTCGGTGGCCATGGCCAGGCCCAGGCCCGCGCCGACCGCGACGCCGTTGACGCCGCCGACCACGGGCTTGTCGCAGCGCTTGCGGATCGAGAGCAGGAAGTTGCCCACCCAGCCGATGTCGTCGAGCTGCGCGGCCATGGCGGTCTGCGGCGTATAGGGCTCTGCCCCCGGCGACAGGTCCAGGCCCGCGCAGAAGGCGTCGCCCGAGCCGGTGATCGCCACCACCCAGACGTTGTCGTCGGCGGCCGCGGCGTCGACCGCCTCGATCACGCCCCAGGCCAGCGCCTGGCTGAGCGCGTTCTTCTTCTCCGCCCGGTTGAGCGTGATGGTGCGGACGTGGCCCGCGTCATGGGTGGTGACGAGTGCGGTCATGGCGGCGTTCCTGGCGTTTGGGCTTCGAGCGTCAGCATAGGCGGTCGCTAGCGGCCTTCCAGCACCTTGCTGGCCTGGGCGTCGCGGACGATCCGCTCGGCGTCTTCCGACAGAAGGTAGCGGTGGGCGACGAGGTCGTCGGCGGCGGCCTTCACGCGTGCGACGAAGCCGGCGTGGGTTCCATAGCGCTCCTCCAGGCTGGGGCGCGGATCGTGGGCGGCCTCGCGCTCGGCCCTGGTGGCGGCGAACGGGATGTAACCGCCGGCGAAGCCGCACTGCTGGCCGGCGAAGTAGCCGGATGCCTGGACGCTCCAGCCGAGGTAGGTGCCGAGCGGAACGCGCGCCTGGACCGAGCGCAGGCCGGCGATTTCGATGCCGTCGGCGTCCACGCGCGGCACGCGGCTGGGTAGGGTTGCGACGACCCTCGGCGGGTTCCGGCTCAGCACACCGGAGATGTCGGCGCGGTTGAAGCCCGGGCCGAAGTCATAGCGGTAGAGCGGCATGATCTTGCCGTCCGGTGAGGGCGCGCCGGGGATGACCGGGAAGCCGAGCGCCTGGCGGGTCGGCTCGACCAGGTCGCCGTGGGCGAGCGTCGGGTAGAGGCTGGGCGGCGGCTCGGCGCCGGTGGTCACCCAGGCCACGAAGGCCTTGGTCAGCGCGCGGTATTCCTCCGAGACCGGGTTCGGGTTGGCCGGCAGCGCACAGGCGCCGGCGCCGGGCGCGCTGCGGGGCAGGACCGCGAAGCCGCCCGCGCCGCCGCCGTGGGTCACCGCCGGGAAGTAGTAGCGGCGCACATTGGCGGGGAGCGGCACGTCGGCCTTGGCGTCGGTTCCGACCAGGTTCGGCGACATGCGCAGGCCCCAGAACTCGGCCGAGCCGAAGGTCTCCATGACCTTCGGGCAGGTGTGCGTCGGGGTGCAGCGGGTGAGCAGGCTGACGGGGCCTAAGGCCCGCGCCTTATCGTCGTAGCGGCTCCACCAGAGCGTGCCGTCGCTGCCGGGCTCGTAGAGCTGGGCCGCGCCGCCCGGGACGGCGAAGCGGACGTTGAGCGGCACGGCGCGCCCGGCGATGTGCGGATTGATCCCGTCGAAGACGATGCGGCCGTCCTCGCCCTGGTTGAAGCCGAGGTTGAGGAAGGTGCGCAGGTAGTTGCCCGACTGCGAGGCGCCGACGCCGATCGCCCACTTGATGCGTCCGGCGACCGGATTGGGCGCGGCGGGGCTGTCGCCGCCATAGCGGAGGAAGGCGTTGAGGTCGCGGGTGGCGGCGAAACCCAGGCCCTGCACCAGCGGGTCCTTGGCGGTGTAGGTGAGCTCGTAGGCGAAGGCCGGATCGAAACCGCCCTTCAGGCAGAGCTGGGTCGGGTCGGGCTGTCCGGGAAAGGGCGTGGTCCGGCAGTCGGCGAAGGCGTAGTCGCCGGCCGGGATCGCGATCGGCGCCTCGGTGTCGGAGCGGCGGCGCGTGAGGCGGGCCTTGGCCGCGTCGAGGTTGGCCGGCGCCGGCTGCGGCTCCAGGCGGCCGATGCCGGCCAACAGCGGCAGGCTCACAGAACCCTTGGGCATGTCGAAGAAGCGCACGATGACCGGGCCGGTGATCGAGGAGCCGTCGGGATTGCGGGCGACCGGCACGGTCATCAGCTGCAGGTTCGGGTTGGCCGGCATGTCGGCCTGCCAGCCGCTGACCACGCGGACGTGGCCGTCGGCGTCGCCGCCGGCGCGGCCGTTGCCCCGGTTGGGGACGTTGTAGATCAGCACGCCCGAGGCCTTGGCCATGTCGAGCGGCTTGGCGATCTGGAAGGTGGCGGAATATTCCACCAGGCCGCGCGCGTTCCTCGGCGCGAGCTTCAGGTCGGTGATGATGGCGTTCTTCGGATCCTTCGGATCGACCTCGCCGTAGAAGCGTCCGCTGATCAGCTCATAGGCGCCGGCCTGGCCGAAGGTCCCGGCGATCGGCGCGCGGCTGGCGATGTCGACGCGCACCACCCTGGCCTGGGCGGCCGGGGCGAGGAGTCCGAGGGCGAGGACCGCCGCTGCCGCCGAGACCCTGATCCGCCGCCCGCCCATGCCGCCGCTCCCCGGTGTTTCCGGCGAGGTTAGTGGAGGGCGCGGGCGGGGGATAGCGGCTCTGTCCGGACAGGTCGGCGGGCCGTCCCGACAGCTTGGCGGTTGAGGCGGCGGGCGGCGCGGGCCACATCGGGGCGCGGGCCGAGCTTGGCCGGCGACAGGTGAGAGCGTTGGCGATGGCGGCGGAAGATGTCCAGGCGGACGGGACCAAGGGCAAGGCCTTCATGCGCGAGGTCTGGGAGACCGTGCGCACGGCCGGCGGTGGGCTGGCGCTGGCGCTCGCCCTGCGCATCCTGATCTTCGAACCGCACACCATTCCGACGTCCTCGATGGAGCCCGGCGTGGTGACCGGCGACTATATCGTGGTTTCCAAATGGCCCTACGGCTGGGGCCGCGCGTCGATCCCCTTCAACCTGCCGCTGTTTCCGGGCGCGAGGGACGGCCGCGTCTTCGGCCATGCGCCGGCGCGGGGCGATGTGATCGTCTTCCGCCTGCCGCGCGACCCGAACGAGGTCTACATCAAGCGGTTGATCGGCTTGCCGGGCGACAAGGTGCAGATCGTCAAGGGCGAGGTGCTCGTCAACGGCAAGCCGAACCCCAGGCAAGCCGACGGGCGCACCTTCGACCACGACGCGCCGGAACGCGCCGTGCCGCGGGTGTTCGAGACCGCCTCCAACGGCAAGCGCTACCTGACCTACGGCGGCTCCGAGGACGGGGAGGGCGACAACACCGATGTCTATGACGTGCCCAAGGGGACCTATTTCTTCATGGGCGACAACCGCGACAACTCGCTGGACAGCCGCTGGCCGGAGTCGATCGGCGTCGGCTTCGTCCCGGCCGAGAACCTGATCGGCCGCGCCGAGTTCATCGGCTGGTCGTGGAAGCCGGGCGCCTCGCTGTTCAAGCCCTGGACCTGGCTGAACCTGGACGGCGCGCGCTTCTTCAAGCGGATTTCGTGAAGAGAAGACTGGCCACGGAAAACACGGAAAGAGCACGGAAAGGGATTCAACCACGAACTCACACAAACGGACACGAACAGGGCGTGCGCGCCGCGAGCGGAGCTCGCCTTCTGATCTGACGCATTGCCTATCGAAAGAAGGCCCTTCGGGCCTTCAAACGGCAGAGCGCGTTTGTGTGTGTTCGTGGTTCGAAAAGGACGACGCGCTGGCCTCTCCCGGGAAGCGCCTTCCGTGCTCTTTCCGTGCTTTCCGTGGCTCTTCTTACCTCCGCGGCGCGGCGCAGGCGGCGGTGAATTCGGCGTAGGAGATGCGGCCGTCGTGGTTGGTGTCGAGGCGGGCGAAGTCAGCGGCGCTGATGGCGGCGTGGTCGCGGGCCAGGCAGTCGAAGGCGGCGCGCTGATTGGTGTGGGCGAGCGAGGGGAGCGCCATGGCGCCGACCGCCGCGGCGATCAGGGCGCCGGCGAGGAGGCGCTGCGGCCCGCGGTTGGCGGAACGGGCGGGTTCGATTTGGCCATCGATGAAGCCGCGGAGGGCCTCGCTGGCCGAGCGGCCCTCGTCGCGGCAGCGGGCCATGAAGGCAAGCTTGGTCGGGTAGGGCAGGCGGATTTCCAGCGTCTCGCTCTTCTTCAGGCGGGGTTGGGTCATCGGGGCCTCGTGAGATCGATGGATCGCGTCCAGCCTAGCCCAAAGCGCAATTCGCGTCGCTGCGACAGGAAAATCCTGTCCGGACAAGACTGCGGCCGCCGCAAAGCCTAGGTATTGCTCCGGAGTTGCTGGCGGCCGCGACCGGGCGCGATGCTGCGTGCCGGGACGGCCCGGGACTCCGCAAGGACGCAGCATGCCGGACGGCACGGCCACGGCGCACCTCTACCTGCCCAAGCTCGCGACCGTGCTGCGCGAGGGCTACCGCCTGGAGGATCTGCGGCGCGACGCGGTGGCGGGGCTGACGGTGGCCATCGTGGCCCTGCCGCTCTCGATGGCCATCGCGGTGGGGTCCGACGTGTCGCCGGACCGCGGGCTCTACACCGCCATCGTCGGCGGGTTCGTGGTGTCGCTGCTGAGCGGCAGCCGGTTCCAGATCGGCGGACCGGCCGGCGCCTTCATCGTGCTGGTGTCGGCGACCGTGGCGCGGTTCGGGGTCGAAGGGCTGCTGCTGACGGTGCTGCTGTCGGGCGCGCTGCTGACGCTGGCGGGGTTGCTTAGGCTAGGCTCGCTGATCCGCCATATCCCGCATGCGGTGACCGTCGGCTTCACCTGCGGCATCGCCGTCACCATCCTGGCCAGCCAGCTCAAGGATCTCGGCGGGCTGAAGCTCGCGGGGCCGGAGCCGGGGCCGCTTGTCCCCAAGCTCGGCGCGCTCGGCGAGGCGGTGGGGAGCGTCAATCCGGCCGCGCTGGCGCTGGGCGCGGGCGTCACCGCGCTGATCTTCCTGATCCGGCGGGTCCGGCCGAACTGGCCGGGCATGCTGATCGCGCTCTGCCTTGCGGCCGGCCTGGCGGTAGTGCTGCACTTGCCGGTGGAGACGATCGGCAGCCGGTTCGGCGGCATTCCGCACGTCCTGCCGCTGCCGCGCCTGCCGGCGATCAGCCTGGCGAAGCTGTGGGCCGTCCTGCCGGCGGCGCTCTCCTTCACCCTGCTGGGCGGGGTGGAGAGCCTGCTCTCGGCCAAGGTCGCCGACAGCATGACCGCGCGGCGGCACCGCTCGAACATGGAGCTGGTCGGCCAGGGGATCGCCAACATGGCCTCAGCCCTGTTCGGGGGCATCGCGGTGACCGGGACCATCGCGCGGACGGCGACCAATGTGCGGGCCGGCGGAAAGAGCCCCGTGGCGGGCCTGCTGCACGCGCTGTTCCTGCTAGCCTTCATGCTGGTCGCCGCCCCGCTGGCCAGCTACGCCCCGCTCGCGGCCCTGGCCGGGGTGCTGGTGGCGGTGTGCTGGGGAATGGCGGAGAAGCGGGAGTTCTGGCGGCTGCTGGGCGACTGGCGCGGCGCCCTGGTGCTGCTCACCACCTTCGGCCTGACGCTGGCGAGGGACCTGACGAGCGGCATCGTGGCGGGCTGCGCGGTGGCGGCCGTCCTGGCCGCGCTGAAGAGGCCGGTGCGGGAAGAGGGCGTCTAGTTGGCAGGCGGGCCGGATTCGACGTAGGCCTGTCACCTGGCGTGAGGCCGAGGGGATTGGGGCGATGCGTATGAGGCTTTTGGCGGGCGTGGCCCTGGCGGCGGTTATGGCCGCGGGCTCAGTTTCGGCGGCGCCGGATGCGCCCCCTCCGGCCGCAGTCGCCAAGCCCGGACCGTCCGACGCGAGGTTCCAGGCGATCTACAAGGCCGAGTGGGAGTGGCGGATGAACGAGTTCCCCGGCGAGCGCCGCGGGGCCGGCATCCATGCGAAGTTGGGCCAGGTGGACCCGGCCAGCCAGGCGCGGCGCCTGGCCCACTGGCGCGAGGTGAAGGCCTCGGTGGACGCCATCACCGAGAAGGACCTCTCGCCCGAGGAGGCGGTGAACTACGAGGTCTACCGGAACCAGCTCGACACCCTGATCAACCAGATCAAGTTCAAGGAGTACGAAAAGCCGTTCAACTCGGACTCGCAGTTCTGGTCGAGCCTGGGGTTCACCTCGTCCCGGACCTTCCACAACGCTCAGGACTATCGCAACTGGATCTCCCAGATGAACGACGTGCCGCGCTGGTTCGACGACCAGACGGCCAATATGCGCGCCGGCTTGGCGCGGGGCTTCACCCCGCCGCGCGCGACCCTGGTGGGGCGCGACAAGTCGGTGTCGAACGTCAGCCAGGCGGCGGACGCCGAGCACACCCTGTTCTGGAAGCCCTTCGAGCACATGCCGCAGTCGGTCTCGCCGGCCGATCAGGCGGCGCTGCGGGCCGAGGCCAAGCGGACCATCGAGGGCCGGGTGATGCCGGCCTACGCCAAGCTGCTGACCTTCCTCGACACCGAATACATCCCGCACACGACGACCGTGCTGGCGGCCGAGGCGCTGCCGGACGGCAAGGCCTACTACCAGGCGCAGATCAAGGAATTCACCACCACGGACATGACGCCGGAGGAGATCCACCAGCTGGGGCTCTCCGAGGTGGCCAAGATCCACGCCCAGATGCTGGAGGTGATGAAGGAGACCGGCTTCAAGGGCGACTTCCCGGCCTTCCTGCAGTTCCTCAGGACCGACCCGCAGTTCTACGTGAAGACCCCGCAGGAGCTGCTGAACCGCGCCGCCTGGATCGCCAAGCGGGTCGACGGCAAGCTGCCGGCCTATTTCGGCTGGCTGCCGCGCAGCCGGTTCGGGATCGAGCCGGTGGCGCCGGACATTGCGCCCTTCTACACCTCGGCCCGGGGCGGCACGAACACCTACCTCCTGAACACCTACGACCTGCCAAGCCGCCCGCTCTACAACCTGACGGCGCTGACCCTGCATGAGAGCGCGCCGGGGCATTCGCTGCAGGGCGGGCTGGCCGAGGAGCAGGACCGGCTGCCGGAGTTTCGGCGCAACGTCTACATCTCGGCCTATGGCGAGGGCTGGGCGCTCTATTGCGAGCGGCTGGGGGTCGAGATGGGGATGTACGACACGCCCTACGACCGCTTCGGCATGCTGACCTTCCAGATGTGGCGCGCGGCGCGGCTGGTCGTCGACAGCGGCGTGCACGACAAGGGCTGGACCCGCGAGCAGGCGATTCAGTACCTGCACGACAACACCGCGCTCGCCGACCACGATATCGACATCGAGGTCGACCGCTACATCTCCTGGCCGGGGCAGGCGCTTAGCTACTACCTGGGCATGATGGCGATCGTCGAGGCGCGGGCGAAGGCCGAGAAGGCGCTGGGGCCGAAGTTCGACATTCGCGCCTTCCACGACACGGTGCTCTCCATGGGCAGCGTGCCGATCCCGGTGCTGAAGGCGCGCATCGACCGCTTCATCGCCGAGGGCGGCAGGGACCCCATGCCGGTGACCTTCCAGAAGGCCAAAGACAACGCCGATCCGGAGTGAACGGCGGCTTCGCTCGGCGCAATCTTGCCGAGCGATATGCATCCCGACTACATAACGCGTAGCCGGGGAGGCGGACATGGCAAACGGATTCGCGCGAAAGATCGCGTTGCTCAGCGGCGTCGCGGTGCTGATGACGGCGGGATCCGCCATGGCGGGCGAGGCCGCGGCGGATGCCGGCGATGCGGGCGGCGGCGCGACCGTCGAGCCCGTCGTGGTGACCGCGCGGCTGCGGCCGGAGGATGCGCAGTCGGCGCCCATCTCGCTGTCGGTGGTGAGCGAGGCGACCCTGACGACGACGCAGACCTACACGGTCTCGCAGATCAGCCAGCTGATCCCCAGCCTGAACTATTCCTCGCCCAATCCGCGCAACACCTCGCTGACCATCCGCGGCCTCGGCTCCAGCGTGCTGGCGATCTCCCAGTCCAACGACGGCCTGGAGCCGGGCGTCGGCTTCTACGTCGATCAGGTCTATCACGCGCGCCCGGCCTCGGCGGCCTTCGACTTCCAGGACGTGGAGCGGGTGGAGGTGTTGCGGGGGCCGCAAGGCACGCTGTTCGGCAAGAACACCACGGCCGGCGCGATCAACATCACCACCCAAGCGCCCAGCTTCACGGCGGCGGCCCAGGCGGAGGTGACCGGCGGCAACCTGAATTACTGGCAGGAGAAGGCCAGCGTCACCGGCCCGATCTGGGGCGACGTGGTCGCCGGGCGCCTGTCGGTGGTCGCCACCAACCGCGACGGGGTGATCAGGAACGTCGTCACCGGGCGCGAAGAGAACAACGTCAACGACTTCGCCTACCACGCCCAGCTGCTGATCCAGCCGGCCAGCAACTTCAGCGTCAGGCTTTCGGCGGACGACGCCAAGATCGACACTATCTGCTGCACCCAGGTGTTCGTCCGCGTCGGGACCAGCCTGAAGCCCGCGGCCCGGCAGTTCGCGGCCCTGGCGGCCGGCGTGAACTACGCGCCGCCCAGCCTGAACCCCTTCGACCGGCTGACCGACATCGACGCGCCGCTGAAGGTCGACACCGACGAGGGCGGGCTATCGGCCATCGCCAACTGGGACCTGGGCAAGGCGACGGTGACCTCGGTCAGCGCCTGGCGCTGGTGGAACTGGGACGCGGCGAACGACCGCGACTACACCGGCCTGCAGATCCAGCTGTTGCAGCACATCCCTTCGCGCCAGGACCAGTACAGCCAGGAACTGCGCATCGCCTCGAACGGCCGCCAGACCCTGGAGTATGTCGCCGGCCTCTACGCCTTCACCCAGAAGATCACCGGCGAGCCGATCACCGGCTATGGCCCGCTGGCCACCTATTGGCTGCTGGGTCCGGCGCCGGCGTTCCCGGCCAACCTGCTGAACGGCTACACCCAGGACGGCCACACCCGCTTCCACTCCGACAGCCTGGCGGCGTTCGGCGAGGCGACCTGGCGGGTGACCGAGGCGTTCAACCTCACCGGCGGCCTGCGCTACACCTACGAGGGCAAGGACGGCCAGTACTCGACCTTCGTGTTCGGCGGGCTGCCGGCGACGGGCTCGCTGCTGAACAGCCAGCTCTCGATCCTGCGGCCGCAGACCTACAGCGCCAAGAACACCGACGGCAGCCTCTCGGGCCGCGCCCAGGCGGCCTACAACCTGACCGACGGGGTGATGGCCTATGTGAGCTACGCCAACGCCAGCAAGTCGGGGGGCATCAATATGTCCGGCCTGCCGGTCGACCCGGCGGGCAATCCGGCGCTGGCGACCGCGGTCGTCAAGCCGGAGCACGACACGACCTATGAGGTGGGTGTGAAGTCGAAGCTGTTCGGCGACCGGCTGGTGCTGAACGCCAACGTCTTCGACACCACGGTGCGCGACTTCCAGACCAATGTGGTCGACACCGGCCCGGGCGCCCTGCGCGGCTATCTCGCCAATATCGACAAGGTCCGCGTGAAGGGGCTCGAGGTCGACGCCAATTTCGTGGTCAGCGAGCACCTGTCCGGGCGCTTCGGGCTCAGCCGCACCGACGGGCGCTACATTTCCTACAAGAACGGGCCCTGTCCGCTGGAACTGACGGGCTCATCGACGACAGTCTGCGACCTCAGCGGCAAGCCGCTGTCGACGCTTCCGAAGTTCGCCTGGTCGGCGGGGGCGCAATACCACCACGAGGTAGCGCTCGGAACGCTGGCCGGCGAGGCCTATCTGGACGGCGAGTTCACCGCGCGGACCCGCATCTTCGGCGACCCCACCGACAGCCGCTTCACGGTGATCGACGGCTACGACCTGGTGAACGCGACCTTGGGCTTCCGCACAGACAGCCACTGGGAAGTCGCGCTGTGGGTCCACAACCTGTTCGACAAGAACTACCTGCAGAACGTGACCGTGCAGTCGGGCAATTCCGGCCTGATCATCGGCACCCCCAGCGACCCGAGGACCATCGGACTGACGCTGAGGGCGCGCCTCTAGGGCTTGCCGAATCTCGGTCCGACCGGCCGGCCCTGGGCGTCAGGCGGTGCTAAATCAGGCCGCCTTCCACGCACATGGCGTAGGCCAGGGAGGTGGCGCGCTCGTGGGCCCGGACCTCGTCGATGTTGAAGCCCAGCGCCGTGAAGTCCCCGGAGGTGTTGTTGGCCTCGTAAGCGAACAGCCGATTGCGCGCGCGCTCGGCCGAGATGATCCGCAGCAGGGCGAGCTTGCCGTCCGGTGTCAGGGTGAGGCGCTGGTCGAGCATGTTCAGCTCGGAGGCCGCCTCATGCTCGATCGCCTGGTCCTGGGCCGCGCGCTCGGCCGCCGCGAAGATGCGCGAGAAATGGGCCAGCTTGGCGTCCGGCATATGGGTCGCCGCCGTGCTGGCCACGGCGTTGCGCCAGGCGGTTTCGGGCCAGGGCTTCATGGGGTGGGCGTAGATCGAGCCCTTCGGCGGACCGCGGGTGTAGAAGGCCGCCATCGGCGCCCAGTCGGGGCCGGAGGCCAGCAGGCGGTCGCGGATCCGGACGAGCAGCCGGTCCTGGCAGGCCTGGATCTCCTGGCGCTCGACCATGGTCCCGAGGATGACGGTGGCGTCCTGGCGCATGCCGGCTTCGGCCTGCGCCGCCCGTTCGCGCCAGTGCAGCCACTCGACCGTTTGCTCGGCCGCCAGGGCGATCAGCACGCCGATGACGATGGTGCCGATCTCTTTGGCGAGCTCACGCAGGTTGTGGATCGGCGCCTTCGGCCGGTGGACTTCCATCTTCTCCGCCCCCGCAAAGACCGCCCGGTTGGCTACTCCTCGTCGGCGTAGGTGCGGACGAGCTCGGTCAGGTAGTCGCGGCCGAGCATGGCCGACTTGACCGACATGTGCTCGTTGAGGCCGTGCGCGCCGGAGCCTTCCGGCGTCGAGTAGAAGCCCGGCACGCCGTAGGTCGGGATGCCGACCGGCGAGAGGTAGATGGCGTCGCTCGCGCCTGTCGACATGGTCGGCACCAGCGGCACGCCCGGGAAGTATTTCGCCGCGACCTTTTCCATCGGGCCGATGACCTTGGGGTCGAGCGGCGGCGGGGTCGGCTTGGCGCGGATCGGCTGCAGCGGGATCAGCTTGACGCCGGGGTCGCCGATGGCGGCCTCCAGCTTGGCCTTGGTATCCTCCATGGTCGAGCCCGGGAACATGCGGCAGTTGATGTTGGCGCCGGCCCGCTGCGGGAGCGCGTTCTCGGCGTGACCGCCGTCCAGCAGGGTCGCCACGCAGGTCGTGCGCAGCATGGAATGGAAGCCGCGGTCGCGGTTGAGGACGGCCTCGGCGGCGTGATCGTTGGGGTCCTTGGAGATCGCCACCATGGCCCGGCCCGTCTCGTCGGCGCGGCCGGCGCCGGCCTTGGCGAAGAAGGCGCGGGTGGTGTCGTTGAGCTGCAGCGGGAAGTCGTAGTCGCGGACCTTCAGGAGGCCCTGGGCGAGCTGGTAGATGGCGTTGTCGCGGATAGGCACGGAGGAGTGGCCGCCGGGATTGGTGGTCTCCATGCGGAACTGCTGGACGACCTTTTCGCCGACCTGCACGCCCTGGCTCTGCACCTTGCCGTCCTTGTCGGCGCGCCCGCCGCCGCCTTCGTTGAGCGCGAAGGCGGCGTCGATCAGGTCGCGCTTGTTCTTGGCCAGGTAGTCGGCGCCGTTGAAGGCCTCGAGCGTCTCCTCGCCGCAGGTCAGCGCCAGCTTGATGGTGCGCTTGGGCTGGTAGTGTTCACCCTTGAAGCGGATCAGCATGTCGACCCAGGTGGCGTCGATCACCTTCATGTCCGACGTGCCGCGGCCGTAGTAGACGCCGCCTTCCTCGATGAACTGGAAGGGGTCGCGGGTCCAGTCGGCGCGCTTGGCCTCGACCACGTCGAGGTGGCCCAGGAGCAGCATCGGCCGCGCGGTTTTGCTGGTCCCCGGATAGATGGCGACGAGGCCGCCTTCCTTCGGATGGCTGGGCACGGAGAAATAGGTCAGCTGGGCGTCGGTGTAGCCGGCCGCCTTCAGCCGCGCGCCCATCTTGGCGGCGGCCACCGTGCAGGAGCCCGCGGAGAGCGAGGTGTTGGTCTCCACCAGCTCCTTGTAGATCTCGCGGAACTTCACCTGGTCGGGGCGCAGGTCCTGCGCGGCGGCGCTTCCCGCCGAACTGCCAGCCAGACCCATGGCCAGGACGGCGGCCAGAACGCGCTTCAACATGTCAAAGATTCCCCAACTCAGATCCGAAGACGGACTATGGCGGGGGCTGCGTCACGGGTCGAGGGGATCTGACGGATCGGCGTCAGATGAGCGGCGGCCGCCCTATTTCGCGTCGGCCTCGCTCGCCTGGGCGGCGTCGAGGGCGGCCTTGCGGAAGTTGGTCCTGACGCCGGCGGGCGAACCGAACTCCATCAGCTGGTCGGTCCTGGGATCGTACTTCGGCCAGGCGACGGTTCCGCAACGGGGCGTCCCGGTCTTGGCGAAGGCGACCCAGCAGGCGTGGACCGTGGCCGCCATCGCCTTGTCCTCAGCCGACGGATTGGCGGGGCCGGAGACCGGATTGGCCGGGTTCGGCGTCGACAGCGGCGGGACGAGCTGTCCGTTGAAGACGTAGTAGATCTCGCCGGCGTGCGGCGCGCCCGGGTAGTCGGGCGCGCGCCTTTCGGTCGCCACATAGGAGAAGAAGTAGAGCCAGGCCGGCTTGCCGTCGGCCGACCTGGCCGCGATGAAGCGGGCCGGGGCGCCGCCCTGGCTGTTGGTCCAGTCGGTCGCGTCCTGGCCTTTGAGCCGCTGGTTGAGCCAGGCCTCCCAGCTGTTGGAGCCGACGATCAGCGGCACATCGACGGTATGCTTGCGGGCCATGGCCTGCAGCGAGGTCTCGGTCATCAACCGCCCGTCGACGATGGGGAACAGAGCGCTCTCCTGCGCCGCGGCCAGCTTGTCGGCGGGGAGGGCCTTCAGCTCGGCGAGCGTCGCGGTCGGCGAGGCGCCGGCCTTGACCGCCAGGGCCTGGCCGTCGGCCTCGGCCTTGGCCAAGGGCGCGCTGTCCCCCCAGGTGATGTTGGATTCGACGATGGCCTGGCTGAACAGGCCTTTGGCGCCCTTCAGGCCGAGCAGGGCGTAGATGTCGATGGCGCCGGCGGATTCGCCGAAAACGGTGACCCGCTTGGGATCGCCGCCGAACGCCTTGATATTGGCCTGCACCCATTTGAGCGCGGCGAGCTGGTCCATCAGCCCGTAGTCGGCCAGCGGCTCGCCCGCGCCCGCGGCCTTGCTGATCGCCGGGTGGGCGAAGAAGCCGAACGGCCCAAGCCGGTAGTTGAGGGTGACGAAGACGATGCCGTCCTTGGCGAAGGCCGGGCTGTCGTACATCGGGCCGGAGCCGCCGGTGTTGGAGCCGCCGTGGATCCAGACCATCACCGGAGCATCCTTCGCGCCGGCCGGGGCCTGGACGTTGAGGTAGAGGCAGTCCTCCGAGGGCTTGGGACCGCCGCGCGTGCGCTGCATGCAGCTGGCCGAGAATTCGGTGGCGGGCCGCTCGCCGCTCCAGCCGGGCGCCGGCTGCGGCGGCTTCCAACGCAGATCGCCCACCGGCGGGGCGGCGAAGGGGATGCCGCGGAAGCTGGCGACGCCGGCGGACCGGTCGCCGACCAGGACGCCCTGGCCGATCTTGACCTTGGCGGGTTCCGCGCCGGCGGCGCCGGCCCAGACGAGGCTCAGCGCCAGCGCGCCGGCGATCAGATGTTTCAAGGACGCCTCCCCTGGCGAGCTTCGCGCCGCCTTCGGCCCGATCATGGCCGCAGCGGGCGATTTTCGCCAGGGGCGAGGGCGTCGCGCCAGAACCTAGGTCTCGGCGTCCTGATCGGCGGCTTCGGCCTCGGGCTCAGGCTGGGCGGATGCGACCACCAGATGCTCGTTGCGGAGGCGGATCTCCTCGCCCTTCTCGTCGTAGAGGAACGGCAGGAAGGCGAAGCGCGTGCCCTTGGTCACCGGCGTCGCCTCATGCAGCAGCGAGCAGGAGAACACCACCGCGCCGCCGGTCGGCGGGCGGTAGGTGCGCGCGCCGTATTCCGGAAACCGCAGGTCGCCACCCTCAAAGTCCTCGGCGTTCAGGTTGATCGAGCAGGCGAACTGGCGGTGCGCGGTGCCGCTGGTGAGGTTGTCGCGGTGTGGGCGAAACCAGCCGCCGTCCTGCGCGTCGTAGCGGGCGACGATGTAGCGCTCGATGCGGGTGACCTCGAAGCGGAACGCCTTCATCACCTCGGGCAGCAGGCGATATTTGATGGCGTTGAAGGTTTCCACGCGCAGCGCCTCGTCCTCGATGATGCAGTCACGGCGCTTCTTGAAGTCGTCGAGCACGCCCACGGTCTTGCCGTCGCGCTCGCGCATCACGCCGGAGGGCTGGCCGCCTCGCGTCTCGTAGTAGGCGATCAGTTGGCGGCAGAGGTCCGGGGCGAAGACCCTGGGGGTGATCATCACCGGCGCGTGCAGCGGAACGCCGGCATGGTCGTCCGGCGGCGGCAGCGCGCGCAGGCGCTGGAACAGCTGCTCGGTCTGGCTCATCGGCAGGGTGAAAAGCACGCGCAGCGACGGATCGACCAGCACCCACATCGGCGTCTCGGCGCCGTCTTCGCCAAGCGCGCCATAGAGCCGCCCGATCTTGCCCTCCGGATCGAAGAACCAGCGCATGCCCGAACGGTCGCGGGCGCGGGCGAAGGACTCCTCATCGCGCAGCACGAAAAAGCAGACGATGTGCTCGTCCCGCAGCAGGTCTATGTCGCGGCCGACCAGGCCGAACACCCAGTCGCGGGCCTGCACGTCGGATGGCAGGAATCCCAGCAGAAGATAGCGTCCCGCCACATTGGCGAAGGCGAAGGTCGGATTCGACTGCGTCTGCCCGACAAAGAACGGCGCTGGTCCGCCGAGGCGCAGTTGCGGCATCTTTAAGGTTCCGGCCTTGCGTAGAACGCGTTCGTCCCGGCGGGATGAACCGCCTGCGGGCGCCGCGCAAGTAGAACAAGGCCATGCGGCGGTCCAGTGGCGGTCTGGCCGCGGGCCCCGATCACCCGCCGGTTAACCGGTCTGGCCGACTGACACACTGGCGTAACGCAAGCGGATCGCTGCAAGTCGTTATATAAACGGCATAAAATCAACCGCGACAATCCGACACGGCGCCGTCTTTTTGCTGAGGCGACACAGTCCTTAAGGCGTCTCCCGTTCGTGGGGGGACGTTCATGGTCAAGCTTTCGGCGGTGCTCTGCGTACACAATGAAGAGCATCGATTGGCGCGCTGCCTCGAGGCGCTGGGATTCGCCGACGAGATCGTCCTGGTGCTCGACCGCTGCACCGACCGCACGCGCGCGATCGGCGAGGCCTATGGCGCCGTGATGATCAGCGGGGTCTTTCCGCTGGAGGGGCCGCGCCGGGCGGCCGGCATGGCGGCGGCCAGCGGCGACTGGATCCTGGAGGTCGACGCGGACGAGATCGTCACGCCGGAGCTGGCGCGCGAGGTGCTCGCCGGCCTGGACGACGACCGCATCGCCTTCCGCAAGGTCCCGGTCGACAACTATGTGGGCGAACGGCTGATCCGCCACGGCTGGGGCGGCTCGTTCGGCACCACCATGGCCGCGCGCCTCTACCGCAAGGGGACCAAGCGCTGGGGCGGCGAGCGGGTGCATCCCAAGGTGATCTTCGATGGCCCGCAGGGCGCGAACCTGAAGCACGGCCTGCGCCATCAGTTCGGCGACAATGTCTCCGACGTGTTCCGCCGGCTCGACCGCTACACCGACCTCAGGGCCCAGGACCTGCGCGAGCACGGCGGCAAGACCGGCGTCGCCGACAATGCGCGGCGCGGCCTGCAGCGGTTCTGGAAGTGCTACGTGCGGCGCGGCGGTTGGCGCGAGGGCGGCTGGGGCCTGCTGATCTCGATGATGGCCGGGCTCTATCCGCTGCTGTCGGCGCTGCGGGCCGACCTCGACCGGCCGACGGCGGGACTGGCGGCGGTCGCCGAGGCCGAACCGGCCCTGGCGCAGGCGGCCTGAGGAGACGGCCTTGCATCTGGCGCTATGGCTGGAACTGCGGCGCTGGCGGCGCGCCGGGCGCACGGCGCGGCTGTGGTGGCGCGATGACGACGCGGCCGGCGGATCGGCCGCGCTGGACCGGCTGCTGCAGGCGAGCCGGGCCTGCGGCGTTCCGCTGACTCTGGCCGCGGTGCCGGCCGGCGACATGACCGGCCTTGCCGCCCGGCTGGCGCGCGCCTCGCTGGTCACCGTCGTCCAGCACGGCGTCGACCACCAGAACCGGCGCGGCGGCCCGGCGGCCGGCGAGTTCCCGCACGACTGGAGCCGGCACGAGCTGGAGATCGCGCTGCGCCGGGGCTGGAGCCTGCTGCAGACCGTGCCCAGGGCGCAGCCGGTCTATGTGCCGCCGTGGAACGACATCCATCCCGACCTCGAGGCCGCGCTCAGCGCCTGTGGCTACGCCGGCTGGTCGGTGAGCGGCGAACTGGCGCCGGAGGGGCTGCCGCGGGTGGACGCGCACATCGACCTGATGCGCTGGCGGGGCGGCGTGCGGTTCCGCGGGCGGGGCCGGTTCCTCAGGACCCTGACCGGCGAGCTCGCGCGCCGCCGCCGCGCGGGGCTGTGGGCGGCGCCGATCGGCGTCCTGACCCACCACCTGGCGCACGACGAGGCGGCCTGGCGGTTCCTGGAGGCCTTCCTCGCCTGGACGGCGCGGGACGAGTTCGCCTGGGCCGCCCTGCCGGACCTGCTGACCGAAGCGGGCGCAGGCCGCGAGCCGGCGGCGGGGGCGTTGGAGGCGCTGGGCCCGGAGCTGACCCTGGCGGCGAAGGCGCCGCAACCGACGCGGGAGGCGGTCCGTGGCGCGCGAGGATGAGTACAAGCGGATAGCGCGGGTGATGGAAGGCTTCGCCTCGCAGATCAACGACGAGGCGCAGCGGGCCCGCTGTCTGGAGCTCGCCAAGGCCTGGCGGGAGTTGGGCGAAGCGGCCCGCTCGCCTGCGCCGCGCGACCGGCGTTCAGACTAACCCCTGCATCGCTGGGCTTCCTCTAAGCGCTTTGCCTGCTAGGGTTGCAACCGAGCTTGAGTTGCGAGCGCCATGTCCGCGTCCCCGTCGTCAGAACCGACCTATGAGGCCCGCCTCGAAGCGGTGCTGGAAAGCGTCAGCGAGGCGTTTTACGCGCTGGATGCGGATTGGCGCTACGTGGTGTTCAACCGCGCCGCCGAGGAATATTTCGGCGTCGCCCGGGCCGCCATGCTGGGCCGCACGCTGTGGGAAGTGTTTCCGCAGGGGCTTGGAACGCCCTTCGAGGCCTTCTGCCGCGCGGCGATGAACGAGGGCAAGGCGACCACCTTCGAGACTTCCTCGGCGCTGCGGCCCGACCGGGTGGTGGAGCTGCGGATCGTGCCGATGCGCGGCGGCGGGCTGGCGATCACGCTCTCCGACATCACCGAGCGCAAGAGCGCCGACGCCCGCCAGCGGATGCTGGTCAACGAGCTCAATCACCGGGTGAAGAACAGCCTGGCCACCGTCCAGGCGATCGCCGCCCAGAGCCTGCGCGGTCCGCAGGTGTCGCCGGACGCCCGCGAGCGGTTCATGGCCCGGCTGTTCGCGCTGGCCCGCGCCAACGACGTGCTGGTGGCCGAGACCTGGCTGGGCGCCAGCCTGGGCTCGGTGGCCGCCGAGATGGCCGGGCCGCATGGCGACGGCGAGCGCTTCACCATCGGCGGGCCCGAGGTGCACCTGGCGCCGCAGACCGCCACGGCCATGGCGCTTGGCCTGCACGAGCTGGCCACCAATGCCGCCAAGTACGGGGCGCTCTCGACGCCGCAGGGGCGGGTGTCGCTGACCTGGGTCGTGGACGGCGAGGGCGCGGCCCGGCGGCTGCGCCTCACCTGGCGCGAGACCAACGGACCGCCGGTCGGCAAGCCCGGTCCGCCCGGATTTGGCAGCCGGCTGATCGAGCGCGGCCTGGCCTCGGAACTGAAGGCCAATGTGCGGCTGGACTTCGCCCCCGACGGGGTGGTCTTCAAGCTGACCGCGCCGCTTGGCGATGGGGTGACCGAGGCCTGAAGCGACGGGCCGTCGGCTGGTTGCTATTTGCCGCCGGGCGGGTTCTCGCGATAGGCCGGGCCGCGCGCCAGGGACCGGGTGAGCGGCAGCAGGAACAGCAGCTCGCCGCCGAGCGCCGCGGCGGCGGGACCCACATCGGGGTTCAGGTAGCGGCGAATCTCTTCGGGGATCGAGCCCTCCGGCGCGACCGGGTTGCCCGAGGCGAGCTCCAGGAAATGGCGATTGTCGGCCTCGGCGTCGCCGGTGAGGTCGCCGACCCGCTCGAAGATCATCGGGTAGGCCGCGGGCGTGCGGCCCACATCGAGCGAGGGCGCCAGCACCAGTCCGTCGATCACCTCCGCCTTGGCCGTCGCCACCCCATGGAAGATGCCGAACAGGATGGCGCCGGAGATGACGTCCACGGTCACAGCGTAGAGCTGGTTGCCGGCCGGCAGCAGCCAGCCGTCGGCCAGCGTGCCGCCCGCGCCGACCCGGGTCCGTAGAAGGCCGTTGGGGTCCAGGCTCACCATGCAGTAGTCGTGCACAAAGCGGCCGGGCGAGAGGATGTAGGGCCGGGTGGAGCGGTAGAACCCTTCATAGGTTGGACCGCGCAGGGAGGTGGCGGCGAGGAACTGCTCCATGCCCACGAGCGGCAGGCCCAGCATGGCGTTGGCGCCGCTGCGGCCCGAGACGGTCTCCAGATCGGCGCCGATCAGCTCGGCGAAGCTCGCCAGGCTGCGATCCCAGTCGTGCGCCGTGAAGCCCGCGATGCGCTCGGCGATCAGGCCGGAGAGCAGCGAAAGGTTGTGCGCCGAGGGCTGGACCGCGCCGGACACCCAGCGGCCGACCACCGACTTGTCGACGCCCAGGTCCGCCGCCAGCCGCGCGCGGCTCATCGACAGCACCTTCAGCGTCAGTTCCAGCTTTTTGGCGAAGGGTTCGCTCATTCAGATCCTTGTCCCTGGCGGATGCGGTTTCGCCGCCGCCACGAGGCCTTGTCAATCCGCTTGGAGAGCTTTCGCGGCCTGTTTCGCGCGAAGGGACATAAGCCGGCGTTAACTCGATCAGGACAGCCGGTTTGACGCCCCGGTTTGACGAGGGAGCCCGGAGCGATGCAACTGGGCCGATGGCGAGCGAAAAGTCCACCTCCGCGCGACCCCTGGCGCTGATCACCGGCGCCTCGGCCGGCATCGGCGCAGCCTTCGCGCGGGCCTATGCCGCGCGGAGCTACGATCTGGCGCTCGTGGCGCGCCGGGCCGACCGGCTGGAGGCGCTGGCGGCCGAGCTTTCGGCGAAGCACGGCATCGAGGCCTTCGCGGTGTCGGCCGACCTCGCGGCCTGGGAAGCCTGCGAGGCGGTTCTGGCCGCGGTCGCCGCGCGCGGTCGCACCGTCGACGTCCTGGTCAACAACGCCGGTTTCTCGATCGCGCAGAGCTTCGCTGCCGTGCCGTGGTCGCGGCAGCGCGATTTCCTGATGACCCTGGTGGTCAACGCCTGCGGCCTGGCGCACGGGGTGATCCCGGGCATGGTCGAACGCTCGCGCGGCGTGATCATCAACGTCGCCTCGCTCACCGCGTTTGCGCCCGGCGTCGAAGGCCACAGCCTCTATCCGGGCGCCAAGAGCCTGGCGGTGAAGTGGAGTCAGTCGCTGGCCGCCGAGCTGGGGGGCAAGGGGATCAAGGTCACCGCGGTCTGCCCGGGCTTCACCTTGACCGAGTTCGCCGAGGCCAACGGCACCAAGCAGATCATGGACCAGGCTCCGCGGCGCTTTTTCCAGACCGCCGAGCAGGTGGTGGCCGAGACCCTGGCCGCCAACGATCGCGGCAAGGTGGTGCTGGTGCCCGGCTGGCACAACAAGGTCGCGGTGGCGATCCTGAAGCTGACCCCCGAATTCATCGCCATCCCGCTCATCAAACGCGGCGCGGCCAAGTACCATCTGGAAGATTCTTAAGCCGTTCTTCAGGAGCCGCGCATGGCGCATTTCGACGTGGTGATCATCGGCTCCGGCGCGGGCGGCGGCACCATCGCCCAGCGGCTGGCGGCCAGCGGCAAGACCATCCTGATCCTGGAGCGCGGCGATCAGCTGCCGCGCGAGGCGGAGAACTGGAGTTCCAAGGCGGTGTTCGTGGAGCGCCGCTACCAGACCAAGGAGCATTGGTACGACAAGCGCGGCAAGCCGTTCACCCCCAACACCCACTACTGGGTCGGCGGCAACACCACCTTCTATGGCGCCGCCCTCATGCGGTTTCGCGGGCGGGACTTCGAGGAGGTGCAGCACGCCGGTGGCGTCTCGCCGGCCTGGCCGATCGGCCTGACGGACCTGGCGTCCTACTACACCGAGGCCGAGACCCTGTGGCGGGTGCACGGCAACCGTGGCGATGACCCGACCGAAGAGGGGAACGAGCCGGCCTACGCCTGCGCCGCGGTGCACGACGACCCCGGCATCGCCCAGCTGCGCGAGCACTGGAAGCAGCAGGGCTGGCGGCCGTTCTCGCTGCCGCTCGGCATCAAGCTCGACCAGGCCCATCCGGTGACCTCGGCCTGCATCAAGTGCAAGACCTGCGGCGGCTATCCCTGCCTCCTGAAGGCCAAGTCCGACGCGCGGACCATCGCCATCGAGCCTTTGATGGACCTGCCGAACATCACCCTGCTCACCGGGCGCAAGGTGACGCGGCTGGAGACCGATCCCGGCGGCAAGCGCGTCACCGAGGTGGTCTGCCAGACCGAGCAGGGCGAGGAGCGGTGGACCGGCGACATCGTGGTGCTGGCGGCGGGCGCGGCCAATTCGGCGGCTGTGCTGCTGGCCTCGGCCAATGCGGCGCACCCGAACGGCCTGGCCAACGGCTCCGACCAGGTGGGACGCAACTATATGTTCCACACGCTGACCGCCATGGTCTCGCTGACCGCAGCGCATGTGGACGTGACCTTCCCCAAGACGCTGGCCTGCAACGACTTCTACTGGGGCGATCCGGATGGGAGCTACAACCTGCCGATGGGGCACATCCAGCTGCTGGAATACATGAGCGGCCAGACCCTGGAGGGGCAGGTCTCCGACTGGCTGCCGCCGGGTCTGGTGCCGGACGCGATCTCGGAGGGGATCGCGGAACGGATGCTGTCGATGCTGGTGATCAGCGAGGACCTGCCGCTGCCCGACAACCGGGTGCATCTCACCGCCGACGGGCGGATCTGCCTCGACTACAGCTACAACAACCTGGAAGGACACGAGCGGCTGGTGAAGAAGCTGCACGCCTCGCTGGACGGCTTCGTCGACCACGCGCACCCGATCAGCCAGCACCATTTCGAGTTCGGCAGTCTGCTGCCGCTCTATGGTACGGCGCACCAGGCCGGCACGATCAGGTTCGGCAAGGACCCCAAGAGCTCGGTGCTCGACCCCTGGTGCAAGGCCCACCAGCTGGACAACCTCTACGTCACCGACACCAGCTTCTTCCCCTCCATCGCCTCGGTGAACCCGACCCTGACGACGGTCGCCAACGCGCTGCGGGTCGGCGATCACCTGCTGGAGCGGCTGGGCAGGTCGGCGCCGGCGGCCAAGGCCCGTGGCGTCAAACGCCCCAGCGCGCACAAGGCCGGCGAGAGCCTGGCCTGAAGTCCACGGCGGCGGGAACCCCCTCGCCGTCAAAGCGTTGCCGTAGTCGGGCCGATGCGGGCGTCAGCGAAACCGCACGGCGCGGGTGGCTATTGGGGAGCTCGAGATCTTGGGGGGGATTCGGCGCAGTTCGAGCCTCGGCGTCGTGGCGGCGGTGGCCTTGGCCGCAATGACGGCGCCCTGGGCGGCGCGCGCCGAAGATCTTGCCGCGGCCGATCAGACGGTCGAGCGCCTCAGGGACTTCTCCCTGGAGGACCTGGCGAACCTGACCGTGACCTCGGTCTCGAAGCGCGAGGAGCCGCTCAGCCAGGCGCCGGCGTCGGTCTTCGTGATCACCGCCGAGGATATCCGCCGCTCCGGCGCGACCAGCCTGCCCGAGGCGCTGAGACTGGCGCCGAACCTTGAGGTCGCGCGGATCAACGCGGGCCAATATGCAATCACCGCGCGCGGCGGCAATTCGGCGGAAAGCTCCAACAAGCTTCTGGTGCTGATCAACGGGCGCAGCGTCTATGAGCCGATCGGTTCGGGCGTGCTCTGGCAGCAGGTCGACGTGGCGGTCTCCAGCATCGTGCGGATCGAGGTGATCAGCGGGCCGGGCGGCACGCTCTGGGGGGCGAACGCGGTCAACGGCGTGATCAACGTGATCACCGGATCCTCCGGCGACGGCCTGAAGCTGGATGTCGGCGGCGGCAATCTCGACCGCGAGGCGACCGCGAGTTGGAGCGGCAGGCTGGGTGGGCTGGGCCTCCATGCCACCATCTCCAGCTTCGACCGCTCCGGCCTGGATCGGGCGCCCGGCGACGCCACCGACGACGGCATCCGCGGCGCCATGGGCAACCTGCACCTCGACGGCGGCGACGGGCCGCTCAACTACTCGCTCTCGCTGAAGACCTACGACAACCACATGCCCGACGCCGACGGCAACCTGTGGGGCGGCGATGTGGCGGCCCATATCGCGCGCACCCTGGCCAATGGCGCGCAGCTGCAGGCGCAGGCCGACGTGGCGGTGGACGACCGCTCGGCGATCGACACCCACGAGCGGCGCACCACCTACAATGTGTCGGCGCAGGACGCCTTCACCGTCGGCGCGCACCAACTGGTGGTCGGCGGCGAGGCGAGGCTTTGGCGCGAGTATTTCCTCTCCACCAACATCTTCCACTTCGCCCAGCCGCGGGCAAACATCACAGTGGCCGCCATATTCGCCCAGGACGTGGTCAGTCTGCGGCCGGACCTCAAGCTGACGGTCGGGCTGAAGCTGGAGGACAACAGCTATTCCGGCCTGGACTGGATGCCCAACGTGCGGCTGGCCTGGACACCGGGCGAGGGGACCCTGGTCTGGGGGGCTGTCTCGCGGGCAGTGCGCACGCCCAACCGCATCGAGCGGGAGCTGACCGCGACCGGCGTCCTTTTGCCGTCGCCGGACTTCCAGTCGGAGTCCCTGTGGTCCTACGAATTGGGTTACCGGGCGCAGCCTACACCGCGCACCTCGTTCTCGATTACGGCCTTCTACGACGACTACGACGACCTGCGCACCGACCAGCCGCTGGGCGGGGCTGCGGTGCTGCCGATCGTTCTGCGCAACGGCGGCGAGGGACGGAGCTATGGCGTGGAGGCTTGGGGAACCTTCACGGTCACCGACTGGTGGCGCTTGCGGGCGGGCTTCAACACGCTTGAGCGAGACTATCGCCTGAAGCCGGGCAACGCCGATCTCACCCAGCTGCAGATCGCCGGCGTCGACCCCAAATATCAAGCGCAGCTGCGTTCCGACATGACCCTCAGCCGTGACCTCGACCTGAACCTGGCGCTGCGCCGGGTCGGGCGGACCGCCGGCGTGGCTGGCTTCGACAACGCGCCGGCCTATACCGAGGCCGACGCCCGCCTCGCCTGGAAGGTGCGGCCCGGCCTGGAGCTTTCGGTGAGCGGCTTCAACCTGCTGAATCCCCGCCACCTGGAGATCAACGACGCCTCGACCACGCCGGTTCGCTTCGTGCCGCGCAGCGGCTATGTCGGCCTGAGGTGGGGATTCTGATGCTGCGCTGGCGGGGCCTCGCGGCCCGCGGGGTTGCGGCGCTCGCGGCCGCCACGGCGGCCCTGGCGGCCGTCGCGCCGGCGCGGGCTGGGGACAGCGGCCTCGAGCTGGCCGTCAAGGCCACCTACCTCTACAAGCTCGCGCCGTTCGTGAGCTGGCCCAATACCGGCTGGAGCACCTCCAATGCGCCGCTGGTGATCTGCGTGCAGGGCGCCGATCCGTTCGGACCGCTGCTCGACCAGGCGACCGCGGGCCAGGCGGTCGGCACGCATCCGGTGACCGTCAAGCGGGTCGCCCGCCTGGAGCCCGACGTCGGTTGCCAGATCGCCTATGTCGCCGGCGGGGCCGCCCAGTCGAAGGCGCAGGCCTTGCAGGCCGTGGAGGGCGCGCCGGTGCTGACCGTCACCGACGAGGCGCGTGGCCCACCCGGGCGCGGCATCGTCCATCTGCTGCTGGACGGCGGCAAGGTGCGGTTCTCCATCGACGCCGGCCAGGCCGACCGCAATGGCGTGGCGATCAGTTCGAAGCTTTTGGCGCTTGCCGTGGCGGTGAAGCGATGAGCCCGCGCGACCCCATCCTGTCCCGCCGGCTGGCGGACCGGCGGCTGGTCACGGCGGCCTGGGCCAGCGTCGTGGCGCTGCTGGCCATCGGCGCGTTGCTGGCGGCGCGGGCGGAGATCGATCACCGGGCGGAGGCCGCGCGCCAGGCCGAGGTGCAGGCCGACATCCTGGCCGCCAGCGTCTCGGCGGCGCTGGCCTTCGACGACACCACTGCGATGCGCGAATATGTCGATGCGCTGCGGGTCAACAAGGCGATCGCCGCGGCGGCGGTCTATGACGCCTCCGGCCGGGCGGTGGTGACCTACAGCCATACCGGCGGGCCGCCGCCACCGGCCGGGGCGCCCAGGCTGGGGACCCGCTTCGCCGCACGCCATCTGACCGTGTCCCGCCCGGTGACCGAGCAGGGCTCGCGCCTGGGCGAGGTCTATCTGCAGATCCAGCCGGAGCCCTGGACGTCGATCCTGGCGCGGCATTCCGCGCTGGGTCTCCTGACCGTGCTGGCGTTCCTGCTGCTGGGCGTGGTGACCGCGGCGGCGGCGCAGCTGCAGGCCCGCGCCCGGCTGCTGGCCGAGGCCAACACGCGGCTGGTCGAGGAGATGGAGGCGCGCGGCAAGGCCGAGGAGGCGCTGCGGCAAAGCCAGAAGATGGAGGCGCTGGGCCAGCTCACCGGCGGCATCGCGCACGATTTCAACAACCTGCTGCAGGTGGTTCACGGCGCCTTCGAGCTGGTCCGGCGCAAGCCCGACGACAGCTCGCGGGTGGCGGCCTGGGCGGAGAACGGCATCGCCGCCGCCGAGCGCGGCGCCAGCCTGACCCGGCAACTGCTGGCGTTCTCGCGCAGCCAGAAGCTGGAGCTTAGGCCATTCGTGGTCGCCGACCTGATCGCCGAGATGCGCGACCTCCTGGTGCGCACGCTGGGGCCCGATATCGCGTTGGCCGTGGACCTCGACGAGGCGCGGGTCCCGGTGATGAGCGACCGCACCCAGCTGGAACTGGCGGTGCTGAACCTGGCGATCAACGCGCGCGACGCCATGCCGAACGGCGGGCGCCTGACCATCTCCACGGTGATCCGCGCGCTTCCGGCCGGGGACCCGGTGCTGGAGGCGGGGGAGTATGTGTCGCTGAGCGTCGCCGACACCGGCGAGGGCATGCCGGCCGAGGTGATCCAGCGCGCCTTCGATCCGTTCTTCACCACCAAGGGCGTCGGCAAGGGCACCGGCCTGGGGCTCAGCCAGGTCTATGGGGTGGCGCGCCAGGCGGGCGGCACGGCCGAGATCGCCAGCACGCCGGGCTTGGGAACGGTGGTGACCCTGCTGTTGCGGCGCTCGGCCCTGGCGGCGGACGCGCCGCAGGCGCAGGCGTCGCTGCGCCCGGTGCTGGCGCCCAAGGGCGGACGCACGGTGCTGCTGGTGGACGACGAGGCCCCAGTGCGCGAGCTGACCGCCGAGACCCTCGAGCTGCTGGGCTACCAAGTGCTCACCGCCGACAGCGGGGCGGCGGCGCTGGAGATCCTGGAGACGGCCCAGCCGGATGTGATGCTGTTCGACTACGCCATGCCGGCGATGAACGGGGCGGAGCTCGCCAGGCTCGCGCGGCTGATCCGGCCCGACACCCCGATCGTCATCGCCAGCGGCTATGCGGACACCGCCCAGGTGGAGGCGGCGCTGGGCGGCGAGGCGATGATCCTGCGCAAGCCCTTCAACATGGAGACGCTGGCCCAGACGGTGGCGGGCCTGGTGGGTGGCTCGGAAGAGCCGCCTGCGGAAGGCGAGGGCTAGACGGCGCGCCCGAGGCGGGCGGGCTGGGCGGCTTCGGCGGCCTGCGCCACGGCCCGGGCGCTGAGGATCTCGCGGGCGCGGATGCCGGAGAGCACGGCGTCGAGGCCGGCCATCAGCGAGATCGCCAGGCCGAGTTCGCCTTCGCGCACGCCCTGGCGCCAGACATAGCAGGTCCAGAACTGGCGCAGGCCGCGGGCCACGTCGCTCGTCAGCTTGCCGCCGGCGTCGGCGTCAGCGAGGTCGAGGGCACGCAGCGCCGTCTGGCGATTGAGGCGGGCCAGCAGCTGGCCCACATCGGCGTCGGCCCAGCGGCTGATCGGCGTCTCGATCGCACCGGCGTAGCGGCCTTCGAGCACCACGTCGGGGGCGACCCGGCCGGCCTTCCAGCGCTTCATGCTGCGGCGGAACAGGCGCGGCGCCATCGCCTCGCCCAGCCCGGCCCCCCAGCCGCGCCGAACCAGCGTCCCGCCCACATAGTTGGCCAGCGGCACGTCGAACCAGTCGCCGCCCGGCCGGCCATGGATCGCGGCGCGGATTTCATAGGCGAGCTTGGCGTCGACGTGTTCGTTCGGCTCGATCTCCAGGACCCATTCCCCCAGGCAGGCCGCAACGCCCGCGGCCTTGCGCTGGCTCTCCAGCGGGAAGATCCCATCGATCACGCGGGCGCCGAACTGGCGGGCGATCTCGGCGCTGCGGTCCACGCAGCGGTCGGCGACCACCACGATCTCGTCGCAGAAGTCGAGGCGGCGCAGGCAGTCCGCCAGCCGCGCCTCATCGTTCTGCGCACACACCAAAGCCGATAGCTTCACCGGCGACACCCCGTCCAAGAGCCCCGCGGCGTTAATCCGCCGTCAAGAATAAGACGCCGCTGCTTTTGATTGCCCCCCAGTCGGAAAATCAGGAATCGAATCAGTGCGTCAGCGCGCCACAGGGGCGCGGTCGGCAAGGGCGGCGAAGCTGAGCCTTAGAAGCTGCCGGCGAGGCGCAGACCGATCGTGCGCGGACGCTGCGGCGTGACCTGCCGGACCTGGCCGAAGGTGAAGGGATTGCCGTAGGCGAAGGTATTGCCGGCGGTGTTGGCGGGGTTGTTGACGAAGACGCTGACGCTCCAGCGCCTGGCGGCCACCTCGGCCAGCAGCTCGGCGTCGATGACCGGGTCGGTGCGCGCCGAGAAGGTCGGGTCGAAGGTCAGACGCGCGGGGCCGACGTAGTCCGCCTGGGCCACCAGCCGCAGCTTCAGGTCGCGGGGCAGGGGCTGCTCGTAGCGGGCGACCAGGCCGCCCGACATGCGCGGCGCGCCCGGCAGGCCGGAGCCCAGCTGGCCGGCGAAGTCGGGGTTGGTGCGGGTGAACTTCGGCGCCGAGTAGAGCGCGTTGGCCTGCAGGCTCAGGCCGAAGTCCCAGGCATAGGCGGCCTCGGCCTCCAGGCCCTGGATGTGGGCGTCGCCGACGTTGGCGGTGTAAGCCAGGCCCGACTGCCGGTACTGATCGGACTGGATGTTGTCCCACAGGTCGTAGAACAGGGCGGCGCGCACCGTCAGGCGGTGGTCGAGGACCTGGCCCTTGGCGCCGAACTCGAAGTTCATCAGCCGGTCGGGATCGAAGGTGGTGCGCTGCGGCTTGATGCCGACGAAGTTGGTGGTGTTGACGCCGCCGGGCCGAAAGCCGTCCGAATAGAGGCCGTAGAGCATCGGCCCGTCATCGAACTGGTACTGCAGCGAGAGCTTCGAGGAGACGCCGCTGTAGTCGCCCTTGAGGTCGGCCGCGCGCGACTGGGCGGGCGGCGCGCCGACGATGTCGGCGTCGACATGCAGCGAGGTGTCGAAGGCGCGCAGCCCCGCCGCGACCGTCCAGCCCGGCGCGAACCGCCAGGTCCCCTCGCCGTAGAGCGCGCCCTCGCGCACATGGTCGATGCGGTTTTCGTTGTAGACCCGGGTCAGGACCGGCTTCGGCCCGCCGACGGCCGCGATCACGGACGCCGCGGTGGGGACCAGATCGAGGGAGGAGGGCGTGCGTTCCACGGAGGCCGCGCCGTAGGCCCCGACCAGCCAGGAGACCGGCCCGGCGCCGGTCGAGGCGACCACCACGTCCTGCACCAGGCGGTGAATGCGCGCGCTCTCCGAATAGACGCCCAGGTCGTTGTTGGTCTCGATGAACTGAACGGCCACAGCGGTGGCGTCGTAGAGGCTCGAATAGGCGTGCTGCACATAGGAGGTCGACGAGGTCACCTGGCCCCAGGCGAGCTCGCCATGCAGGGTCAGGGCAGCCTGGGCGAAGTCGTTCTCCGAGGCCTCGCGCACCTGGTTGGCGCGTTTTCCGGGCTGCGTCAGGGTGGTGTACTGGGTGTCGCGCGAGCTCAGCCGCTGGCCGACCAGCGACAGGTCCGCGGTCCAGCTGTCGCCCAGCGCCAGGCCAAGCGCCGCCCGCCCGCCGGTGCGGACCGTCGAGTCCACGTTCGAAAGGCGTAGCGAGAGGTCGTCCAGGTAGCCGCCCTGATCGTCGTAGTAGCCCACCAGCCTCAGCGCCGCGCGGCCATCCACCAGGGGCAGATTGACGTAGCCGTCGCTCTCGTAGCTGGGCGCGCCGCCGACGGTGTTGGCGCCGCTGGCCTGGAGACCGCCGGTGAAGTTCTCGGAATCCGGCTTGTTGGTGACGATGCGGTAGACGCCGGCGAGCGCGCCGGAGCCGTAGAGCGCGCCCTGCGGTCCGCGCACCGTCTCGATGCGCTCGACGTCCACCAGGCGCAGGTCCGGATCGGGGGCGTTGTAGTTGATCGGGTCGTCGTCGAGGTAGGTCGAGACCGTCGAGCGCGCGCGGCCGGTGAAGGCGCCGTCGGAAAGCCCCCGCATCAGCAGCTTGTCGCGGCCGGGGCCCAGGTTGGTGGTCAGCACGCCGACCAGTTGGCCGGCGGTGGCGCGCGCGTCATAGGCGTTGGTGATGAACAGCTGGTCGCCGCTGATGGCGCTGACGCCGGCGGGCAGGTCGTCGGCCCGCTCCGCGCGCTTGCCGGCGGTGACCAGCAGCTCCGAGACCAGCGGCGTCTCCGATGCGGCCGCGCGGGAGGTCGGCGGCGCCGTCGTGGCGGTGATGCGCACGGTGTGGGCGTCGACGATCCGCCAGGCGCAGGGCGCGCCGGCCAGCGCCCGGGCCAGGGCGTCGCGCAGCGCATAGCGGCCGGAGAGCGCAGTGCTGCCGCCGCCGCCGCAGGCCGAGGCGCCCAGCAGGGAGACGTTGCCCTGCACGGCCAGATCGATCAGGGCTTCGGCGTAGGGTTTGGAGGGTATGGCGAAGCGCCGACGCGCTTCGAAGGCCTCAGCCCGGCTGGCGAGCGTGAGGAGGCAGAGCCCCGCGAAGGACCCGCGCAAAAAGGCCGCCGGCCTCGATATGGCCCAGTGTCCCCCTCATGGCTTCGCCGCCGGATCGCTGCGAAGCGAAATTCCGTCGCCTGAGGGTAGCGCCTTGACCGGTGCAAGCAAAGCGAGGCGGCGAATAACCGCAGCCTCGTCGTCGAGCACCAGGACGCCTGAGACGCGGGTCTGAGCCAGCGCCGGGTCGGCGAGCGTGATCGGGCTCGCGAACTGCTGGTTAAGGTCGGCGACGAGATCGCCCAATGGCTCATCGCGGAAGATCAGCCGTCCGGTGCGCCAGCTCTCCACCTGCAGCGGATCGGCGGCGGCGATCTGCACGGCGGGCGCGCGTTCGACGGTGTCGAGGCGCTGACCGGGGTGCAGACGGAAGACCTTGCCCGCCGCATCGCCGCCGGGGGCCACCTCGACCACGCCGCGCTCGACGGTGACTGAGAGCTCGGCCCCGCGATGCCGGACGTCGAAGCGGGTGCCGACCACGCGCACGGTGCGGTCGCCGGCGTCGATCAGGAAGGGCCGCGCCTTGTCGGCGGCCACATCGAACACGGCCTCGCCTTCGGGCATCGTAACGTGGCGCTCGTGGCGGCCGAGCGTGACGCTGATCCGCGAGCCGGCGTTGAGTTCGATGGTTGAGCCGTCGGCCAGCTTGACGGTGCGGTGCTCGCCCTTGGCGGTGGCGAAGCTCTCGGCCGTGGCCGGCGCGAACAGGCCAAGCGGCGTGACCGCGAGCGCCACCGCGGCGGCGGCCGCAAGACCGCCGGCCACCAGCCAGCCGCGGCGCGCGGCGGGCCGCAGCGGGCGGCGCGCGGGCGCCTCAGTCGAGGATGACTGGGCGAGGCCCTTGGAAAGCGTCGAGGCGGCGTCTTGCAGTTCGAGGGTGACGGACAGCGTCCGGTCGTAGGCGGCCGCGTTGGCGGGATGCGCCTCCAGCCAGGCGTCGAACTCGACCACCTCGGCATCGCTGAGATCGGGGGACTGCAGGCGCACGATCCAGTCGGCCGCGGACGCGAGCCTGCCGTCGTCGACCTTGATCCAGGCCTCACTCATCGAAACGATCCCACGCGCCCGAACAAGAACGCCTGATATCGACAAGACGTCGCCGCGGCGCCCAACCCCCCTGTCTGCGACTGCAACTTCATGGCGAAAGTTTCTGGGTCAACGCCTTTAGGGCGGCGGCGACATGCTTCTCGACCGCCTTGACCGAAAGCCCCATCGCCTGGGCGGTCTGCGCCTGGCTGAGCCCCTCCAGCTTATGCAACCGAAACGCGCGCCCGGCCTGGGGCGGCAGGTCCTGGACCGCGGCGAGCAAAGCGCGCATCCGCTGCGCCGAGGCGGCCGCCTCGTCGGCCGGCGGCTCCTCGGCGATATCGACCCCGCCGATCTCCGTGCGGACCGCCTGGCGCCAGGCGGTGTCGCGCTGCGCCGAGCGGGTCTCGCCGCGCGCCCGGTCGAGCATCAGGTTGAGCGCCATCCTGTAGAGCAGGGCCGTGGGGTTGCCGACGTCCTCGCCCCCGCGCTCACGAGCGGCGAGCTTGAGGTAGAGTTCCTGCGTCAGGTCCTCGGCGGCCGTCACCGAGCCCGCCCGCGCGGCCAGGAACCGCACGAGGTTGGAACGACGCGCCAGATAGAGCGCCAGCAGGGGATCGTCGCTGTCTGCGGCCACGCTTCCGGTGTGCCGCATTTTGCGGTGTGGCGGCAACTACGCCGTACAGCGTTAGGCGGTCAGGCCGGCGTCCTTGAGGAAGCCCATCAGGGCGGCGTTGAAGGCCGCCGGCTGGTCGATGTTGGCGCTGTGGCCGGCGTCAGGAATCACCGCCTTCTTCGCGCCGGGAATCTTGGCCGCCATGTAGTCGGAGGCAGCGAGGAAGGGCGTGTCGTTGGCGCCGACGATGACGATGGCCGGGACGGCGACATTGGGCAGGCTCTCGATCACCCGGGCGTTCCTTTGCGTGAGCATGCCGCGTGCGGCGCGGGCGAGGCCGGTCGCGTCGCGGTGGCGGGCCAGGCGCACCTCGGCGGAGACCCGGGCCGGGTCGGGCAGGCCTTGCGTTTCGTAGCGCTCGGCGGTGCGCAGGGCGTTGGCGTTCCAGCCGTCGCGGGCTTCGTCCTTCTTGTAGCCCGGGCCGGTGTCGATGATCAGCAGGGCGCGGGTGCGCTCCGGGTGGGTGGCGTGGAAGGCCAGGCTCATATAGCCGCCGAGCGACAGGCCGCCGACCACGGCGTCCTTGGCCCCGGCCGCGTCCAGCAGGGCGGCCATGTCCTCGACGGTAAGGGCCTCGGAATACTGGTCCTGATCCTCAGGATAGTCGGACCGGCCGTGGCCGCGCATGTCCCAGGTGATGACCTTGAAATGCTTGGACAAGGGCTCGATCTGACCGGCCCACATCTCGCCGGTCGAGGAATAGCCGTGGGTCAGGATCAGGGCGGCACCGTCGCCCGCGATCTCGTAGTGGATCTTGACGCCGTCGCGGTCGAGCGTGGGCATGGAGGCCTCCCTCTCTCGGCTCTGGCGGCCGATGGCGGAAGCCTAGCGTGCCCTTGGCGCGGGGCCTAGGCGGCGTTGGCGGCGGAGAGGGAGCCCTTGGGCGGTTCGGCGGCGCGTTTGATGGCGTTCAGCAGATCGGCGACCAGGATCGGCTTGGAGACGAAGTCGTTGAAGCCGAGCGCGCGGTACTCCTCGGGCCGGCGGCTGAAGACGTCGGCGGTGAGGGCGATGACTGGGATGTTGCGCTCAGGTCCCGGCTGCGCACGCAGACGCTCCACGGTTTCGATGCCAGTCATGCCGGGCATGTGGATGTCCATCAGGACGATGTCGAACGGACGCTCGGACAGCAGCTGCAGGGCTTCCGCGCCGGACATCACCTTGGCCGAGCTGTGGTGGAAGGCCCCGAGGATTTCCTCGACGACGCGCAGGTTCATCGGGTCGTCGTCGACATGCAGGACGGCGAGCGGGCGATCGAACTTGGGATAGGTCTGCGACACGGGAAACGGCCCCAACGAACCCCAAACCTAGGACGGTGAAGGTTTCGGTAAGGCTTAGATTTGCGGTTAATTCCGCTTAACCACGTTTGTTAGGGGCTGACCGGCGCAGGGCTACGGTTTGAAGGTGGCCAGCAGCACCATCAGTTCGGGTTCGTCGACCTTGCGCGCGGCCTCGGGCGGCGCCAGCCACAGCTTCTCCCGCTGACCCTGCTCCAGATAGGCGTCGGCTTCGCTTTCCACCTGCAACGGAAACACGGCCACGCGGACGTGCTGCAGCCGGCCGTTCTTCAGCCGCTTGTCGTAGGCGTAGCCGCCGAACGGCTTCTTGGTGATCTTGCCCTGGACGCCGGCCTCCTCGAAGGCCTCCTGGGCGGCGGATTTCGACGAGCTCTTGCCCTTGATCGGCCAGCCCTTGGGGATCACCCAGCGATGGGTCTCGCGACTGGTGATTAACAGCACCTCGACGCCGCCGGCGCCGTTCCTGCGCCAGGGCAGGGCCGCGAACTGCGCGCGCGGTTCACGGTCGGGTTCTCGGCTGGAGGGCTTCCCCGGTTTCCTCATCTCACTGACATAGACCCGTCTGCGCGCGCGGCAACGATTTCCTGCGCAGCTTGGTTCGTGTGCGACGCTTTGCGCCGGCCGCGGCGGCTCAGACGTCCTGGCGGTAGATGATGAAGCCCGACTTCTGGGCGACGTGATCGTAGAGCCGCTGCGCGGTGGCGTTGGTCTCGTGGGTGGACCAGTAGACCCGGGTCGAGCCGGCGGCGCGGGCGCGGGCGTAGACCGCCTCGATCAGCGCCTTGCCGACGCCCGCGCCCCGCGCCTCGGGGGCGGTGAAGAGGTCGTTCAGATAGCAGGTCGGGGCGATCATTATGGTCGTGCGGTGGAAGAGGTAGTGGACGAGGCCGATCAGGACGCCGTCGCGTTCCGCCACCAGAGCGTGGACCGGCTCGGCGGAATCGAAGAACCGGTCCCAGGTCACCGCGGTGATCGCCGGGTCGAGCGCGGTTGGGCCCGAGCGGCCGTAGAAGGTGTTGTAGCCGTCCCAGAGCGGCAGCCACGCGTCGTAGTCCTCGCGCCGGATCTCGCGAACAGCGACTTCGCCCGCCAGGCTCAAAGGTTCACCACGCCGCCGGACTTGATGTAGCCCTCCACCTGCGCGCCCAGCACGGTCAGCGGCACGGAGCCGGTCTTGACCAGCAGGTCGTCGAAATCTCGCAGGTCGTACTTCGGCCCCAGCGCGGCCTTGGCCTTGTCCCGCAGGCGGTTGATCTCGGTGTGGCCGACCTTGTACCCGCAGGCTTGGCCGGGGGTGCCGGTGTAGCGGTCGATCTCGCTGGTCATGGCGAGCTTCGTGCGGCCGGCGTTGTCCATCGCCCACTGCACGGCCTGCTCGCGGCTCCAGCGCTTGGCGTGCAGGCCGGTGTCCACCACCAGGCGCACGGCGCGGAATTTCTGGGCCTGCAGGTAGCCCAGGCGTCCCGCCCAGTTGTCGTCGTACATGCCCATCTCGTCGGCCAGCTGCTCGGCGTAGAGGGCGTAGCCTTCCACATAGGCGTTGAAGCCGGAGACCAGGATGCGGATCAGCGGCAGCTTGCCGGTCTCGGTCAGGTAGGCGCCCTGCCAGGCGTGGCCCGGAATGGTCTCGTGGTAGGTCAGGCTGGGGAGCGCGAACTTGGGCCAGGTCTCGGTCGACTTCAGATTGATGTAGTAGGTCGAGGGCCGCGAACCGTCCAAGGAGCCGGTGTTCATATAGCCTTGGCCCGCGCCGTCCTGGATGTCGACCGGCACGCGCTTCACCTGCACGGCCGCCTTGAGCTTCAGGTTGAAGGCCTTGGAGAGCTTGGGCCGCACGCCGGCGATCAGGCCGTTCAGATAGGCGATCAGCTGCTCGCGCCCGGCGTCGGTGTTGGGGAAGAGGTTCTTCGGATCCTTGCCGAGCGCGGTCATGCGGTCGCCCACCGAGCCCTGGGTCAGGCCCTGGGCGCGCAGCAGGCCGTCCATCCGCGCCTCGATGGCCTTGTTCTGCTCCAGGCCCATGTTGTGGACCTCGTCGGGGCTGAGGTTGGTCGTGGTGCTCTCGCGCAGCAGCCAGCGGTAGTAGGCCTCGCCGTTCGGCAGGCGCCAGACGCCGGCGTCATGGCCAGCCTTGGCCTGCAGGCCCTTCAGTGTTGCGAGCTGCGCGGCCAGCGCGGGATAGACCTCCTTTTCGACGAGCGCCGTCGCGCGGGCCTGGTAGTCACCTTCGAGATGCGCCTCCCGGACCTTGCGGCCAAGCGCGGTGGCCAGGCGGGCGTCGGCGGCCTTGATCGCCAGCAGGCCTTCCTGTTGGCCGATGGCGTTGGAGAGGATGAAGTCGGGCGGGACGACGCCCAGGCCCGCGTCCTTGCGCATCCGCTCGGTTTCTTGGCGCAGGCAGCGCGCCATCTCGTGGACCCGGGAGAGATAGGCTTCGGCGTCGGCCTTGGTCTTCACCGAATGCTGGCTGTCGAGGAACTCGGGGATCGACGAATAGGCGCCGCCCTGCTGGCTGACCACATAGGGGCCGGCGCCCTCGCTTTGGGCCGAGGTGAAGGTGTTCTCGCCATAGTCGAAGGGCGCCGCGTCGCGGCCGACCTCGAAGGCGTAGTTCAGCACCGCCTTGTTGAGCCGCGCGGTCGGCGACAGGCCCGAGTCCGGGAAGCCCGCCAGCCTGGCGATGCCGGCGCGGCACCAGGCGCGGTCGGCGGTGATGTGGGCCATCGAGGCGTCGGAGAGTTGCGACTTGAGCGCCGCGCGCGCGCCGGTGTCGAGACCGAGCGACGTGGCCTGCTCGGGGCCGGCCTTCAAGAGGTCGTCGCTGACACTCGTGAAATAGCGGTTGAGGGCGGCGTCGCCCGAAGCCGTATTGGGCCCCGCGGCGGCCGGCGCCCCGTGCTTCTTGGGCGAGGCGGCGACGAAGGCGGCGCCGGCGGCGGCGGCGAGCAGGTTGCGGCGGTCGAGGCTCATGAAGCATCCCTGTGGTGGAGCAAGGCGCGGACCCTAGGGCGTCATCGCGCGCCGCCGCAAGGGCTGCTGCGACGGATGGGTCAGGGCTTGCGGTTGACCTGCGGCGCGATCGAGGTGACCAGATCCCAGGCGTTGCGGATCGTGAGCAAAAGCAGGCCGACCATCGCCGCGGCCAGGGCGTCCTGACCCCAGAAAACGCCCATCGCAAGCGCGCCGGCGGCGGCGATCTGCGCCAGATAGAGCGCGCCGGGGAAGTAGCCGTAGCACCAGTAGTCGGTCCAATGCGGCGCGACCGGCCCCCGGCGGGCGTGCAGCATGCGCGCGACATTGGCGGAGTAGCCCAGGCCCCAAAGGGCGGTGGCGGCGATAAGGCCGGCGGTGGGCCAGGGGTCCAGGCGGGGCACGGCGGTGACGACGGCGGCGGCCAGGACGACGGCGAAGTGCGAAACGGTGGGGGTCAGATAGACCCGCGCGCCCATCTCGGCCTTGTCGGCGCCCAGGCCGCCGGTCAGCGTCGCCACCACGAACAACAGGCCGATCAACCCCGCCGCGGCGGACCCGATCATCAGGTAGAAGTTTTCCCAGCCGGCGAACATAGCGTGAGCTTAGCCGCGCGCCTCAATGTGCGACAGGGGGCCGATCCGACGGCGACAGAGTCAACGGAACTTCATCCTATTCCTGAACGGGAGGTTAAAGCTGAGCCGTGTATCGGGGGCCCATATCCGCCGGAGAACCCCGCGCCATGTCGTCCGACTTCGCCGTTCATTCCACGCAAGTGGCCCCGCCTGTGCAGGCGCCGCCGCCGGTCACGCCGCCGAAGCCGCCGAAGTCGCAGTCGGACCATAAGCCGGTCAATGAGGCGACCTCCTCGCGGGGTCCCGCCGTGGTGCTGAGCGGCGCCGTGGCCAAGGGCGCGGACAAGGCCGGCCAGCAGGCCCACGCCGAGCCGCCGCCTTCGACCGGACAGCACGTCAACCACGTGATCTGAACTAGAACAGCCCCAGGGCCTTCAAACTCGCCACCCCGTCGCGGGCGGCGATCAGGTGGTCGTGGACGGCGATGCGCAGGGGCCGGCCGGCGTCGACCACCTGGCGGGTCATGTCGATGTCGGCGGATGACGGCGTCGGATCGCCCGAGGGGTGGTTGTGCAGCAGGATCACCGCGCTGGCCGAGAGCTCCAGGGCGCGCCGCATGACCTCGCGCGGATAGACCGGCGCATGGTCGACGGTGCCGCGGTTCATCACCTCGTCGGCGATCAGCTGGTTCTTCTTGTCGAGGAAGAGCACGCGGAACTGCTCGCGCGCCTCGTGCGCCAGCGCGGTCTTCACATAGGCCAAGAGCGCCGACCACGAGGAGATCACCGGCCGTTTGGCTACCGCCTCGCGGGCGGTGCGCAGCGACGCCTCGTGCATGAGCTTGAGGTCCAGCGCCAGCGCCTCGCCGACGCCCTTGACGGTGCGCAGTTCCTCCGCCGCCGCGCCCAGCACGCCGCCCAGCGATCCGAAGCGGGCCAGGAGCTGCTTGGCCAAGGGCTTCACGTCGCCGCGCGGGATGGCGCGGAAGAGGTAGAGCTCCAGCAGTTCGTAGTCGGGCAGGGCGGCGAGGCCGCCGGCTGTGGCGCGCTCCCGCAGCCGGTCGCGGTGGCCGATGTAATGCGGGCGGTCCGTCTTCGGGCGCCCCTTCTTCGGCGGATCGGGGACCCGCCAGAGGTCCGGCTGGGCCGAGGCGTCTTCGACGGCGAACGGTCTGTCCATAAGGGAACAATGTTCCCTATCCGTTCCGGCTTGGCAAGAGGGCGTCTAGGTCAGGTCCATCGAGACCCTGGCGAGGTCGCCGCGCCAGACGCTCTTGGCCTGGGTCAGCGTCTTGGCGGCCTCCGCGGCGTGGCCCTGCTTGGCCTGGGCTTGCGCGACGACCCGCAAAGCGAGCGCGTCGTCGGGCCAGTCCTTGAGGCTGGTGCGGGCTTCGCGGATCGCCTCGTCCGGCTTGCCGGCGGCCAGGTCGGCGGCGGCGAGGCTGCGGCGGACCGGATACCACCAGGGCGGTGGGTCGAAGTTTTTGTTGGCGGGATAGGTCTTTTCCTGGTTGGCCGCGGCCTTGGCGAAGAACCCAGCCGCTTTTTCGGGCTGATGGTCCAGCATCGCCGCGCGGCCGGCCAGCACGTCGCCGGCGATGCCGCCGATGCTCATGGTCCCAAGCTCGCTGGATTTGGTCGCCTCGGCGACAAGCGCGGAGATGGCGTCGGCCTCGGCGCGCACGCCGGCCGCGTCGCCGCGCGAGGCGAAGGCCTCGCCGCGCGCATAGTGGCGGTAGACCTTCACGATCGGCTTGTCGCCGGGCGCTTCCTTGAGGGCAAGCGCCTTGGACGGCTCATAGCGGCCATAGGCGACCAGCGCCTTGGAGGTGGCGGTGGTGCGCCGGTCGGGCGCGCTCTCCGAGCGGGTCAGGCCGGCCGGCAGCGCGACCGGTGTCTTGTCGCCGACCGGGAAGGCGACGTCGGCGTGGTCGGCGTACTTCAGGGCGAGCTTGGCGTCGCCGGCCATCAGGGCGCCCGCCAGGCCGAAGGTGTAGTTGTGCACATAGTACATCTGGGCGCTGAGCGGTCCGGCGTAGGCCAGCCGCTTTTCGGTGTCGGCGTCGACCTTCAGCGCCTGGGCGTCGACGATGGCCACCTGCTCGTACTGGCCCACATGCATCAGAGTGTGGGCGGCCATGTGCACCAGATGGCTGGCCCCGGGCGCGAGGCCCGCCAGCCGCTCGGCGTAGGGCAACGCATCGCCCGGCCGGTCCACGAACTCGGCGGCGTGGATGTAGTAGTGGATGGCGGCGGTGTCGTCGGGGTGGCGGGCCAGCACACCCTTGATCAGCTCCAGCGCGCGCGCGTCGATGGCGAGGTTGGAGCCGCGGCCGGGGATCATCAGCGCCTGGGCCGCCAGATTGGCGATCTCGTCGTCGGTGGGATAGCGGTGGGCGAGCTCCTCCATGGCCTTGCCGAAGTCGAGATCGCGGACCAGCGGCTTGTCCTTGGCGTAGCGGACGATCAGCGCGTCGATCAAACCCGCGGCGCGGGCGTCGCCGGGCTTCAGGAGCGCCTTGGCGTGCTGCGCATGGCCGAGCGCCTGGGCGGTCTCGTCCTCGGTGACGCCGTAGTTCAGCGTCGACCCCAGACCCAGCGCCACGCCCCATTCGCAGAGCGCGCAGGTCGGGTCGAGCTCGGCGGCCCTGGCGAAGGCGGCGCGGGCCTCATTGTGGTTGAAGGCGTGGTAGAGGTTGAGGCCCTCGTTGTACCAGGCCTGGGCCTGGGCGTTGGCCGTGTCGGCGGGCGACGATCCGTTGCCGACGCCGGCCAACATCACCGCGGCCGTGGCCCTGGGTGTCGTGTCCCGCTCGGCGCCGCAGATGTAGCCGATGCCGACCTGGGTCGCGTCGGCGCCGACGGCCGAGGGCAGGGCGAGCGCCAGCACCAGCGCAAACGGCGCGGTGAGTACGGCGACAGCCTTCATGACATTCCCTCCCAGATCACGCCGGAAGGGTCGGGCGTTTTCCCTTGCGCGGCAAGGGGCGCCGCAGCGTCAGCGCGCGGCGCCGCCGGTCTAGGCGCTGATCACCGGCGGCTTGAACTGGCCGGTGGGCGAGGCGGTGAAGATCTCGTAGCCGGTCTCGGTGACGCCGATGGAGTGCTCGCACTGGGCCGACAGCGACTTGTCGCGGGTGACCGCGGTCCAGCCGTCGGCCAGCAGCTTCACCTGGTGTTTGCCGAGGTTCACCATCGGCTCGATGGTGAAGAACATGCCGGGCCGCAAGAGCTCGCCCGTGCCGCGCTGGCCGAAATGCAGGATGTTCGGCGCGTCGTGGAACACCTTGCCCAGGCCGTGGCCGCAGAAGTCGCGGACCACCGAGCAGCGCATGCTCTCCACATAGGTCTGGATGGCCGAGCCGATGTCGCCTGTGCGGGCGCCCGGCTTCACCGCGTCCAGGCCCCGCTGGATGGCCTCGTAGGTCACGTCGATGAGGCGCTTGGCGCGCGGCGCCACCGGGCCCACGCCATACATGCGGCTGGTGTCGCCGTGCCAGCCGTCGACGATGACCGTGACGTCGATGTTGGCGATGTCGCCCTCGCGCAGCACGCGCTCGCCGGGGATGCCGTGGCAGACCACGTGGTTGGCGCTGATGCAGGTCGTCTTGGTGTAGCCGCGGTAGCCGAGGCAAGCGGGGATCGCGCCATGGTCGAGGATGAACTCGCGCGCCAGGGTGTCGAGGTGGTCGGAGACCACGCCCGGGACGACGTGCGGCGTCAGCATGTCCAGGCACTCGGCGGCGAGCTTGCCGGCCACCCGCATGCCTTCGAAATCGGCGGCGGTGTGGATCTTGATCTGGCCGGTGCGGTACTCGGCGTCGAGAGTGTCGGTCATGGCGGTGCGGTCTGTGACTTTCGGGGGCTGCCCTTAAGTCGCAACGATACCATGAAAGTTCAACCGGCGCTTACCTCGCGACGGAAGATCGGCCTAGGCGACAGCCCCCGCGGCCTGGCGACGGCGGAGCATGGCGCCCACGCCGCCAAAGCCCAGGATCATCAACGCCCAGGCGGCCGGTTCCGGAACGCCGGCGACGCCCATGGCGGTCCCACCGGTCACATCGTGGCTGATCGGGCCCACGGGGAAGGCGAAGCCTCCCTCGTTTCCGGTCAGGACGGCCACCGTGCCGGGTGCGCCCATCACGATGTTGGTCAGATTGAAGGTGGCGGGCGCGAAGACGATGCCAGTCTCAAACGTCGGGCCGGACCCGTTGTCCGAGGCGGACGAGCAGAAAATAAAAAAGCAGCCGCCCGGCGAGGAATAGGTCTCCGGGACAAAGCCTCCGCCGACCACGTCGCCGCCTGCATCGACAAAGGCGGTCGTGGTGACGTGCCAACTCGTGATGGTGTCGCTGAGCGCGTTGTAGGTAAAGGTCCCGGAGAAGGTCCCGCCGTCGTCGAAGGTCCCGTCGCTCAGGGTCCAGTCGATGATCGTCGGGCCCGGTGGCTTGACCGCCCAGGCGGCCGGAGCCGCGCCCAACATCGCCAAGGCCGCGGCCCCCGCCGCGAATTTCACCACCAACGTCACGCTACGCCCCCACTGACTTTCACCCCTGCGGACGCACCCGCGCCTCGCCGCTCAAATCTCACACCGAGCGCGGATGTTCGTCAATAGTTAAGCAAATACAACGATATATGTCGGATACCCGACTCTGGATCAGCCCTGACGCGTGTTGCTCCACACGATCTGCGAGACGCCGATGACGACCGCCAGCGCGCCCCAGGCCACCCACCGCTTGTCGCCGACCATAAAGCCGACCTTGAAGGCGATGTTCAGCCCTTGAAGGATCCAGATCCCGCCCAGGCAGGCCACCAGCACGCCCAGCAGGCTGGAGATGATCCGCATGACCAGGTTGAAGACATTCCGCATCTGTCGACTCTCCGACGTTGGGGTGGCTGCGGTTTTCACCTGGATCCCGCCGTTCGGCCAGCGGTAGTTGGCGCGCGGCGTTCCGGCTAGGCTCGGCAGATCCGGGGTTCGGGGGAGATCGATGGCCGATGTTCTGAAGGTCCTGGCGGCGCTGGCCGCAGGCTACCTGCTGGGCAGCCTCAACACCTCGATCATCGTGGGCCGGCTCTACGGCAAGGACATCACCGCCCATGGCAGCAACAGCGCCGGCCTGACCAACACCCTGCGGGTGCTTGGGAAGCCCGCCGCGGCGCTCGTCCTGGCCGGAGATGTCCTGAAAGGCATCGTCGCCTGTCTCATAGGACTGCGCCTTGGCGTCTACGTTCAATCGGGCGCGGGCCGGGACTGCGTGAGCCTCCTGGCGGCCGGGGCGGGCGCGGTCATCGGCCACAACTGGCCGGTCTATTTCGGGTTCAGGGGCGGCAAGGGCATGCTCACGGCGGCGGCCGTGATGTTCATGATCAACTGGGTGGCGACCCTGATCTCCCTGGGCGTCTTCGTGGCGGTCATCGCGGTCACCCGCTACGTGTCCCTGGGCACGATCTGCGCGGCGCTGTTCTTCGTAGCGATCTCGTTCCTGCCGGCCTTCGGGAACACCGTCTACTTCCAGATCTTCGCGGGCCTGCTGGCGGCGATGATCATCTTCAAACACCGGGCGAACATCCAAAGACTGCTCGCCGGCACCGAGAGCAAGCTCAAGTTCTGATCCTTAGCTAGGCGATGCGCCCGGCGAGGCGCACGCCGGCCACGTCGATCTCGCAGCCATAGATATAGACCTCGACGCCATTGGCCTGGACCCGCTCCAGCGCGCTCGCGAAGGCGGGATCGCAGTCGCGGGCGGGCGCGAAGCGGTGGCAGTCGGTGCGCTGCACGACGAACAGGACCGCGGCCCGGTCGCCCTGCGCGGCCATGGCTTCGAGTTCGCCCAGGTGCTTGGTGGACCTGGCCGCCACGCAGTCGGGAAACTCGGCGAGGCCCGGGGTTCTCATGAGGTGGCAGTTCTTGACCTCCAGCCAGCAGGGCGGCCGGTCCGGCGCCTCCAGCAGGAAATCCACGCGGGAATTGGCGCCATAGCGCACCTCGCGGCGGTGGCTGGCGTAGCCGGTGAACTCGGGGAAATGGCCGGCGGCCAGCGCCTCGGCGACCAGGCGGTTGGGGTGCATGGTGTTGATCCCGACCAGGCCGCCGTCGGCCTCCACCAGTTCGAGCGTGTGGGCGAGCTTGCGCTTGGGGTCGTCGGACCGCGAGACCCAGGCCCTAAGGCCCGGCGTGTTCAGACCCAGCATGGCGCCGGGGTTGGGGCAGTGGGCGGTGATCTCCGTCCCGTCGTCGAGCGCCACATCGGCGAAGAAGCGCTTGTAGCGGGCGGCGAGGGTTCCGCGCTTGAGCGGTTGCGGGAAGTCCATGGATGGTTTTAGTCCGAAACGTCCGGGAGCGCCGGATGTAGGCGAGGGATCGATGGATGGCGAGCGGCGAGGAGAAGCGGGTCACCGCCGCGGTGCTGATCATCGGCGACGAGATCCTGTCGGGGCGGACACAGGACACCAACCTGCGCGACATCGCCCGCTATCTGGGCGTCCACGGCGTCGACCTGGCCGAGGCGCGCACGGTGCCGGACGTGCATGAGGAGATCGTCGACGCGCTGAATGCGCTGCGCAGCCGCTACGACTATGTGATCACCACCGGCGGCATCGGGCCGACCCACGATGACATCACCGCCGACGCGGTGGCCGCCGCCTTCGGGGTCGAGCTCTACGAGCACCCGGAGATCATCGCGCTGCTGAAAGCCCGGCCAGGGATGGAGCTGAACGCGGCGCGGCGAAGGATGGCGCGGGTGCCGGTGGGCGGTGAGCTGGTGAAGAACGCGGTGCAGGGGCCGCCCGGCTTCACCATCGGCAATGTTTTCGTGCTGGCGGGCGTGCCGGCGATCATGCGCGGCATGCTGGAGGACGTGGGGCCCCGGCTGAAGGGCGGGGCGGTGACCATCGCGCGCACGGTGCGGGTCGAAGGGTCCGGCGAGGGGATCATCGCCGCGCCCCTGGAGGCGGTGGCCAAGGCGCATCCGTCGATGTCGCTGGGCAGCTATCCGTTCTTCGGAGCCGAGGGCTACGGCTCCAACCTGGTGCTGCGCGGCCGTGACGCTCAGGAGCTGGCCGTGACGGTCGAGGAGCTGATCGCTGCGCTGAAGGCCGAGGGGGTTGAGAACGTGCGCGAAGTTGTCGCCGCAAACAATTGATGGCGTCCGGCCGATAACCCGCTATGTGAACCCCGACGCGCATTATGGAATCCTGATGCGCCAACCCCCTCCGGAGTGTCTCCCTTGATTTTGAGTACGATGCTTGTGGCCACGATCCTGCTGGCCGACACGGCGCCTGCCGCCGCGACGGCCGCGACGACGCCGGCCCCGGCGACGACGCCGGCCCCGGCGGCGACCGCCGCCCCGGCCAAGGCCGCCGCCAAGCCGACCGACGACAAGGTGGTCTGCAAGACCGAGCCCGTCACCGGCAGCATGTTCCCCAAGAAGACCTGCTACTCGACCAAGGATCTTGCGCAGCGCCAGCAGGAAGAGCGCGCAAACCTCCAGAAAATGCAGGAACTATCCCACTAGCGAACCCGCGGCGCGGCCTGCGACCTACTGTCATCGCAAAGTCACTTGGCCCTGTGGATAAGTCTGTGCATTACTTCGAGCGCTGAAGCGTTCGGGGGCGAGCGCTTATGGCCTGTTGGGGAGGCCTCGCGTGAAGACTTTGGCGGTGATGTCCCGCAAGGGCGGGGCGGGCAAGACGACGGTCGCGGTCAA
Source organism: Phenylobacterium sp. (assembly GCF_035309685.1). Taxonomy (GTDB): domain Bacteria; phylum Pseudomonadota; class Alphaproteobacteria; order Caulobacterales; family Caulobacteraceae; genus Phenylobacterium. The sequence goes on from NZ_DATGEX010000024.1 coordinate 125,157, forward strand.
TCTGGCCCTGGCGGCGCGGGCCGCCGGCGTGAAGGCCGTGCTGGCCGACGCCGACCCGCTGCGCTCCGCCTGCGAGGTGCTGCGCGAGCGTGACGAGGCCTCGGGCCTGTTCTTCGAGACCAGCGCGTCGAAGCTCTTCACCCTGACCGAGGCCTGCCGCCGGTCCGGTGCGGACCTCTTGATCATCGACACGCCCGCGGCGCCCGAGGCCGACGTGGCCGAGGCGGTGAAGGTGGCGGACCTGTGCCTGGCGGTCTCCCGGCCGACCTATCTGGACCTGGCCGCCGCGGTGCGCTCGGTCGCCATCATCCAGCGGCTCGGCCGCGAGGGCATGATCGTGCTGAACCAGTGCCCGCCGCCGCGCAACGGGGTCGAGCCGCCGTCGGTGGTCAAGGCCTTCGAGGCGCTGCGGTTCGCAGGGCTCCCGGTGACGCCGGTCGCGCTGCGCTCGCGGCTGATCTACCAGACCGCCTTCGCCCAGATGCGCTCGGTGCTGGAGATCGACCGGGACGGGTCGGCCTCGACCGAGGTGCGCCAGCTGTTCAACGCCGTCTGGCGCGAGATCACCGGCCAGCGCCGCGCGCCGCTGCGGACCGCCAACGACGATCTGCGCCGCCCCGCCGCGCGCAGCGCCAGCCTGACCTTCGTCGGCCCCACGGCTTAAACACGCAGCGGTTGCGAATTCGCAGAACGCGTGATCCCGATTAATCGGCCCTTTGCTTTTTGATGTGAAGGTCGGCGCATCGAGTACCTGCGGGTTACTTCAGACGCAGGTCTCGGGAGGTGAGCGACGTGGCCGAGACCTATCGCAGCATGCGGGCGCTGGAGCGCACGGCTTCGACCAGCCGGGTGCTGAACCTCGCTGCGCTCGCGGTCAAACACGCCGGCAATCCCGAGCACCTGGCCAAGCCGCTGTTCGTGGCGCCGGCGCTGAATGCGGCGGTGATCCTGAAGCACCGGCTGCGCGCCAATGAGATCGGCACCGTCTCCACCCGCCACCGCACGGCGACCAAGCTGATCGTGCCCTTCGAGCGCTCGGACCTCAGCCTGGGCGGCCGCTCGCTGTTCGTCGGCGACCGCGGCTGGATGGAGAGCCTGCAGGAACTGGCCGGCACCACCTATGAGCTGGGCCGCGACGCCGGCGTGCTGGAGGCGCTGGACGAACTGCCCTCGCTCGATCCCTTCCTGCTGCGCGAGCACATCAAGCGGCGCGGATTCGAGGTCAGCGAGACCCACTTCGAGATCTCCCAGGGCGACCTGGAGATGATGCAGGCCTTCGTCAGCACCGAGATCAGCCGCCTGATCGACCTGGCCTACAAGGGCCGCACCAGCAACGAGGCCAACACCGGCCGCCTGGTGGAGGCGCTGCTGTCGAGCCGCAACGACGAGCGCCTGGAGCCGCTGCGCATGACGCTGCGCCTTGAGGGCGACAGCTACCGCGAGGGCATCTTCGCCTGGAAGGGCTTCCTCTATTACAAGTGGGTGCTGAACAGCCTCTGGCCGAAGCTGCGCGAGGTGCTGGTCGAGCTGATGAAGGTCAAGACCGTCGGGCCGCGCGACTACGAGCACGAGAACCTGGTCAAGACCATGAAGGTCAAGCTGCACGCCAATATCGAGCAGCAGGTCAAGGCCGTCGCCGACTACCTGCGGGTCTACGACGGGGTGTTCATGGAGCTGACCAAGGACGGCAACGCCACCGCCTTCCGCGACTTCCTGCTGCGCTCGCCCGAGATGCTCGTGGCGCTGGGCGAAGGCACGGGCGTGGTCAGCCACATCGCGTCGTTCTGGCGGTTCCGCTTCCCGAAGGGCAAGCCCCTGGAAGCCAATGTCGCCGAGCTGCTCGACATCCTGCAGGACTTCGAAAGCGGCCTCGGCGGCGACGCCCCGGCCTCGCTCGCGGCGGCCTAGAGACCCCAAAACACGCCTGAGATGCGAGCCGTTCTCGGCTGATGCGAGGTCGATTGCGCATCCCCGCAGGCGGCGCAAGCTGCACACCGCGAAGCCGCCCGTGCGGCCATCGCGAGTGGGCTGAAAAAGGTTTGCGGACATGACCAAGACGCGTGCGCGGATGGCGATGGCCCTGGCGGCGGCCGGGCTGATGGCTTCGGCCGGAGCGGCGAACGCCTCCCAGGTCAATAACCTGCAGCAGTTCGCCCCCAACTATACGTTCGGGGATGGGGCGAAGGGCTTTGCGCTCACCACCTCTGGCGGGCCCATCGATCCCGGCGTCATCGTGGGCTTCAATCCGCAGCCCGATCCGCCGGGCTTCGGAGACGATGGCGCGCTGATCGGTCTGCTGAATCCCGCCGATCCCCTGCTATTCAGCCCGGCGGTCGGGGGGTCCTTCACCTTCCTGATCGGGCTCTTGATGCCCGGCGACGGCTCGGTCCTGCCGCTGCCGGACGCGCCGAACGCCGATGGCCGGACCGGGCGGCGGTACCTGATCGATGACCATGTCGTCGATATCGGCCTGTTCTTCAGTGGTCCGACCTCCATCGATCCGGGCAGCTGGGTCGGCTTCAATCCGCAGCCCGAGCCGCCGGGCGATGTGCTCGGCGTCGGGTTTTCGTTCCAGGCGCAAGGCGACCCGTTCGCGGGCTTCAACATCAGCATCGACGGCAATGCGCTGGACTTCGCGCTCGCGCCCGGCGTGCCGGAGCCGTCGGCGTGGGGCCTGATGCTGCTGGGCTTTGGCGGCCTGGGCGCCATGCTGCGGTCAAGGCGGCGCACCGCGCTCGCCGCCGCCTGACCGGCGGCCTCTATCGACCGTCAGGACGGCGTCGGCTAAGCCTCGTTCCGCAAGGGGACTTGGCGGAACTGGTAGACGCAAGCGACTTAAAATCGCTCGGAGCAATCCGTCCGGGTTCGACCCCCGGAGTCCCCACCACCTCGGTCGCTGAAAATGTCGCGTTTGGGTCACAGGCTGAAGCGCCAGCGGGCGGTGAGCCCGCACATCTCACAGGAGCCGGAAGGCGAAGATCCCCACGGCGCCCAGGGCAAGGACGATCAGAGCCAGGCCGCCCAGCCGCGGCGACACCAGGCAAAGCAGGCCCGCGAGCACCAGGGCGACAGCGCCGACAAGCCACGACTTCCAGCCCACGTTGATCTCCAAATGCGAACCCGTTCCCGGACTCTGAGGCGCATCTTGGCGGGCGCTCGTGGGGGCGGCCTCGCTCGGGACTTACAAGGGTGTAAGCTCGGCGCCGGGCCACCTGCGTAACCGCGTCGCATAAGGGGCGCCGACAGGAGGGCGCGCATGGCGTCATCGACCGCAGAGCGGAAGGCGGGAGCGTCTTCGAAGCGACCTTCCCTTCGCCTGCGGCCGCTCGCCTTCACCGCCTTTGCGATGACCATCGTGCTCGGGGCCGTCGCCCTGGCCTTCTACCTGGTCAATTTGGCGGCTGAGCACGTCTTCCTCGACCGGGAGCGCGATAGTGCGCTGGCCGAACGGCAGATCCTCGCGGAAGCCGCCGCCACAGAAGGCGTCCGGGGGCTGACCTGGCGGATGGAGCGCCGCGCGCGCCTGGGTGCGCCGGAAGCGCACTATGGCGTCTTCGACGCCGCGGGCCGACGCGTGGGCGGCGATCTGCTCACGCCGCCGGCGCCGCAAGCGATCGGTGACTGGAGCGAGATCCATTCGCGCACATCGGCCGGCCCGATCACCTTGAACGCCGCCTCGGCGAGGCTGCCGGATGGAACGCTGCTGGTGATCGGCCGCGACGCCGCCGGACAGCGCGACTTCGAGGCGCGGATCGCCGGCGGCCTGTTGATCGCGCTCGCCATTGTGGTTGTCGCCGGGCTCGGCGTCGGACTGCTCCTGAACGCGCTGGTGATCGGACGGGCGGCGGCGGTGGCCGGCGTCGCCGAGCGGATCGCGGCGGGCGACCTGGGCGCCCGGGCCGAGGTCTCGGAGCGGGGGGACTCCTTCGACCGCATCGGCGCGTCGCTGAACAGGATGCTCGACCGGATCGAGGAGCTGCTCACCGGCATGCGCACGGTCACCGACAGCCTGGCCCACGACCTGCGCACGCCGCTCACCCGAATGCGCGGCGCGGTGGACAGCGCGCTCGACCCGCAGACCAACGACGCGGACTGCCACGCCGCGCTGGAGGAGGTCAGCCTGGAGCTCGAGCGGGTGTTGTCGGTCTTCACGGCCCTGATCGACATCGCCCGGGCGGAGTCGGGGCTGTCGCGGGAGATGATGCAGCCGGTGCGGCTGGACGAGGTCGTGCTGGACGTCGCCAGCCTGTTTGCGCCGGTGCTGGAAGACGCGGGTCAGCAGTTGGAGATCGCCGCGCGCGGCTCGACGATCATTGAGGGGCACGAGCAGCTGCTTCGCCAGGCCATCGGCAATCTGCTGTTCAACGCCGCACGCCACGCGGGGCCCGGCACGATCGTCACGCTCGAGGTGCTGGATGGCGCCGGCGTCGCGGAAGTGGTCGTGGCGGACAATGGTCCGGGCATTCCGGAGGCCGACCGCGGCCGGGTGAAGGACCGATTTGTCCGGCTGGACGAAGCGCGCGGCGGGTCGGGGTCGGGTCTGGGACTGTCCATCGTCGCGGCGGCCGCCAAGCTGCACGGCGGCGAGTTGCGGCTGGAAGACAATCGCCCTGGGCTTCGCGCCGTCCTGACCCTGGCGCGGGGCGGCCCGGCCTAGTCAGGCATCCGGATCCGCCAGGCGAAGCGTCACGATGACGCCACCGGCGTCTGAATGGACGAGCAGGGCGCCGCCGAGCGCCTGCGCCAGGCCACGAACGAGCTTCATCCCGTCGCCTGCGCCGCCGCCGCCCAGGCCCGATCCGTTGTCGGCCACCTGGCAGATCCATCCGTCGCCCGCGCGGCGCAGCGACACGCTGACCCGGCCGCCGCTGCGTCCGCCAAAGGCGTGCTTGGCCGCGTTGGTGACCAGTTCCACGACGATCAGGCTCAACTTCTGGCAGACCTCGCGCGGCAAGTTGGCGGGGTCGGACCGGAACTCGCATCGCACCCCGCGCGGCGCCAGGTGCGCAGCGCAGAGTTCCGCGCAGAGCTTCGCCAGATGCGCCGCCGCGTCGACGCGGTCCTGACCCGAATCCTCGCCAAGCGTCCGGTGCACGCTGGCGAAAGCCTGGATGCGGCTTGAGAAGACGCTGACCGCGTCGCGGACCGCCGGATCGACGAAACCCCCGAAGTCGTTCCGCAGCAGTCCATGTAGCGCCGTCAGGGTGTTGAGGAACCGATGGTTCGCTTCCCGCGAGGCGAGCTGCGCATCCGGCTCGACGATGGCGAAGGTCATGATGCAGCTCCGATGGCGTGGCCGAGCGCTCGGGATGGCCGCCGGACGAGCGGATCGCCCCCGACGCTCGCCCTGACCCTCCGACCGCCGCCTCACAGCGGGATGCACGCCGGCCTTACAGGAATTCAAGTTGGGCCATGCCGCTCGGCCCACAGGAATGTAAGGAAACCGAACAGGCGCGCGCCAGGCGCGGGCGTCATGTGTGAGAGGCGGCCGTGTTGCCAAGATGAGGCTGCGGGTCGTAGCTGACGTCGGCCCCGAGGACGGACCGGCGATCGGACGCGAAGGAGCTTAGGCATGTCCAGGCGCGTGCTGGTGGTCGAAGACGATTCGTCGACCGCGGACTACATCGCCAAGGGTCTGCGCGAAGAGGGGTTCACCGTCGAGCACGTCGGCGACGGCCGCGACGCGCTCTACATGGCGACCTCTTCCGATTTCGACGCCATCGTCATGGACCGGATGATCCCGGGCCTGGACGGGCTCTCGGTGGTCAAGGCGCTGCGGGCCGCGGGGGCGCCGACCCCAATTCTGATCCTCTCGGCGATGGGCCATCTCGATGAGCGCGTCAAAGGCCTGCGGGCCGGCGGCGACGACTACCTGACCAAGCCGTTCGGGTTTTCCGAGCTCCATGCCCGGCTGGAGAACCTGATCCGGCGGCGCACTGAAAAGGCGGTCGAGACGGAACTCCGTTGCGGCGACCTGGTCATGGATCTCTTGACCCGCAAGGTGGCCCGGGCGGGCCGGCCGATTGAGCTCCTGCCGCGCGAGTTCAAGCTGCTTGAGTTCCTGCTGCGCAACCAGAACCGCGTGGTCACCCGGGTGATGCTGCTCGAGCGCGTCTGGGACTACCGCTTCGATCCCCACACCAGCATCATCGACACCCACATCAGCCGGCTGCGGAAGTCGCTGGAGACCGGGTTCGACAAGCCCCTGCTGCACACCGTCCGCGGCGCCGGCTACCGCCTGGCGGAAGAACCCTAGAGCGGCCCGCGCTGCGCCGCCGCCCGCCGCCTGAAAACCGCTGTCCCCTCTCAGAGCTGTAAGGCGCGCTCAACCCGGCTGTCGGCTGCCGGGCGTCTCCTGGGGGCGCCCCGCAAGCGGGGAACGATCAGCCAGAAGAGGGAGCGCAGCGTGGTTCTAGCAGGCATGGGCACGGGGGGAGCCGCGCTCGGGGCGGCCTTCCTCGCGTCGGTCGTGGAAGTGGTCGAGGCGTTCACGATCATCCTGGCGGTCGGCACCGTGCAGGGCTGGCGGCCGGCGGTGGGCGGCAGCCTCGCCGGCCTGCTGGTCCTGGCGCTGATCGTCGCCGCCTTCGGCCCCGTTCTGCAACTGATCCCGATTCACGCGCTGCAGCTGACGGTCGGCGTCCTGCTGCTGCTGTTCGGCATGCGGTGGCTTCGTAAAGCCGTCTTGCGGCGCGCGGGCCTCATACCGCAACGCGACGAACTGACGGCCTATGCCGGCCAGGCGGCCTATCTCATCACCGAGGCCAGCCGCAAGAACACGCGCCTCGACTGGCTCGCCGGCGTCGCGACCTTCAAGGCGGTCCTGCTGGAGGGCCTCGAGGTGGTGTTCATTGTCATCGCGGTCGGCGCCGCGCGCGGCCTGCTGTGGCCCGCGAGCCTGGGCGCCCTGGCGGCCTGCGCGCTTGTGCTGCTTGTGGGCCTCGCCTTGAGACGGCCTCTGGCGCAGGTGCCGGAGAACACCTTGAAGTTCGCCGTGGGCGTGATGCTCTCCGCCTTCGGCGTGTTCTGGACCGGAGAGGGCCTGGGCGTCGCCTGGCCGGGCGAGGACCTGGCGCTCGTCTTCTTCGCCGCAATGTTCCTGCTGGTGGCGCTGGCCGCGGCGCGCGCCGTCGCGCCCCTGCGGGCGGAGGCTCCCCAATGAACCGGCTCGCACCCCTTGGCCGCAAGCTGGCCGGCTTCTTTGTCGACGACGCCTTCCTTGGCGGGGCGACGGTGGCGAGCGTGCTGGCGGCGAGCCTGTGCCGGGCGGCGCTCGCCACGCGGCCGCTGATCGCCGGCGCCCTGCTGGCCGGCGGCTGTGTCCTGGCGCTGACCCTGAGCGTCGTCAGGGCCGCCGCGCGCCCGCCCACCTGACACGGATGTAAGGACCCGCGCGCGGCGCCTGACAGGATCTGCGCCCAAATCTGATCGTGACGATCGAGGGCCGCGGCTGGAACCGGCGCGGGCCCACACGGTCGAAATCGTCGCAACGCGAGGCTTTGCCATGAAGGTTGGTTTCATTGGACTTGGGCGCATGGGATCGGGCATGGCCGCCAATCTCCTCGATGCCGGTCATGAGGTCACAGTCTACAATCGCACGCCTTCGAAGGCGGCGGCTCTGGCCGCCCAAGGCGCCAGGATCGCTGTAAATGTGAAGGAGGCCTCCCGCGGCGACGCCGTGGTGACGATGCTGGCGAACGACCAGGCCGTCGAGGATGTCGTCTTCGGCGATGGCGGCGTGATCGAAGCGCTTGCGCCCGACGCGATCCACATCTCCTCAAGCACGATCAGCGTCGGGCTCGCTGAACGGCTGGCGCAGGCCCATCGCGAACTTGAGAGCCGCTTCATCTCGGCTCCGGTTTTCGGCCGCCCGAACCTCGCTGCGGCTGGTCAGCTCGCGGTCATCGCCGCCGGGACCCCTGCAGCGATCGAAGACGCCCGGCCGATCCTGGAAGCGGTTGGGCGGGCGATATTCGTTGTCTCCGACACACCCGCCCACGCCAATCTCGTGAAGCTCAGCGGCAATTTCCTGCTGGCCTCGGTGATCGAGTCACTGGGCGAGGCGATGGCCTTGGTCGGCAAGGCCGGCATCGACCGGGTGGACTACCTCGACACACTCACGCAAGCCCTCTTCGACGTCCCGGCCTACAAACTCTACGGCATCATGATCGCCGAGGGCGAGTTCGAGCCGGCCGGCTTCGCCGCAGCCCTCGGGCAGAAGGACCTGCGGCTGGCCCTTGCCGCCGCCGAGGCCCTCAACGTGCCGATGCCGTTCGCCAGCGTGCTGCGCGACCGGTTCCTGGCTCTGGCGGCGCAGGGCGGCGGCCAGCTCGACTGGTCGGCCATCGGCGGCCTCGCCGCCGCCGACTCAGGCCTGCAACGGCGTGACCGGACCAAGACCCCCGCCGCGGAAAGGACGTGAAAATGGAAAAGATGATGATCGGCGCCTCAGGCGTCACGACTTCCCGGGTCGGCCTGGGAACCTGGGCGATCGGCGGCTGGATGTGGGGCGGCGCGGACGAGGCGCAGTCGATCGCCACCATTCGCGCGGCCATCGAGCGCGGCGTGACGCTGATCGACACCGCGCCGGTCTACGGCTTCGGCGTCGCCGAGGAGGTGGTCGGCAAGGCGCTGGCCGAGGGCGGCTTGCGGGACAAGGTGCAGATCGCCACCAAGGTCGGGCTGTCCTGGCAGGACGGCAAACCGTTCCGAGACTCCAGTCCCGCCCGAATCCGCCAGGAGATCGAGGCGTCCCTGCGGCGCCTGCGCACCGAGGTGATCGACCTCTATCAGGTGCACTGGCCCGACGCCGGGACCGCCATGTCGGCGACGGCGGACGCCATGGAAGAGTTGCGCCACGAGGGCAAGATCCGGGCGATCGGCGTCAGCAACTTTTCGCCCGCGCAGATCGCCGCCTTCAGCGCCGTGGCCGACCTGGACGCGGTCCAGCCGCCGTACAACCTCTTCGAGCGCGAGATCGAGGCCGACGTGCTACCCCGCGCCGAGACGGCGGGCGTGACGGTGCTGGCCTATGGCGCCCTCTGCCGCGGCCTGCTCGCCGGCCGCATAACCGCCCGGACGGTCTTCACCGGCGACGACCTGCGAAATCAGGATCCGAAGTTCCAGGGCGAGCGGTTCCGGCAGTACCTGTCGGCGGCCGAGGCCCTGAAGGGCCTGGCGCGCGAGCGCTTCGGCAAGTCGCTGCCCGCCCTCGCGGTGCGCTGGATTCTCGACCAGGGGCCGACCATCGCCCTATGGGGCGCCCGGCGTCCGGCGCAGATCGACGCCGTCGGCGAAGTGGCCGGTTGGCGCATCGATGACGCCGGCAAGGCGGAGATCGACGCCATCCTCAAGCGCTTCATCGAGGCGCCGGTTTCTCCGGAGTTCATGGCGCCGCCCGTGCGCCGCGCCGCAAGCCGCTGAGCCCGCCGGCGGCGCTCCGCCGCCTCGCACTGGGAATCGACTGAAATGCTCTGGATCGTTCGCGTCGCCCTGCAGCGGCCCTACACCTTCATTGTCCTGGCGTTGTTCATCCTGATCGCCGGACCGCTGGCGGCGCTGAAGACGCCCACCGACATCTTCCCGAACATCGGGGTGCCGGTGATCGGGGTCGCCTGGAGCTACACGGGACTGCCGCCGGACGAGATGGCGGGGCGGATCATCACCCCCTACGAGCGCTCATTGCCGCTCACGGTCAGCAACATCGAGCACATCGAGAGCCAGTCGCTGGCCGGCATGGGCATCGTCAAGATCTACTTCCAGCCGGGCGCCGACATGCGCACCGCCAACGCCCAGGTCACCGCGGTTTCGCAGTCGGTCCTGAAGCAGATGCCGCCCGGCGCGACCCCGCCGCTGATCATCAACTACAACGCCTCGACCGTGCCGATCCTGCAATTGGCCACCTCCAGCCTGCGGCAGTCCGAGCAGCAGGTGCTGGACCTGACGATGAACACGATCCGTCCGATCCTCAGCGCCGTGCCGGGCGCGGCCATTCCCTATCCCTATGGCGGCAAGGTGCGGGAGGTCGAGATCGACCTCGATCCCCAGGCGCTGCAGGCCAAGGGGCTTTCGGCCCAGGACGTCGAGGCCGCGATCGCGGCGCAGGACCAGATCATTCCCGCCGGCACGGCCAAGATCGGCTCGCTGCAATACACGGTGAAGCTCAACGACTCACCGGAGACGATCGACGAGCTGAACGACCTGCCGATCAAGACCGTCGGCGGCGCGACCATTCTGGTGCGGGACGTCGGCCATGTGCTGGACGGCGCCCCGCCGCAGCAGAGCGTCGTCCACGTGGACGGCTCGCGGGCCGTCCTGACCACCATCCTGAAGGCGGGTTCGGCTTCGACCCTGTCGGTCGTGCAGGGGGTCAAGGACGCCTTGCCGCGGGTGAAGGCGCTGATGCCGCCGGACTTCCGCATCGTCGCGCTGAACGATCAGTCGGTGTTCGTGAAGGCGGCGGTGTCGGGGGTGGTGCGGGAGGGGCTGATCGCGGCGGCGCTGACCAGCCTGATGATCCTGCTGTTCCTGGGCAGCTGGCGCTCGACCGTGATCATCGCGACCTCGATCCCGCTGGCGATCCTGTGCGCCCTGATGGGCCTGGCGATGGCGGGTCAGACGCTGAACATCATGACGCTGGGCGGCCTGGCGCTGGCGGTCGGCATCCTGGTCGACGACGCGACGGTGACCATCGAGAACATCAATTGGCACCTGGAGCACGGCAAGGACGTCCGCACCGCGATCCTGGACGGAGCCGCGCAGATCGTGACGCCGGCCTTCGTCTCCCTGCTCTGCATCTGCATCGTCTTCGTGCCGATGTTCGCCCTCCAGGGCGTCGCAGGCTTCCTGTTCGTGCCCATGGCCGAGGCGGTGGTGTTCGCCATGATCGGATCGTTCGTGCTGTCGCGGACCCTGGTGCCGACCCTGGCGATGTACTTGCTCAAGCCGCACGGCCACGCCGCCGCCGAGGGCGGTGGCCCGCCACGCAATCCTCTGGCCCGCTTCCAGCACGCCTTCGCCGCCTGTTTCGATGGACTGCGCGAGGGCTACAGCCGCCTTCTTGCCCTGGCTCTGGCGCACCGGAGATTCTTCGTCGTCAGCTTCCTGGCGGTGGTGATCGCGTCCTTCGGCCTGGCCCCCTTCCTCGGCGCGAATTTCTTCCCGTCGGTGGATTCCGGCCAGATCACCCTGCATGTGCGGCCGCAGGTCGGCACGCGGATCGAGAACGTCTCGGCCATGTTCGGGGACATCGAACAGCAGGTTCGCCGGACCATTCCGCCCAGCGAGCTGACCTCGATCGTCGATAACATCGGCATGCCGATCAGCGCCGTGAACGTCGTCTACAGCAACACCGGCATGATCGGTTACCAGGACGGCGACATCTTCATCAGCCTGAACACCAAGCATCACCCCACCGCCGACTATGTACGCATCCTGCGCGAGCGGTTGCCGGCCGCCTTTCCCGGCGCGACCTTCTCGTTCCCGCCGGCCGACATCATCAGCCAGATCCTGAACTTCGGTTCGCCGGCGCCGCTGGACCTGCAGATCGCCGGCCCGGACCGGCAGAAGAACCAGGCCTATGCGCTGGAGCTGTTGCGCCGGATGCGGACCATCCGCGGGATCGCCGATGCGCGCATGCAGCAGTCTATGGACAATCCGCAGCTGCGCGTCGACGTGGACCGGTCGCGAATGGCCCAATTGGGCCTCACCGAGCGCGACGTGACCAACAGCGTCTCGACCTCGCTGGCCGGCAGTTCGCAGGGCCAGCCGATCTTCTGGCTCAACCCGGCCAACGGGGTTTCCTACCCGGTCGTGGCCCAGACGCCGGAATACAGCGTCAACACCTTGCCGGCCTTGGCGAACCTCCCGGTGACGGGTACGGCGCCGACCACCGGCCTGCAGATCCTCGGCGGCCTCGGCAAGATCAGCCGCGAGCAGTCGAGCGCGGTGGTCAGCCACTACGACATCCAGCCGGTCATCGACCTCTACGCCACGACCCAGGGCCGCGACCTGGCGGGCGTCGCCCATGACCTGCGGGCCCTGATGGCCGCGACCGCCAAGGACGCGCCGAAGGGCGCCACCGTCGTCCTGCGCGGGCAGGTCGCCACCATGGACACCGCCTTCGCCGGCCTCGGCTTCGGGCTGCTGGGCGCGATCGTGCTGATCTACCTGCTGATCGTGGTGAACTTCCAATCGTGGCTGGACCCGTTCGTGATCATCACCGCGCTGCCGGCCGCGCTGGCGGGGATCGTCTGGATGCTGTTCGCCACCGGCACGACGCTGTCGGTGCCGGCGCTGACCGGGGCGATCATGTGCATGGGCGTGGCGACCGCCAACTCCATCCTGGTGGTGAGCTTCGCGCGCGAGCGGCTGAACGCCACCGGCGACGCCCTGGTCGCCGCCACCGAGGCCGGCTTCACCCGCTTCCGCCCCGTCGTGATGACCGCGCTCGCCATGATCATCGGCATGGCGCCGATGGCGCTGGGCCTGGGCGAAGGCGGCGAGCAGAACGCGCCGCTCGGCCGCGCCGTCATCGGCGGGCTGATCTTCGCCACCATCGCCACCCTGATGTTCGTGCCGGTGGTGTTCAGCCTCGTTCACGGCCGCAGGGCCGCCCAACCCGCCGGCGCCGGGACAGATCCCGCGCTGCAGACAGGAGAGACCTATGCCTGACCAGCCCGAGAGCCTTCGGCCGATCTCACCCCGGCGCTTGAGAATCGCCCTCGTCGCGGTTGCCGGACTGGCGGCTTGCGTTGTGGGCCTCGGCGTCGTCGGTCGCGTCCACGCCGACCAGCAGGTCGCGAGCTGGACCAACGTCCAAGCGGTCCCAACCGTCCGCGTGATCAGCCTGGCCGATCGGTCAGGCTCCCGAGCGCTGGTGCTGCCGGGCGATGTGCAGGCCTTCAACGCCGCGCCGATCTACGCGCGGGTCAGCGGTTACCTCAAGCGCTGGTACGTCGACATCGGGACCCCGGTGAAAGCGGGCCAGGTGCTGGCCGACATCGACACGCCCGACCTCGACCAGCAACTCGCCCAGGCGAAGGCCGACCTGCAGACCGCCATCGCGAACCAGCATCTGTCAGACACCACCGCCCACCGCTGGGCCGGTCTGCTGTCGCAGGACGCGGTCTCGCAGCAGGACGCCGACACGAAGAACGGAGACCTGGCGGCGAAGACCGCCCTGGTGGCGTCGTCCCGCGCCAATGTCGCGCGGCTGGAGGCGCTGGAGTCGTTCAAGCGCATCACCGCGCCATTCAGCGGTGTCGTCACCACCCGCTCCACAGATATCGGCGCCCTGATCAGCGTGGGCGGGCCGGCGGCGACGCCGCTGTTCACGGTCGCCGACGAGAGCAGGTTGCGGATCTACGTGCGGGCGCCCGAGAGCTACTCGGCGGCCATCCAACCGGGCATGACCGCCACCTTCACCGTGCCGGAATATCCTGGCCTCAGCTTCACGGCCAAGCTCGCCACCAGCGCCGACGCCATCACGCCGCAGAGCGGAACCCTGCTGGTCCAGCTGCAGATCGACAACGCCGACCGCACCCTGAAGCCCGGCGGCTACGCCCAGGTCCGCTTCAACCTGCCGACCAACCCAGGCGCCCTGCAGGTTCCGGCCACGGCCCTGATGTTCCGCGACAATGGCATGTCGGTGGCTACCGTCGGCCCTGCAAAGCGCGTCGTGATGAAGCCGGTGACCGTCGTCCAGGATCTCGGGGCCATGGTCGAAGTCGCCGCCAGGCTCACGCCGGAGGATCGGGTGATCGACAGTCCGCCGGATTCTCTACGGCCCGGCGATCTGGTCCGGATCGCGCCCTCCGGCGCCCCGGCCAATGGTGCAGACGCCCATGCCGCGGGTTAAGCTCCTCGGGCTTGCCGGGACGGCCCTGGCGCTGACGGCCTGTTCCCTCGCGCCGCCCTATGCGCCACCACAGATCGCCATGCCGTCGGCCTACAAGGAAATGGGCCCCTGGACGCCGGCGATCCCGGCGGACGCCGCGCCGCGCGGTCCCTGGTGGACGGTCTACGGCGACGAGACCCTGAACCGCCTCGAGCAGAGGATCGAGACCGGCAACCCCGATCTCGCCCTGGCCCTGGCGCGTTACGACGAAGCCCGGGCCAACCTGGCCCAGGCGCGCGCCGGGCTCGCACCCGAGCTGGACATCGGCGGCAGCGCGACCGGCAACCGCCAGTCGGCGGACCGGCCGCTTCGCGTCGGCGGTGCGACCTACTACCAAAACGACACCGTGGGCTCGACGATCTCCTATGAGCTCGACCTGTGGGGCCGCGTGCGCAACATGGTCGCCGCCGGCAAGGCCAATGCCCAGGCCAGCGCGGCCGACGTCGCTTCGGTGCGGCTGAGCCTGGAGGCGCAGCTGGCCGACGCGTACCTGAACCTGCGGGGGCTGGACGCCCAGGCGGGGCTGCTGGACCAGGCGACAAGCGCCTATGCGAAGGCGCAGGATCTCACCGAGATCCTGCATACGGGCGGGGCCGTGGCCGGCCTCGACGTCGGCCGGGCCAAGACCCAGCTGCAATCCACCCAGGCCCTGCGGACCGACGTCGGCGCTGAGCGCGCCCTCTACGAACACGCGATCGCGGCGCTGGTGGGCGAGCCGGCCTCGGTGTTCTCGATCACGCCCGACGCCAAGTTGCCGCCCACGCCGCGGACGCCGGTGTCCGCCCCGTCCGAGCTCCTTCAGCGGCGGCCGGATATCGCCGCCGCCGAGCGGCGGGCGGCCGCGGCCAACGCCCAGATCGGCGTGGCGCGCGCGGCCCTATTCCCGACCCTGACGCTCGATGCGACGGGCGGCTTCCAGACCGCCGGCGCCGGCAGCCTGCTGAGCGCCGCCAACAGCTGGTGGACGCTGGGCCCCTCCCTCGCCATGAGCCTGTTCGATGGCGGCCGGCGCAAGGCGGTGGTCCGCGCGAGCCGCGATCAGTTCGACGAGGCCAGCGCGGTCTACAAGTCCACCGTGCTGACCGCCTTCCAGCAGGTCGAGGACAACCTCGCCCTGTGCAACCGCCTGGCCTTCGAGGCGCGCCAGCAGTCCGACGCCGTCACGGCCGCCCAGCAGACCGAGGCGCTGGCGCTGGTGCAGTACCGCATGGGCGCCGTCACCTACCTCGACGTGGTCACGGCCCAGACCGTGGATCTCCAGGCGCAGCGGACGGAACTCAGCGTCGAGACCCGCCGCCTGTTGGCCAGCGTCGACCTGGTGCGCGCGCTCGGCGGCGGCTGGATCCCGACGACGGTGGCGGCCGCGCCGCCGGCGGCGGCAGCCGCGGCCGACTAAGTCCCGATACGCAAAAGACGAAGGCCGGCGTCCCGAACGGGAGCCGGCCTTTTCGCATCTCGATCCCAGGCCGACGGGCGGCTATGGCGCGCCTTCCGACGCCGCGCTCACCCGCCAGACCACATTGCCGACGTCATCGGCGATCAGCAGCGCCCCGGCGTGGTCCAGCGCCACGCCGACGGGGCGCCCCCTGGAGTGGGTTCCGTCGGGCGTGAGGAATCCCGTCACCACGTCCTGGGGCGACCCGCTCGGGCGGCCGTCGCGGAAGGGAATGTAGACGACCTTGTAGCCGTTCAGGGGGCTGCGATCCCAGCTGCCGTGCTCGCTCACCAGGACGCCGCTGCGATAGGACGCCGGCAGGCTGGACGACTGGGTGAAGACCATGCCGAGCGGGGCGACGTGCGAGCTCAGGGCGTAGTCCGGCGCGATGGCCCTGGCGACCAGGTCCGGCCGTTGCGGCTGCACGCGCACGTCCACGTGCTGGCCGAAATAACTGTAGGGCCAGCCGTAGAAAGCGTTCTCCTTCACCGAGGTCAGATAGTCCGGGACGAGGTTCGGACCGATCTCGTCGCGCTCGTTGACGACCGCCCAGAGCCGGTTCGTGGTCGGCTCGAACGCGAGGCCGGTGGGATTGCGCGTGCCGGAGGCGAAGGTGCGCTTGAGCCCCGTGGCGCGGATGATTTCCCAGATCGCCGCGCGGCCGGTTTCCGCCTCGATCCCGTTTTCCGTGATGTTGCTGTTCGAGCCCACGCCCACATAGAGCTTCGATCCGTCGGGACTGGCGGCCAGGCTCTTGGTCCAATGGTGGTTGATCGGTCCCGCGGGGAGGTCGGTCACCCTTTCGCCGGGGGCCGAGATATGCGTCTCACCCGGGACGTATGGGAACTTCAGGAGGGCGTCTGTGGCGGCGACGTAGAGGTCGGCGCCGACCAGGGTCACGCCGAACGGCGAGTTCAGGTGGTCGATGAACACGGTGCGCGTCTCCGGGACCCCGTCGCCGTTGGCGTCCCGCAGCAGGATGATGCGGTTGCCGGCCAGCGCGGACGAACCGGCCATGGCCTTCACCTTGCCCTCGACATAGTCCTTGGGCCGATAGATCGGCGACTTCGGGCCATTGGACTCGACCACCAGCACGTCGCCGTTCGGCAGGACGTAGACCATCCGCGGATGCTCGAAGCCGGTCGCAAAGGCGCTGATCCGCAGCCCCGGCGACACGGCCGGCGTCTCACCCCTGCGCCACCCCGCCGCCGGCGGGACCTGCATCGGCGGTATCAGGTACTGGTGCGGCGCGGGCAGTTGGGGATTGGCCCCATATTGGGTGCTGGGATCTGCGATCTTCGGCTGGCAGGCCGTCACCATCAGCAGCGCGGCGAACGCGCAGGTCTTGCGTAAGGGGCTCATGAGCGGACCTCCCTGGGCTTGAAGGGATAGGGGCGAGGGGCGGCGCGGAGGCTCCAGCCCCGCCAGCCGAGAACGACGAGGATGAGCGTGACCAGCATCGAGAGTTCGAGGCCATCGGGGACCACGGCCGTGTAGGCGTCGCGGGTGTGGACGAAGGCGTTCAGCAGCGAGAGCAGGGCCGCAACCGTAAAGCCGGCGAACCGGCCCCAGGCTATCGCGCCGAGGCGTCGCCGCGCGGCGTCCAGCAGGACGGCCAGACCCGCGAGCGCCGCAAGGATCAGACCGGCGGTGATCAGCCAGATGGAAAAGTTGTTCCACTGGAAAAGGAGCGTCCGCCAGTAGATGGCGTCGGTCGCCAGCGCCGCGATCAGGAGGGCCGCGGCAGGTGCGATCAGGCGCGGGTGCAGAGGGCGCCGCAGGCCATTTGCGTGTTCGGTCATGTTCGTTCCTTGCCGCTGGAGCGCAGCTCCCCGCGGCGCGGTGCGCGCCGCGGGGGCGCAGGGAGGCGTCTGGAGGGAGAGGAGCCGCCCCGCGCACCGACGACTGTGGGCGATGGAGCTCAACCTCAGCGTGACGCGAGCTTAACTTGCTGTAAGGCGACCACCGTTCGAGGGCCGGGTCAGCGGGCGCCGTCCATGAGGCCCAGCAGCTGCTATTCCCACCGCAGCCCCTGCCCGAACCCGCCGCCCAATTCGGCGAACAGATTGGCGTCGTCGGCGGCCTCCGGCCGGCCCCAGTCGCGCTGCAGTTCGCTGGCCCAGGGGCGACGGTGAGGGCGCCCCTTAGGAGCGGGGTGGAGCGCCGCTCTGGACGACCACCGCTTGGCCCGTGGCGCGAGTCTCGTAGAGGCAGTGGTTCGGCAGGCCCCGCCCGGAGAGCCTGTACTTGGACACCGCGACTTCGACCCTGACATCGACGACGGCGTCCGCGCCCATTGACCAGGCGCGATCCTTCAGCCGCGCCAAGGCCGCTGGCCGCGCGTCACGCGCGCCGGCGCGGCAGATGCTGATGTTCAAAGGTCCTACAACACGCGCGACCGGCGGCGGTGCGGCGGACGCCTCATAGAAGGGCAAGGTATAGTCCTTAGGCGCGGTGGCGCAGGCCGATTGCAGCAGAGCCACGGCGAGCAGGGCCGCGCCGGCCAGGGCGGATTGTGCCTTCATGTGGAGGTCCTCGGTCGTCCGCTCGATCGCCGGCGCCGTCGTCGGGTGAGGCGGCCCTGAATTCAGACGTGTTGCGGGGCGACGGCGTGGGGTTCGTCGGGGGGCGGGTCACCAAGCTCCGAGTGGAACGCGCTGGCCGCCAGGATCAGGCCGAGCGCGATCAGCGCGAGGATCCAGTCACGGAGCAGGATGGTCTTGCGGTGGGCCAGGAACCGGTCGCTGGGCGAAGGGTCCGCCGGCGCGGGTGGCGCTTCCCGTTGCGAGAGGGCGGTCATCGGACCGCCGCGGCGGGCGCGGGTGGTGGCGGCGGGCTGGATTTGCTCCGATCGGGGCTGAGAACGCCGATGACCACCGCGACGGCGAGCGCGACCAGGACGAACGGCCAGTGACGCACCAGTCCACGCCGATGCGCGGCCATCCGGCGCATGTACCAGGCCTCGACCGGACTATGACCTTGGCGCGTCATCGGCGCGCGCCGCCGACCAGGCGGAGCTTGGGGGAGCGGGGCGCGTCGTAGGCGCCGGGTGGCGGCGTGAAGCAGTGCATCTCCTGCACCTGCGACCGCACCACCACGACGCCGAGCATTCCGGCCTTCGCCTGCTCGCGCGCCTGACGGCAGGCGAAGCCGACCGCGTCGTCCAGGCTGGCGAAGGCACCGGCGTCCTCATCGTCACGCTGCACGCGCCAGCGGCCAAGCCGCTCGGCGACGACGTACTTGCCGGATCGGGCCTGCTGCGCCGGGGCGGAAGGCGCGATCTCGCCCTCGTCACGCCGGACCGGCCGCAGCCCCAGCATCCATAGATCGGAGGCCGGGATCATCTTACGCGGCCTTCTTCAGCGGCGCCTGGTGCAGGCGGCGCGCGATGTGGAGTTCGCGGCGCTGGCCGTGGTGGCACTCCTCGACGGCGTAGCCGAAGCTCTTCAGGAGCCGGTGGATCGGATCGGCGCGGAAGGCCAGGACCCGGGGCAGAGGCGACTGGAAGATCAGGGCGCCGCCTTCGCGGACGTGAGGGCCGGTGACCAGCAGGTCGCGTAGCGTCGCTTCGTTGCAGGTGTGGGCGACGATCAGGGCGTCCGGTTGCTCGTGCGGGCCCGCGCCGGGGCGCAGGTAGCCGACCCGCTCGAAACCATGGCGGCACAGCCAAAGCAGGGCCGACAGGCCGCTGGATCCGGTCACCCGGATCAGGCTGGACTTGGTGATGTGGGCCCGCTCGAGCAGCGATATGAGGGGGTCGCTGCTGAGCAGGCCGGCAGGCGAATCTTTAGTCGACGACTCTTGGGACATCGAACGCGGAACTCCATGAACGGGGGCGAACGTCGCCTCCTGGAATGCCGGCATTTTCGCGCAAGGCGCCGTAAGCGTTCGATACCGAAGACGGCCGGCCAGATAAGCAAAACGTCAAGAACGGCACGTCCTCGCGCGAGGCGTTGGCGCCTTTATACTTCCTTGATATCGCCCCGCCCGGTTCCGCATGGCGTCCTTACGCGGAGGCTTAGTAGGTTGCCCGCCTAGCTTTCCGGCGGAGCGGCCCAATGCTCGACATCCTCTACATCCTCGGCGGCGTGGCGATCTTCGTGATCTTCGCCGCCTACGCCTACAGCCTGAGGCGCATCTGATGCTCGCAAACATCATCTGGGGCATCGGCGCCCTGATCATCGGCGGCTACATGGTCGTCGCCCTCCTGAAGCCGGAGAAGTTCTGATGAACGGGCAGGGCTGGGCGGAGATCGCCCTGACGCTCGCCGTGACGGTCGCGCTCGCGTGGCCGCTCGGCATCTACATGGCCCGCGTCTGGCAGGGCGAGAAGACCTGGCTCGACCCGGTGCTGAAACCGGTGGAGCGGCTGGTCTACGCCGGTTGCGGCGTGAAGCCCGAGAAGGGCCAGAACTGGATCGCCTACGCCATGAGCTTCCTGGCGTTCAGCGTCGCCAGCTTCGTGGTGCTCTACCTGATCCTGCGGTTCCAGAACCTCTTGCCGCTGAACCCGCAGGGTTTCGCCGGCTGTTCGCCGGACCTGGCGTTCAACACCGCGATCAGCTTCATCACCAACACCAACTGGCAGTCCTATGTGCCGGAGACGACGCTCTCGACCTTCTCGCAGATGGCCGGCTTGACCTCGCACAACTTCCTCTCGGCCGCCGCCGGCATCGCCGTGGCCGCCGCGCTGGCCCGCGCCTTCGCAGCCAACCGAAGCGAGAACCTCGGCGACTTCTGGGTCGATCTGACCCGGATCAGCCTCTACATCCTGCTGCCGTTCTCGATCCTCATCGCGCTCGTGTTCGTGGCGCTGGGCGAGCCGCAGACGCTGATCGCGCACGTCACCGCGCACACGGTGGAAGGCGGCAAGCAGACCATCGCCCTGTTCCCCGTCGCCTCCCAGGAGGCGATCAAGCAGTTCGGCACCAACGGCGGCGGCCTGTTCAACGTCAACTCCGCCCACCCGTTCGAGAACCCCAACGCGATCACGAATTTCATCGAGATCGTGATCATGAACGTGCTCAGCTACGCCTGCGCCGTCGCCTTCGGGCGGATCGTGCTGGCCAAG
>NZ_DATGEX010000025.1:0-24296 GCF_035309685.1 Phenylobacterium sp.
ACCGGCATTTCCGCCAACCGGCTTGAGCTGCTGCAGATCGCCGACGCGGTCGCGCGCGAAAAGTCCATCGACCGCGAGATCGTCATCGAGGCGATCGAAGAGGCGATCCAGAAGGGCGCCCGCGCCCGCTACGGCGCCGAGCACGACATCCGGGTCAACATCGACCAGAAGACCGGCGAGGTCGCGATTCGGCGGGTGATCACCGTGGTCGCCGACGACGCCAACTACGGGACCGTGGTGGGCGAGGACGGCGAAGAGGTGCCGGCGGAAGAGCCGGTCGGCATCCTGCGTCTCTCCGACGCCAAGCGCACCGACAAGGACGCCGTGGTCGGCAAGGTCTACGAAGAGACCTTGCCGCCGTTCGAGTTCGGCCGGGTGCAGACCCAGATGGCCCGCCAGGTGGTGACCGGAAAGGTCCGCGAGGCCGAGCGCGAGCGCCAGTTCGAGGAGTTCAAGGATCGCGTCGGCGAGATCGTCAACGGCGTCGTCAAGCGCGTCGAATACGGCAACATTGTCGTTGATCTCGGGCGCGGCGAGGGCATTGCCCGCCGTGACCAGTCGATCCCGCGCGAGAACTTCAACATCGGCGACCGCATCCGCTGCTACATCTACGACGTCCGCCGCGAGACCAAGGGCCCGCAGATCCTGCTCTCCCGCGCACACGGCGGCTTCATGGCCAAGCTGTTCGCCCAGGAAGTGCCGGAGGTCTACGACGGGGTCATCGAGATCCGCGCCGTGGCCCGCGATCCGGGCAGCCGCGCCAAGATGGCGGTGGTCTCCAACGACTCTTCCATCGACCCGGTCGGCGCCTGCGTCGGCATGCGCGGCTCGCGCGTGCAGGCGGTGGTGGCCGAGCTGCAGGGCGAGAAGATCGACATCATCCAGTGGAGCCCGGACGAAGCGACCTTCATCGTCAACGCGCTCGCGCCGGCCGAAGTCTCCAAGGTCGTCATGGACGAGGAGGACGAGCGCGTCGAAGTGGTGGTGCCGGACGAACAGCTGTCGCTGGCCATCGGCCGCCGCGGCCAGAACGTGCGCCTCGCCAGCCAACTGACCGGCTGGCAGATCGACATCATGACCGAAAGCCAGGAGAGCGAGCGCCGTCAGCGCGAGTTCGCCGAGCGCACCCAGCTGTTCCAGGAAGCGCTCGACGTCGACGAGGTGATCGCCCAGCTCTTGGTCACCGAAGGCTTCGCGACCGTGGAAGACGTCGCCTATGTCGACGTCTCGGAAATCGCCTCCATCGAAGGCTTCGACGAGGACACCGGCGCCGAGATCCAGGCGCGGGCCACCGACTACCTCGACAAGATCGCCGCCGAATATGACGCCAAGCGCAATGAGCTCGGCGTCGAGGACGGCCTGCTGGAGATCGAGGGTGTGACGCTGCCGATCGCGGTGGCGCTGGGCGAAGGCGGGGTGAAGACCGTCGAGGACCTGGCCGACCTGGTGCCCGACGACCTGCGCGGCTGGTTCGAGACCAAGAACGGCGAGCGGGTCCGCGAGACCGGCATCCTGGAAGCCTTCGGCCTGGAGCCTGCCGACGCCGAAGCCCTGATCATGCGCGCCCGCGTGGCGATGGGCTGGATCGAAGCGCCGCCGGAGCCCGAGCCGGAAGAGGAAGCGGTCGAGGACACCGAGGCCTACGCCGAAGCCGAACTCGAAGGGGAAGCGCGCGACGCCTGAGGGCCGAGCGCGCGAGGGTGACGGACCGTGCAGGCCCGTTCTGACAAGGCCGAACCTGCCACGCTTGCGGAAGCCAACCGCGAGCGCCGCGACATTGTCACCGGCGAGGTGATGGATGAGGCGCGCCTGATCCGCTTCGTCTCGGGCCCGGACGGCGCTGTCGTTCCCGACCTGGCGCGCAAGCTGCCAGGGCGCGGGCTTTGGGTGGCGGCGGACCGCGCTTCGGTGGATACGGCGGCGAAGAAGGGCCTGTTCGCCCGCGCCGCCAAGGCTAAGGTCGCAGCCCCGCCGGACCTCGCCAACCTGGTGGAAAGCCTGCTGAAACGGCGGCTTTTGTCGGGGCTGGGCCTTGCGCGCCGCGCCGGCGATCTTACGTCGGGGTTCGAAAAGGTCGCGGCCGCCATCGAGGCGGGCAAGGCCGCCTGGCTGATCGAGGCGTCCGACGGCGCCGCGGACGGCCGCCGCAAGCTTACGGCCAAGACCCGCAAACGGTCGCCGCCGACCCCGATCTTCGGCCTGTTTGACGCCGAGGAATTGGGTTTGGCCTTAGGCGCGGAGAATGTGATACACACCGCCTTCCTTGCGGGGCGAGCCGCCGATCGTTGGGCGCAGGACGCCTATCGGTTGTCGGGCTTTTGCCCGCTCCTTCCTGAGAGTTGGCGCGAGGAGCCTTAGAGGCGACCGGGACTTAAACGTCCTGTCGTTGCTGTTTCCGCATTGCGGAGGCGGCGCCTTAGAAAGTGGGAGCGGCCCTGCGAGGGGGCGTTCCGGGCTTGATAATCTGATCCTTTGGCCGGACCGCCGGCTGACGAGTAAAGCGAGCGCATGAGCGACGAGAACAACAATGGCCGTAATCCGCCTCCCGGCGGGCGTCCGCCCCTGACCCTGAAGCCCCGCGGGGCCGGCTCGGTCAGCGCGGGCACGGTGAAGCAGAGCTTCAGTCACGGCCGTTCCAAGACGGTGGTCGTCGAGACCAAGCGCGCGCGCACCCATATTCCGGGCGGCGGCAACCTGGCTGCGCCCTCCTCCGCCGAAAAGCGCCTGTTCGAGCCGCGCCCCGCGCCGCCGCCGGCCGCCCCGCGTCCCGCCGGCGCGCCGAACGACGGCCTCTCCGCCGAGGAACGCGCCGCCCGCCAGCGCGCCATCGAGCTGGCCCAGGAGCGTCAGGCGACCGAACGCGCCGCCGCCGAAGCCCGCGCCCGCACCGAGGCGGCGGCCGCCGCCGCCCGTGCGCCGGCTCCGGCCGCGCCCGCTCCGCCGCCCGCCGCCGAGGCGCCTGCCGCCCCGGCTCCGGCCGCTGAAGCGCCCGTTCCGGCGCCCGCGCCCGTCGCGGCTCCTGCCGCTCCGGCTCCGGTCGCCGCGGCGCCGGCCGCTGCGCCCCCGCCGCGTCCCGCTGCGCCCCCGCTCGGCGGCAACCAGACCCGCACCTATCAGCCCTCCGCCGACCGGCGCGACGACCGGGCCAGCACCACCACCTATCGTCCCGCGCCGCCTTCGGCCCGGTTCGAAGGCACCAACTTCGGCCAGCGGGCGCCGCGCCAGGACGACGACCGCCGCCCGATGCGCGACGACCGTGGTCCGCCGCGCAGCGACGACCGGGGTCCGCGCCCGGCGCCGAGCGGCGATACCGTGCGCTATTCGGCGCTGGCGCCCCGTCCGGCGGGGCCCCGTCCGGGCGGACCCGGCGGCCCGCGTGGCGCGCCGCGCCTGGGCCCCGCCGCCCCGCCGGCCGAGCCCGAGATCCAACGCGCCACCCGCCAGGCCCCCAGGCCCGGCGGCGCGGCGATGGACCGGCGTCCCGACGACGACGACGGCGGCCGCAAGAGCGGGCTGCCCGCTTCCAAGGCGATCAGCCGCGCCAAGGGCGCTCCGCAACGCCGCGAAGGCCGCCTGACCATCCAGGCCGTGGCCGGTGACGATGAGGGCGCGGTCGACCGGATGCGCTCCCTCGCCTCGGTCCGCCGGGCGCGCGAACGCGAACGCGAAAAGCGCAAGGGCGGCACCCAGGAGCAGGCCCGCGCCGCGCGCGAAGTGGTCATCCCCGACATCATCACGGTGGCCGAACTCGCCAACCGGATGGCGATCCGTGGCGCGGAGATCATCAAGTTCCTGATGCGTCAGGGCGTGATGCTGAAGAGCGGCGACGTGATCGACAACGATACCGCCGAGCTGGTGGCCACCGAATTCGGCCACACCGTGCGCCGCGTGTCGGAAGCCGACGTGGAAGAAGGCTTCATCGGCGCCGAGGACGTGGACGACCATCAGGTCACCCGCCCGCCGGTGGTGACCATCATGGGCCACGTCGACCACGGCAAGACCTCGCTGCTGGACGCGTTGCGCGCCACCGACGTGGTGTCGGGCGAGCATGGCGGGATCACCCAGCACATCGGCGCCTATCAGGTTCACCTGCCGGACGGCCAGCGGGTCACCTTCCTCGACACGCCCGGCCACGCCGCCTTCTCCGCCATGCGCATGCGCGGCGCGACGGTGACCGACATCGTGGTGCTGGTGGTGGCGGCCGACGACGGCGTGATGCCCCAGACCATCGAGGCCATCAATCACGCCCGCTCGGCCGGCGCGCCGCTGATCGTGGCGATCAACAAGATGGACAAGCCCGGCGCCGATCCGACCCGGGTGATCAACGAGCTGCTGCAGCACGAGATCGTCGTCGAAAGCCTGGGTGGCGACACCCAGGTGGTCGAAGTCTCCGCCAAGGAGAAGACCGGTCTCGACACCCTGCTGGAAGCCATCCTGCTGCAGGCTGACGTGCTTGAGCTGAAAGCCAATCCCGACCGGGTCGCCGACGGCGTGGTCATCGAGGCCAAGCTGGACCGCGGGCGGGGCGCCGTCTCCACCGTGCTGGTCAAGCGCGGCACGCTGCGCCGCGGCGACATCGTTGTGGCCGGCGACCACTGGGGCAAGGTCCGCGCGCTCCTCAACGAGCGCGAGGAACAGGTGGCCGAAGCCGGCCCGTCGGTTCCGGTCGAGATCCTCGGCCTCGACGGCACGCCCGCGCCCGGCGATCCCTTCGCCGTGGTGGAGAACGAGGCCCGCGCCCGTGAGCTGACCGCCTACCGCGTCCGCGTGAAGCGCGAAAAGGCCGGGGCTCCGGCCCAGGGCAATTCGCTGGCCGAGATGATGTCGAAGATCACCGACAAGAAGGCCTCGGAACTGCCGCTGGTCATCAAGGCCGACGTCCAGGGTTCGGTCGAGGCCATCATCGGCAGCCTCGAGAAGATCGGCACTGAGGAGGTCCGCGCGCGGATCATCCTCTCGGGCGCCGGCGCGATCAGCGAGAGCGACGTCATGCTGGCCAAGGGCGCCAACGCCGCGATCATCGGCTTCAACGTCCGCGCCTCGGCGCAGGCCCGCGCCCTGGCCGAACGCGAAGGCGTGGAAATTCGTTATTACGCGATCATCTACGACCTGTTGGACGACATCAAAGGCGTGCTCTCGGGCATGCTGGCGCCGATCCAGCGCGAAACCTTCCTCGGCAACGCCAAGGTGCTGCAGGCCTTCGATATCTCGAAGATCGGCCGCGTCGCCGGCTGCGTCGTCACCGAAGGCGTGGTCCGCAAGGGCGCCCGCGTCCGGATCATCCGCGACGACATCGTGGTCCTCGAACTTGGCACCCTGCAGACGCTCAAGCGCTTCAAGGACGAGGTCAACGAGGTCCAGTCTGGGACCGAGTGCGGCATGGCCTTCGCCGGCTTCCAGGACATCAAGACCGGCGACGTCATCGAGTGCTTCAGCCTCGAAGAGGTCAGGCGCACGCTGTAGACGCCGCGCTCACCTCCCCCGTTGCGGCGGCAACGGCGGGAGGGGGACCGCTCGCCGAGCGGAGCGAAGAGCGAGTGGTGGAGGGGGCGAGCCCCATCTCCTGCGCTCAACGCAGCTTCGTCCATCCGCCGCGCCTGTGGTTCGCCCCCTCCACCATCGGCTCTCCGGCCGATGGTCCCCCTCCCGCCGCTTCGCGGAGGAGGTAGGGCGACGAGCGCAATTTTCCCCATCTTTCGGCGCCCCTCAAAGCGTGGTTCGTTCGCGGCCGAACCGGGGGGACCACGATGACATCGACGCCTGAGACCGCGCCGGCTCCGAGCCCGGGGAGCGTCGTCGCCGCGATCCTGGCCGGCGGCTTCATGGCCGCGACCTTCGACTTCTTCGCCGCCATGCTGATCTACGGCGGCACCGCCAGCGGGGTGGCGCACGCCATCGCCCGCGGCTGGTTCGGGATGGCGGTGAAAACCATGCCGCCGATCGTCGACGTGATCGGCATCGCCTCGCACTACGGGATCCTGCTGATCGCCGCCTCGATCTTCGTCCTGGCCTCGCTCCGGTTTCCGGTGCTGCGGCAGCGCGCGTGGATCACCGGGCCGCTGTTTGGGGTGTGCATCTACATCGTCATGCACTTCGTGATCGTGCCGCTGTCGGCGGTGCACGCGATCAACAATCCCAAGGGGATCCAGTTCGTCGAGGAATTCGGCGGCCACATGTTCGTCATCGGCCTGCCCATCGCGCTCTGGGCGAAAGCCTTGGTCGGTAAGTTCTAGGGGCCGTGAAGTCGCCGCGGTTTGCGCCTACATAGGCGGCGTCCCAGGAGCCGCCTATGCCCCGCCTTGCCCGCGCTCTCGTCCTCACCGCTGTCGCCGTCCTCACGCTCGCGGCCTGCGCCACGGCGCAGAAGCTCGGCGCGGCCAGCGACGTCCATGCCCTGTTGATCTCGATCCGCGACAACGACACCACTGCGTTCGACGCCCACGTCGACCACGAGGCCCTCAAGGCCGAGCTGCAGTCGCGGCTGGCGGACGCGGTGGGCCAGAACAAGAAGACCCGCGACCTCGCCGCCCTGCTGGGCCCCTCGGTGATCGACCTCGCCGACCAGGCCCTGGTGCGGCCAAAGACCTTCCGGATGGTCGCCGAGCACTACGGCTACAAGCCCGACACCCAGATTCCGGGGCCGATCGCCATTTCCCAGGCGCTCAAGACCCTGCCGGACGGCCGCGTCTGCGCGACCAAGAAGAAGGACGGCCCATGCCTGCTGGTGTTCACCAAGGAGCAGGGGGTCTGGAAGCTGACCAGTTTCGAGGGCGACAGTTCGATGCTGCGCCTGAAGCTCTGAATCGCCTAAGGTCGCGCTCCGAGTGGCGAGGGTGACGATGAGTTACGAAGACGCGTTGGCCGGCTACGAGAAGTTCGAGTTCACCGACGGGCCCTGGACGCGGCCGGTCTACAAGAAGGGCTCCGGCCCCGCGGTCATCATCATCCACGAGATGCCCGGCCTGCATCCGCTGGTGGTCCGCTTCGCCGACCATGTGGCCGACGCCGGCCTGACCGCCTATTGCCCGAGCCTGTTCGGCGAGCCCGGGCGGCCGATCAGCCGGGGCTATGCGGCGGCCTCCATGCTGCAGGCGATCTGCATCCGCCGCGAGTTCCACGTCTGGTCGACCAAGACCTCCAGCCCGATCGTCGCGTGGCTGCGCGCGCTGGCGCGAAAGGCCCACGCGGAATGCGGCGGACGCGGCGTCGGCGCGGTCGGCATGTGCTTCACCGGCGGCTTCGCGCTGGCCATGATGACCGAGCCTTCGGTGGTGGCGCCGGTGCTGTCGCAGCCCTCCATGCCGGCGGCCACCGGCTCGAAGAAGCGGGCCGCCGGCTTCGACGCCTCACCCGCCGAGGTCGCCTGCGCCAAGGCCCGGTTCGAGGCCGAGGACCTGTCGATGATCGGCCTGCGCTACAAGAGCGACATCCTGGTGCCGGACGCGCGGTTCGAAACCTACCGTAAGACTTTCGGCGACCGCTTCGAGGCCATCGAGTTGGAGGACGCCGACGCCGCCCCGGCGATGATCCCGCCGCACTCGGTGCTCACCCTGCACCTGAAGCCCGATGGCCCCTCCAAGGCCGCCGAGGACCGGGTGATCCAGTTCTTCAAGGAACGGACGGCGGGCTAGCTCATCAGAATCAGCACGGGCGCCGCGGCGCCGGCGATCAGCAGCGCCCAGACGATCAGCTTGCGGCGGCTGTAGGCGAGCGCCATCCACAGACCGAAGAGCGTCGTGGTCGCGACGCCGACCGAGACCGCCGCGAAGAACCATTTCATCACCTCGGTCGAGGGCTTCTCCGCCGGCCTGGCTTCGGGGGGCCTCTCGGCCTGCGCCTTGTCGTGGTCGCCGCCCGCGTGTGCGGCCTGCGGCCGCTTGGGCCGCGCCGGCTTGACTGCAAAGACGTCGTCCTTGTGCAGCCGGGCGAGCTTCTGGATCACCATCGGGGCGCTTGGCTGATCGGGGATGCGGAAGGTCTGCAGGGCGCCGGTCAGCGCGAAGAACAACAGGCTCGGCGCCACGAAGACGCTGACATAGACGTGCAGGTCGCGGATCACCGCCTGGGCGGGGCGCGGTCGCGCCGATCTGGCTCCGGTCCGCGCGGTCTTCGATTTCGCCAAGAGGGTCTCCAGCGCCAAGGATTGCGACTAATTCGCAATTGCGATAGCTGCATCCCGGCGCGGCGGCAAGGCGAAGCCTGCGCCCTAGTGTGACGGTGCCGATGACCCATTGATGAACGCGGCCTTGAATCGCTGCAGGTCGGCGGGCTCGATGTCCGACACCGCGGCGAACCGCAGGCCGCCGGAGGTCCATTCCGTCAGGCTGTAGCCGTCGCGGCGCGTGCTGCGGGCCTCGTTCAGCACCCGACCTTCGGCCGGCCAGACGAAGAGGTTCACGGTGTGCAGGCGCCGCTTGTAGACGATGGCCGGCGCAACATGGCCATCGACGTAATCCAGCCGCCCGCCGACCAGCGGGAAGCCTTCCGCCGCCAGTTCCGGCACCGGCGGGGCGATGTCGACCTTGCCGTTGAACCAGGGCCGGACCACGTGCTGGTTGGAGGTCGCCACGTCGGTCAGGTGGCCGACCATCAGGGATCGGACGTGGTTCGCCACCAGCTGGCGCTCGACGCCGGCCTCGGTGACCTGCGGGACCACGAACATCACCGCGAGAGTAGCTGCCAGGAGGCCGCCCAAGCCGCCCGCCGCCCAAGGGGCCCCCCGGCGGATTGGTCGCCGAGTCGGAGTCTCGGCCGCCGTTTCCGCCGCCAGCATCGCCTCGATATTGGCCCGCAACCGCTCCGGGGCGGCATAGGCGACGCCGGGCGCGGCGAGCTCGCGGCGCAGGGCCAGCAGGCGCAGATATTCGGTGTTGCAGGCGTCGCAGACCTTCAGATGGGCCTCGCAGGCCGCGGCGTTGACCGCGTCGAGCTCGCCGTCGACCAGCCCCTGCAACAGCATGGCCTTGTCCGCACACGCGCTCATCGCTGGGTCTCCCGCATCTTCTGCGCATCGGCCGGCAGCAGCATGTCGCTGAGCATCAGGCGCGCTCGCGCCAGGCGCGACATCACCGTGCCGATCGGGGCGGCGGTCAAGGCGGCGATCTCCTTGTAGCTGAGCTCTTCCAGTTCGCGCAGGATGAGCGTCTCGCGGAACGGTTCGGGCAGGCTCTCGACCACGGCGCGGACCGTCTGCGCCTCGCGGCGCCGCAGGAGGGCCGTTTCGGGATCGTCCTGGTCGGGGTCGGCGATGTTGGCGAGCGCGTCCGATTGCGCCTCGGTGAGCGCGCCCTCTTCGACCAGCACCCGGTCGTGGCCGCCGCGCCCGGCGGCCCAGTCCAGGAAGCAGTTGCGCACGATGGCGAACAGCCAGGCCTTGGGCGCCCCGCCCCGGAAATCGCCGAAGGCGCCGAAAGCGCGCAGGAACGCCTCCTGCACGATATCCTCGGCGGCGGTCGCGTCGCGGCTGAGGTAGCGGGCGAAGTTATAGGCCCCGTCCAGGTGCGGCAGGATCGTCTCGCGGAACTGGCGCGCGCGCTCGGCCTCCGCCGCGCGGGCGGCGGCCTTCGGATCCGTGTCCGCGCCCCGGCTGAACGCCAGGCGCGGGCGGAAGAACGTCTTGTTCTCAGTCATGGCCGCCGGTCCGCGCGCGCCTTTCCTCAGCCAGCCTTCACGATCACCTTGCCCGTCATATGCGGGTGCAGCGAGCAGAAGTAGCCGTATTCACCGGGCTTGGTGAAGGTGAAGGAGAAGCGCTCGTCGCTGTCCAGCACCTTGGACTTGAAGGTCTTGTCGTTGGCCACGACCGTGTGCGGGATGTCGTCCTGGTTGATCCAGGTGACGGTGGTCCCGACGCTGACGGTCAGGGCTTCCGGCCCAAAGACGAAGTTGTCGATCTTCACGGTCGGCCCGGCCGGGGCCTGAGCGGCCGGCGCGGCGGTGGCCGCAAGGTCGCGGATGTCGGCCACGCCGAGGGCGAGGGCGAGGGCGAAGGCGCCCGCCAGCAGGATCTTGTTCATTGGATTGTCTCGTCTGGTGTCTTGATCGTGCATCGGAAGGCTCCTCGAAAAACGCGTTGTCAGAAGCCAGACTGGGGTCCGCGCGGATTTATTCCCGCAGGCGCGCCGCGGGGGCCAATTGTTACGCTTCCCAACAGCCGCGGTTTCGTGACCGAAATCGCGGCGCAGCAGAACCGGCGCGGGATCGCCATCGGCCCCGGCTTACGCGACACTTTTTTGATGACGAGCTCTCCCCAGGACCGCGCCGCCCAACTGTTGGGCGAGGCCGTGGGTCACCATGTGGAAAACCGCCTCGCGCAGGCGCAGGCGGGCTACCGCGCGGTGCTCGATCTTGCGCCGGATCACGCCGAGGCGCTCGGCATGCTGGCGCTGATCCTCACCGACGGGCCGGACCTGGCGGAGGCCGAGGCGGTCGTCGAACGTCTCGTGGCCTTGCGTCCCAACGACAGCGCCAGCCAGCTTTGCCTGGGGCGGCTGCGGATGCGCCAGGGCGACGACGAGGCCGCCGTCGAGGTGCTGCGCCGGGTGGCGCAAGAGCGTTCCGACCTGCCGCCGGTGTTCAACGAGCTGGGCGTGGCCCTGCACCGGCTGGGGCGCGCCGACGAGGCGCTGGCCGCGCTCGACCAGGCGCTTAGCCTAAACCCCGCCTACCAGGTGGCGCGGGGCAATCGCGGCATGGTGCTGTTCGACGTCGGCCGCTTCGACGAGGCCGCCGACACCCTGATCGCGGTGCTGGCCAGCGGCGACCCGGCGCTGGGCGATGCGCGGCCCGCCCTGCTCACCAACCTGGTCCGCGCGGCGACCCGGACCGGCCGTCTGGCCCAGGCCGAGGCCGTCGCCCGCGCGCAGCTCGCCGCCGGCCACACCGACACCGAGACGCGCGAGCAGCTCGCGCGGATCCTCGACGGCCTGCGCCGGCCGGCCGAAGCCAATGCGCTGCGCAACGACATCGCCCGGTGGGCCGGCGTGCAGCGCACAGGGCCCAGGCGGTCGCCCGCCGAGACCGTGGCGGTGCTGGCCGCGGTCGGCGCTGGGCATGTGCCGACCCGCTATCTCATCGATCCCGACCGGTTCTCGACGCTGTTCGTGGGCCTGCTGTCGCCGGATCAGCCGGACGCGCCGCTGGGCGGCCTGCTGGTCGCGGACCTGGCCGAGGCGGGCTCGGTGTTCTCGACGCTGGGCGACATCCACCGCGACGTGGGCCAGCTCGCCCAGGCGGCGCAGGTCTGCGCGGCGCTGGGCAAGCCGGTGATCAATCCGCCGGCCGGCATCGCCAGGACCGGCCGCGACCACGCCGCGACCCTGTTCGCCGGCGTGCCGGGCCTGATCACGCCGCGGGCGCGGCCGACCACGCCCGCCGAACTCGCGGCCCTGACCATCGAAGCGCCCGTGCTGGTGCGCCCGCCCGGCGACCACGGCGGCGAGAACCTGGCGCGCCTGACCAGCGGCGCCGACCGCGACGCCTATCTGGCGACGGCTCCGGAAGACCAGCTGTTGCTGACGCCCTTCCACGACTTCCGCTCCGCCGACGGCGCCTGGCGCAAGTACCGGCTGATCTTCGTCGACCGGAAGGTCTGGCCCTTCCACCTGGCGATCGGCGAGGACTGGCTGCTGCACTACTGGCGGGCCGAGATGGCGCGCTCGCCCTGGAAGCTCGACGAGGAGGAGCGTTTCCTCGACGACTGGCGGAGCGTCTTTGGGCCCAAGGCCGTGGCGGCGGCGGAAGAAGTCGCCCGCAGGCTCGACCTCGACTACGGCGGCATGGATTGCGCGCTCACCGCCGACGGCGACCTGCTGCTCTTCGAGGCCAACGCCACCATCCTCTTGCACCTCGACGAGCCGGCCGCCGCGGCGCCGGCCAAGCACCGCCACGTGCCGCCGATCCGCGACGCCTTCACCCGCCTGATCCTCGACCGCGCCCAGGCCTGAGGGCGCGCGGACAGGCCGCACGACGCGTCCCGGAAACAGGGGTGATCAAACGTAACAATGATGTTCATCTGCGGTTCAGCGCAGCTTGCACAACGTCGTTATGGGCTAGGGGTGGTTCAGTATGGCGACCAGCGGGCAATCGACCTCCACGAACGTCGCGGTCGGCGTGGCGGCTGTCGGCGCTGTCGCGGCCGGCGTCGCGCTGGCCCCGATGATCGGCAAGGCGCTCTCCGGCTCCGGCGCCGCCTCGACCCCGCAATCCGCCGCCGCCTTCCTGAACCGCGCCACATTCGGCGCCACCGACGCCTCGATCGCCGCGCTCAGCGACGTCACGACCTGGTTCGCCGACCAGGCCAAGGCGGCGCCAACCCCTGGGGGCGCCCAGGGGTATTGGGCGACCACGCCCTCCTTCCATCTGGATTGGGTGCAGCGGCGCCAGGCCGACTTCGACGCCGCCTATCAGGCCGCGGTCGCCGCCGCCGGTCCCAACCCGACCACCAAGATCAATCACCAGCGGGTCAAGAACGTCCAGTTCCAGGAGGGCTTCTGGGCCCGCGCCGTCACGGGCGACGACCAGCTGCGCCACCGCATGACGCTGGCGCTGTCGGAGATCTTCGTCGTCTCCTTCGTCTCGTCGACCATCACGCCGCGCATCGCGGCCTCCTGGTACGACATGCTGAGCGCGCATGCGCTGGGGAACTACCTCGACCTCCTGAAGGCCGTGACCCTGCACCCGGCCATGGGGCTGTACCTCAACACCACGGGCAACACCCAGGCCGACAACGACCCCACGCGCCACCCCGACGAGAACTACGGGCGCGAGGTGATGCAGCTGATGTCGATCGGCCTGGTCAAGCTGGACGCCAACGGCCAGCCGCAGACCGACGCGACCGGCGCCGCCATCGCCACCTACACCCACGACGACATCGCGGGCCTCGCCAAGGTGTTCACCGGCTGGGGCTGGTATAACGCGAGGCCCAGCCAGGCGACCTTCGCCAAGCAGCCGGCGGACGGCACGACGGCGGCCTCGCCGGACGTGCAGACCCTGATCTCCTACCCGGCCAACCACTCGCAGCTGTCCAAGACGTTTCTCGGGACGACCATCGCGGCCTACACCGGGCCGCAGCCGACCACCCAGGCCGGCGCCAATGCGCTCACCGCCTATCAGACGGCCAGCCTCTCGACCGCGCTCACCACGATCGCCAACCATCCCAATGTCGGGCCGTTCATCGGCCGGCGGCTGATCCAGCGGTTCGTGACCAGCAACCCGAGCCCGGCCTACGTCGGCCGCGTGGCCGCCGCCTTCAACGGCGACCCCTTAAATCCCGCGACCCGCGGCGACCTGATGGCGACGGTCAAGGCGGTGCTGACCGATCCGGAGGCGCTGGATCAGGCCGGCTCGCTGGCGTCCTCCACCTCGGGCAAGCTGCGCGAGCCGGTGATGCGGATGACTCAATGGCTGCGGGCCTCCGGGGCGACCTCGAAGGCGACCGCTACTGCGCCGAACGGCAACTTCCAGCAGTTCGCCGATTTCGGCGATCCGGGGGAACTGGCCCAGGCGCCCCTGGAGGCGCCCACGGTCTTCAACTTCTTCGATCCGGACTACGTCCCGACCGGTTCGGCCGTCGCCAAGGCGGGTCTGGTCGCGCCGGAATTTCAGGCGGTCGATGCGCTCACCGTCGCCAGCTACGCCAACCTGATGGCCCAGGTGATCCAGCTGCAGGGCTGGCCGGGCAAGGATGTGACCACCGCCTACGCCAACGAGCTCGCGGCGCTCACGCCCGCCTCGCCAACAGCGCCCGACAACAACCAGGCCCTGATCGACCGCATCAACCTCATCTATTTCGCCGGGACGATGAGCACGACGATGTCGGCGCGGCTGCTGCGGGTGCTGAATGGCGCCGCCTCGCTCGCCAGGGCGCCCACGGCGGCCCAGATCGCCCAGGTGCGGCTGAACAAGGTGCAGAACGCGCTGATCATCGCGCTCACCTCGCCCGAATTCGTCGTGCAGCGGTAGGAGCGGCGCCATGACCCACCGCATCACGCCCTCCCGCCGGGCCCTCCTGCAGGGCCTGGCCGCCTTCGGGGCCGCCGCCCCGCTCGCCCTCAACCTCGCCGCCGTCGGCAAGGCCGCCGCGCAATCGGCCGGTCCGGGGTCCGGCTACCGGGCGCTCGTCTGCGTCTTCCTGCAGGGCGGCAACGACGCCCACAACATGCTGCTGGCCACCGATCCCGGCAGCTTCGCCCAGTACACCACAGCGCGGTCGTCGGGCTCCGAGCCGATCAACCTGATGCCGGCGGGGACCGCGCCCGTGGCCATCGGCGGCGTTTCCCCGGTGACCAAGCGGACGATCGCCACCACCGACATGCCCGAGCACTGGGGCGGCGTCCTGCCGATCACCCCGGCCACGGCGCAGCTCGTGCCGCCGGCCAACGCGACGACCAGCCAGCCGACCACCCGGACCTTCGCGGTCCACCCGTTCCTGACCGGCGTGCAGGGCCTGTTCGCCGCCGGACGGCTGGCGGCCGTCGCCAATGTCGGCACCCTGCTGGCCCCGCTCACCAAGGCCGACTACCAGAAGCCCGGGCCGACGACCCAGATCCCGCAGCGGCTGTTCTCCCACTCCGACCAGCAGTCGGCCTGGCAGTCGGGCCAGGTGGACGGCTCGGCCACCGGCTGGGGCGGCCTGATGGCCGACACCTTCCAGGCGCTCGGCGGCGGCGAGACCGACTTCTCAGCCATCACCACGGCGGGCAACACCGCCTTCCTGAACGGCCAGACGGCGCGGTCCTTCCGCATCAACTACGCGGCCAACAAGGCCACGGCGCAGACCATCACGCTCACCGCCACGACCGGCCGCTACAACAGCTCCAACGACTTCCTGGACGAGCTGCGCGCCTCGCTGGTCGAGACGAACCTCAGCCCCGGCCAGTCCAGCGACATGGTCGCCGACTATGCCGCCGCCGTCGGCCGCTCGATCGCGCTCTCGGCGGTGTTCGACAATGCGCTGACCGGCGCCGCGGCGGCCGAGGCCGCGATCCCCAACCCGCCCGCCTTTACCGATCCGATCGGCGGCAAGGTGGTGGACAATCCGCTGGCCGATCAGCTGCAGGCGGTGGTCGAGACCGCCGCGGCCCAGGCGCAGCTTGGCGTCCAGCGCCAGGTGTTCTTCGTCCAGCTCGGCGGCTTCGACACCCACGACGGCGAAAACCCGCGCCAGGGCCTGCTGATGGCCCAGCTCGATCATGCGCTGAGCTATTTCGACGCCGCCATCGCCGCCGCCGGCATGGCCGACAAGATCACCGCCTTCACCGCCTCGGATTTCAACCGCACCTTCGCCACCAACGGCACGGGCACCGACCACGCCTGGGGCTCGCACCACTTCGTGCTGGGCGCGGCGGTGAAGGGCGGCGACCTCTACGGGCCCTATCCCACGGTCGGGATCGACAAGGCGGCCAGCGGCTCCACGCCCGCCTTCACCAACCCCGACGCCGCCTCAAACGCCTATATTCCCACGACCTCGGTGGAGACCTACCTCGCCACGCTCGCGACCTGGATGGGCGTGACGCCGGCCCAGATGCCGGGGATATTCCCAAGGCTCGCCGGGTTCCCGGTGCAAAACATGGGCTTCATGCGGACCTGACACCTTACGGTCATCAGGGCGCCACGCGCCCGGTCCATTGCCTCCCGCCCCAAGGGAGAGTTGCGTATGGGCCTCGTTATCTCGATCACCGCCGCCCAGGCGGGCTGGCGCGTTCAGGGCGACACGCTGGAACAGGGCATGATGTTCCTGAGCGGGGCGGAGGCCGAGCATGCCGCCTGCCAGCTCGCCCAACGCTACGCCGACGCCGGCCAGGCCACCGAGATCGAGGTGTTCCTGAGGGATGGAACGCTGGCGGGCCGGTATGTGAGCGTGCCGGACCTGGATGGGCTCGACTCAAGCCCTCTGCTGGACTCTCCCGCCCTGCCCGACTAGAAGCCCGCCCTTCCCCTGCGTCGGTTGCGTCCGATCCGCACCCCAGGTTTGAGCGAGCTTGCCATGAAACGTCCCATCACCACTGGCCGACAGGCCCCGCGCGGCCCGTCCCAACGCCAGCTGCGCGCGGGCGAACTGATTCGCCACGCGCTGGTGGAAATCCTGCGCGAGCAGGAGATCACCGACCCCGACATCGCCGGCGTCTCCATCACGCTCACCGAGGTCCGCATGAGCCCGGACCTGCGCCACGCCACCGTCTTCGTCGAACCGCTGGGCGGCGGCGAGGCGGCGGCTGTGGTGGTCAAGGCGCTGAACCGGCACCACAAGTTCCTGCGCGGGCGGCTGGGCCACGCCATCGACATGAAGTTCACGCCGGCGCTGAAATTCCTGCACGACGACACCTTCGACGAGGCCGCCCGGATCAGCGCCATCTTCGCCGACCCCAAGGTCGCGCAGGACCTGAAGCCCTCCGAACCGTCCGACGGCTGGAAGGATGAGGACTAGTGGGCCGCAAGCGCAAGGGCGACGCGGTCTCCGGCTGGATCTGCCTGGACAAGCCCTATGACCTGACCTCGACACACGCGGTCAGCCGGGTGCGCCGCGCCTTCAACGCCCAGAAGGCGGGACACGCCGGCACGCTGGACCCGCTGGCGACCGGCATCCTGCCCATCGCGCTGGGCGAAGCGACCAAGACGGTCCCTTACCTCGTCGACGCCGACAAGACCTACCGCTTCACGATTTGCTGGGGCGTCACCACCGCGACCTATGACCGCGAGGGCGAGACCATCGCCCAGTCCGATGTTCGCCCGACGGTGGCTGAAGTCGAGGCCGCCTTGCCGGCCTTTGTCGGCGAGATCAGTCAGGTCCCGCCAGCCTATTCCGCCATCAAGGTGGATGGCGAGCGCGCCTACGACCTGGCCCGCGCGGGCGAGACGGTGGAGCTGGCGGCGCGGACCGTCACCGTCCATTCGGCCCGGGTGGCGGAGGCGAACGGTCCCGATCACGTGACGCTGGAGATCGAGTGCGGCAAGGGCACCTACGTCCGCGCCATCGCCCGCGATCTGGCCGCCATGCTCGGCGCCTGCGGCCATGTCAGCGACCTTCGCCGCACCCGCGTGGGGCGGTTTACGGAGCAATCGGCGGTAACGCTGGAATTGCTTGAGGATTTGGGCTATGAGGCCCGCCAGTCGGAGCTATTGCTTCCGGTCGAGACCGCCCTGGACGACATCCCGGAGCTGGCCGTGACCGCCGAAGACGCTTTCCGGCTGAAGCAGGGACGCGCTATCGTTCTCGTTCCCCGACAGGTCGAAGCTGTGAAAGCCAGGCTCAAACCCGGCTCGCGCACGGTTTCAGCCATGGCGGGCGGAAAGGTGGTGGCGCTCTGCGAAATGCGTGCGGGACGGCTCGAACCCTCGCGTGTTTTCCTTTTGGAGAGCGGAGATTGACCGATGTCGATTACGGCCGAACGCAAGGCTGAAGTGATCAAGACCCATGCCCGCGGCGACGCGGATACGGGCAGCGCTGAAGTCCAGGTGGCGATCATGTCCGAACGGATTGCGAACCTCACCGAGCACTTCAAGACGCACAAGAAGGACAACCACTCGCGCCGGGGCCTGCTGAAGCTGGTCTCGGCCCGCCGGTCGCTCCTCGACCACCTGAAGAAGTCCGACGCGGACCGCTATCAGAAGCTGATCGAGACCCTCGGCCTGCGCCGCTAGGTTTCGCTTTTCCTATTTGCCGCTCCCCCGCGACAGGCCGGGGGACCTCAATGCGGCGCCTGGCGGTCCCACCTTAAGTAAAGGGACCGCCGCACACGCCGAGGGCTCCATAGCAGTCCTCTTCGCCTGTTCATTTGGAGAGGATTTCGGAAGCCCGAACCTAAGGACCGAACCTTATCCGCCCCCGACGGGAATACGCCCGCGGGAAAGAAAGAAGCAAAAATGTTCGATATCAAACGCAAGACTCTCGAGTGGGGCGGCAAGACGCTCACGCTCGAAACCGGCCGCATGGCCCGCCAGGCCGACGGTTCGGTCCTGGCCACCTACGGCGACACCATGGTTCTCGCCACCGCCGTCTTCGCCAAGAGCGCGAAGCCGGGTCAGGACTTCTTCCCCCTGACGGTGAACTACCAGGAGAAGTTCTACGCCGCGGGCAAGATCCCCGGCTCCTTCCCGCGCCGCGAAGCCGCGCCGTCGCAAAAAGAGACTTTGACGTCCCGCCTCATTGACCGTCCGATCCGCCCGCTGTTCGTCAAGGGCTTCAAGAACGAAGTGCAGGTCGTCTGCACCGTGCTGGCCCACGACCTTGAGAACGATCCCGACATCGTCGCCCTGGTGGCCGCCTCGGCCGCCCTGGTGATCTCCGGCGCGCCCTTCATGGGCCCGATCGGCGGCGCCCGCGTCGGCTTCGTGGGCGGCGAGTACGTGCTCAACCCGACGCTCGACGAGATGAAGGACAGCCGGATGGACCTGGTGGTCGCCGGCACCCAGGACGCGGTCATGATGGTCGAGTCCGAAATCCAGGAAATGACCGAAGACGAAGTGCTCAAGGGCGTGATGTTCGCCCACGCCGGCATGCAGCCGGTGATCGACGCGATCATCGAACTGGCCGAACACGCCGCCAAGGACCCCTTCGACTTCCAGCCGGAAGACACCGACGCCATCAAGGCCGAGATGAAGAAGGCCATCGGCAAGGATCTGGCTTCGGCCTTCAAGATCCCCGCCAAGCTGGAACGCCAGGACGCGGTCGCCGCGGCCAAGGCCAAGGCCACCGACAAGTTCGGCAAGTCCGACGAGAACCCGGCCGGCATCTCGCCCGACAAGCTGGGCGCGGTGTTCAAGGAACTGGAAGCCGACGTCGTCCGCCGCAACATCCTGGACACCGGCATCCGCATCGACGGCCGCAAGGTCGATCAGGTCCGCCAGATCGTCTCGGAAGTCGGCGTTCTGTCGCGCGCCCACGGCTCGGCGCTGTTCACCCGCGGTGAAACTCAAGCGCTGGTCGTGGCCACGCTCGGCACCGGCGACGACGAACAGCTCATCGACGCCCTCGAGGGCAAGTACTATGAGAAGTTCATGCTGCACTACAATTTCCCGCCCTTCTCGGTCGGGGAAACGGGCCGCATGGGCGCGCCGGGCCGCCGCGAAGTGGGCCACGGCAAGCTGGCGTGGCGGGCGATCCGCCCGATGCTGCCGAGCGTCGAGGAGTTCCCCTACACGATCCGCCTGGTCTCCGAGATCTTCGAGTCCAATGGCAGCTCCTCCATGGCCTCGGTCTGCGGCTCCTCGCTGGCCCTGATGGATGCGGGCGTGCCGCTCAAGAAGCCGGTCTCCGGCATCGCCATGGGCCTGATCCTGGAATCGGACGGCTTCGCGGTCCTCTCCGACATCCTGGGCGACGAAGACCACCTGGGCGACATGGACTTCAAGGTCGCCGGCACCGCCGACGGCATCACCTCGCTGCAGATGGACATCAAGATCGCCGGCATCACCGAGGAGATCATGAAGCAGGCCCTCGCTCAGGCGAAGGGCGGCCGTGATCACATCCTGGGCGAGATGAACAAGGCGATGGAAGCCCCGCGCCACGAGCTGGGCGAATACGCGCCGAAGATCGAGACCATCAAGATCCCGGTGGACAAGATCCGCGAAGTGATCGGCTCGGGTGGCAAGGTGATCCGCGAGATCACCGCCGAAACCGGCGCCAAGATCGACATCGGCGAAGACGGCACGATCAAGATCGCGGCCGCCGAGCAGTCGAAGATCGACGCGGCCAAGGAATGGATCAAGTCCATCGCGTCGGAGCCGGAAGTCGGCCAGATCTACACTGGCAAGGTGGTCAAGATCGTCGACTTCGGCGCCTTCGTGAACTTCTTCGGCGCCAAGGACGGCCTGGTCCACGTGTCGCAGATCGCCAACGAGCGCGTGAACAAGGTCAGCGACGTGCTCACCGAGGGCCAATCCGTGAAGGTGAAGCTCCTGGGCTTCGACGACCGCGGCAAGACCCGCCTGTCGATGAAGATCGTCGACCAGGAAACCGGCGAAGACCTGACGTCCAAGCAGCCCGAAGACGCCGACGCCTAAGCGTCAGCCCTTCCGCTGAAATGAACGGGGCGGCTGCAGCGATGCAGCCGCCCTTTTCGTTGGGGCTCAGGCCAGCGCGGGTTCCCGCACCCCATACCGCTCGGCCGGATGGGCCTTCGACAGGTTGGGCAGCAGCACCGCCCGCGCCGCTTGATAGCCGGCCCAGTCCGCCGGATCTGGCAGCGACGGGATGGTGATCAGCTCGCCGGCGTCGAGGCCCGCGAGCGCCGCGTCCACCAGTTCGTCGACATCCATGGTGCGGTCGGGATCGAGGTCTGCCGGATCGCGGCCGGACCGTTCCCAGATCTCTGTGCGCGTGGCGCCCGGCAGCACAGCCTGCAGCTTGACGCCCGTGCCCGCCGTCTCATGGGCCACCGCCTGGGTCAGATAGGTGACGAAGGCCTTGGTCGCGCCATAGACCGACGCGCCGTACTCGTGGGCGATCCCAACCACCGACGAGATATTGACGATGGTCCCGCGGCCGCGCGGCGCGAAGGCCTTGGCCGCCGCATGGGTCAGACGGGCGACGGCGGTGACGTTGAGGCGGATGAGGTCGTCGATCTTCTCCGGGGTGTTGTCGAGGAACCCGCCCATGATCGCGGCGCCGGCGTTGTTGACCACCAGCGCGATCGTGGGATCGGCGGCGATCTTGGCTTCCAGGGCGGCCACGTCGGCGGCCTGCGTCAGGTCGGCGCGGATCACCTCGACGGCGACGCCATGCTCGGCGCGCAGGTTGGCGGCGAGGTTGTTCAGCCGCCCCTCGTCGCGGGCCGCCAGGATCAGGTCATGGCCGCGGGCGGCCAGGCGGTCGGCGTAGACCGCGCCGATGCCCGACGATGCGCCGGTGACCAGCGCTGCGCCGAGGGTGGTGTTGGATTGGGTCATCAGAAAATCTCCAGGCGGCGCCGGCGCGGCGCCTGGGCTTGAGGTGGAGACGCGCGGCGCCACCGCAAGGCGGTGTGAGGTCTAGGTCACACGAGAAATTCTGGACGCGACATGAGCTTGTCGCCTACCGCGCCTTGCGCGCGGCATAGCGCGCGTCGCGCTTCGTCTGGGCCTCGGCCTTGGTCAGCTGTTTGCGTTCCTTGCGCGCGCCGCGCTTCTCGGCCAGCGCGGCGTCCTCGGCGGCCTGGATCGTGGCGGCGTCGGCGGCCAGCGCGTCGGCGGCCGCCTGGCGCGCGGCCTCCTTTTCGTCGGCGCGGGCCGTCCGCACGCCCGCGAGCTCAGCTTTCCGCTCGGCTTCCCGCAGGGCGGCCCGATCTTCGAACAGCGGATCGGTGACGGTCGGCTTGGGCTTCAGCTTGGCCAGCAGGGCCGCCTTGGCGTCGGCGGCGGCGGACAGGCGGTCGGTCAGGCCGGAGCCCTTGAGGTCGCGTGCGGACATGGACAGCTTTTCGGGAAGGTCGCCGCGGTGGCGCGACGCCCTACCCTACAGCATTCCGGCGATTTAGCCCCGCAGCTTCCGCAGCAGCACGTCCACGTCGCGGGCGATCTGCGGGTCTTCACCCTTGAGCGCCTCGATGCGGCGGACCGCGTGCAGCACCGTGGTGTGGTCGCGCCCGCCGAACCGGCGGCCGATGTCGGGGAGCGAGCGGACGGTGATCTGCTTGGCGAGCCACATGGCCACCTGGCGGGGCCGGGCGACCGCGCGGGCGCGGCGCTCGGAGATCAGGTCGGCCTGTTTGAGCCCATAGTGCTCGGCCACCGTCTTCTGGATCTGGTCCACCGTCACCTTGCGCTCGTTGCACGACAGGTGCGGGCGCAGGATCGTCTGGGCCTCGTCCAGGGTCAGCCGCGCCACTTCGCCGCCGACGCGGGCGACGAGGGTGTTCAGGGCGCCCTCCAGCTCGCTGACGCTGTCGGTGAAGCGGTCGGCCAGGAACTGCATGACCTCGGGCTTGGCGGACGGCAGGAAGCGGCCCTGCTGGGCGAGCGTCTGCAGCTTGCGCTCCAGGATGCCCAGGCGCAGCGCCCGGTCGGCCGGCTCGATGCCGCAGACCAGGCCCGCCTGCAGGTGGGACCGCAGCCGCGGCTCCATCTCCGAGATCTCGGTCGGCGAACGGTCGGCGGTCATCACCACGCGGCGGCCGTCTTCGACCAGCGCGATCAGGGTGTGGAACAGTTCCTCCTGGGTGGAGGTCTTGCCGGCCACGAAATGCACGTCGTCGATCAGCAGCAGG
Source organism: Phenylobacterium sp. (assembly GCF_035309685.1). GTDB lineage: Bacteria > Pseudomonadota > Alphaproteobacteria > Caulobacterales > Caulobacteraceae > Phenylobacterium. The sequence goes on from NZ_DATGEX010000025.1 coordinate 22,182, forward strand.
TCGGCGTTGCGCAGCTCGTCCTTGAACGCCGCGGTCTGCCTGTCCTGCAGCGCCTTGACGAAGGTCGAGGTGAACCGCTCGGCGGTCAGATAGACCACCCGCTTGGTCGGCTCATTGCGCATGGCCTCCCAGGCGAGCGCGTTCAGCAGGTGGGTCTTGCCGAAGCCGTAGGGCCCGTGGAAGACCACCGGGTTGAAGTGGCCGTCCGACCAGGCCGCGACGCGGCGCGCCACGGCGAAGGCGAATTCGTTGGAAGGGCCCGCGACGAAGCTGTCGAAGGCGAAACGGTCCTGCAGGCCCAGCAGGCGGCCGTGGCGGGCCGCGGCGGGCGCAGCTTCAGCCTCGACCTCGAAAACTTCGGGCGCGGTCGAAGCCTCGACCGCCTGGGCCGCCGGAGCTGCCGCCGCGGCGTTCGCCGGGGCGTCGAAATCGAACTCCATGCGCGATTTCAGGTCGAGCCTGCGGCCCAGCGGATCGTTCTGGGCCCACAGCTCTCCGATACGGCGCCAGGCATGGCGGGCGATCCAGTCCCGCGCCACCCCGGTGGCGGCCACCAGGCACACGTCGTCCCCGGTCTCGCGCAGCGCCGCTTGTCCCAGCCAGGAGCCGAACGTCGCCTCGCCCAGTTCGCGCTTCAAGACCACGCAGGTCTTTGTCCACACGACTCCGGCCGGTGCGCTCGCCATAGCTCCCGCAACCCCCCCGCTCATCATCTCTGTTTTTCCCGTCTGCCCGCCTCACGGTCGAAGCCCCACGCAGCGACCGCACCTATTTCTCAACACAAACAGGCTCTTATCCGGCGAGCGCATGCACTCCGCCGGCGCCCCGTTTTGATCCGGGATCAGATCGAAGACGCCTGTAAGGAGGCAGACACTAATGGGGGGCCGAGGCCGGTCAACGGTGATTCTTCGGCGCGTCGACGGATATTTTCGTTGACTCGCACGGAGCCCTTTTCCGCCCTAGGAAAACGCAGAACAGCGGTCCGTGCGCTGAGCAGATTCGCCGCATGTGTCGCACCCGGGACGCAGGCCCTAAACGCGAAAACGGCGCCCGCGGGGGCGCCGTTTGGCAGGTCGAATTCCGATGGGAAAGGCGGGGTTTCGTCCCCGCCGGCCGGGTCAGGCCGCCGACATCTTCCGGAGCTGGGCGGCCAGGCGCGAGACCTTGCGCGAACCGGTGTTCTTGTGGACCACGCCCTTGGTGACGGCGCGCATCAGCTCCGACTGGGCCTTGACGAAGGCGTCCTTGGCCGCGGCGGCGTCGCCCGAGGTCAGGGCCTCGTCGAACTTGCGCAGGAAGGTGCGCACGCGCGAGCGGCGGGCGGTGTTGACTTCGGTGCGGCGGGCGATCTTGCGGACCGCCTTCTTGGAGCCGGGCGTATTGGCCATTTAGGAGCTTCTCATGCGAACGCGCCCGGCGGGCCGGGCGGTGAAAATTGGAGGCGCGGATATACGGGAGGATGGAGGGCGGGTCAACGTAGGTCGCGGGGATTCCGTGCGGCCATTTCGACCCCGCGGCCGCGCCCCTACTTCCCCGTGAACTTCGCCGGCCGCTTCTCGACGAAGGCGGCCATGCCTTCCTTCTGGTCCTCGAAGGCGAAGAGCGAGTGGAACAGGCGCCGCTCCATGGCCACGCCGGTGGACAGGGTCGTCTCGAAGGCGGCGTTGACCAGCTCCTTGTTCATGGCGACGGCCAGCGGCGACTGGGCGGCGATCTTGCCGGCGGCGGCCAGGGCTTCCTCCAGCAGCTTGTCGGCGGGGACCACGCGGGAGACCAGGCCCGCGCGCTCGGCCTCGGCGGCGTCCATCATCCGGGCGGTGAGCACCATGTCCATGGCCTTGGCCTTGCCCACCGCGCGGGGCAGGCGCTGGGTGCCGCCGATGCCGGGCATGACGCCCAGGTTGATCTCCGGCTGGCCGAACTTGGCGGTCTCGGCGGCGATGATGAAGTCGCAGAGCATGGCCAGTTCGCAGCCGCCGCCCAGGGCATAGCCGGCCACGGCCGCGACGATCGGCTTGCGGAAGCCCTCGATCCTCCGGGCGGCCGGGCCGAAGAAGTCGGCGGCGAACATCTGGGCGTAGGACTTGTCCGACATCTCCTTGATGTCGGCGAGAT
>NZ_DATGEX010000026.1:0-192722 GCF_035309685.1 Phenylobacterium sp.
GCGACGCCTATGTCATGCACGGCGACACCGCCGACGTGATCGCCGAGAAGATCGCCGACATGCGCGCGCGCCGGGAGAAGACCGGCAAGCCGCCGATGAGCTTCGGCATGGCCGCCTACGCCATCGTGCGCGACACCGAGGCGGAGGCCCGCGAGGAAGTCGCCCGGATCACCACGCTGGACCCCAACGCCCCGGGTTTCGGCAACTACGACCAGTGGCTCAGCGGCACCCAGCTCGAGCGCGAGATGAAGATCGCCGAGTACTCCGTCTCCAACCGCGGACTGCGCCCCAACCTCATCGGCACGGCCGAGCAGATCAAGCAGCGCATCGCCGCCTACGAGGCCGCCGGCCTCGACCTGCTCCTGCTGCAGATGAGCCCGCAGTACGAGGAGATGGAGCGCTTCGCCGAAAAGGTGATCGCATGAGCCGCGCCCAGGCCCCGGTCGCCCTGCTGTCGCTCGCGACCGCCTCGCCGCCGCACGTCCTGGCGCAGGTCGATGTGGCCGAGGCGGCGCGCCGGCTATTCCAGGACCGCTTCCCGCAGTTCGAGCGGATGGCGGGGGTCTTCAAGACGGCCGGCGTCCGCACCCGGCAGGCCGTGCAGCCAATCGAGTGGTATCTGGAGCCTCGCGGCTGGCCGGAGCGCACCGCCGCCTATCTCGAGGGTGGGGTCGATCTGTTCGTTCAGGCCGCCGAGCTGGCGCTCGCAAGGGCCGGGCTCCGCGGCGCGGACGTGGACATCGTTGTCACGGTGTCCTCGACGGGCATCGCCACCCCGAGCCTCGAAGCGCGGGCCATGGCCCGGCTGGGGTTGCGGCCCGACGTCAAGCGCGTTCCGGTGTTCGGTCTGGGCTGCGCCGGCGGCGCCACCGGCTTGGGGCTCGCGAGCGCCCTGGCCCGGGCCTCGCCGCGCGCGATCGTGCTGCTGGTCACGGTCGAGCTGTGCAGCCTGGCGTTCCGTCTCGAGGACCTGAGCAAGGCCGACATCGTCGCCACGGCGCTGTTCGGCGACGGCGCCGCGGCCTGCGTCCTCGCGAGCGACGGCGAAGGGTTCGCCGAGGTTGAGGCGAGCGCCGAGCGGACCTGGCCGGACACCCTCGACATCATGGGCTGGCGCGTCGAACCCAAGGGGCTGGGGGTCATCCTCGCGCGGTCGATACCCACCTTCGCCAAGCAACATCTGCGCGCGGCCATGGTCTGCATGCTCGCCGCCGACCGGCGCGAGCTCGGCGACGTCGACCGGTTCCTCTGCCACCCGGGCGGCATGAAGGTGATCGAGGCTTTGGAGGCCACCCTCGGCCTGCATCAGGGCCAGCTCGATCATGAGCGCGACGTGCTCGCCGACCACGGGAATATGTCGGCCCCGACCGTGCTCTTCGTCCTCGATCGGGCGCGGCGCGCCGGCTTGCCGGATCTCTCCGTCCTGACCGCGCTCGGCCCAGGCTTCACCGCCAGTAGCGTCACCCTGCGGCGGACCAATTGACCGCCGCCGAGATCGTCCTGGCGCTTGTGACGGGCCAGCGTCTGGGCGAACTGATCCTGGCGGCGCGGAATACGCGGCGGCTGCTGGCGCGGGGCGCCATGGAGTCGGGGCGGGCCCACTATCCCTATATGGTCGCCCTCCACGCCGCCTGGCTCGTCGGCCTCTGGGTGTTGGCGCGTCATCGGCCGATCGACCCGGTCTGCCTAGGGCTCTTCGTCGTGCTGCAAGCGGCCCGGATCTGGGTGGTCGCCAGTCTCGGAGACCGCTGGACCACCCGGATCATCACCCTGCCGGATTCGCCGCTGATCCGCCGGGGCCCTTACCGGTTCCTCGCCCACCCGAACTATGTGGTGGTGGCCGGCGAGATCGCCTTGCTGCCCCTGGCGTTCGGCCTGACCGGCTTCGCGCTGCTGTTCTCAGCCTTGAACGCCGTCATGCTCAGGGTCCGGATCGGCGCCGAAGCCCTGGCGCTCAAGCGGTCGCAGTCTCAGGAGCAGGGGGCGTGACCGACCCTCTGGTCTCAACGGCCCGGCCAGCGTCGAACCGGGTCTTGGCCTCCGCCAGGGTGTCGACCAGGTCCGTCGCCGCCTCGGCGTCCAGGAACGGATTGAGGATGTACAGGCGCAAGGCCACCACCGGATCGCCCGCCTCGGTGTAGAAGGCGGCGGACGTCTTGCTGACCGCGAGCCCCGTTTCGCCGGAGGCGTAGTGGCGGCCCAGGAACTGGAAGAACGCATCGTTGTAGTCGGTGATCGCCTTGCGGGCGGCGGCGCACGACATCTCCGTTCGGAACGTGGCGTCCCCGTCCATCTCTGGCGGGTAGGCGCGGATGAAGACGTCGGACCCCGATGAATCCGGATTGACCACCAGCAGGCCCGATCCGCGACGTCCGACATCGCGCTTGATGCGCATGGAGATGTCCTGAGCGTGGCCGAGCAGCACCTGGAACCCTTCCAGGCCGAGGGCCGACACCGACATGAGGGTCGCCACCATGTTGGCCGAAGAGCGCGACGTCTCGAGGCTGTACTTCCCGGGGTTGTAAGCGACCGCGTCGTGAAACAGCGGCGTCATCATGTCGCTTTCTCGGCCGAGGGCGGCGAGCTTTGCCCGGCGTTTGGCGACCAGCATGCTGGAGACGTAGGGCGCGTAGCCGGTCTTATGAAAATCGATCCCGAAGCTGTCAGCCCACCTCAGGGTGCGGATTTTCGATGAGATCCGCCAGAGGCGGCCGAGGACCTCTTCACGGAAGCCGAGCGGATTTCCCGCGAAATCATAGGCCGAGAAATGAAGGTAGGCCCAACCGATGACGCTGTCGGCGTGCAGATGCGGCCGATAGGGAAGGCCGAAGTCCTCCACCAGACGATCGATCAGGCCGGACAGCTGGGCGAAATCGTCGATGCCCATGCAGGAGGTGGTGCCGCCGACGCCCACGATGCAGGCGATCCTCCTGCCGGCGGCGATCTGCGCGCGGCAGATCCGATCGAGATCCTCGAGATCGGTCGTCTGATCGCGGTGAGAGCGCGCCATCAGATAGTTGTCGCGCCCGAGGCCCAGCCAGGAGACCGCCGTCTGGTGAGAATAGTGGGCGGGACGCGAGCCCACCACGACGACATCGCGCGAGACCCCGCGGAGCAGGGCGTCCGGATCGACGTTCAGCAATCCCATCCGGAAGGCGTACAGATTGGTGGCCGTGCCGCCGAAGGTGAACAGGCCGCCGGCCTCCGCGCCGTCATAGCCCGCCAGACCGGCGTAGAGGCGCGCCAGATCGATCTCGGCCTGCAGGGCGGCGCCGGCGTCCTCCGCGCTGACGCCGTTCCCCATGTAGACCGCGGCGGCGACGTAGCTCGACAGATAGGCCAGGGTGGGCGTCGGGATGACGTTCTTGACCATTCGCGGATGGTTCGACTTCACGGTCCCGGCCAGCAGATCGGGGAGGCCGTCCATGTGACGGACGAGGTCGTCCGCCAGACGATCTGGAACCGTCCATGGCGTGGCGGCGGGGTCCGGCGGAGGCGCGTCCGCGTCCCCGAACAGCGGGCCCGCCCCCTGATGGCTGCGGGCGGTGCGGAGGGCCGCCGCGATCGATGCTTCGAACTGGTCGAGGTTCGATCCGCCGGGATCGAGGAAGTGGTTGGCGCGAAGACTCGTCAGCACCGCGCGATAGCGTTCCATGAGCCCCTCCCGTCCGCGTAAGCGTGGCCTCAACCGCGGTCCCACCGCCCCAAGACGGGGCGCAACCGAGGGCCTCAACTCGACCTTGCGCCGCGACCGGAGGCGCTGCGGCCGCTTGTTCGGCCGGCGCCGCCCGATGGGCATGCGAGCGCCGCGCGGCCGGTCGGGCCGGCGGCCGTTCCTTAGATGACTCGCGGAACCTCGATTCTATTCCCGGATCCCTCTGCGCTGTTCAGGCGGCCCGCGCCAAGGCGGCCGCGCCATCCGGCCCCGAGGCGCCGGCCAGCTTCGCCTGCTGAGTCAGGTCACGCGGCGCAGCAGGAAGTAGCCGCCTTCGACGGCCTGCCCTGCTTCGCGCCGCAGCAGGCTTCGATGGTGGACGGCGATGTCGAACCGCCCGACCGCCAGGTGCGCAAGATAGCCGGCCGAATGGGCGAAGCGGCCGTTGCCGCGCAGCTGGTAGCCTTCGCCCTCGATGTGCTCGGTAGATAGGGCGAACCAGCCTCCCGGCCGCAGGACCGCGGCGACCACCTCGAACAAGCTCTCCAGCCCGCCCAGATAGGGCAAGGTGTCGAACGCAACGATCAGGTCCCACCTCTCGCCCAAAGTGAGCATGACCTCGATGGCGTCGCCCTCCTCGAGGCGGTCGTAGAGCGCCCGTTCGCGCGCCTTGGCCAGCATGCCTCCGGACAGATCGATCCCGACGAGCCGTTTGGCGTAGGGTCGCAGCACTTCGCCGCACAGCCCCGTGCCGCAGCCCAGGTCCAGGGTCTCGAGCTGGCCCTGCCGCGCCTCGCAAGCGGCTATCAGGGCGGCGAGCTGGGAGGGCCCGTCATAGGCCAACTGGCCCACCAGGTGCTGGTCGAAGGTTTCGGCGGCGTCGTCGAACTGCTGCCTGACCAGCGCCGCCGGCGGCCGCGCCGCGCCGCGCGACGATTGGGCGTCCCGGAAATACAGCGCCTCCACGCAGTCCGGCCGGCGCTCGACCCATGCCTCCGCCACGCGCGCGGCCGCGTCCGCTTGATCGCCGGCGCCGAGCAGCAGCAGAGCGGTCTTGAAGAGCCTGTCGACGTCGGCGTCCGCGCCGGCGCAAACCCGCACGAGCGTTTCCGCTGAGGCGTCCCGGAGGGCGCCGACGATCACGGCGCACAGCCGTTTGCCCTCGGCGATCGGTCCGGACTCCGGATCGAGATCGAGCGCCCGCGCAAAAGCCGCGTCGGCTTCGGGGAAGCGGCCGCACTTGAGGAGGGCGGCCCCGAGGTTGGCGCGGAGGGCCGCGTTGTCGGGATCGAGGTCTGCCGCTGCGGCCAGCGCCTCGCTGGCGCCCCGGAAGTCGTTCCGCGCCGTCCGACCGTTGGCGCGGATCTGCCAGATCTCCGCGGACTCGCCGGCGAGGGCGACCGCGGCCTCGCCGGCGGCGTCAGCATCGTCCCAGCGCTGCAGCTGGGCGAGGGAACTCGCCAGGCTCGCCCAGACCTCGGCCTGGTTCGCATCGATATCCAGAGACCGGCGCAGCGCGGCGATCGCCTCTTCGCGCCGTTCCAGGCCGGTGAGGGCCATGGCGTGGAGGTTCCACGACAGCGCGTGCTCCGGCCAGCCTCCGACCAGTGCGGTGAAGATGCGGCTCGCCTGCTCGACGTCGCCCGCCGCAAAGCGGCGCAGCCCATGTCGGGTGAGGTCGGTGATCTCGGCCGATTCGGAGGCCTCCGCCGCTGTCGCCGATGGCGGCTGCAGCGCCTCGGAATTCACCTGCTGGGAGACGGACACGGCGAGGCTCCGAAGCGGCGAGCTCTTTGCGCCGCCTGACGGACGTCAATTCGCCGAAACCACCGGCGGAGTTACAGCGGTCCAGGAGGAATTTTCGCAGACGGCTTCCGCGCGTCGTCGCTACGCCGCGGAACCGCTCGACGTGGTCCTGTAGCCGGCCATCGTCGCAGGGCTGTGGTCAGCGCCGTTGGGCGTGGCCGCGCTATGACCAATCCGGGCCGCGCTTGACCGGGCCGGCGGTCTGGCCGGCGGCGCGGGCCGATCGGCGAGACTCCATCAGTTCGATCAGGTGCGGGTCGCTGCGCCAGAGCGCGGCGTAGCGCGGGTCGCTGCGCATCGGCTCGGGGAACTCGGCGGGGCCGTAAGGCAACGCGGCGACATAGTAGAGCGAATGGCCGGCGAGCGCGCGGGCCAGCAGGTCGAGCGCGCGGCCGGTGGCCCCGGCCCAGCCGTACTCCAGGGCCCAGATGTAGAGCAGGTCGACGCTGGCCCGGCCATGCTGGGTCGCCGCCACGCCTCGCCCGGCGGCGTCGTAGGCCGCCACGTCGGCGTCGACCAGGGCCACCAGCCGGTCGGGCGCCCCGCGCAGGGCGGCCACCGCGGCGTCGGTGCGGGTCATCAGCGCAGAGATCTTCGGCGGGACCTGCCGGCCTTTCCAGAGCTCGGCGACCTTGGCCTTGAAGCGCCGCAGCGCGCCGACATTCCCCTCCGCCAGGTAGGTCTGGTAGATTTCCTGGACCAGGAAGACGTTCTCCGGGGCGGCCGCCAGCTCGATGTCGTAGCGTTTGAGCGCCGCCTCCCGTCCGCCCTCGACGAGGTAGAGCAGGCGCGGCAGGGCGATGCGCCGGTAGGGGTCTTCCGGATCCAGGCGAAACACCTCGCGGGCGTGGACCAGCCCTTCCTTCGAGCGGCCGAGCTCGCCCAGCTCATAGCCGTAGGCCCAGTGGGCCTCGATCAGGTTGGGGTTGCCGGCGATGGCGCGGCGGAACAGGGTCTCGGCCTCCTTCCAGCGCCATTCGAAGCGGCGATAGTAGTCACCGAGCGCGGCGAGCGCGGCGGGATCGTTGGGGTCAGCCGTCAGCGCCCGGCGGATGACGTCAGCCGAGGCCGCCGCCCGCTCGGCCTGCGTCGCGGGCTGGGCCGCGAGCGCGCGGGTCCAACCGTTCCGGGTCAGGGTGGCGACCACCAGCAGCGCGCCGACGTCGTTGGGGTCGATCTTCAGCGAGGCCTGGGCCAGGTCCCACGCGCGGTCGGCGGCGTCGAGGCCCTCCGCGTCGTTCCCGACCATCCGCAGGGTGCGCGTGCGCTCCAGGAGGTCGTCGGCCTCCAGGATATTGCGGAAGGCGATCGGGTTGCGGGGCCGCTGCGCCGACGGCGCGCGCAGGCGGTCGGGGCCGACGCGGGCGCTCAGCGCGGCAAGCGCCTCGGCCGAGGCGGTGTCCAGCAGCCGGAAGAGGTCGTCGACGCGGCCGTCCGTGGTGCGGCTCCAGACCTCCAGGCCGCTTTTGGGGTCGACCAGTTCGAGACTGATCCGCACCGCTCCGGCGTTCTCGGTCACCGCGCCGGTGAGCAGCAGGTCCGCGCCCAGGCGCCTGGCGATTTCGGCCAGGCTCAACTTCTTCTCCGACAGCGCCGAGGACGAGGCGTCGGCGATGACCCGCAGGCCGCCGATCTGGCTCAGGCCATCGCGCACGGCGCGGGTCAGGCCGGCCGACAGATAGGCCGTGCCCGGATCGATGCTCAGGTTGTTGAACGGCAGGACCGCAAGGGTCAGGGGCTCCTGCCGCCCTGGCCGCCGCCAGTCCCACACCGCGACCGCGCCGGCGCCGGCGATCAGGGCCGCCGCCGCGCCGCCCGCGATCAGCGTCCGGCGACCCAGCCGAAAGCCTGGCCGTGGCGGCGCAACCTCGCTGTCCGCCGCGGTTAGTTGATAGCCCACCCGGGGAATGGTCTGGAGGCTGAAGGCCGCGCCGCCCGTCCGGTGGGCGAGCTGGCGAAGTTGGACCATGACGCGGGTGATGGCGTCCTCGCCGACAACGCGCCCGTCCCAACAGGCCGCGATCAACCCATCGCGTGACACCACCGCCCCGTTGGCCTTTGCCAGCAGCACCAGCGCCTGCATGACGCGCGGCTGCAAGACTTCCTGGCCCTCCGGCCAGCACACGGTGCAGGTCGACGGCGACACCTGCAGCTTTCCGAGAGCGAACGCCGCCTCTTCCGCTAGGTCCATCCAGACGCACTCCCCCCAGAGCGAATCGAGGCTAGCACGCTCGGTGCTAAGCGCCAGAGTTGCAACCAATGGTTTCGGAGACTGGAGTCGGCGAACGGAGTCGGCGAAAGATCGGCTTCGGATAGGGCATAGATCGGTCCGCGGTTCTGGCGTGCACCCTGGCGCCATGCCCAGCTGCCGAGGCTTTCGGGGCGCTATGAGGCTTCCGCGGCGCTGGCGTCGATGGCGGTCTCCTCCAGCTTCCTGGACACAAACCTGTTCACGAGACTGAATGACGCAGATGGCGACTCGGAAACCCAATGGCGCTCAATTCGGCCGACCCTGAGCAGAACCGGTTCATCGATCGCACGCGCGAGGCGCTGCGGCAGGGCGACCTGCTGCGGGCCTGCGACATCGCCGAAGAGGGCCTGCTGATCCATTCGCAGGACAAGGCGCTGGCCTACGGCCTGGTGCTGGCCTGCGCGCGGTTGGGCAAGCTCGACCAGGCCATGGCGCTGCATGACGTCCATGGCCTGTCAGGGCCTGACGAGGGGCTCGACGCCCATTCCTTGCGCGCCCGGATTCTCAAGGACATGGCGCTCAGCGAGAGGCCGCCCGATCGCGGGAAGCTGGCCGAGGCCATCGGAGCCTACCGGGACGCCTACCAGCGCTTCGGCGATCCGTTCCCGGGGATCAACGCGGCCAGCCTGATGCTGTTGGCCGGTGACGGCGATGGCGCCCGCGAGCTGGCGGCCGCCTTGCTGGACATGCCGCGGCTCCGCACGCCGGAGGGCTACTACGACACGGTCACCCGGGCCGAGGCGCTGCTGATCCTGGGACGGACGGCGGAGACAGCGCAGGCCGTGACCGAGGGCTGCGCCCTGGTCGACGCCAACCCCGGCGCCCGGGCGGGCACGCGCCGGCAGCTGCGGCTGATCGCTCAGCGCCTGAACCTCGACGCCGAGACGATGGAGGCGCTGCTGGCCCCCCTCGCGCCGCCGACCGTGGCGGTGTTCGGCGGCCAGATGTTCGAGGCCGACGCCGCGGGGGAGGCGGCGCTCGCCGAGGAGATCGACGCCGTCGTGCGGCGCCAGGGTGTCGGCTTCGCCTATGGCGCGCTGGCGGCCGGGGCCGACATCGTCATCGCCGAGCGGCTCTTGGAACTAGGCGTCGAGCTGAACGTGGTGCTGCCGTTCCGCACCGACGACTTCATCGCCGCGGCGGTGGGCCGTGACGCTGGCTGGACGGCGCGGTTCGAAGCCTGTCTCAAGCGGGCCGCCAGCGTCAGCCACGCCACCGAAGCCAGCTATGTGGGCGACCCACACCAGATCCGGTTCGGCGCCGACGTGGCCATGGGCATGGCGAAGCTGAGAGCCGCGGCGCTCGACGCCCAGACGGTGCAGATCGCGGCCTGGGACGGCGCGCCCGGCCTGACGGCGGACGATGTCGCACGCTGGCGGGCGCACGGCGGCGTCACCGAGACGGTCGTCCCGCGCTTCGCCGCCCGCCGCGCGGTCGGAGGCCCGACGCCGCCGCAGGCCGACCGCGTCGTCAAGGCGATCATCTTCACCGATTTCCCGGGGTTTTCGAAGCTCTCCGAGGCCGTGCTCCCGGCCTTCTGGCGCGAGGTGATGCAGCGCATCGCGGTCGTCCTGGCGCGCCATGAGGGCGCGATCGCCTACCGCAACACCTGGGGCGACGCGCTCTATGCGGTGATCGATACCGCCGCGGAGGCCGCCGCCATCGCGCTCGAACTGCACGACGAACTGGCCAACGTCGACCATCAGGTGCTGGAGATCGACCGCACGGCGGGCATGCGGATCGGCGCGCACCTGGGCCCGATCTACCGCGGGCCGGACTTCGTCACCGGATCCCTGAACTTCTTCGGGACCGAGGTCTCGCGCACCGCCCGCATCGAGCCGATCACGCCGCCCGGCGCGGTCTATGTCACCGAGCCCTTCGCCGCGATCCTGGCGCTGGAGGCGCCCGGACGGTTCGGCTGCGACTATGTCGGGCGTCTGGAGCTCCCCAAGGCCTTCGGCGTGCAGCGGATGTACCGGCTGGGCCGCGGCGCGAGCTAGGCCGGTATCGCCAGCTTTCGGTGGCGGTAGGCGGTGCGCCAATCGGTGAGGTCCGACAGCATGGTGGCCGCGGCGTTCTCCGCCGCCCGGCAGGACAGCATCAGGTCGGTGGGGTGACTGCGCAGGGTCGCCGCCGCGGCGCGAAGCCGGGCCTCGGTCTCGCTCGATCGGCCCGCGGCGCCGACGAAGTCGCCCTGCCCGCGGATGCCGAACAGCGCCGCGCCGACCGTCGGCAGGCCCGCAGAGATCAGGATCGAAAACACCGACGCGCGATGCAGCGCGGCGCCCCCCAGCAGAAGGCCGGCCAGGGAGGCCAGACCCACGGCGACGGTGATGACGAAGAGCGCGGTCCCCACCAGGTGCAGACGATGGTCGGCGCGGTGCATGCGCTCGGCGTTGGAGGCGTTGTAGCGCACCTGCGAATCCAGCTCCTGGCCGGCGATGTGCGCCACCAGCTCCGCCAGCACCTCGGCGCCGCCCAGGGTGGGTGGCGGCCCCATCTGGCGCCAGATGGCGCGGGCGTACCAATCGGTCCATCGGCCCGCCGGCCCGATCGCGGCGGCGACCTGCCGCGGCGGCGTGGCTGCGCCCAGCAGCTTGAGGCTGCGCAGCGGCCGAAGCTGTTCGGCGAGGTAGCGGTAGTTCAGCCAACGCCGGTGCCATTGGCGTCGCGCGCCGGCGCTGGTGTTGAGGATCAGGAGCGCGATCAGGGCGAGTTCGGCAAGCTCCAGCCCGATCCGGGCCGGGGGCAGGACGATGCCCAGCAACGCCATCAGCACCGAGCCCGCGGCCGCCACATAGTTGAACACCAGGCCGCTGCGGTAGCTCTGGGCCACGTGGTCGGCCAGCCCGTCGGCCCAGACGAAGGCCTCTTCCAGCACGGCCAGCCCTCCGGCGGCGGCGTCGGAGCCGGCCACGGGCTGGTCGCGGAAGGTCTGCCAGTCCTCGCCGCCGCCCCAGCGGGTCGGGCGAAGCGGCGCGCCGACCAGGGCCATGAGCGCGGGATACTCCATCCGCCAGCGCCACCGCGGCTTGCGTTCGGAAAGGTACCAGGCGACGCAGGCGCGCTCGTCGCCATCGCTCGGCGGCGCCAGCACCGCCTCGAGCAGTTGTTTGAGGACGGCGGCGTCCAGCAGGCGCCTGGGCACGCAGTCGCGGTCCAGCCGGTCGGGCGCCCAGCCCTCGAAGCCGGCCCAAAGGACGCTGGGCGGCGAGACCCCGTCGGCCGGAATCCAGATCACCGGCGCCCCGCGCCGCACGGCGTATTCGATGACATCGGCCGTGCCGCCCCGGCCGCGCGCCGGCTCGCCGTCCCAGACCGCGACCAGCAGGTCGGACTGGGCGACCGTGCTCTCGCCGCCGCAGGCGTAGGCCTTCTCGCGCGGCCCGTCCTGAGGCGGCAGCGACCAGGCCTGCGACTGGGCCAGCAAGGCGTCGAACGCCTTGGCGTCCCGGCCCCGGAAATCCTTGCGGTAGACCGCCGGCGCGAACGGCAGGACCGCGCGCAGCGCATAGCCGCCGGCCAGGGCCTGCCGCGCCGCCATCTGGTCGGTTCCGATCGCCAGGCCCGACAGCAGGTAGAAGGCCGCCTCGTCCGGGGCGAACACGCCGGCATGCTCGCCGTGCAGCGCCCGGGTCACCGACGCCAGGTCGGCCAACAGCCGCGCGATCACCGGCGTCAAAGCCGCCTGCGCCTTGGCCGTCAGCTGGCGATGCCCGGTCACGCCGACGCAGAGCGCGAGCTGCGGCCGTGGCGGCGAAGTCGTTGAACTCATGTCGGCCCCGATCGAACGTGACATCAGAGCAGCCGCCGCCCCGCCACCGCAAGGGCGGTTTTGCCGCCCCGCGGGACTCTATTCGCCCGACAGGGGAAAGGCGCCGCAAGATCGGCAATAGATCGGCTTCAGATCGGCGAGAAGTCGTCCCGCGCGTCTATCTGTCCCGCGCCCGCCGTGGCCCCATTCAGGCGTGGAAGCCGCCCCGAGCGAGGGGTGGCGAACGGGGTGGGTTCACATGCGTAAGCAATCGAAGCGTATCGCAAAACAGGCTGGGGCGCGCGCCATCAGCGCAGCCGGATTGGCCGCTGTCGTGCTGCTCGGGGGAGCGGCGCCGGCGTTCGCGGGGAGGCCGCTGGTAGCGGACACGCCCACCAATCCCAACCCGACGCCGTTCGCGGGCTGCTCGCTCGGAAGCGCCTGCAGTCCAACGCTCACCCTGGACGGCACCCCGGGCATTGACGCGTTTAACGACGGGTTCGGCGCCAGCAATGTCTACGTCTACGGCGAGGGTGTGGTGAGCTTCGGTGCGCCGCTGCCGTTGACCGCGAGCCTCGCCGGCGGCACCGCCTCCTTCGGCGACGGGACCTGGTTCGCACCCGGCCTCGGCGCGCCCCTGGAGATCACGTCCTACCAGTCAATACTCGGCAACCATTGGTTCAACTGGGACGACGCGGGGGGCCACATCATGTTCCAGATGGAGATCCGCGACGACGGCGCCTGCCACTCCTGCGTGTTCGGCAATCCATTCTGGAACCCGCGCGACGCGAACCTCGCGGATTTCGATGTGACCTTCAATGGTCCCGGACGTGGGATCGAAGCCTACAATGTGGCCCCCGAGGCGCAGCCTGGGTTCCCACCTTGCGCCCCGGATTCCGGGGGCCCGGGGAACCTCGCCTGTCCAGGGCATTTCAACAATGACCTGCGGGGCTCCAGTGGGACTCCGGAGCCGGCGAGCTGGGCTTTGATGATTGCAGGCTTCGGCGCCGTTGGCTCGCTGCTGCGCCATCGGCGGCGCCTCGTGGCCTGATCATGGACCGCCGGCGGTTGTGAAGTACGCCGCCTTCATCAGCTACAATCATCGCGACCGGCGCACCGCATCGTGGCTGCACCGGGCGATCGAGAACTATCGCGTCCCGAAAGCTCTGTGGGGGCGTGAGGGCGCGTTGGGCGCGATCGGATCTCGGCTTCCGCCCTTGTTCCAGGACCGCGAGGAACTGGCGGCCTCGTCGGACCTGGCGGCGTCCGTGCGCGAGGCTCTGGAGCAATCCAGCAGCCTGATCGTCGTCTGCACGCCGCACGGCGCGAAATCGCGATGGGTCAACGAGGAGGTCCGCGCCTTCACGGCCATGGGCCGCCGGGACCGCATCCAGTGCGTGATCGCCGGCGGCGAGCCGAACGCCTCACGCCGCGAGGACCTGGACTCCGATCTCGAGTGCCTGCCGCCGGCGCTGTTTGAAGGCGGCGGCGGAGAGCCGCTCGGCGCGGACATCCGCCCCGGCCAGGACGGCCGCGAATTGGCGAAGCTCAAGCTCATCGCCGGCGTGCTCGGCGTGGGCTTCGACGAGCTGCGGCAACGCGAGGCGGCGCGGCGGCAAAGGCGGATGATGATCGCCACCACCGCCTCTGTGGCGGGGTTTGCGGCGATGACGGCGCTGGCGGCCACGGCGATCGTGTCGCGCAACGAGGCCGTCCGGCAGCGGGACCTCGCGCGGGAAAAGACGCTTACGGCGCAGCGCACGGTGGAGTTCGTGAAGAGCATCTTCGCCGTGGCCGATCCTTCTGAATCGCGCGGGGCCACGATCACCGCCCGCGAGATCCTGAACCGTGGCGCGGCCCATATCGACCAGGGCCTGGAGCGCGAGCCCACCGTGAAGGCGGAGCTCGGGACCACCCTGGGCGAGGTCTACACCAACCTCGGCCTGTTGCATGACGGCGCGGGTTTGATCAGCCGGATGTTGTCGGTAAGGGGCGTGGCTCCAAGCACGCGCGCTCGGCAGTACTTGGCCCTGGGCGACACTCGCGAGTTGGCGGCCGACGACGAGGCGGCGATCAAGGCCTACGAGCAGGCGCTGGCCCTTGCCGCCGCGCCGGGCGCCGATCGCGAGGACCTGGTTCCGCGGATTCTGAGCGGCCTGGGCGAGGCGCGCGCGAACAGCGGCGACCCGGCCCGCGGGGAGCGCGACGCACGACAGGCCCTTGCCGCCGACCGGCGCGCCAAGCCGGCGTCGGTCGATGTGGCGCGGGACCTTGAGGCGCTGGCCACGACCCAGATCCTCGCCAACAAGCTGGCCGCGGCGCCTGCGCTGCTCCAAGAGGCGCTCGCGCTGCGAACGCGCCTGCAGGGCACCGATCACCCCCTCGTGCTGCAAGACCTCAACCGGCTGGGCTACGTCGCCTACATGCGTCACGATTCGGCCCAGGCCGGGCGGCTGTGGCGCCAGGAGCTGACCAGCGAGGAGCGGCTGCTGGGGCCCGACCATCCGGTGGTCGCCACCGCCCTGAACAACGTCGCCCTTACCGAGGTGGAGCAGCGCCAATACGCCCAGGCCCTGCCGCTGCTGAATCGCGCCATCCACATCAATCTGACGCAGCGCAGCGACACCGTGGCCGACGTCGTCTTCATGTACACGAACCTCGGGATCGCGCTGCGCGCCACGGGCGACCCGGCGGGCGCGGTGGCGGCTCTGCGAAAGGCGATCGTGGCGGGGCGGCTGCACAAACACCGCGGCCTCGCGCCGGCGATGGCCATGCTGAGCGACCTTCAGTGCGCGCGGGGAGACGTGAAGGCGGGCCTCGCGGGTCTGGACGAGGCGACGCCGATCATGGCTCACGACTACCCGGGCGACCCTTGGCGGCGCGCATGGATCGACACGATCCGCGGCGGCTGCCTGCTCAAGACCGGCCAGAAGGCGACCGCGGCGCGTTTGCTGGCCGAAGCGGGTCCGGCCATCCGCGAGCGCTGGCCGCCGGGCAGCCACTATTTGGCGCGCTATGCAGAATTGGCGGCGGCCGCCCGATAGCACGGCGCCCGCGCGTGGCGGCGCTGGCGGGACGCTGGCGAGACTAGGGATCGCGCCAACGCCCCGCCGCGACACGGCGAGGCCTGTGGACGTCAGGCCGCCGTCATCGCGCGCTGCTGGCGGCGGCGAAGGGCCGCCCCCATGCCCCCAAAGCCCAGGATCATCAGCGCCCAACTCGCCGGCTCGGGGGCCGAGGCGAGGGGCGCGTAGGTCGAATTCTCGTTGGTGATGACACTGGCGAAAGACCGGGCGAGGTCGAGATCGCCGGTGTCGGCGAATTGAGTCGCCGTGGTCCTCAGGAAGATGAAGGTCGAGGACGGGTCGGTTGGCGGCAGGCCGTCCGTCCTTACGGTCGGATCGCCGAAGCGGAAATTGATGTCTCCGGCAAAGGGGGCGCCGAAGACGAAGGCGGAGATCGGCAGGACGGTCCCGAGGCCGTCGGTGCGGTAGTCGCCGTCGGTGATGAAATTCGAGAAACCGGCGATGCGCAGGTCCTGCACATTGTCCGTGCTCGACGCGTCCGGAATGACCCGCCAGGCGAAGTCGAGCGTGCCCGTGCCGTTTTCGCGGATCACGCGTTCCTGGACCTGGCCCGTGCCCGAGCCGTCGGTGAAGGCGTAGTCGACGAGCCGGTCGGCGATGACCCCGCCGGCGAGTTCCGGCCGGGCGGCGACCGTGGTTCCCGGAAGCGTGGTGCTCGAGCCGGACGCCAGCGGGACCGCGGCGGCGGGAAGGGCGACGAGCGCGGCGAAGCCGACCCCAAGGGCGAGGCGTGATGCCGAAAGCAAATACTGCATGTCAGATGTCCTCTAAGCGACGCCCGAGCCCCCTTTGAGCGGTCCCGATTCGTCGAAGCGCCGCGGCGACTCCGCGGCGCGTTGCCGGAATTTGACGGTGCGCCTTGCGGCCTCCCGCCACGCATATGGCAACATTACCAAGGCGGCCGCGCTATCCGGCCAAGGCGATCTCTTCCCGAGCGAACGCCGATCTATTGCCGATCTCGGGGCGCCTTTCCCTTTCTAGGCGAGCGACCCCGGCGCGAGCGCTTGGACTGGCGCAAGGGTGGCGTCTTGGCTACCGGTGACACAGCGGGAAGACGGGGGACATCCATGAACCGTAGAAAGCTGTTGGCCGCGGCGGCGGCGAGCGCGGTGGTCTCGGGGACGGCGCGGGCCGCGGCGGCGCCGCCCGCCAAGCGGGCGCCGAACTTCATCGTCGTGCTCTGCGACGACCTGGGCTACGGCGACTGCAGCCTCTACGGGCCGGGCGGGCTTTCGACGCCGCATCTGGAGCAGATGGCCCGCGAGGGCGTGGTCGCCACCGACTACTATTCGCCGGCCAATCTCTGCAGCCCCTCGCGCGCGGGCCTGCTGACCGGGCGCTATCCGGTGCGCACGGGCCTGGGCTACGAGGTCATCATGCAGCAGGACGACCGTGGGCTGCCGCTGTCGGAAGTGACCATCGCCAAGGCGTTGAAGCCGGCGGGCTACGCCACCGCGCTGTTCGGCAAATGGCATCTGGGTCACCTGGGCGCGGCCTGGCCGCCGACCAGGCACGGCTTCGATGCGTTCTTCGGCATCCCCTACAGCCACGACATGAAGCCGCTGGCGCTCTTCGAGAGCCACGCCGGCTCCGACGAGACCGTCAGGAGCGAGGTCGACTATCCGCAGCTGCAGGAGCAGTTCTATAGCCATGCGGAGCGGTTCATCGAGGCGCACGCGAACCAGCCCTTCTTCGTCGAGCTGGCGCTCTCGGCGCCGCACCTGCCGGAGCATCCGCATCCGGGCTTCGACACCCAGGGCTACGCCGGCTCCTACGGCGCTGTCGTCGCCGAGATCGACGCGATGGTGGGCCGGCTGATGGCCAAGCTGCGGGCGCTCAAGCTCGAGCGCGACACGGTGGTGGTGTTCACCTCGGACAATGGCCCCTGGTACGAGGGCTCGCCGGGCTGGTTGCGGGAACGCAAGGGCGGCGGCGGTTTCGACGGCGGCTATCGCGTGCCGTTCGTCGCCTGGGCGCCGGGCCGGCTGCCGGCGGGCAAGCGGACCTCCTCGATCATGATGGGGATCGACCTGCTGCCGACTTTCGTCGCCATGGCCGGCCTGCCGCCGCTGTCAGGCGTCGAGCTGGACGGCCGGGACATCACCAGCGTCCTGACCAAGGGCGCGGCCTCGCCGCACGAGGCGCTGATCCTGTTCGACAACGAGGTTCCCGTGGCCGTGCGCACCCAGGACTGGAAGTACCTCGACACCCTCTACTACCGGGGCATCAAGATGCCGATCGGCGTGTTCGGCTACGAGGAGCTCTATGACGAGCGCGGAAGCCGCGCCGAGAACTACAGCGTTTCCGAGAACCACCCCGACGTCGTCAAGGCGATGAAGGCCCGGCTGGAGGCGGCCAAGAAGGCGTTCGCCCCCTACAAGCACGCCGACATCCCGCAGGCTTTCAAGACCCTGAACGCCCAGCTGGGCCACATCCAGGACTAGAGGTCGAGCGGGACGAACTTGCCGCGGTTGGCCAGCTCCATCTCGGCCTCGCGGCGGCGGCGCGCACCGTCGTCGGCCCGCAATGCTTCGGCGAGGTCGGGCGGCGTCGTGTCCTCGATCAGCGGCGCCTGGGCCATGCGGAAGCTGGTGACATACATCTCGCCATTGATCCTCTCGACCAGGGGCGCGCCGCGCGCGGCCGGCGTGCGCTGCATCTCGATCAGCCAGGGGTGGCCCTCTTCGTCGATCAGCACATCCATCCCGAACAGCTTGGGCGGAAAGCCCCGCGCGGGCCCGCTGGCCGCCTGGCGGGCGAACAGGCCCTCGGCGGCGATCATGCGGACCACCCATTCCACCAGGGCCTTGATCTCGCCGAACGCTTTTTCACCATCCAGGCCGTCGGCGGTCATCCGCCGCAACAGGGCCGAGAGGCTGCGGATCGAGCCGACGTCGTCCTGCTTCGCGTCCTGGCTGATATCCAGGCCGGGGTGGTCGAGGTGCAGCGCGGTGTTGGTCACGTGCATCGAGGGGCCGCCGCCCCGGTCCGGGCTCGCGTCATAGAGTTCCGGCGCGATGCGCACGATGCCCTCGGAATAGACGTAGGCGCGCAGGGGCTCGGCGCTCGTGACCAGGCAATAGATGCGGCAATGGCCCTTGCGGCCCTCGATCAGATAGGGCCGGTCGATGTAGCGCTGCACCACCACGTCGTCCCGCGTCAGGGCGCTGGCGAGGTCGGCGGTGACCTCGATCCCCTGGCCGCCGCTGCCGCGGACCGGCTTGACGATATAGAGGGCCGGCGCGTCCGGCCCCTTGGCGAAGGCCTGCAGGGTCTTGCGGTCCTTGGGCAGGACGAAGGTCTCCGGGAACCGGCCGGCGGGATCGACCGCCTGGCGGGCGGTGAGCATTTCCGCCAGCCGCGACTTGTCGGCGTAGGGCGACCATTCGTGGAAGTCGTCGGAGTTGTTGCGCGCGACGAGCGCGGAGGCGACCTGCATCGGCTCGCGGCGAAACCGCTCCACCAGAGCGCGGGTGTGGTGGTCGGCGGCGAGCGGCCGGCCGGCGTCGCGCAGCGCCGCGGCCAGGCCCTGCAGGGCGTAGGGGATTTCCTGGCTGGTGGGCTGGCACTTGCTGAGCAGGCGCTCGTAGTCGGCGATGGCCTCGTCCACGCGCCCCAGCCGGTGCTTGAGGAGCGCGATGAACCGCAGGGAGCCGGCCCCGGCCAGAATCTTGAACGCGTGCTCGAAGGCGGGCAGCGCGGCCTCGATGTCGCCGCTGGCCAGCAGGCAGAAGGCGGTGTTCCGAAGCGCCTCATCGTTCTTCGGATCGAGCTCAAGGGCCTCGCGGAAGTGGACCAGCGCCTTGTCGAACTCCAGGCGGCGCAGGTGCGACGTGGCGAGCAGGGTGCGCGCCTCGACCGACTTGGGCATGGCGTCGGCCAGCCTGCGCAGCATGACCTGGGCTTCGCCGGTGTCGTGCTCGATCATGTCGAGGATGTCGGCGGTCAGCGGCAAGCGGGCGTCTCCTGGCGCGGGCGGGTGTCCTTGCGTCCTTATGCGGATGCAGCGCGGGTGGAGGCAAGTCGTTCGCGCCCAATGGGGGTTCCGGCGCGCGGCGGCGGCGGATATGGGAGCGCCACGGCGTCGTAGGCTTGGGGGAGCCATAGCGATTCGAACTGGAGCGCCCATGAGCCAAGCCAACCGCAAGGTCAGTCTGGACCCCGAGGACTGGGACGACCTGCGGGCGCAGGGCCACCGGATGCTCGACGACATGATCGACAACCTGGCGGGCCTGCGCGAGCGGCCGCTGTGGCAGGCGCCGACGGCCGAGGCCCGCGCGCGCTACCGCGCGCCCCTGCCGCGCGCGCCCGCCGCGCTCAGCGACGTGCACGCGCAGTTCATGGCCGACTGCGCGCCCTATGGCTCGGGCAACCGCCATCCCGGCTTCATGGGCTGGGTGCAGGGCGGCGGCACGGGCGTCGGCATGCTGGCCGAGATGCTGGCCGGCGGCCTCGACGCCAACCTGGGCGGCCGCGACCACATGCCGATCGAGGTGGAGCGCCAGGTGGTGGCCTGGATGGCGCAGCTGTTCGGCTTTCCGGCCGACGCCAGCGGCATCTTCCTGACCGGCACGTCGCTGGCCAACCTCTGCGCGGTGATGATCGCCCGCGACCGGGCGCTGGGCGTCGAGGTGCGCAACATCGGGGTGCGCGATCCGGGCGTGGCGGCCTACGCCTCGCGGGCGGTTCACGCCTGCATCGTCCGCGCCATGGACATGACGGGGCTGGGCACCGACCGGCTGCGGCTGATCGAGACCGACGCCGACGGGCGGATCAAGCCGGCCGCGCTGGAAGCCGCCATCGCCGCCGACCGCGCCGCGGGGCTGAAGCCGTTCCTGGTGGTGGGCTCGGCCGGCACGGTGGACATCGGCGCGATGGACGATCTCGACGCCCTGGCCGATATCGCCCAGCGCGAGGGCGCGACCTTCCATGTGGACGGCGCGCTGGGCGCGCTCGGGGTGCTGAGTCCCGAGGTCGCGCCGAAGCTGAAGGGCATCGAGCGCGCCGACAGCCTGGCGCTGGACTTCCACAAGCTGGGCCAGGCGCCCTATGACGCGGGCCTGCTGCTGGTCCGCGACGCCGCCGCCCACAAACGCACCTTCTCCTATGGCGACGCGCCATATCTGCGCCATTCCGAGCGCGGCCTGGCGGGGGGCGAGTTCTGGCCCTGCGACTTCGGCCCGGACCTGTCGCGGGGTTTCAGGGCGCTGAAGGTCTGGTTCACGCTGAAGACCTATGGCCTGGACGCGCTCGGCGAAGTGATCGGGCGGACCTGCGCGCTCGCCCAGGCGCTGGCGGCGCGGATCGAGGCCAGCGACGAGCTGGAGCTGCTGGCGCCGGTGGGCCTGAACATCGTCTGCTTCGCCTACAGGGGCGCCGATCAGGCCGCCATCGCCGCCGACCTGCAGGAGGCCGGCCGGGTCGCGCCCTCGACCACGACGCTTGGCGGCCGTACCGCCCTGCGCGCCGCGATCATCAATCACCGGACGTCCATCGAGGACATCGAGGCCCTGGTGGAGGGTGTGCTCGCCCTAGGCCGCGCCCAGCTTGGCCGCGGCTAGATCGGCCAGCACCCGGTCGACCAGCTTCGTCCAATCCTGCTTCGCGCCGTGGCGGTAGAGCCGCATCCCTGGGTACCAGGGCGAGTCCGTGCGGCCACGCAGCCAGCGCCAGTCGGAATGCAGATAGGGCAGCAGGGTCCAGCAGGGCTTGCCCATGGCGCCGGCCAGGTGAGCGACCGAGGTGTCGATGGAGATCACCAGGTCCAGCCGCTCGACGATCGCGGCCGTGTCGGCGAAGTCGGCCGCGCCGGTGTCTTCCGGATGCAGGCTGATGGCGCCCGCCGCCAGCAGGCGCCGCGCCTGATCGGGCGGCAGGCCCTTGTTGGCGCCGTTGAAGCCGGTGGGGCTGGCCTGCCAGACGAGACCCACCCGCGCGCCCGGGCTGAAATCCGCCCAGCGCGCCCGGCGGTCGGCCGGCGCCGCCAGATAGGGCTCCGCCGGCAGGGTCTCCAGGGTCATGCCCAGCGGTTCGGGCAGGGAGAAATAGCGGCTCCAATAGTCGTGCGCGGGAATCGGCACGGTCTCGCCGATCCCGGCCCGGAGCACGGCGTCGACGTCGGCGATGGTCTCGAACAGGTCGCCCAGGGCCGGACGGCAACCGAGGGTGACACGCGCCGCGCCGCGCGCCTTCAGGCTCTTTGCGAAGCGGGCGAACTGGATCTGGTCGCCGAAGCCCTGCTCCACCCAGACCAGGACGGACTTTCCGTCGAGCGGCTCGCCGCGCCACTCGGGGAAACTCAGCTTGATCGGCGGCACAACGTCGGGGTGCAGCGGGATTCGCGCGCGCATCAGGGGCCACCCCTCCGCGTAGCGGCCCAGCGACAGATAGAGGCCGGCGAGCGCGAGCTTCGTCTGGTTGTCGTCGGGCCGCAGCTCAAGCGCGGCGAGGAATTCCTTCTCCGCCGAGTCAGTGCGGCCGGCTTCGGAATAGGTCCCGCCCAGCAGGCGGCGGACGGCCGGCTCCTGCGGGCTGTGGCGGGCGGCGAGTTCAAGGTAGTGCATCGCGCGCGGCAGGTCGCCGGTCTCCCGCAGGCAAAGCCCCAGGTTGATGGCCAGCTTCAGCGTCAGCACGCGGCGCGCCAGGTCCAGATAGACCTCGACCGCCTCGGCGCGGCGGCCTTCGTTCTGCAGCGCCAGACCGCGCTGAAACTGTTCTTCGGGAGACTCTTGCGCCATGCCGTCCAGTTCGCTCGGCCGGCGACATTGTCCGAACCGCCGGCAGTATCTAACCTCGAATGCCTTAGACGGGGAGCCCGCGTGACCGCCCTTTGCCCAGCGCCATTTTCGCACGCGCCGCGACCGCGCCACAGGAGCCCCCGTGGCCAATAGACTTGCGATCTTCCATCCCCGGGGCGAACTCGGGCTCGGTCAGAATTTCTTCGGCAAGGACGTCGCCAACCTGGAGCTGTTCCGGGCGATGGCGCAGCACGGCGGTTTCGACGAGCTGGATGTGCTCAGCGTCATTCCGACCACCGACGAGGCCCTGCGGACCGCCCTGCTGGACGATCCGGAGGCGCCGATCCGCATCCGCGCGGGCTCGGGTCTCAACCAGGGTCCGGCGCGCGACGCCGGCGCCCTGTTGCGCGGCCAGCCGGACCTGCACGACCTGGCCTGGCTGCGGCGGATTTCCGTGGGCGACCGGTCCTACAGCCTGATCGGCCTGGTCCACACGCTGGCCCCGCCGACCATGCGCGCGACGATCGCCCAGGCCCTGGTCGCGCCGGTGCACCCCTGGGACGCGATCGTCTGCACCTCGCCCAGCGTGCGCGACGCGGTCGCCGAGATGTTCGACCAGTGGGGCGACTATCTGGGCGAGCGGACCGGCGGCGGCCAGCCGCCGCGCCCGGCGCTGCCGGTGATCCCGCTGGGGGTCGAGGCGCAGCGCTTCGCCGGCTTCGCCGACCGCCCGGACGCCCGCGCCAAGGTCCGCGCCCAGTTGGGCCTGGCCGACGACGACGTCCTGGTGCTGTGGGTCGGGCGGCTGTCGTTCTTCGAGAAGGCGTTCCCGCAGGTGATGTTCCAGGCGATCCAGCGGGCCGCCCAGGAGAGCGGCGTCAAGCTGCACTTCGCCATGGCCGGCTGGTTCCCCGGCGGCGACCGCGACCGCGGCCTCTACGAGGAGGCGGCCAAACGGCACGCGCCCGATACGCCGGTGCATTTCCTGGACGGCAACGACCGCCAGCTGGTGGGGGAGCTGTGGGCCGGCGCCGACATCTTCACCTCGCTCGTGGACAACATTCAGGAGACCTTCGGCATCACCCCGGTGGAGGCCATGGCGGCGGGCCTGCCGGTGGTGGTCAGCGACTGGGACGGCTACCGCTCGACGGTGCGCGACGGGATCGAGGGGATGCTGATCCCGACGCTGGGCGGGCCGCAGTCGGGCCTGGGCGCGACCATGGTGCAGCGCCACCTGTTCGGGGTCGCCAGCTACCAAGCCTATGCCGGCGAGGTGGCGCAATACACCGCCGTCCATGTGGGCCGGGCGGCAGACGCCATCGCCGCGCTCGCCAGGTCGCCGGAGCTGCGCCGCAAGATGGGCGCGGCCGGGCGCGAGCGCGTGCGCGCGGCCTTCGACTGGCCGGTGGTGGCGCGCCAGATCAGCGCCCTGGTGGGTGAGATGACCGCGATCCGCCAGGCCTCACCCGATCCGGTCATCCGCCAGAAGGCCGATCCGGTGCGCGGCGACCCGTTCATCGCCTTCGCCGGCTTCGCGACCCAGGTGTTCACGCCCGACACGCCGCTGAAGGCCGCCCCGGGGATCGACGGGAGCTATGTGCGCGCCATGGCGCCGGGGCTCGACCAGGCCTTTACCAACCTGCGGGCGCCGCTGGAGGAGTGCGCCCAGGCGCTCGACCTCCTGGCGTCGGGCAAGGCCGCCTCGTCGCGCGAGGTGCTGGCGGCCTTCCCGGTGGTGCGGCGGCGGATGGTGGAGATGGGCCTGGCCTGGATGTGCAAGCTCGGCCTGATCGATTGGCTGGTCTAGACTGGAGCGATGGACGCACGCGACCTCGTGGACGTGGCGATTGACGAGGACCCGCGGGCGCCTTGCCTCTGGGTGCCGTCAGAGCTGTGGCCTGACTTCGTGGCCTCGGTGGGCCAGACCCCGAACGTGATCGGGGCGGTGATCTATCGCGGCAAGACCATCCGCGAGGGCGGCCCGCTCACCGACGTCACCACGCGCCGGTATTGAGGCGCCGATGCGCCCGGCGCTGACCCTGATCGCCGCGCGCGGGGTCCGAGGCTTTGGCGACGGGTTCACCGCGCTTCTGCTGCCGGTCTATCTGTCGATCCTGGGGTTCAGCGCCTTCCGGGTCGGGGTGCTGACCACCGCCACCCTGTTGGGCTCGGCGGCGCTCACGCTGGCGGTCGGGCTGGCCGGGCACCGGGTGCCGGCGCGTCGGCTGCTGTTCGGCGCCTGCGGCCTGATGGGGCTGACCGGCGTCGCCTTCTCCCAGCTTCACGCCTTCTGGCCGCTGGCGGTGGTGGGCTTCATCGGAACGCTCAATCCGTCGGGCGGCGACGTAAGCCCATTCCTGCCGCTGGAGCAGTCACTGCTGGCCCATGCCGGACCGCCCTCGCGGCGCACAGAGCTGTTCGCGCGCTACAGCGTGACCGGGACGCTGATGGGGGCGCTGGGCGCGCTCTCCGTGGGGCTGCTGGAGCCGCTGAAGGCGCTCACGGGCCTGCCACAGCTGACCCTGGTCGAAGGCGCCTTCGCGGCCTACGGCGTCCTTGGCCTGGTCTCGGCGGCGCTCTACCGGAACCTGCCGGCCCGGCCCGCCGAGGCGGAGACCGCGCGGACGCCGCTCGGGCCGTCGCGGCGCAACGTCTACGGCCTGGCGGCGCTGTTCAGCCTCGACTCGTTCGGCTCGGGTTTCATGGTCCAGTCGCTGTTCGCGCTGTGGCTCTTCCACCGTTTCGGCCTGTCGCTGGCGGTGGCCGGGGGCTTCTTCTTCTGGACCGGCGCGCTCTCGGCCGTGTCGCAGCTGGCGGCGCCCTGGCTCGCGCGGCGCATCGGCCTGATCAATACCATGGTCTTCACCCATATCCCCGCGAGCCTCTGCGTCATCGCCGCGGCCTTCGCGCCCAACGTCGAGATCGCCTTTGGCCTCCTAGTGGTGCGCGCCCTGCTCTCCAACATGGATGTGCCGGCGCGGACCTCCTACGTCATGGCGATCGTGACCCCGGCCGAGCGCGCGGCGGCGGCGGGCGTCACCAATGTGCCTCGGAGCCTCGCCTCGGCCTTCAGCCCGGCGCTCTCCGGTCTGATCTTCAGCCTGACCCCCTTCGCCTGGCCGCTGGTGATCGGCGGCTCGCTGAAGATCGCCTACGACCTGTTGCTGCTCTGGCGGTTCCAGAAGGTGCGGCCGCCGGAGGAAGCGGACCCCTAGCCCTTCTTGGCCGCCCGCGTGGCGGCCATGGCGGCGGCCTTTACCGAAGGCGGCAGGGTGGCGAACCAGGCCTGGGGCGAGAGCCGCTCGGCGACCCGGGCGCGGCCGGCGGCGCTGAGGCGCGCGCGCAGATCCGCGTCGTCCCGCAGCCGGACCAGGCCCTCGGCGGCGGCCTCAACGTCGGGCTCGGCCCAGGACTGGCCGCGATAGACGCCCTGCGGATCGGCGACCGGGGTCGGCCGCGAGGGAACCATCAGGCCGCAGGTCTCGTCCATGAAGTCCAGGACGCCGGAGAAGGCGGTCGCCACGACCGGCGTCCCCAACGCCATGGCTTCCGCCGGGGTCAGGCCGAAGCCCTCCGCGCGGTGCAGGGAGATGAGCACGTCGGCGCCGGCGATCAGGCTCTGCACCTGGTCATAGGGCCAGACCTCGTCGACGATGCGGACATTGGCCGGCGCTGTCCCGCGCAGCACGGCCAGCGCGTCGGGGAAGGCCGCGCCGTTCTGGGTCTTGAGAGTCAGCTCGCAGGCGGGATCGGTCCCGAAGGCGCGGACCCAGGCGGCGATGGCGCCCTGCGGGTTCTTGCGGGCGAGCGAGGAGTTGAAGTCGAAGACGCTGACGCCCTGGAATTTCGCGCGCCGCGGGGCGGGGGCGACGTTCGCGTAGTCCTCGATGAACAGCGGATGCGGCACCACGCGCACCGGGGCGGCGGCGCCTTCCAGGGCGTGGGCGGTGTAGGCGCTGGGCGCCCAGACCTCGTCGACGAGGGCGGCGTCGCGGCGCCAGCGGGGCGGCGCGCGCGGCAGCTCCCAGGCCCAATAGCCATAGCGTGGCCCCAGCAGTTGCGTTGGCCCGAGGCACGCCAGCGCCGCCAACAGCTCCGGCGGATTGAGGTGGAAGATCCAGGCCGAGGCGGCCACCGGCGCGGTGAGCCGGCCCTCCCAGCCGAGCTTTGCCTCCGTGACGTCGATGCGCTCCACGGGGACGCCCAGGGCCTCGAAGGCCCGCGCCGCCAGCCGCGCCGAGGCGGCGATGCCGTGCGAGCCGGCGAAATAGCCCACCACCTTGATCGGCCCTTCCGCGCCGTCCGCGCCATGCGGCTTGCGGGCGGCTGAGCGGACGTAGCTTTCCAGGGCGACGTTCAGAGCGGGCGCGGCCAGCTTGCGGGCGGGCTCCGGCAGGGCCGCGCGCCAGAGGCTGCGGGCGGCGCCGAGCAGGGTCATGCGGCTTTCACGGGCCGGAAGAGATCGCCGGCTGCGGCGGGCGCCCAGACCTCGTCGACGAAGCCGAGGCCGACGGTGTCGGCGCTGAGCGACGCGGCGGTGGCGGCGTCCCAGACGCCCACGGCGCGGCTCCAGCGGACGCCCCGGCTGTGCAGGGCGACAGCGTCGGCGGGGACCAGGTCGGGATGGGTCAGGAAGCGCACGAGGTCGGCCTGGGCCGGCGCGGCGGCCGGGCCGGAGGGGCCCAGGAACTGGCCGCCCTGCGCCTCGTAGACCAGGCGGTCGGCGGCGGCTTCCCGGGCGAGCTCGGGACCCTCCACGACCCAGAGCTCGGCGACCCGGGCGGCCGAGGCGGTCGCGCGGGCGGCGGGCTGGCGCTGGCGCACGGTCAGGCGGGCGAGCTGCATCTGCTGGTGCAGGCGGACCTTGGCGGGGAGCGCGTCGAACTCGACGCCGTATTCGGCGAGGCCCCCGCCGACCAGCCAGCGCAGGTAGCGGAACCGCTCGACCATGGAACGCAGGGGGAAGAGGCGCTGTAGATCGACCCGCGCCTCCCAGATTTCCAGGAACAGCCGGATGAACGGCGCGGGCTGGGCGGGCGCGGGCGCGAGGTACGGGGCGCGCAGGGCCTGCGTCAGGGCCGGCGGCCAGCCGGCGCGGGCGGCGACGCCGAAGCCGGCGGAGAGGCGGCGCTTGAGGTCGTTGGCGCCGGGTTCGGCGAGGCGGGCGGCGGCCAGCAGGGGCGCTGGATTTCTGGCTAAGTCATTGATAATACTGGCAGGAAGTAGGTCCGGGGCGAAGCGGCCGGCGGCGGCCTCGGCGCCAAGGCACCAGGCGATCAGGCCGGCGGTGTCGTCCTCGAACCGGGCGCGCAGGTCGCGGCGGGCGGCGAGCAGGGCCTTGGCGGCGCGGGGTGGGCCGTCGGCCGAGGGTTCGCGCAGCCAGTCCAGGGCGCCGGAGGCGGGGCCGCGCCAGGGCGGTTCGTCCCACACGCTGGTGTCGACCTCGCGCGTTCCGCTGCGCCAGGCCGTCAGCAGCGCCTCGGCGGCGGAGCCGGAGATGGCGTCGGCGCCCAAGGTCGTCGCGTGCTCGGCGAAAAACTGATGGAAGCCCAGGCGGCCGGCCTCGTGGTCGAGCTGGAAGCCGGTGGGGATGTCGCGCCAGACCTGGTCCATGGTGCGGGTGATGTCGGGCAGGCCGGCGAGCGCGGCCTCGGGGTCCGGCGCATCGACCCAGGCCTCGACCGCGGCGGTGAGGCCGCCGGAGAAGTCCTTGCCGTCGCGGGCGGCGCGCAGCGCGCGACGGCGCATGGCCGGCGTGATCGGCCGCCCCGAGGGGAACTTCAGGTGGGCGTAGGGGACGGCGCGGCTGGTCTCGTGGCCGTTCCGCAGCATGGCCGCGGCGTAGTCGGCCAGCAGCTCGGCGAGCGGCGAGCCCGGCGCGACCCGCACCCGGTCCTGATGTTTCGACAGCACGTCGGGTCGAGAGGGATCGAAACCGGAGAAGTGGAAGAAGGCCAGCGGCTCGCCATCGACGGTCCAACCGGCGGGCGTCTTGGCGAGCGTTCGGCCTTCGAGGTTCCAGTAGGCGAGGTTCAGGGTCGGCGTCCGGAGCACCGCCAGGCTGTCGACGAAGCCGGGCGCCAGGTCCATCCAGCGCTGATCGGTGAAGAGGCCGTTGGCCAGGTCGACACGGCAGTCGAACTCGCAGCGGTCGGCCCACCAGGCCATCAGGTCGACGACCTTCGGCTCGGCGCGCGCGGCGCAGAAGCCCAGGTTGTAGGAGCCGGACCGCAGGATCGCGTGGTCGTTGGGCATGGCCGAGCCGAGCAGCGGCCGGGTCAGGTGTGGGGTGAGCGCGAGCTGCGCGTCGCT
This sequence comes from Phenylobacterium sp., assembly GCF_035309685.1. Classification (GTDB taxonomy): domain Bacteria; phylum Pseudomonadota; class Alphaproteobacteria; order Caulobacterales; family Caulobacteraceae; genus Phenylobacterium. The sequence goes on from NZ_DATGEX010000026.1 coordinate 27,602, forward strand.
GAGGCCCTGGCGCACCGCGTCCAGCGGGCGAAAAACCACGATGTCCGGGTCGAGGTAGGTGGCCGAGGTCACACCGGGCTCGGTAAGCATCTTGAAGAAGACGTAGGGCTTCACCGCCGTGTTGAGCTCGAGCGCGTCGTAATAGACGCTCATGGCGGCGTAGGGCGCGCCGAACCTGCGCGCGTCGACCACCCTGGCCAACGGTTCCAGCGCGGGGATCGGGCCGTCGGTGGCCACCACCACGCGCCGCGCCTCGGGCTCATGGACCGCCACGCTCTCCATCAGGGTCGCGGCCTGGGCGGCGTAGTTGCGCGAGACGATGGTGAAGATGACGTCCAAGTCTGGTCCTGCCGGCCCCGCGGGTGGGGCTTCCGTCTATCAGGCGGAGGGTTTGCGCCGCAATGCGGGCCTCTAGGTCTCGTCCGGCCCGAGCCTGGCGAGCGCGTCCTCGACGTCCTGCAACTCTTCCAGGAGCTGTTCTTTCAAGCCCGGCTGATAGCCGAACCGGATGCCGCCGACCGCCATGATCTCGACCTGCCGTTCCAGCTTTGCACGCGCTTCAAGGAGCTGCTGCTTCAGGCTGGGTTCGGAGCGTGACATCCGCGAAGTCCTCAGGCGGCCAACAGCTCGTCGAGCTTCTTGATGTCGGTGACCGGGGAGGCGACGCCGCCCTCCAGCCGCATGACCTTGTTGCAGTAGAGCCGCAGCAGTTCCACGTCGTGGCTGGCCAGCACCAGGATGCCGGCCCGCTCCACCAGCTTCAGCAGCCGCTTGTGGGCGATCTTCTGGAAGTCGGCGTCGCCGACCGCGATCCATTCGTCCATCAGCAGAACGTCGGCCTCGACGGCGGTGGCGGCGGCGAAGGCGAGCCTGGCCTGCATGCCCGCCGAATAGGTCTTCACCGGCATTTCCAGGAAGGGCCCCAGGCCCGAGAACTCGGCGATCTCCGGCAGGCGCTCGTCCACCTGCTTGGCCGAGAGCCCGGCGATACGGCCGCGCAGGCGGATGTTGTCCATGCCGGTGGCGGTCGGGTCGATGCCGAGGTTGAGGTCGAGCAGGGCGGCGATATGGCCCTGCACCTCGATCTCGCCTTCGTCGGGTTCGTAGGCCCCGGAGAGCGCCCGCAAGAGCGTGGTCTTGCCCGAGCCGTTGTGGCCGATCAGGCCCAGGCGGTCGCCGGCCTTCAGCTCCAGGTTCAGCTTGGAAAGCGCGGTGACGTCGGTCGAGCCGTGATGGCGGCCGAGCTTGCCGCCGACGGTGATCTTGGCCAGGTGCTTCTTCAGCGACTTGGCGTCGACCCCATAGACCGGGAACCGCAGCGTCAGGTCGCGGCAGGAGATGGAAACGGGCGGCGCCTTCATAGGTAATGCACGATCCGCCGGCGGGTGTTGCTGAACAGGCTGAAGGTCAGCCCCCAGCCCACCACCGCCATGCCGGCCAGGAACAGATAGGTGTGCGGCGCCACGCCCTTGCCGAGCAGCGGCGCGCGCACCGCCTCCAGCAGGTGGTAGAAGGGGTTCAGGTCGAGGATCAGGTGGTAGCGCTCCGGGATGCGGTCGGGCAGCCAGAACACCGGCGTCATGATCGCCGCGGCCTGGGTGATCGACTGGACGATCTGCGGGATGTCGCGGAAGCGCGCCGAGATGATCCCGACCAGCAGCGAGATCCAGGCGATGTTGGCCACCAGGAAGAAAAGGCCCAGGAGCGCGATCGGATAGTTCGCGCTCTGCCAGTAGCCGAAATAGACCAGCACGCCCAAGACGATGACCAGGTGGTGGGCCAGGTAGATCAGGTTCCGCATCACCGTGCGCCAGACGAAGGTCAGCATCGGCAGCGCGGTCTGCGACAGCATGCCGGCGGCGCCCACGAAGGTCTCGCAGCCCTCGTTGATCGTGGTGGTCACCGTGCCGAAGAAGACGATGCCGACGGCGACGAAGGGAATGAAGGTCTGCACCGGCACCCGGAACAGCTCGCCCCAGAGCACGCCGATGCCCAGGATCATCAGGCCCATGGAGAGCGTGATCCACAGCGGGCCCAGGATCGAGCCGCGATAGCGCGAGACCACGTCGTGCCAGGCCAGCGACCAGGCGAGATCGATGCGTTCGCCGGACGCGCGCAGGTCCCGCAAGGCCATCTGGACTTCGAACAGCGGACCTTGCCGTCCGGTCCGCAGCATGTGGGTGGCCGTGTCCATGGATTCCCGAAAGGGGCCTCTCCCGACGAAGGCGCGCTGGTAACAGGCTGATTCCAGGCGCGCAAGCGCGTCACCATAGCCCGCTTTGCACCTGTGCGGCCTTCCGTGTTAGCCGGGCGTATGGCGACCCTCGACAAGACCGCGCCCGGCGGCTCGAAGCCCATCGAGGAGCGGCGGCGGATGCTGCGCGCGCTCGACCCGACGCTGGAGGGCGCGGGCGTGTGGCTGGTGGTCCCCTGCTACAAGGTCAAGGCGCACATCCTCGATGTCATCGCCAAGACCCCGGCCTGGGTCGACGGCATCGTCTGCGTCGACGACGCCTGCCCGGAGGGCTCGGGCGCCTTCATCGAGCAGAACGCCAAGGACCCGCGCGTGGTGGTGGTGAAGCTGCCGCAGAACCGCGGGGTCGGCGGCGCCACCATGGCCGGCTACCGCGAGGCGATCGCGCGCGGCGGCCAGGTGCTGGTCAAGGTCGACGGCGACGACCAGATGGACCTGGGCTACATGGCCCACCTGGTCGCGCCGATCCTGCTGGGCGAGGCCGACTACGCCAAGGGCAACCGCTTCACCTCGATCAGCCACCTGACGACCATGCCGCCGGTGCGGGTGTTCGGAAACGCCGCCCTGAGCTTCGCCGCCAAGCTCTCCACCGGCTACTGGAACATCTTCGACCCGACCAACGGGTATACGGCCATCGAGGGCCAGGTGGCCCGCATGGCGATCGAGAAGCGGGTCAGCCAACGCTTCTTCTTCGAGACCGACCTGCTCTATCACCTGAGCACGCTGCGCGCGGTGGTGCGCGACGTGCCGATGCCGGCGCGCTATGGCGGCGAGGTCTCGAACCTGCGGATCGGGGCGATCGTCGGGCCCTTCGCGCTGAAGCACATCAAGAACTTCTTCCAGCGGGCGCTCGGGCAGTATTTCGTGCGCGACTTCAACGCCGCCAGCCTGGAGATGGTCTTCGGCCTGTTCTTCCTGCTGTTCGGGATCGGCTACGGCGCCCACTACATGAGCGTGAAGCACACCACCGCCGCCTCGGCCGGCGTGGTCATGGCCGCCGCGCTGCCGATCATGCTGGGGGCGCAGCTTTTGATGCAGGCGCTGAACTTCGACGTGCTCAACGTGCCGAGCCGGCCGATCCACCCCTATCTGCGCACCATCGCGCGGATGGAAGCCGAGGAGAGCGCGACTTGAACGTCAAAGACATCGCGCTCTGCGCCGGCTTCTCGCTGGCGCTGCCCATCGGCCAGACGCTGTTCAAGTTCGCAGCGGTGAACAACGCGCGCCTGCAGGGGCCGCTTTTGGTGAAGCTGGTGACCAACGTTCCGCTGATCGGGGCCTTCGCCTGGTACGGCCTCACCGCGCTCTTCTGGTTCTACATCCTGACGCGGGTGCCGCTGAGCCTCGCCTACGCCTTTTCCATCGTGGGCTCGGGCCTGGTGCCGCTGGTCGCCTGGCTGGTGTTCAAGGAGCCGCTCGATTGGCGCTTCGCCATCGGCTACCTGCTGATGCTGGCGGGCTTTGCGGTGATCATGCAGGGGCAGAGAGCGGTGGGCTAGGAGGTCCGCGCAGCGGGCAGTCCCTTTTCAAACCACCAAGAGCACCAAGAACACCAAGGCGACACGAAGACCTCAAAGACCACGAAGACCACGAAGGGGCCGGCGGAAGTTGCGGCGCTGAGACAGGCAGGGCGTCTTCGTGGTCTTCGTGCCCTTGGTGATCTTGGTGTTGAAGGACTGAGCCTCCGCTGCCGCGGAGTCTCAAGGAAGAGGGCCGTTGGGTTCCTGAAAGTAGAGTCGCCTAGCTGCGCAGCGCCAGGAAGGCGTCCGCGGCGGCGCGGACCTCTTCGTAGGGCACGCCGAACATCCGCTCGTAGAGCAGGACGCCTTCGTGCGGCCGTTCGCGGACCCGGGCCGGATCGAGCCGCTGGACCCCGAAGCCGCGGGTGCAGTAGGTCCAGAACATGGTCGGCCAGAGGCCCAGCCAGGCGCGCTGCAGGATGAAGAACCGGACCGCGAGCATCCAGCGGAAGAGGCCGCCGGCGCCCAGCTTGAAGCGCCGCACGGGCCCGTTGTGGGCGAGCGGCCGGCCGCCGTGGAACAGCGGCGCCGGCAGGCCCTGGCCGTTGTAGAGGCTGATCATCTCGACGGGGACGCCGCGCGCGGCGGCGAGCTCGGAGGCCAGCAGCGCGCACATGTCGTGGTCCATGTGGCCGCCTTCCCAGGCCGGGCAGACGATCCGCTCCACCTCGACGCCCTGGAGCGCGGCCTCCAACGCCGCGTAGGCCGAGGGAAGCGACTTGTGCAGGGCGCCGTCGACCGCGCCGGATTGCTGGCCGATGTGGACGGCGCGGCTGGGGTCGACGCCCAGCCAGGTCAGGAAACGGCGGCTCTCGGCGTGCCGGTGCGCGCGGACGGTCTCGCTCGGATAGTCGACGACGTAGACGAACAGCTGGTCCTGGCCCGCGGCCCGCGCCTCGTCGATCAGCGGCAGGCTGCAGTACTCGTCGTCGAAGTGGGCGAGGACGTAGAGGACGGTCATCAGTAGGGATCGAAATCGAGGAAGTTGATGGCCGCCGCGCCGGGCTTGAGCGTCTCCGGAGCCGCGGCGCTGAGCGCGCGCCAGATCAGGTTGAGCGGCGAGGGGCGCAGGCGGTCGGGGATCGGCAGGAAGCCCTGGCGGGCGAGGCTCATGCGGGGCTCAAGGCCGAGGAACAGGGTGGCGGCCAGGGGCGCCGCGCCGACGGCCGCGAGTTCGCCGCTGTAGGGCAGGAAGGCGCCGCAGCGGACGAACGGCAGATGGGTCCTGGCCCAGACGCAGGTCAGGCCGCCCCGCCGCGCGGTCACGTACTGGCCGTCGGGGTTGGCGAGGCGCCAGGCCAGGAGGTCCTCGCGCCAGGCGCCCTGATACTGGACGGCGGCCGGTTCGAACCGGCTGGGGACGCTGGCGAGCAGGCCCGCGTGCAGGCGCCCGGCGTCCTGGAAGCCGAGCTTGCGGAGGAATCCCGGCGTCGAATTGGCGTTGGCGACGCCGATGACGAAGCCGTAGCCGGCGTCGCGCCCCAGACCGTAGGCGTGCTCGGCGAGGCGCGTGAACAGGCCCCGGCCCTGATAGTCCGGATGGGTGGCGGTGTTCAGCGAGACCAGGCCCCGCACCAGCTCGCCGTCGATCCGCGCCTCCAGCGGACAGGCGACGTAGTGGGCCGCCAGCCGCTCGCCGTCCCAGGCGTCGGCGCCGATCACCGCGCCGGCGGGGTTGTCGCGGTAGCGCCAGGCGAGCGCGGCGGGGTTGAACTTGCCGGTGACGAAGGTGGCGTTCAGCAGGGCGCTATAGGCGTCGAGCAGGTCCGGCGTTGTCCCGGCCGGCCGGATGGCGAGCGCCTGGGCGGTCATGGCGGCAACTCACCATGATTGGCCGACCCCGCCAAGCGGCGGCGCTTTTTGCGCTTCTCTTCGGCGGGGGCGCACCGTACCACCTTGCCATGGCTGGGGATTCAGAACCGCGAAGCGGTGGGCGGCGAAGCGGGGGCTTCACCATCGAGATCAAGGTCAACGTCGGCGCGCGCACCGCGTTTCGCGCGGTGCTGGCCGCGGGCCTGCTGGTCATGCTGGGCGCGAACCTGCCGGGGCACCTCTCCTACGACTCGGTGGCGCAGCTCTATGAGGGGCATTTCCATATCCGCGAGACCTGGGGCCCGGCGCTCTACGCCTGGGTGCTGGGCTTCTTCGACGGCTTCATCCCCGGGACCTCGCTCTATGTGACGGTGAGCGCGGCGCTGTTCTTCGGCGCGCTCGCGGCGCTCACCGGGCTTCGCCCCAAGACCAGCTGGTGGGCGGTCCCGGTGGCGGCGGCCGCCGTGCTCACCCCGCAGCTGATGATCTACCAGGGCATCGTCTGGAAGGACGTGATGTTCGCCAACTGCGCGGTGGCGGGCTTCGTGCTGGTGGCCTGGGCCGGCCAGGTGTGGCCAAGACGCGGCCTGCGCTGGGCGCTCCTGATCACCGCCCTGGTGCTGATGGCGGCCGGGGCCCAGGTCCGCCAGAACGGCGTCATCGCCGGCGGTTTCGCGGCCCTGGCGCTTGGGTGGATCGCCGCTTTCGACGACACGCAAACGACCGCCAGAGGCCGCTGGCGGCGCGGGCTCACCTGGGCGATCGGCGCGCTCGTCGCCCTGGTGGTCGTGGGCCAACTGGAGACCACGCTCTCCGAGCCCCCCAAGGCGCCCAGGGACACCGCGCTCGGCACAGGCTTAAGGATCGTCGAGAGCTTCGACGTGATCGGGGCCATGGCGCTGGATCCGACCTACCGCGTCGACCAGCTCAGCGCCGCCAACCCGGCCGCCGCGGCCATCGTCAGGTCGCGGGCCAAGGCCGACTATTCCGGCCGCCGGGTGGATTTCGTCGACCGCGATCCGGCCATCCAGGCGGGCCTGAACCTGATCAGCGACAAGGCCTTCGCCGCCCAGTGGCGCGACCTGGTGTTCAGGCATCCCGGGCTCTATCTGCGGGTGCGGGTCGAGGACTTCCGCTGGGTGTTCAGCCCTCCGGTGGTCGACTGGTGCCTGCCGATCTACGTCGGCGTCGACGCGCCCGCCGAGAAGATGGCGCCGCTGGGGATGCAGCATCGCTACGTGCAGTCCGACGTGATGCTCTACAACTACGCCAGCTGGTTCCTCGACACGCCGGTCTACAGCCACGTGTTCTACACCGGCCTGTCGCTGGTGCTGGGGGTGCTGCTGCTCTGGCGGCGGCAGGGCGCCGACGTGACCATGGCGGCGATGCAGTTCGCCGCGGCGGCCTTCGCGGCGAGCTTCTTCATCATCTCGATCGCCTGCGACTACCGCTATCTCTACTTCACCGACGTCGCCGCCATCGCCGGCCTGATCTACGCCGCGCTGGACCCGCCGACGCCCTGGCGGCGGGAAAGGCCGACGCACACGATCCACTAGGGTGAAAACGCGATCACCGCTGCGCTTCTTTTTTGATCGTCATCCCCCGGCTTGTCCGGGGGACCCATGAACACCGGGCGCGCGCGGTAAGCGCTGCGGCGCCGCTGCGTCCTATCCGTCGACGCGGAGATCATGGGTGGCCCGGACAAGCCGGGCCATGACGTTATTTAATAAATTCAATTATCTGAATGGGTCCGAACCCTAGCCGAACCGCGCGTCCCATTCGGCGGCGAGGTCGAGGCGGGGCTTCGAGGCGGCGAGGAAGCGGTAGAGCGAGAGCTGGCGGCCGAGGCCGAAGCTCTTCACCTCGACCTCCTCGAAGAGGGCGCGGACCAGGGTTTCGATCTCACGAGCGTCGTTGACGTGCTCGTGGGCCATGAGCAGGCCGTAGTCGAGGCCGTGGCGCAGGCGGAACTCCAGGCCGGTGGTGAACATCCAGCCGACCTTCCAGAGGAAGCCGCCCTCGCTGGGAATCGCGGCGCGCAAGGTCCCGTCGGGGGTGAGCAGGCGCGCCGCCCGGGCCAGCACGAACGGCAGGTCGCAGATGTGCTCGAGCGAGGCCACGCTGGTGACCCGCGCATAGCGCCGGCTCGCCGGGATCTGGCGGATGTCGGCGTAGTGGTCGCGCACGCCGCCGATCAGCGGCGAGCCCTGGAACAGCGCCTCGAACGGCTCGACGATGTCATAGGCGCCGCCCGCCGGCTCATAGGCGAGCTGGTTGAGCGTGCCCGCGCCGAGCTCGAGCGTTGCGCCGGGGGTCGCGGCGCCCCGCACATCGGCGGCGACCTGGCGGTGCAGCCAGCTTTCCAGCTTTTGCGAAAGGGACGCGGCCGGGGTCTCGCCGCCGCGGTTCTGCAGGTACTGCTGGGTGTAGATCGCCGCCAGCTTGGGCGGCAGCGCCGGACGGGTCTTGGGGAATCGGGCAAGCCGGGCCGCAAGGTCGCGCGCGCCGCTCATCCAGGCTCCTCCGTCTCGTTTCCCTTGCGCCGCAGCCTTAGCGGCCTTTTACCTGTGAGGCGAGGTGGGGAGCGAGGCGGGTTTTGACTGAGGTGATTCGGCCAGAGGGCGAGAGCCGCGCGGGTGGGGCGTTCCGCTGGGCGATGTTCGGCGGCCTGCTGCTGAGCCTCGCGGCCAATGCGCCCGGCCAGATGTCCTACGATTCGGTGATCTCGCTGGTCGAGGCCAGGACCGACACCCGCCAGACCTGGGCGCCGGTGGTCTCCTCCTGGGTCTTGAAACCCTTCGACCATCTGGTGGCGGGCACCGGGCTCTATGTGACGGCCTCGGCGGCGCTCCTGTTTTTCAGCCTGATGTCGCTGACCAGGCTTCGGCCGCGCGCGACCTGGTGGGCGGTGGCGCTGGGCGTGCTGGTGGTGCTGACGCCGCAGTTCCTGATCTACCAGGGCATCGTCTGGCGCGACGTGCTGTTCGCCAACCTGTCGGTGGCCGGCTTCATCCTGCTGGCGCACGCCGCGCAGCGTTGGGCGGAGAAGCCGACCTGGGCGATCGCCGGCGCGGTCGCCTGCCTGGCGCTGGCGGCGCTGGCGCGGCAGAACGGGCTGATCCTGGCGGTGGCCGGCGCGGGCGTCTTCGCCTGGACGGTGCGCGGCGGCGGCTGGCGGCGCAGCCTGCGCTGGGGCCTGGGCGCGTTCGCCGCCATGGTCGCCGTGGCGCTCATCTGGAACCATGTGGCCCAGCCGGCCCAGACCTCTCCGGCGCTCAAGGCCGACCTCGGCATGGAGGTCCTCGAGCACTACGACATCGTCGGCGCCAAGGCGCACCACCCGACGCTCAAGCTGAAGGAGATCGCCAAGGCCGATCCGGCCGCCGCGGCGCTGATCGAGGGCAAGGCCACCGCCTATTACGATGCGAGCCGGGTCGACAGCCTCGATAACGACGTGAAGTTCCGCTACGCCCTGTGGCACGTGCCCTATCCGGCGATGGACGCCCAGTGGCGCCGCATCATGCTGCACTATCCGGCGGCCTATGCGCTGCAGCGGCTGGACGTCTTCCGCTGGGTCTTCCTGACCCCGAAGCTGGAGCTCTGCCTGCCGGTCCAGGCCGGCGTCATGGGGCCGGACAACCTCTTGCGCGACCTCGACATCCAGAGCGGGGTCAGCCCGCAGGCCAAGGGCGTCGAGGCCTACGCCAAGCGGTTCTACGGCACGCCGATCCTGTCGCACCTGACCTGGGCGGTGGTGGCGACGGGGCTGATCGTGCTGCTGCTGCGCCGGCGCGAGGCGGCCGACTGGGCGTTCATCGGCCTCTTGACCGGATCGCTGCTGTTCGCGGCGAGCTTCGCGGTGATCTCGGTCGCCTGCGACTACCGCTACCTCTACCTGCTCGACCTGGCCGCCATGGTCAGCCTGCTCTACGTGGCGCTGGACCCGCCGCGCTGGCGCAGGGCCTAGGCCCGGCCGATGGCGGCGAGGCGCTCGAGGTAGCGGCGGCCAAGCGCTGCGGTGGAGTAGTGTTCGGCGATGAAGGCCTTGGCGCGGGCCCCCATGGCGCGAGCCTGCGCGGGTTCGTCCAGCAGCTGTTCCAGCAGGCGGGAGGCGTGCTCCGGCGAGGCCGCGGCCCACATCTGCCCCTCGCCGTGCGGATAGGCGCCAGGGGCCACCGGGACCAGCTCGTAGTCGACCAGCAGGCCGGTTCCCTCCGGCATGAAGTCGAGGTTGCCGGAATAGCCGGTGGCGATGGCCGGGCGGCCCATGGCCATGGCTTCCGCCATGCCGCGCCCAAAGCCTTCCGAGCGATGCAGGGAGACGAACACGTCGGCTGCGCGGACCAGGTTCTTGATCTCGTTGTCGGAGAGGTCGCCGTAGATCGCCTGGGCGCGCGGCCCGAGCGCCGCCAGCCGGGCCTCCAGCGCGTCCTGGGCCCAATTTCCATCAAGAGGGGCCATGTCATGGCCGCCGCGCGACTTGATCACGCAGTGGATGCGAGCGTCGGGGCGGCGCGCGGCCAGGCGCTCGAAGGCCTCCAGCACCGCGCCCGGATTCTTGCGGTCGGCGAAGGAGGCGAAGTCGAAGAAGAACACCGCGACGAAGGCCTCCTCCGGAATCCCGAAATGCCGGCGGCCGAGGAAGGAGGACAGTTTCAGGTCGACCGGGAGCGGCATGCGGTGGACGGGCCTGGTCACCGCCTCCTGCAGGGCCGCCTGGACGAAGGCGGACGGCGCCCAGATCTCGTCGAAGCGGTCCAGCACCTTGGCCCAGGCCTTGGGGTAGTGGGCCAGCTCCCAGGCGGGGTAGGCGATGTTGTAGCCGCGGGCGAAGGCCGCCTCGCCGACCTTGGCGATGACGCGTTCGGCCTCGTCGCCGTTGACGCCGAACAGGTTCACGCCCTCGCCGAGCGTCGTGACCAGATGCGGGGCGAAGTCGCGCTCCAGGTCCGGGTCGTAGCCGCGGTTGGCGTCGGCGACGTCGAGCAGACGCGGCGTGATCCCAGCCGACTGGAAGGCGCGGAAGGTGGAGCGCGCGTGCTCGGCCATGCCGGTCGGCTGGAAGGGGTAGCCGACGATGGTGACCTCAGGGCTCACGCGAGCAGGTCCGCGTCGGCGGCGTTGGCGACGGCCTCCAGCCAGCCGTGGCCGAAGCGCAGGTCGGGGCTGAGGGCGGCGCCGGTCTCCCAGTCGTTCCAGGCGTGGACGAAGACCAGGCGATGGTCGGCCGGGCGGCCGCGCACGGCGTCGCCGGCGGCCTGCAGCCAGGCCTGCAGCGCGCCGGGACTGGCGCCCTGCCAGACCCTGGGCGCGTCCTGTGACGTGGGCGTGGTGTCGTGGGCGGCGACGACCAGCGGGATGGCGCCGGCCCTCAAGGGCTGGGCGATCCGCTCGCCGATCAGGGTGAGCGCGTCATGGATGAGGCCGCGGAAGTCCGGGTTGATCACTGGGCCGGGCGGGCCCTCCGGGGCGCGGGGCTCGGCCCCGTCGCTCAGATGCGCGTCGAAACCGGCGACGGGCGCGCCGCCGCGCTGGATCAGGAAGAGCTGGCCGGTCTTGCGCCAGGCGGCCAAGTCAGCGTCGGCCGGCAGCAGCAGGACGGACCGGCCCTCGACGCGGATCGCGTGCGGCGCGCCCAGCGCGGGAAGCGCCCGCGCCGCGCCGCCGGTCCAGGCCAGGCAGAAGGGGAATTTGGCGGAGGCCATGGCCGCGGCCGCCTCTAGGCTGGCGACCTCGTGGCAGAAGCCGCCCAGGCCATAGCGTTGCGCCAGCGCCACGTCGCGGGCGAGGCTCGCCGGATCGGAGGGGTCGGTGAAGCCGTCGGCGGGCAGGCGCGGCTGCAGGTGGCCGCGGAAATTGGGCAGGGCGCGGGCGACGGCGACCCAGTCGGGTGCGGCGGCGCGGCGGATGGCGATGACCCGCACCGGCTCGCGCGGCCCCGCCTCGCCGCGCGGCTGGCGCAGGGCCTCGAAGGCGTCGTTGTCATAGGCCGCCGGGTCCGGGTCCGACGCGCGGCGCAGGTCCTCGAACAGGGCCTCGGCGGAGACCACCCGGCCGGCGGGCGCGCCGGGGAGCGGCCGCTGCGTGCGCTGGCGGGTCCAGTGCTCCAGGCCGCTCAGGCCCGTCGCGGCGGCGTCGGGGTGGGCGGCGAAATAGCCGGCCTCGTCGAAGTCCGGCGCCGGCCACAGGCCTTCGTAGGTTCCGAGCGTCAGGTAGTGCTGCAGCGGGTTGGCGTGGGCCAGCGGCCGGTCGCCCGCCTGTTCCAGATAATAGGCCGGGTTGAAGTGCGGCGTCGGGCTCTTCTTCGCCCGCGCCCCGGCGGCCAGGTAGTCGACGAGCGCGTCGCCCCGCGTCCCGCCGTGGCGCTGGCGGCGATAGTGGACCGTCTCGAACAGCGGATGCGGGTCCAGCCCTTCGGCGGCGCCGGTGGTCACGTAGTGCAGCAGGGGCGCGACGCCGGCGGCTTGGGCGTGGGGATTGCGCTCCAGGTACCAGGCGCCGGCGAACAGCGGATGCGGCTCCAGCCCTTCGCGCCAACCGGCGCGCAAATAGTGGATCAGCGGGTTCTCGCCACTCGCCGCCAACTCGTCCGACTGGCCGACGTAGTGGCGGACGTCGAAGAGGGGATGCGGGTTTGCGCCCGCCGCCGCGCCTTCGAAGAGGAAGTGTTCAAGCGCCGTCATTCGCTTGGTGCTCATCAGCGCCCCTTGGCGGGCGCGATAAGCCGGTGCGTCGAGTAACGGATGAGGGCTGAGGTTATGGCCGTCGCCGACCACGAGATAGTGCGCCAGCGGCGCCCACTGACTGCCAGCCAGAGCCGGCGCGCGATCCAAGTACCAGCATTGATCGAAGAGGGCCCGAGGCTGGAACGAGGCGTTCGGCCCGGCAGCCACATAGTCGTAGAGGGATGCGGTCGGACCGGGGATCGAGCCGAGGCTCGTTTCGATTCGCTCGTTCCAGACGTTGCGCGCCTTCAGAAGGAGCATCCGCCCAGGGCTCTTAGCCCGCGCCAGCACATTGTTGAACATGACCCCACGGCTGACGACCCGCGAACGCTCAATCGGGCGCTGGTAGCGTTTGCGGTTGGCGGCCTGAAAGGCCTTCCAGCGGTCTTCGCCGCGCTGAACCTCGGCCTCGCGGGCGGCGCGGCGCTGTTCGATGAACGCGGCGGGATCGGCGGGCTTGGCCACGCGCTCGGCGTCCCTAGCTCAGCCGTCGGCCAGGATGGAATCGAGCCGCGCGCTGGCTTCGGCGGCGTCGCGGCGCAGGGCGTCGACCTCGGCCTGCAGGCGCTGCCGCTGGCCTTCCTCGTAGGCGAGCCGCTGGCGCACCTCGAGGAGTTCGGCGCGCGCCGCGTCGAGATCGCGGGTCGCCGGCGACACCAGCACGCCGATGTCCTGGCCGCGCTTGGCCAACTCGCGGGCGGCCTTGTCCAGGGGCGCGGGGCCCGGCGCCGCGCCGGCGGACGCGGTCTCGAACCAGCTCAGAACCTGACCGGCCAGCGCGCCCGCCCAGCCGAGGTCCTTCAGGCCCCCGGCCTGTTCGTTGTGGCGCAGCTCCGGCGTCAGGAAGCGGTCGATGGCCTTGCCGGCGGCCTCGGTCATCTTCGGCAGCGGCGCGCCATGGGCGGCTTCGATCCGGGCGACCTCGGCCCTCCAGTCCTTGAGCAGGCCGTCGTAGCTGACGAAGGCGCGCGGCAGGTCGCGGGTGTAGGCCTCCGCCGCCAGCATGTAGGCGCTCCAGATCAGCACCGACTTCTCCGGCGCAAAGCCGTTGCGCCGGGCCAGCGATCCGGCCACCGCCAGCGGATGGCGCACCGGGATCACGCAACGCGCGCCGACCTCCAGTTCAGTGAGCGCCGTGCGCCAGAACGGCATCAGGACGGTGACTCTGGGGTCCTTCAGCAGCGGATAGCGGACCTCGCCGTACTCCTCCTCGAACAGCGCCTCGGCGCGGTTCAGCCAGGTCCGCTCGGCCTTGAGGCTGAGCGGGCGATAGGGAAAGGCGAAGATGTCGTCCCAGGCCGCGCCGCCGGCCCGCAGGCGTCCGTCGTTGAACAGCGCGATCTTCCAGGGTTCGAAGTAGCCCTTGGCGTTGTGCTCGTCGCCGGCCATGACGTTTTCCGGCAGGGACGCGCCGGCCAGCGCCAGCACCTGCGTCACCGCCGAGGTGCCCGAACGGTGCATGCCCAGCACCAGATAGGCGGTGCGTTCGGACGTTGTCGCAGGTGATTTGGCGGTGCTCATAGGGCCTTGGCTGTACGCAGGGACGCTCGGCGCCGCAAGCTCCCCGCCCGGTTGATCGGTAGGCCCTTCTGTTGCACAGAAGCCCTTCTGCTGCAGAGGAAATCGCACCGCATGGCCGTCGTGGCCCCCGCCAGGATGTCGCCAAGCTCGTCACCTGAAGAGGTGCAGCGCGTGATCGCCACCGCGATCGACGGGGCCTTCTACCGGGCGGTCAATCCGGACCTGGCGGAGAGCGGGCTCGATCCCATCCATCACTACGCGGGCAGCGGCTGGCGCGAGGGGCGCGACCCCGCGCCCTGGTTCTCGACGCGGGCCTATGTGGAGGCCTATCCGGAGGTCGCCAAGGCCGGCTGGAACCCGCTGCATCACTATCTGACGGTCGGCCGCCGCGAGGGGCGCGAGATCGTCCGCTCGGTGCTGGCCGACGACTACCTGCTGCGCCGCGCGCGCCGGGGCGAGGAGCCCGCCTGGAATTTCGAGACCCTGCTCGGCGAAGGCCAGGCCGCCGACGCCGTGGCCGAGGAGGCCGCTCAACGCCACCGCGAGCGCACCCTGGCGGCCGGGGAGTTCGACGCAGCCTTCTACCTGGCCAGCAACGTCGATGTGGCCAAGACCGGGGTCGACCCGCTGGACCACTTCCTGGCCAGCGGCTGGCGCGAAGGGCGCGACCCGACCCCGACGTTTTCGGTGAAGGACTATCTGGAGAGCTATCCGGACATCGCCGCGGCCGACATCAATCCGTTCGTGCACTTCCTGGGCGCCGGGCGCGCCGAGGGACGCGCGGCGCGCACCGACCTCGGCTTCCGCTACGAGCTCATCAAGCGATTGGTCCCGGTCGAGGCGCGGGTGGCGAGCGTTGCGCGCGCCGAGGCCAAGCTGAAGCTCGGGACCGCCGCGGCGCTCGCCAAGGGGCTGGCCCAGGCCAAGACGGCGCTGCGCCATCTGCACGTGACCTTCAGCCACGACGACTACACGACCAACACCGGCGGCGTGCAACTTTGCCTGCAGCGCGAGGACGCGCGGATCGCGGCGCTGGGCCGCGACCACCTGCACCTCTACCCCGCCAAGCCCTGGCCGGTGGTGCGGGTGCGTGGCGAGGACGGTCATCTGGGCGTGCTGTTGAACGGCAAGGCGCTCGGCGTCTTTTCGCCCAAGACGGTGATCGCCGCGGTGGCCAAGGCGGCGGGCGCGGTGAAGAGCGGCAAGCGCAGCTTCGCGATCCACAGCCTCCTGGGCCACAACGCCGGCGAGACCGCCGACCTCCTAGCCGCGGCCGGGCTGAACGCCGGATTCTTCTGGCTGCATGACTTCGCCAGCGTCTGCGCCGGCTTCCACCTGATGCGCAACGACGTGGAGGACTGCGCCGCGCCGCCGCCGGAGAGCCAGGCCTGCGGCATCTGTGTCTATGGCCCGTGGCGCGCGCGGCACGTGGCGGAACATGAGCGATTGTTCGAGCGGCTGAGCCTGACGGTGGTCGCGCCGGCCCAGGTCACCCTGGATCTCTGGAAGGCGAGGGCGGGCTATCCGAACGCCGGCGAGATCGTCCTGCCGCACGCCCGCCTGGTCGAGCGCGGCCCCGCGCCCGCGACGCCCGCCGACCGCCCCTTGCGGATCGCCTACGCCGGCATGCCGGCGGCCCATAAGGGCTGGGAGATCTTCCGCGATCTGGTGGCCCGGCACGCCGATGATCCGCGCTACCGGTTCATCCATCTGGGCGGCCGCAGCCCGGCCGGCCTGCCGGTGGAGTTCCACAAGGTCACGGTGACCGAGGCCGCGCCGCGCGCCATGCAGCAGGCGATCGAGACCCACGAGATCGACGCGGTGCTGATCTGGCCGCTGTGCCGCGAGACCTTCTCGTTCATCGCTTATGAGGCCGTCGCCGCGGGCGCCGCGGTGATCACCGGGCCGGACAGCGGCAATGTGGCGGCCTTCGTCGCCGAGGGCGGCCACGGCGTGGTGCTGGAGGGCGAGGACGCGCTGGCCGCCGCCTTCGAGGCGGGCGACCTGGCGGACCTGTCGCGCGCGGCGCGCCAGCCCTTGGTCTACGACCTAGCGTTCAGCGCACTGACGGTCGACCTGCTGGAGGGCGCCAAATGAAGGTGCTCTGCTATTCCAGCTTCACCTTCTCCTACCTGAACCGCGCCCGGGTGCTCTACCAGACGCTGCGCCGCTTCCATCCGGACTGGGAGCTGGTGGCCCTGATCACCGACAGGCCGCCGGCCGGCTTCCGCTTCGACCCGTCAAAGGAGCCCTTCGACCGGGTGGTCTGGGCCGAAGATCTGGGCATCGCCGACTTCCAGGGCTGGCTCTTCAAGCACGACGTGGTCGAGGTCTGCACCGCGGTCAAAGGGCCGTTCATCCACCAGGCCTGCAGCTCCGGCGCCGACGCGGTGATCTACCTCGACCCGGACACCGCGCTGTTCGCCAGCCTGAGCCCCCTGGAAGCGATGCTGGAGGAGCACGACATCCTGCTCACCCCGCACCTGATCGACCCCAACGTCACCGCCGAGGCCATCGCCGACAACGACCTGTCGGCCTCCCGCACCGGCATCTTCAACCTGGGCTTCGTGGCGATCCGCACCACCGGCGAGGGCGCCCGGTTCGCCAAGTGGTGGAACGACCGGCTGTTGGACTGGTGCTACGACGACATGCCGGCCGGCCTCTTCGTGGACCAGCGCTGGTGCGATCACGTCCCGGCGCTGTTCGATCGCGTCAAGGTGGTCCGCGATCCCGGCTACAACGTCGCCAGCTGGAACCTTTCGACCCGCAAGCTCGCGGTCGGCAAGGACGGGCAGGTGACCGTCAACGGCGCGCCGCTCCGCTTCTGGCACTTCACCAAGCTGGGCCCCATGGGCGACGCCATGACCAAGAAATACGGCGCCACCAACTACCCGGTCTACGAGGTGTGGAGCTGGTACAAGCGCCAGGTGACCGCGGCGACCGACGCGGCGATCCCCGAGCGCTGGTGGGCGTTCGGGGCCTATTCCGACGGCGCGCCGATCGAGAAGGCGCACCGCGTCCTCTACCGCCAGCGCACCGACCTGCAGGCCGCTTTCCCCGATCCGTTCGCGGCCGGCGAGGGCGGCTACGCCCAGTGGCTGGAGCGTGAAGGGCTCTGAACGTTCGTCGCCTTGACAGGCGTAGACGCGAGCCCGAGACAACCGCCATGGCCAAGACCGCCGCGCCCGCGCCGAAACCCGCTGACTCGCCGCCGACCACCGAGGTGGCCGCCAAGGCCGTCGCCGTGGCCAAACGGGTCGCCGGGCTGCGCGCCGACCTGGCTCTGGCGCACAGCCTCGCCCACCAGGCGCAGGTCCGCGAGGCGCTCACCCGCAGCGAGCTGACGCTGGCCTTGTCCGAAGCCTTGAGGGCGCGCGCCGAGGCCGACGCCCGGGTCCGCGCCCAGATCACCCGCCAGCACTTCGCCGAAACCGCCGGCGAGGCGATCCGCGGCTACGGCCGGTACGAAAGCCATCTGGAGCGTCTGCTGCTTCGGCTGGGCGTCTGGGGCGACGCGCTGCTGATCGCCCGCACGGGGGTCTGGCGCGGCGCGGGCGGGCTCGCGGAGATGGCGGCCTACGCGCGGCGCGGCGCGGACCCCACCGCGCAGCCGCCGGCCCTGTTCGACCAGGTCTGGTACATGGCCTGCTACCCCGATACGGCGGACAAGGGCCTGGCGCCGCTGGTCCACTACCTGTTCCGCGGCGCGGTCGAGGGACGCTCGCCGCACCCGCTGTTCGATCCGGTCCACTACATCCAGGCCAACGCCTCCGACCTGCGGGGATCGTCCGGCACGCCGCTGGAGCATTTCGTGCGGCAGGGCGCGGTGCGCGGTCGCGACCCGCATCCGCTGTTCAACATCGCCTACTATCTGGGCCAGGACCCGCGGCTTGCGCCGCATGAGGATCCGGTCAGCCACTATGTGCGGATCGGCTGGCGCGATGGCCTTTCGCCGCATCCGCTGTTCGATCCGGAATGGTACCGCCGCCAGATGCCGCGAACGGCCAGCGAGATCGCGCCCCTGACCCACTATACGACCCTCGGCTGGCGCACGGGCCTGACGCCGCATCCCCTGGTCGATCCGGCCTGGTATCTGGAACAGTACGCCGACGTGGCCGAGGCGGGGTTCGAGCCGCTGTCGCACTTCCTGACCAGCGGCGCCGCCGAAGGCCGCTCGCCCAGCCCCTGGTTCGACACCGTCCACTACGTCAAGGCCCGCGGCGCGGGTCTGGCGCCGGGGGCCAATCCGCTGGTCGACTATCTGCAGGGCGGCGCCTGGGCGGTGGCCGAGGCGCGGCCGGGGTTCCCGACCGCGGCCTATCTGGCGCAGAGCCCCGAGCTGGTTGCGCAGGGCATGACCCCGCTGGAGCACTGGGCGCGCAAGGCCGTGAAGGCTTAGGCCGCCAGCGCCGGCTGCAGGCCGAGGTCGGCCAGCTGGCGCCAGATCTCGCCGTAGTAGGCCGGCACGTAGTGGAAGGGGCTCAGGCCCCAGAGATGCTCGTCGTCGGCCAGCCGCTGGGCCGTGGCTTCAACCCGCGCCATCGGCGGCATCAGCTGCGCGAACGCGGCCTCGTAGCGGGCCAGCAGCGCATTGTGCTGGCCGATATCGGCGGCCTGGCCCGGCAGGATCTCGACCCCGGCCACGCGGGCCTCGCGTCCCTGGGCGGTGCGGCGCCGCTCGGCCCAGCGCGCCGAGTGCAGGATCAGCTTCGCCCGCGCCAGCGGCGTGGCGCGGATGAAGGCCGCAAGCTCCGCCGCCGCCTCCAGCCACAGCCGGTCGCAGGCCGCCGACAGCCGCGGGATGCTGCGGGCGCCGCGGAAGGCCGGCTGCCGGCGGTAGCCGCTGGCCTCCAGCTCCCAGCTGTCGGTGATGAGGCTCTGGCCCACCGACAACAGGTCGAAGCGCTCGTCGATGAAGTCGAAGATCAGATGGGTGGGGCGAAACGCCACCAGCTCGGCGAGCGCGGTCTTGCGCAGGTCGGCGACGAGCGCCCGGTGCGGCTGTGGCCGCAGAGCCGCGGGCGGCCTGGCGGCCGGGCGGAAACCGGCGAGGGGTGTGGCAAAAAGGCTCGGAATGCTGGTTCGTGAGACGTACAGCATCGGGGGGAGCTCATCCGGCGCCGTCTTCGCAACCAACCCGCCACGGAACCGCCACAGATCACGGCTTATGCAGCTCCCCACAATGGCGACCCTAGACATTCGAACTCCCGGCCCAGCCTTGGGCGGCCGCGCCGAGGTTTCGCGCGACCGGACGGCTTCTAGCATGGGTCGCGCACGCCTTGGCAGGCGCGGCATTGACTCGGAGAGAGGCCCCACGCATCTCTCCGCCCGCTCCGGGCGTTGCGGGACCGGTGATCTTCGAGCGGCGGCCTTCGCGCCACGTTCATCCTTTTAGACGATCTCTTAAGTATAATTTGACGGTACGGACGGACGGCAAAGCTCGGCGCGCATGAAGATATTCAGCTTTCTCACGAATCAACCGGACAACGTGCTGACCCGCGCCCTGTCGGACGGGAAGCATCCGTTCGCGGTCGCCGCCTCGTTCAGCTTCTTCTCGAACGTGCTGTATCTGGCGCTGCCGCTGTACACCTATCAGGTCTACGGCCGCATCCTGATCAGCCAGAGCCTTCCGACGCTCATCGTGCTGAGTGCGATCACGCTCTTCGTCTTCGCGGTGTCCAGCGCCATCGACGACTTCAGGGCGCGCATCCTGATCAACTACGGGGTGATGCTGGACCAGCGGGTCTCCGGCAAGGTGTTCTCGGCCCTGTTCGACGCCTCGGTGCGCGGCGACCAAGCCGCCCGCGCCCAGGCGCTGCGCGACCTGGACAGCTTCCGCTCCACGCTGACCGGCACCGCCGCGGCGGTGTTCTTCGACGTGCCGTGGATCCCGGTCTTCATCATCGCGCTGTACATTGTCGCGCTGCCGGTCGGCATCCTGGCCACGGTCGGCGCTCTGGTGCTGCTGGGCCTGGCGCTCACGCAGGAGCGGATCATCCGCCCGATCCAGCGGGAGGCCGGCGACGGCCAGCTGCGCAGCTACGCCTTCACCGACGCAGCGCTGCGCAACGGCGAAGTGGTGCGCGCCATGGGCATGCTGCCGACGCTCGGCGGCTCCTGGGCCCGCCACCGGGCCGTTGCCATCGAGCGCGGCGCCTCGGCCGCCGAGGTCTCCAACACCTTCACCGACATCATCAAGGCGGTGCGCATGGGGATCCAGGTGCTGATCATCGCGATCGGCGCCTATCTGATCATCAAGGGCAAGATCCATCAGGGCATGCTGTTCGCCAACATGATCCTGGCCAGCCGCGCGCTTGCGCCGATCGAGAAGATCGTGGGCTCCTGGGACCCCCTGAACAACATGGTCCGCGCCCACGCCCGGCTGATGCAGCTGTTGTCGAAGGCCGAGCCGTCGGGAGGGTCGACCGCGCTGCCGCGTCCGAACGGCAAGCTCACTGTCGAGAATCTGAACTTCGCGCCGCCCGGAGCCACGAAGCTGCTCCTGGGGAACATCAACTTCGCCGTCGGGGCCGGCGAGACCCTGGGCATCATCGGCCCGTCGGGCGCCGGCAAGTCGACGCTGGCGCGCCTGCTGGTCGGCATCTGGCGGCCCAACAACGGCATGGTCCGGCTGGACAGCGCCGACGTGTTTTCCTGGGAGCGCGCCGATTTCGGCCGCTACGTCGGTTATCTGCCGCAGGACACCGAACTGTTCGCCGGCTCGATCCGTGACAACATCGCCCGCTTCCGCAACGACGCCAGCGACGCCGACGTGGTCACCGCCGCCCAGCTGGCCGGCGTGCACGACCTCATCCTGCGCCTGCCCAAGGGCTACGACACCGATGTCGGCGACGACGGCCACACGCTTTCAGCCGGCCAGCGTCAGCGCGTCGGCCTGGCCCGCGCCATGTTCGGCAACCCGGCTTTCATCGTGCTCGACGAGCCGAACGCCAGCCTGGACACCGAGGGCGAGGACGCCCTGATGCGCGCCATCGACGCCATGAAGGCCAACGGCGCCACCGTGGTGATCATCTCCCACAAACCCAGCATTTTCCGCGCCGCCGATAAGATGCTCGTCCTGCGGGAAGGCCGCATCGAGCTGTTCGGTCCGCGCGACCAGGTGATGAGCCGACTGATGAAACCGACTGAAGTGCGCGCCGTTGAGGCCGGACGATGAAACTCGACCTGACCCCCATCCGCTCCTCCTACGTCGCCCCGACCTTCGGCGACGACAGGCTGCCGATCGACCCGGTGCTGCAACAGCGCCTGCGCCGGCCGATGATCGTCGGCGCGGCCGTCATCGGCGTGCTGGTGATCGGCCTCGGGACCTGGGCGTCGCTCAGCCCGCTCAGCACCGGCGTCTCGACCCAGGGCGAGGTGCGCGTCGAATCGAACAAGAAGACCGTGCGCCACAAGGATACCGGCACCATCCGCCAGATCCTGGTGCACGAAGGCCAGCACGTCCGCGCCGGCCAGCCGCTGATCCTCTACAACGACGTCGAGCCGCGCGCCGCCTACGACGTGCTGCAGAACCAGTACGACATGGAAGAAGCCCAGGTCGCCCGCTTCAGCGCCGAGGCCACCGGCCGCGCCGCGCCGGAGTTCCCCGCCGACCTGATGGCCCGCATGTCCGATCCGCGGGTCGCCGGGATGATTCGGGACCAGCAGGTGCTATTCACCACCCGCGCCCAACTGTTCGCCAGCCAGAACTCGGTGCTGCAGCAGCGGCTCGACCAGATCCAGAGCCAGATCGACGGCCAGGAAATCCAGGTCAAGTCGACCGATGAGGCGATCCAGTACGCCCAACAGGAACTGGATGGCTACGAGACCCTGTACAACAAGGGCTTCGCGCCCCTGCCGATGATTCTGCACGCAAAACGCGCGGTCGCCGACCTGGTGGCCCACAAGGGCTCCCTGCAGTCCGACGTCGCCCGCCTGCACCAGCAGTTGGGCGAGACGCGCATGCAGATGGCGCAGAATCGCGACACCCGCACGAGCCAGGCGGCCGAAGGCCTGCGCGACGCTGAGGCGCGGCTCACCGACGCGGCGCCGCGCCTCACCGCGGCCAAGGAGAGCCTCGACCAGACGGTCGTGCGCGCGCCGGTGGACGGCTATGTCTTCAACCTCACCCAGTTCACCAACGGCGGGGTCACGGGTTCCGGCGAGACGCTGCTGGACGTGGTGCCGGCCAATGCGCCGATCATCATCACCGCCCAGGTCCAGCCGCAGGACATCAACAAGGTGCACGTGGGCATGGAGGCGCAGGTGCGCCTGACGGGCTTAAATCAGCGCTGGCACGGTCCCATGAAGGGCGTGATCACCATGGTTTCGGCCGACAAGATCACCAACGAGAAGGCCGGCGTGTCCTTCTACCGGGCCGATATCCGGGTCGATCCGAAGGAGCTCACCAAGCTCAAGAAGGACACCGAGATCACGCCCGGGATGCCCGCGTCGGTATCGCTGGTGAGTGGCAAGAAGACGGTGATGGGCTCGCTCATCTCGCCGATCACCGACACCCTCCGCGGAGCCCTCTCGGACCAATAGATGCGTCTCGGTAACAGGGCGTAAGTGGAAGGAATCCACGGCCTTTTTGCTGTTGCGTAAATGGCGGGCATCCGATAGGTCTTCCTCGGGCTCGTTTAACCTGCGCCGCAGCCATGCTATGGCGCGTGGGATAAATGGATCGCCGGAACTGCCTCATCGGGGATGGGGGTCAGACATTCCGGGGGTTCGTGTGACACAGACTGGAGAGATCTATGGCGACTTATTTCTTTGAGACCATCACCGCGGCGCAGGCGGCGACGTTCAATACGGCGGGCGGCGACCAGCTCGTCTTTACGAACTCGACCTCGTCCGGCCACCTGATGACGGTGCTCTACACCCAGCCGACCGCGCTGGTGCCGGAAACCATCACTCTGATCGACAACTCGGACGGCAGGGCCGTCACCTTCGGCCCGGGCCTGCAAGGCGCTGGCTTGACTGGCCACGCGGTGATCTTCCCCGACGGTTCCGACCTGGTGGTCGGCGTCGACGCCGTCGGCGGGAACGATACCGACATTGTGAGTTCGGGCGGCGGCGCCGCGGCGGTGCTCAATGCGACCTCGAAGGGCGATGGCTTGTTCGGTGGCGCTGGCGACGACACCATGGTTGGTGGCGCAGGCGGCGACCTGATCCAAGGCAACCAGGGCAACGACTCCTTGGTCGGCAGCGGCCTCGACACGAACGGCAACCCGGTGGCCGGCAACGGCCTGTCGAGCGATGGCAACGACACCATCTTCGGCGGTCAAGGCAACGACTCCATCTTTGTCGGCGGCGGCAACAATTTCGCCCAAGGCAACCTGGGTGACGACACCATCACTGCGGTGGGCGCTGACACCTCGACGACCCAAACCCTGCTGGGTGGCCAAGGCAACGACCAGATCACTGGCGGCGCCGGCAACGACATCCTGTCGGGCGACCTCGGCAACGACACCCTGAACGCGGGTACGGGGGGCAACGACAGCCTGGCCGGCGTTGGCGGCAACGACAGCCTGACCGCCTCCGGCGTCGCCGGCAACGACACCATGGACGGCGGTATCGGCAACGACACCCTGGTCGGCTCGACCGGCCTGAACAGCCTGACGGGTGGCGACGGCAACGACTCCATCGACCTGACCGGCTCGACCACCGCCAGCTTCATCGAAGGCAACGCCGGCGACGACACCATCACCGACAGCAGCACCGGCGGAGACACCCTGCTCGGCGGCCAAGGCGATGACTCGATCTCGGTCACCGGCGCCGGCAACAAGCTGATCGACGGCAACCTTGGCGACGACACCATCGTCGGCACGGGCGCTCTCGGCGACGACACCATCAAGGGTGAAGACGGCAACGACAAGATCGACATGCACCTTCAGACCGCGGGCGATGACAACATCGACGGCGGAACCGGCAACGACAGCATCCTGCTCGGCGCCGGTAACGACACCGTGGTTGGCGGCGACGGCAACGACACCGTCAGCGAAGCGGCTGGCGGCAAGGACAACATCGACGGCGGCAACGGCAACGACTCGGTGACGATCGCCGCGGCCGGCAACGACACCGTCACGACCGATGCGGGCAACGACACGATCGACGCCCACACCGCGACCGGCAAGGACAACCTCCAAGGCGGCGACGGCAACGACAAGATCTTCTCGGGCACCGGCAACTCGACCATCACGGGTGGCATCGGCAACGACTCGATCACGACGGCCGGCGGCAACAACAGCATCGACGCGGGTGACGGCAACGACACCATCGTCGCTGGCGCCGGCAACGACACCATCACCGGCGGCACCGGCAACGACATCATCCACGCGGGCGGCCATGCCGTTGGCGGGAGCGACGTCCTCTCCGGCGGCGGCGGCGGTGACCTGTTCACCTTCGCGACGGGCGACTCGCCGGTCTCGGGCGGTGCGTCGACGGCGGGTGTGGGCCTTGGCGCCACCGGCATCGACCAGATCCGGGATTGGGCCGGCGGCACCACCGCGGCGCCGACGAACTTCCTGGAGTTCACCAACGCGATGGCCACCCCGACGCCCTTCGCGGCGGGCTCGGTCTCCAACTACATCGAGACCGTCGGCACCGACTTCAACGACGCGGTCGCTCAGGCCAACAACCACCTGGGCTCCGGCATCTACGTCGCGGTGCAGGTTGGCAGCGATGTGATCGTGTTCGCCGACACCAACGCGGACGGCCACATCACCACGGCTGACGACGCGGTGACCCTGGTCGGCAAGACTCTCGCCGACATCGACTTCACGAACATCGTCGGCAGCTAAGCTCAGCTTCGACGAAAAAGTCTGGGGCCGCCCTTCGGGGCGGCCCTTTTCTTTTGCGCCCTATTCCGTTGCGGCCTGTTCTTTTCCGGCCGGGAATTCTTTAAGACCCCTTCCCATCAGACGGCGGCCTGACCGGGCCGGCCAAGCCAAAGGCGCCTTCCGGCGGCCACATCGCGATGAGCAACGCAGCCCTCCTGCTGCATACCGACGCCTTCGTCACCGACCGCCCGAACCTGCTCGGACGGCAGTCGGCCGGCGAAAGCTTCCTGCGCGGCTTCATCCGCCACGCCGATGTCGACCAGTTCTTCTTCTGGCAATACAGCGGCACGGAGCTTGGCGAGCTCGACGCGGCGGTGCGCCAGGTCGCTCCCATCGACAAGCCCTACCGCTGGCTGAACGCCAGCCAGCGCGGCCTGCTGTCGGAGGTGGGCGTGGCCAACCTGCCCGAGCCGACCATCGACAAGGAGGCCTGGGCGCGCCATCCCTACGGGACCCACGCCTATTCCATCTGCGGCCTGACCCACACGACGGCCACGCCGCGGACGATGGACAATATCTCCAACCTGCTGCTGTCGCCGCTGCAGGATCACGACGCGCTGATCTGCACCTCCAGCGCGGTGCGGGCCAGCGTCGAGACCCAGCTCGACGGCGTGCGCGACTACCTGGCCGCCGACTATGGCCCGCGCGGCCGGCCGGAGCCGCAGCGGGTGACCATCCCCTTGGGCGTCGACACGGCGCCCTTCGCGGCGACGCCCGCCCAGCGCAAGGCCTGGCGCGAGCGCCTGGAGATTCCGGACGACGCCCTGGTCGCCCTCTTCGTCGGCCGCTTCAACGCCGCGGAGAAGATGAACCCCGCGCTGATGGCGATCGCCCTCGAAAAGGCCGCCCAGCAACTCGGCCAGCCGATCTACTGGGTGAACTCCGGCTGGGCCGGCACCGACGGCGAGGCGGCCAACTATCACAACGCCACCCGCGCGCTGTGCCCCTCGGTGACCTATCTGGTCGTCGACGGCCGCCCGCCGGACGTGCGCTATTCCATCTGGTCGGTGGCCGACTTCTTCATCAGCTTTTCGGACAACATCCAGGAGAGCTACGGCCTGACGCCGGTCGAGGCCATGGCCGCGGGCCTGCCCTGCGTGGTCACCGACTGGGACGGCTATCGCGACACCGTGCGCGACGGGGAGGACGGCTTCTCGATCGACACCACGGCGCCGGCGCCCGGCGACGGCTTCGATCTCGCCTACTGGCACGCCAACGGCTGGTGGACCTACACCGACTACGTCGCCGCCGCCGCCCAGCTCACGGCCATCGACTTTCGGCAGGCGACGCAGGCGATCTGCGCGCTCGCCGGCAATCCCGACCTGCGCCGCAAGCTCGGCGGCCAGGCGCAGGCCCGCGCCCGCTCGGTCTTCGACTGGTCGGCGATCGTGCCCCAGTACCAGGCGCTGTGGGCCGACCAGAACGCGCGCCGCACCGCCGTCCCGGCCCCGCCGGGGATCATGAACAACCCCTTCCGGCCCGACCCCTTCCGCCTGTACGCCAGCTATCCGACCCGGCATCTGGCCAAGGACTGGCGGGCGACCCTGGCGCCGGGGACCGATTGGCCGGCGGCCAAGCCGCTGCTGTCGGGGCCGCTCGCCGCCTATGGCGGCATCAACCGCCCGACCCTGGAGGAGTCCGAACAGATCGTGAGCTGGCTCGCCACGCGCCCGGGCGCGCTGGTGAGCGAGATCGCCGAGCTTTTCCCGGCCTGGCGACAGCCGGCGATCTTCCGGGGCCTGCTGTGGATCGCCCGCTTCGGCGTCATCGAACTGTTGCCGCCAGCCTGAAGCGGGAGAAATTGTCCACGAACCACACGAACCACACAAACGGGGCGCGACCTGAGAGGCCCGCGCAGCGGGCAGTCCTTTTGCAAACCGCGGAGAACGCAGAGAACGCGGAGGAGAGCATGACCGCACCATCCGTGCGATTGGCGCGGCTTCTCTGCGATCTTTGCGTTCTCTGCGGTTGAATAGACTGAGCCTCCGCTCCGCGGAGTCTCGAGGCGCGAACCCGTTCGTGTGGTTCGTGGACGATCTTCCTCAGAGCGTGGTCTGCCATCGCTGGCTGAGCGCGATTGCGCCCGCGCGGCGGACCTCGACCACGGCGGCATAGACCCCGCGCACCCAGCCCTGCGGCGGGCGCTTGTGGCCCAGCGCGACCGGCACGTCGTCGCGATTGGTCGCGAGCGGCGCGAGCGTGCCCGACCCCAGAACCTTGCCATCGGGCCCGAAGATGCGGACCTGCACCACGTCGCCCGCCTCCAGGCCGATCAGCCGGGCGTAGGCCACCAACGCCGCGGCGTCGGTGCTGGGCGGCGGCGCCGAGCGCGCCTCGATGGCGGGGCCCGCCACCATGGCGGACGAGAAGCCGGTGTTGAGCACCGCGCCGCGTTTGTAGGGCATCGCGTCCGCCGCCGCCGGGGTCCACAGGGACGACGCCTCCGTGGCGCAGCCGCTAAGCGCGCCGGGCGCGAAGGGATCGACGACCTGGTTGTCGTGGCGCACGCTGAAATGCAGATGCGGGAAATCGGTGCTCCCGGACAGGCCGACCCGCGCCAGCGGCTGCCCGACGGCGACCATGTCGCCCAGCTTCACCTTCAGGCTGCCGTTGGCCAGGTGGGCGTAGTCGAGGATCCAGCCGCCGCCCAGCGCGATGCCCACCCGGTTGCCGGCCATGTGCCCCGCGACCGAAGGCGCGCCGGGCGCGCGGATCGAGACGTCCGGCACGCCATCGCGCACCGCGATCACGCGGCCGGGCGCGGCGGCCAGGACGTCGACGCCGGCCCGCTGGGCGGCCATGTCCAGGATCCGGATGTCGACGCCGTCGTGTTCGGGCTCGGTCCGGCGTCCGCAGCGGTAGTCGAGCAGGCCGGGCCCGGGATCGCGGTCGACGTAGTGCTGGATCTCGCAGCTGCGGCCGATCTCGCAGGCCACCGGAAAGGCGAGCTTCGGCGCGGGCGGCTGGGCCTGGGCGACGCCTAGGCCGCCCAGCGCGATGCCGGTGGCGAGGGCGAGGCCGGCGGCGGACGGCGCCAGGCGCATGGAAGACCTCCCTGGGTGACAACGGCGCCGGACCCTCGCGGGCGGGCGCGACGAAACTGTGGCCTTCACCCCCTGGCTTTCTTGGGGTCTAGGCGAAGCGGATGCCGGCCAGATCCGCCAACCGCTCCGCGTCCCGCGCGTAGACGGTCCGCAGGTGGGCGATATCGGCCGCGGTCGGGGCGGCGCCATAGTCCATCTCGCGGCCCACGTGCACCTCGCGGTGCGCCGGCGCCGGGCCCTGGGGCAGGCCGAGGAAAGCGCGCACCTGACCGAGCGTCGCGCCCGGGTCGGCCCGCAGGTCCGCCGACTTCAGGATCAGCAGCTGATCGCGCGCGAAGAGGCGCAAGGCCCGCTCCAGCTGCTCGCCATAGAAGCCGCGCTCCACATAGGAGACCTCGCGGTCGAAACCCCAGGGCTGGGCGCGGGGCCGCTCGCCGGCGAACAGCCGCTGGCGGCCCTCGCGGATGCACCAGGCGAAGGGCTTCGTCTCCACGCCGCGGGCATATTCCATCTTCCAGTGCGACCAGGCGCGCTCGACCGGATCGCGCAGCATGACGATGAGCCGGACCGCCGCATTGTAGGCGGCGATCCGCTCCAGGCTGTTCGGCCAATAGAGGTAGATCGGCGTCGCCTCGCCGCGCAGCCGGCCATCGGCGGCCCCGAACTGGGCGTGATAGGCGCGGTAGTCCGGCGCCGCCCAGTCCTGGTCCTCGTCGTCGAAGAAGTGGACCTCCTTCTCGCGCGACAGGGACAGCCCCGGCTCGTCGCCCAGATAGTCGAAGAGCGCGGTCGTGCCGCCCTTCTGCACGCCGGCGACGATGAAGGCGACTTTCGGATCGGCGGCCATGTCCTGGGTTCCTCCCCTGGTTCCCCATCCTTGGTTCCGCCGGCCCGCGAGGCCTTGCAAGCCCAAATCCGATCGGGCCTAACAGCGGCGATGCCCACCGTCAGAGCCCAGGGCCTGAAGAACTACACCGTCGTCACCGGCGAAGGTGAGATCGTCTTCACGGCCACGCACCCTGATCCGAGGGTCTTGATGTTCCACGGTTTCATGCGCCAGGCGAACCATGTCCTGCACTGGCGCGACCTGATCGAGGACATCGGCTTCGTCCACCTGCCCGGCCATACCTTTTCGCCGGTGCTGGCCGAGACCTCCATCGAGGGTTGGATTCGGGCTTTTCGCGAGATGACGACCATCTTCAGCCGGCCGCCTCTGATCATCGCCGAGAGCCTGGGCGCGATCGTCGCCATGTCGATCCCGGCGCGCGCGGTGATCGCGGTGGATCCGCCGCTGTCGGTGGAGAACCTCTGGCCCGTGCAGCGCGCGATCCGGCGGGCCCGCGCGCGCGGTACGCAGGTCAGCGCGGAGCTGGAGGCGATGTTCGACGCGCCGTTCAACTGGGTTCTCGACCGCATCTCGGCGCCCACCCTGCTGCTCGCCGGCACGGAGCCCTTGCTGCCGGAGCGGCGCATCGACCGCTCGCCGCCCAGCATCCTGACGGACGACGACTTCGCCGCCTATGCCGCGCACCCGATGGTCGAGTCCCGGCGGATCGAGGGCGGCCACGACCTTCTGGCCGCGAACCCTGAGGGGGTGCTGGCCGCGGCGGCGTCTTTCATGGCGCGTCATGGCTACCCCGTGCGTCCCGGCGTGCAAGGCGGGCCGTTTGAGGATCGGGCTTCATAGGCCCCGCACGGCGATGTAAGAGGGCGTCAGCTTCGCGCGCCCTGACAGGATAGATGAGACGATGAAGACGGTGATCCTGGCGGGCGGCCTTGGCACGCGCATCTCGGAAGAGAGCCACCTGAAGCCCAAGCCGATGATCGAGATCGGCGGGCGGCCGATCCTGTGGCACATCATGAAGCTCTACTCGCACTACGGCTTCAACGACTTCATCGTCTGCCTTGGCTACAAGGGCTATGTGGTGAAGGAGTATTTCGCCAACTACGTGCTGCACAACGCCGACCTGACCGTCGACCTGGCCAAGGGGGCGATCGAGTACCACGCCACCAAACACGAGCCCTGGCGGGTGACCCTGGTGGAGACCGGCGAGAACACCATGACCGGCGGCCGCGTGAAGCGCGTGGCCGACTATCTCGACAAGGATGAGCCGTTCTTCCTGACCTATGGCGACGGGGTGTCCGACGTCGACCTGAAGGCGCTGCTTGCCTTCCACAAGGCGCACGGCAAGGCGGCGACGGTGACCGCGGTCCTGCCGCCGGGCCGCTATGGCGCGCTGGAGATCCAGAACGACACGGTGCGGCGGTTCATTGAAAAGCCGCCGGGCGACAACGGCCTGATCAACGGCGGCTTCTTCGTCGTGGAGCCCAGCGTGCTGAACCGCATCGCCGACGATGCGACGATCTTCGAACGCGAACCGCTGGAGGGCCTGGCGGCCGACGGCCAGCTCGCCGCCTATCCGCACGAAGGCTTCTGGGCGGCGATGGACACCTTGCGCGACAAGAACAATCTCGAGGCGCTGTGGGCGTCCGGCGAGGCGCCGTGGCGGCGCTAGACGCCTCGTTCTGGCGCGGCAAACGGGTCCTGCTGACCGGCCACACCGGGTTCAAGGGCTCGTGGGCGGCGATCTGGCTGCACGGGCTGGGCGCGGACGTCACCGGCCTGGCGCTCGCGCCCGACCAGACGCCCAGCCTGTTCGAGCTGGCCGGCGTCGAGGGCCTGATCGACTCGCGGATCGTCGACCTGCGCGATCCCGCGGCGATCGAGACGGCGCTGAAGGGCAGCCACATCGACCTTGTGCTGCACATGGCCGCCCAGCCGATCGTGCGCACGGCGATCGCCGACCCGGTGTCGACCTTCGCCAGCAATGTGATGGGGACCGTGCATCTGCTGCAGGCGCTGCGGGCTCAGAAGCGGCTGAAGGCGGTGCTGGCGATCACCTCGGACAAGGTCTACGCCAACGCCGAGACCGGCCGCGCCTTCACCGAGGGCGACGCGCTGGGCGGCAAGGACCCTTATTCGGCGTCCAAGGCCGCCACCGAGATCGCCGTCCAGAGCTTCGCCAGGAGCTATTTCGAGCCGGCGGGCACGCCGCTGGCCACCGCGCGGGGCGGCAACGTCATCGGCGGCGGCGACTTCTCCGTCGACCGGGTGGTGTCGGACATCGTGCGCGCCGCGCGCAGCCAGCAGCAGGTGATCCTGCGCCATCCCGAGGCGACGCGGCCCTGGCAGCATGTGCTGGACTGCGTGGCGGGCTACCTCGTCTATCTGCAGGCGCTGGCCACCGATGGGGCGGCGACGCCCCGGGCGATGAACTTCGGCCCCCGGCCCGGCGGCCGCGAGGTCACCGTCGGCGAGCTCGCCACGCTCGGCCTGGAGGCGCTGGGCGCCCAGCCCTGGCGGCACGAGCCGGACCCCAGGTCCATCGAGGCGACGTCGCTGGCCATCGACGCCAGCCTGGCCGGACGCACGCTCGGCTTCGAGAGCCGGTTCGACGCGCCGGCCGCCGTGGCGCTGACCATGGACTGGTATCGCCGCCAGGCGAACGGCGAGGCGGCGCTGGACTTGTGCCGAGGCCAGATCGCGGCCTACGAAGGCGCCCCATGACCGAAACGCCGCCTCTCTGCCGCTTCTGCCGCACGCCGCTGACCCACACCTTCCTGGACCTCGGCCGCCAGCCGCTGGCCAACAGCTACCTGACGGCCGAGCAGCTGGCCGCCGGGACCGAACAGGCCTATCCGCTGCACGTGCGCGTCTGCCACAACTGCTTCCTGGTGCAGGCCGACGACGCCGTGCCGGCCGACGCGATCTTCGACGCCGACTACGCCTATTTCTCCTCCTATTCGACCAGCTGGGTGGAGCACGCCAAGCGCTATGCTGCGGCGATGACCGAGCGGTTTGGTCTGGGGCCGGAGTCGCTGGTGGTCGAAGTGGCGAGCAATGACGGCTATCTGCTGAAGCATTTCGTCGAAATGGACATACCGGTGCTGGGCGTCGAGCCCACCGCCAACACCGCCCAGGCCGCGATCGCCGCCGGCGTGCCGACCGAGATAGCCTTCTTCGGCGAGCTGACCGGGCAGATTCTGGCCGCGCGGGGCGACAAGGCCGACCTGATGGCGGCGAACAATGTGCTCGCCCACGTGCCCGACATCGGCGACTTCGTCGCCGGGTTCCGCGAGGT
This sequence comes from Phenylobacterium sp., assembly GCF_035309685.1. Taxonomy (GTDB): domain Bacteria; phylum Pseudomonadota; class Alphaproteobacteria; order Caulobacterales; family Caulobacteraceae; genus Phenylobacterium. Next base: position 59,461 of record NZ_DATGEX010000026.1, read on the forward strand.
GCTGAAGGACGAGGGCGTCTTGACCTTCGAATTCCCGCATCTGCTGAACCTGATCCAGAAGGTGCAGTTCGACACCATCTACCACGAGCACTTCTCCTACCTGTCGCTGCTGGCGGTGGAGCAGGTGCTGCGCGCCAATGGCTTGAGGCCGTTCGATGTCGAACGATTGGCCACCCATGGCGGCTCGCTGCGGCTGTTCTGCTGCCACATGGGCTCCGGCCACGAGGAGGCCGACGCCCTGGTCGCCCTGCGCGAGGAGGAGCACGCCGCCGGCTTCGACCGCATCGAGAGCTACGCCGGCTTCGCGCCCAGGGTCGAGGCGGTGCGCGCGAGCTTCCGGGCGTTCCTGGCCGCGGAAAAGGCGGCCGGGCGGCGGATCGCCGCCTATGGCGCGGCGGCCAAGGGCAACACCTTCCTGAACTACTGCGGGACCACCACCGAGGACATCGTCGCGGTGTTCGACGCCAGCCTGGCCAAGCAGGGCCGCTTCCTGCCCGGCAGCCACCTGCCGATCCTCAGCCCCGCCGCGGTGCGCGACCTCCGGCCCGACGACCTTCTGATCCTGCCCTGGAACCTGAAGGACGAGATCATGGGGCAGATGGCCTTCATCGCCGACTGGGGCGGCCGCTTCGTCACCGCCTCGCCGGAGACCAAGGTGGTCGGCTGATGCGGTTTGCGCAGACCGCCATTCCCGGCGTCCTCATCGTCGACGTCGACGCGCATGAGGACGAGCGCGGCGCCTTCGCCCGCCTGCAGTGCCCCGACGAATTCGCCGCCGCCGGCCAGCCCTTTGCGCCGGCGCAGACCAGCCTGTCGCGCAACCCGCGGGCCGGCACGCTCCGGGGCCTGCACTACCAGCCCGCGCCCCACGCCGAGACAAAGCTGGTGCGGACCGTCCGTGGACGGATGTTCGACGTGGCTCTGGATCTGCGGTCCGGCAGCCCGACCTTGGGAAAATGGTTCGGGATCGAACTATCGGCGGACAATGCACGCGCCCTGTTCATCCCGGAAGGTGTCGCGCACGGCTTCCTGACGCTCGAAGCGGACACCGACGTCCTCTACCAGATCGCCCCGAAGTTCGAGCCGGGCCATGAGGCCGGCGTGCGCTGGGACGACCCGGCCTTCGCCATCGCCTGGCCGCTCGCACCGGCATTGATCTCGCAGCGCGACGCGACCTACCCTGACTACCGGCGGTCTGGCGACTAGGGGGCTGCGGGATGCTGAAGATCGATCCCACCGCGAAGATCTCGCCGCTGGCGGATATCGAGGATTCGACGCGCGGCACCCTGATCGAGATCGGCGCCAGGACCTTCATCGACGCCTTCGTGAAGATCAAGCCGGCCGGCGGCATGGGCGACGTGGCGATCGGCGCCGACTGCGCGATCAACTCCGGCGTGGTGATCTACACCGGCAATGGGGTGAGGATCGGCGACGCCGTGGCGATCGCCGCCAACTGCACGCTGGCCCCCACCAACCACGCCGTGGCGGACCCGACCCGGCGCATCCGCGACCAGGGCTTCCAGCCGTCGAAGGGCGGCATCGTCATCGAGGAGGACGCCTGGCTCGGGGCCAATGTCGTGGTCCTCGACGGGGCGATCATCCGCAAGGGCGCGGTGATCGCCGCGGGCTCGGTCGTGCGCGGCGAGATCCCGGCCTATGAGATCCACGCCGGCTCGCCCACCCGCCGCATCGGGAAGCGCGGAGAGTGACCGGGCTCGCCACCATCCTGGGCGCCACGGGCTTTGTCGGCCGGCGGCTGCAGCAGAAACTCACCGCCGAGGGATGGGACGTGTTCGCGCCGGCCAAGGGCGACAAGACCCTGTTCGGCCGCGACATGGGCGTGGTGTTCTATTGCGCGGGGCTCACCGCCGACTTCGACCGCCGGCCCTTCGACACCGTCGAGGCGCATGTCACCCTGGTGGCCGAGCTCGCCCAGGCCGGGCGCTACGAGCAACTGATCTACCTGTCGTCGACGCGGCTCTACGACAGCCAGGCGGCCGCGTCGCTGGACGAGACGGCGCCCCTGCTGTTCGACCCGACCGACCCCAGGCGCACCTACGACCTCTCCAAGGCGCTGGGCGAGAACATCACGCTGACCCGCACCGAGGGCCGCGGCGCCGTGGCGCGCCTGGCCAATGTCTTCGACTGGGAGCCGGAGGCGCCGGGGTTCCTGTCCGAATGGCTGATCGAGGCGGCGCGGACGCGTGAGCTGCAGCTGGATTCCAGCCCGCACATCGCGCGCGACTACATCCATCTGGACGACGTGGTCGCCGCGCTCATCGCCATGTCGGAGAAGCCGGCGTCGGGCGTGGTCAACGTCTGCGGCGGCGAGCTCACGGCCAACGGCGAGATCGCCAACCTCTTCCTGCAGGCGGGCTGGCATGTGAGCTTTTCCCGCGACGTCTCGCCCGCCCCGCCGCCGCGCGCCGACAACGCCCGCCTCAGGGCCCTTGGCGTGACGCCAGCGCCGGTGAAGGATGTGGTCCGCCGCTACCTGGAAGGCCTGAAAGAAAGATCGCTGGCGTGAAGCTTCGGGGCCATACCCGCGAGACCTTGCTCGCCTACGTCACCGCCCAGTGCGCCCATATCGTGCCGGATGGGCGCGAGGCGGTGTTCCGCGCGGTGGCCGACGTTCATCTCGACGAGGCGCTGGAGCGGCTGCATCGCTGCATCAACGCGTGTGCGCCCTGGCGGCCGGACGAGTTCAACGTCCTGCAGTCCTCCCAGCACACCGCCTTTCTCTATTACCTGGCCAACACCATCTGGCGGCGCTCGGGCGACACCGAGGCGCCGACGCGCCTCTTCCTGATGAACAAGGCCTTCAACGGCATCGACCTCTTCTACGAGATCGCCATGCCTGAGGTGTTCTACATCGGCCACAGCGTCGGCATCGTGCTGGCCAAGGCGACCTACGGCAATTTCCTGGTGCTCTATCAGGGCGCGACGGTGGGGCGGCACAAGGACCAGATCCCGGTCATCGGCGACCGGGTCGTGCTCTATCCCGGCAGTTCGGTGGCGGCGGGCTCGGTGATCGAGGACGATGTGGTGCTGTCGCAGGGCGTGCGGGTCATCAACAAGCGCGTGCCGCGCGGCATGATGGCCTTCGCCGGGGCGGGGAACGAACTGGTGCTGCGCCCGCGGCCCGACGATCTCCTGGCCGAATACTTCCGCCTCTGAGATCGGCTTGGGGATCAGCCCTCCGGCCGCACCGTGCGGGCGATCAGGTCGTAGAAGTCGGCGGCGAACTGCTGGGTCTGCCCGAGCGGGCCGGCCTTGATCTGGTCGCGAATGTTTTCCCGCAAGGTCCTGCGGCGCTCCGGGTCGGCGGCGAGCGCGACGGCGATGCGCACGAACTCGTCCTTGTCCGAGGTGGCGAGGTCGCCAAGCCCGCTGTTGGCCAGGATCGAGGCGCTCAAGCGCTCGAAGAAGGCCTCGCCGACCAGGCTGACGACCGGCACGCCCATCCACAGCGCCTCGGTCGTCGTCGTGCCGCCGGTCAGCGGGAAGGTGTCCAGGCTGATGTCGACCTCGTTGTAGAACGGCATGTGGGCGCCGCGGATGGTCGAGAAGACGATCCGCTCGGGCGCGATCCCGCAGCGGCCGAACTCGGCCTGCAGATTGTCGCGGAAGGTCTTGGTGCCGCCTTCCGGACGGATGAACATGAACCTTGAGCCGGGCGTGGCCGCCAGCACCTGCGACCAGACCTCGACCATCTCGCGATTGTATTTGTGCGGATTGTTGGCGGTGCCGAAGGTGAGCACGCCGCCATTGCGGTCCTGCGGCAGGCCCGGCGTGATCTCCTGGCGGTCGGAGAACACCATGCGGCCAAGCGCGATCCAGCTCTTGGGCATCATCAGCGGCTGCTCGACCAGGAGGTCGCGGCGCGGCGGGGTGTTGTAGGGATCGGTGATTAGGTAGTCGATCGACGACAGCCCGGCGGAGTGCGGATAGCCCAGCCAGCTCCCCTGTTTCGGCGCCGGGCGATAGGCCATCACGTCCAGCTTGTTCATGTGCGTCGTGCCGCCGAGCTCGAAGAGGATGTCGAGCTGGTCGTCGGCGATCATCTGGGCGACGCGCTGGGAGTTCATTTCCGGCTCCCAGCGGTAGGCGGTGGACTTCGAGGCGAAGAACTCCTGCATCCGGTCGGCGCTGGCGCCCTGGTAGAACGAGTAGCAATAGATCTCGAACCGCTCGTCCAGGTGTTCGAACAGCGGCAGCGCGAAATAGCCGACCGGGTGGGCGCGCAGGTCAGAGGACATGAAGCCCAGCCGGATCTTGCCGCCGCGCGGACGGGCCGGCGGGTGTTTGATCTTGTGCTTGGCGGCCTCGGCCTCGATCAGCCGTCCCCAGATCTGGTGCTGCTCCAGCAGCTCATAGCGGTCCTCCAGCGTCCGGACCTGGGCCAGCTGCTTGAGCAGCGCTGTGTGGCGCCCGGTGGAGGCGAACAAGCGCCCCAGCGTCTTGAAGTCGCCCAGCTTGGGCAGGTCATCGAAGGCGCAGACCCGGATCAGCACCTCGTTGAGGATCTTCACATGCGCCGAGTTGGTCGGCTTGAGCGCCAGCGCGCGCCTGGCGAGCTGGTAGGACTCCTCGATGTTGGCGCCCTCGTCGCCCGTGCGGGTGCGCTCCAGGCTTTCGATCAGCGCCATCAGGCGCTCGAGGTTGTCGGGGTCGAGCTCGACCGCCCTGCGCAGGTGGACGTTGGCGCGGTCGCGGTCGATGTCGGCGGCGGTGACGCCGATCTGGTAGTGCAGCCAGCCGGCGTCCGGGAACTTACCGAGCAGCCCGACCAGGTAGGCGTCGGCGCGGCGCATCTGCTGGGCGCGGCGCATGATCACCGCGCGCGCTTCCAGGATCTTGGGGTTGTCGGGATTGGCCGCCAGCGCCTTGTCGAGCACCTCCTCGGCCTCTTCGCCCCTGTGCTCGTCGTTGAGCAGGCCGGCGATGTCCAGCCAGGCGTCGACCATGGTCTTCTGCAGGGCGATGGCCTGGCGCGCGCGGCTGATGGCGGCGGCGCGCTTGCCCTGTTTGGCGAGCGCGCGGCCGAGCTGGCGCAGGTGCTCGGCGTTGCGCGGGTCGCTGCGCACCAGCTTGGTGAAGACCGCCTCGCCCCGCACGCCGTCGTCCATGTCGAGCAGCACATTGCCGCGGTTGGACTGCACCGCGGCGTTGCCGGGATTGATCTTGGCCGCCCGGTCCAGCGTCGCCAGCGCCTCCGGGTAGCGGCCGAGCCGGCGGTAGAGCACGCCCAGCACGTTGAAGAGGTCCATGTCGCGCGGGTAACGGGCCACGGCGCGCTCGCCCCAGGCGACGCCCTCTTCGTTGCGTTGCGCCAGGTAGAGCTGGGTCAGCAGGACCCGGTAGATGGGGCTCGGCTGGTTGGGGTCGGCCTCGACGGCGGCGATCAGCAGGGGGAGCGCCTCCGCCCGGCGGCCCGCCTTCAACGCCGCATCCGCCGCCGCCAATCGTTCGTCCATGCGTCCACTCAGGTCTCAGCGCGCCCGCTGCGGCGGCGATTTCGGGCCAGCCTTAAGGCCGCCTGCCGCCCATGACTAGAGCCGGGGCGCAACGCCGGCTCATCGGCCGCGGCCGAACCGCCATTTCAGCGCCAGCACCGCCGCCGCCATGCCCAGGCAGATGAGGTTGGAGACGGTGACCGGCCAGCTTTTCACCAGCACCCCATAGGCGCTCCACAGGCAAAAGCCGGCGACCGTCACCAGGTACATGGCGAGCGACACCTCGCCCGCGTCGCGGTCGCGCCAGATCTTGGCGATCTGGGGCGCGAAGCTGGACATCGAGCACAGGGCCGCGACCGTGCCGACAGCATTGGCGATCAGGTTGCTCATGACGCCCGAACCGCCATTGGGGCCGCGATCGGGACCGCCACCGAGGCGCGGACGCCAGGCGCGGTGTCGGCGATCTCGAACTCGGCGTGAAGCTGCTGGCAGAGCAGCTTGACGACAGTCAGGCCGAACCCGGGCGGCTGGCCGCCCAGGCCGATCCCGTCGTCGGCGATGCTCAGCCGGCAGGAGCCCTCGCCGCCGCGCAGGCTGACGGCGATACGGCCGCCGCGCGGAGGCGGAAAGGCGTGCTTGAGGGCGTTGCCCAGGAGTTCGTTGACCACCAGGGCGAGCGGCGCGGCGGCGGCCGCCGGAACGCAGACGCGGTCCAGGTCCAGCGCGATCTCCAGGTCGTCGCGCCTTGCGGCCGCGGCGAGATCGCCGGCCAGGTCGCGCACGAAATCGGCGACATCGAAGCTTGAGGGGTCGCCCTGGAACAGCCGGCGATGGACGGTGGCGACGGCGTTCACCCGCGCCAGGACCGAACCCAACGCCGCGCGGGCGGCCTCGTCCGTGGCGCGGCGGTTCTGCAGCAGGATCAGCGAGGCGACCAGCTGCAGGTTGTTCTTCACCCGGTGGTCGATCTCGTGCAGCAGGGCGTCGGTCTGGGCCGGGGCGTCGCAGAGGCCCGGTGGGCCGGCGTCGGATGGATCGCTCATCTGGTCACGACAGGCCCTTGGGCGGCCCGTTCCCTCCCTGACGCCGAACAACGGCTCCAGCCAAGGTGGGTTCCTCACGCCTCGTCAACAGCTCATCGACCCGAGCGTCACCGACCTGACACACGACTGGGGATGTTAGAGTGGGCAAATACGGAGAATCACCGCTGTCGCTGCTCGATCCCCTTCCGACGTCGATTCCAGCCTCGCAACTCTATGCGGCGCTGATCGACGCCCTGCCGGATCCGATTCTGGTGGTGACGGGGCTGGACCGCGACGATTTGACCGGGCGGCGCTACATCCTCGCCAACGCGGCCGCGCGCGAACTGCTGCGGATCACCGCCGAGGAGGGGATGCTGCTCTCCGCCGTGCGCGATCCGGAGGTGCTGGCCGCGGTCGACCGGGCGCTGTTCGACGAGACCGACAGCGAGGGCTTCTACGAGACCACCGGCGCCCAGACCCGCTCCCTGCGAGTGCGGGCGCGCTCGCTGGGGCGCGGCCTGGACGGGACGCGGCTGGCGCTCCTGACCTTCCACGACGAGACCGAAGTGCGCCGGGTGGAGCGCACGCGGGTCGATTTCCTGGCCAACGCCAGCCACGAGCTGCGCACGCCGCTGGCCTCGCTCTCCGGCTTCATCGAGACCCTGCGCGGCCACGCCCGCGACGACGTCGCCGCGCGCGACAAGTTCCTCGGCATCATGCAGGCTCAGGCCGACCGCATGGCGCGCCTGATCGCCGACCTGACCTCGCTCAGCCGCATCGAACTCGACGAGCACGTCGCCCCCAAGGGCGTGGTCGACCTGGTGCTGCTGGTCGGCGAGGTGGTCGAGGCCGCGGCTCCCCTGGGCGCGCAGCGGCGCATCAGCCTCGACTGGCGGCCCTGCGGGGCCGGCAAGGTCTTCGTGCGGGGCGAGCGCGACCAGATCGTCCAGGTGGTCCAGAACCTGCTGGACAACGCCATCAAATACTCTCCGGACGGGGCCGCGGTGCGGATCGAACTGCAGAGCGGCCTCACGGACCTGGCCGCCGCGGCGAGCCCGGAGGGCGTGCCGCGGCTGTCGCTGGTGGCGCCCGATCCCTCGGCGGAGACCTATGCCGCGCTCAGGATCGTCGATCTTGGCCCGGGCATCGCGCGCCAGAACCTGCCCAGGCTTTCCGAACGGTTCTATCGCGTGGACGGTCAGAAGAGCGGCGCGCGGTCCGGCACGGGCCTCGGCCTGGCGATCGTCAAGCACATCATGAACCGTCACCGCGGCGGCCTGGTGGTCGCCAGCGCCGAAGGCGAGGGCTCGACCTTTACCGCCTATTTCCCCATGGCGAACGCGCCAGATGGCGTCCCTGGGGGTCTCCCGGGCGGCGTCGTCAAAGCGTCATGAGACTGTAGCATAGCCGGGCGTGCGGACCGCCCCGATCCCGAGTAACCTTGGGGCGTCCGAGAGGCGAGCCAGATGAACGAGCACATCGTCAAATCCTACGAAGATGAGCTGAACAGCCTGGCGGCCGAGTGTGTGCGCATGGGCGGGCTGTGCGAGGCGCAGGTCGCCGACGCCGTCCAGGGCGTGGTCAAACGCAACCAGGAGCTCGCCTCGTCGGTCGTCGTGCGCGACGACAAGCTGGACGAGGCGGAGCGCGACATCGAGCGCAAGACCATCCGCCTGATCGCGCTGCGCCAGCCGGTCGCGGACGACCTGCGCCGCGCCGTGGCGGCCATGAAGGTCGCCGGCAACCTCGAGCGCTGCGGCGATCTCGCCAAGAACATCGCCAAGCGCACCCTGGTGATCATCGAGAGCGACCCCTTGACCCCGCTCACCCGCTCCATCGAGCGGATGGGCAAGCTGGTGCTGGGCCGGCTCTCCAGCGTGCTGGACGCCTACTCGCGTTCGGACCTGGAACGCGCGCTGGCGGTCTGGAGCCAGGACGACGAGGTCGACGAGCACTACAACTCGCTGTTCCGCGAACTGCTCACCTACATGATGGGCGACCCGCGCACGATCACCGCCTGCGCCCACATGCTGTTCGTGGCCAAGAACCTCGAGCGGATCGGCGACCATGCCACCAACATCGCCGAGATCGTGCACTACGAGATCACCGGCGCCGAGATGACCGGCGGCCGGCCGAAGACCGACGGACTGGCCTGAGCCTCGCCATGCAAATGACGCCGCACATCCTGGTCGTCGAGGACGAAGACTCGCTCGCGACCCTGTTGCAGTACAACCTGCAGAAGGAAGGCTACGACATCGCCGTCGCCGGCGACGGCGAAGAGGCGCTGATGCTGGTCGACGAGCGTTTGCCCGACCTGATCGTGCTCGACTGGATGCTGCCCAAGGTCTCCGGGATCGAGGTCTGCCGGCGCCTGCGCCAGCGCAACGAAACGCGCAATGTGCCGATCATCATGCTCACCGCCCGCGGCGAGGAGAGCGACAGGGTGCGCGGCCTCGACACCGGCGCCGACGACTATCTGGTCAAGCCCTTCTCGATGACCGAGCTGACCGCGCGCATCCGCGCGGTGCTGCGCCGTATCCGCCCGGGGCTGGCCGAGGACCGCGTCCGCCGCGGCGATCTCCTGATCGACCGCGTCGCCCACCGGGTGAAACGCGCCGGCGCCGAGATCCACCTGGGCCCGACGGAATTCCGGCTGCTCGACTATCTGATGCAGCATCCGGGCCGGGTGTTCTCCCGCGAACAGCTCCTGGACGCCGTCTGGGGCTCCGACGTCTACGTCGAGGCCCGCACGGTCGACGTGCACATCGGGCGCCTGCGCAAGGCGCTGGGGGTCTCGGAGTCCGACGACCCGATCCGCACGGTGCGGTCGGCGGGGTATTCCCTCGACCTCGAAGGCTGAGCCGCGCTAAAGCGCGGACCCATGAACATCCTCCTGGTGGGTTCCGGCGGGCGCGAGCATGCGCTGGCGTGGAAGATCAAGCAGTCGCCGCTGCTGACGCGGCTCATCTGCGCGCCGGGCAATCCGGGCATGGCTGGGATCGCCGAAGTCCGCGACGTCAAGCCCACAGAGGTCGGCCGCCAGGTCGAACTGGCCCTCGAGATCAAGGCCGACCTGGTGGTGATCGGGCCGGAGGTGGCGATCGAGGCGGGCCTCGCCGACGCCCTGGCGCAGGTGGGCATCCCCTGCTTCGGCCCCACCGCGGCGGCGGGCCAGCTGGAAAGCTCCAAGGCCTTCACCAAGGCGTTCTGCGACCGCCACCATCTGCCGACCGGCCAGTACCGCATCTGCGATGACGCCGCCGCCGCCAAGGCCGCGCTCGCCCACTTCCAGCCGCCCTATGTGGTCAAGGCCGATGGCCTTGCGGCCGGCAAGGGCGTGGTGATCGCGCCCGACCGGGCGGCGGCCGAGGCGGCGATCGACGACACCTTTGGCGGCAGCGTCGGCGCGGCCGGCGCGCGGGTGGTGATCGAGGAATATCTCGAGGGCGAGATCGGCTCGCTGTTCGCGCTCTGCGACGGCAAGACCTCAATGCTGTTCGGCTGGGCGCAGGACCACAAGCGCGCCTTCGACGGCGACGAGGGGCCGAACACCGGAGGCATGGGGACCTATTCGCCGGCCCCGGTCTTCACCTACGACCTGGTCGAGCAGACCCGCACGCGGCTGGTGGAGCCGGCCTTCAAGGGCATCGCCGCCGACGGCGCGCCCTATCGCGGCGTGCTGTTCGTGGAGCTGATGGCCACGCGCCACGGGCCCAAGCTGGTGGAGTTCAACGCGCGTTTCGGCGACCCCGAATGCCAGGTGCTGATGCTGCGCCTGGAGAGCGACCTCGTGCCTTATCTGATGGCCTGCGCCACCGGGCGGCTGCACGAGATGCCGCAGCCGAAATGGCGCGACGACGACGCGGTCTGCGTGGTGCTGGCCACCGAGGGCTATCCCGGCCCCGCCAAGGCCGGCAGCGTGATCGGGGGGCTCGACGCCGATTTCGGTGCGGGCGTGGTGGTCTTCCAGGCCGGGACCTCGGCCGGCGACGACGGCGCGATCCTCGCCGGCGCCGGCCGCGCGCTCAACGTCTGCGCGGTCGGCAGGGACCTCGCCGAGGCCCGCGAGCGGGCCTATGGCGCCGTGGCCCTGATCGACTGGCCGCAGGGCTTCCACCGCACCGACATCGGCTGGCGCGCCCTTCTTCGCTGAAAGAGGTGCCGCTAGGGCGCCTCCGACAACCGCTTCAGATTGGGCAGGCAATAGCCGCCCCAGCCGCCGATCAGCGCATCGTGCACGGCCTTGATCTCGGCCTCCGCGAACTGGTCCCAACCCGCGTGGACGAGCGCCGCCCGCGTGCCGCCGGCGATGGCGGTCAGGCGAAGCTCGACCCGCGTCTTGGGCGCGCCGGGCATGAACCAGGTGAAGACGAACCGGGTCGGGGGCTCCATCGCCTCGATCTGGCAGTGCGTGGCGCCGGACATGTCTTCCGCGGCCCGCTTGGCGCCGTCCGGCTGCATGTAGAAGACGTGGCCCACCTGCGCCTTGAACCGCTGGCAGCCGAGCCACTGCTCGATCAGCCCCTCGCCGGTGAGCACCGCCCAGACCCGCTCGACGGGCGCGGCGATATCGATGTGAGCCTCGATGTCGTCCATCACGCATCCCCCTCCGAGAGCCGCTTCAGAAGCAGCAGCCGTTCGTTCCAGAAGCCGTCGAGCCAATCGCGGACCGCGGCGAACGGCGCCGGCTCCAGGGCGTAGATGTTGCGCCGCCCGTCGGCCTTGGCGCGCACCAGCCCGGCCTCGCTCAGCACCCGCAGATGCTTGGAGATCGCCGGCCGGCTGACCGCGAAGCGCGCGGCCAGATCGCCCACCGCCTCGGGCCGTTCGCCGAGCAGTTCCAGGATCCGCCGCCGGGTCGGGTCGGCGATCGCGCTGAACACATCCTCGGAGGCGGCCGGGCTCATGCGGGGAGTATTGGTAACCATGTGGTTACGAGTCAAGGCGTTTTGCGCCGCCGCGGCTTGCGGGCGCTGGGGGCGGCTCGGTAAGGTGGTTCAAACAACTGTAGGGGAAACGCCATGGCCGACGTCGTCGACGCCGCCGAGCAGGAGCGCGAGGCGCTCAACACCGGCACCAAGCCCGTGGCCGAGTCCCACAAGTTCGACGAAGCGGCCCTCGACGCCTGGATGAAGGCCAATGTGAAGGGCTACGCAGGTCCCCTGGAGGTGCGCCAGTTCAAGGGCGGCCAGTCCAATCCGACCTACCAGCTGATCACGCCGAACAAGAAATACGTCCTGCGCCGCAAGCCGCCGGGCAAGCTGTTGCCCTCGGCCCACGCGGTCGACCGGGAGTACAAGGTGATCACCGCGCTGGGGACGACCGGCTTCCCGGTGGCGGAGACCTATGGCCTGTGCGTCGACGACGGGGTCATCGGCACCTGGTTCTACATCATGGACATGGTCGAGGGCCGCATCCTCTGGGACCAGTCGCTGCCGCAGTACCAGCCGGCCGAGCGGCACGCGATCTTCATGGACAAGATCAAGGTCCTCGCCGACCTCCACAACACCGACTACGTCAAGATCGGCCTCGAGGATTTCGGCCGTCCCGGCAACTACATGGGCCGGCAGGTCGAGCGCTGGACCCGGCAATACAAGGCGTCGGAGACCATCCACATCCCGGAGATGGAAAAGCTCATCGCCTGGCTGCCCAAGACGCTGCCCGAGCAGGAGAAGACCTCGATCGTCCACGGCGACTACCGCCTGGACAATATGATCTTCCACCCGACCGAGCCCCGGGTGATCGCGGTGCTGGATTGGGAGCTTTCGACGCTGGGCGATCCCTTGGCGGACTTCACCTATCTGCTGATGAACTGGATCAACGGCTCGCTGTCGATGATCCCGGACCAGAAGGCCCACGGGGTGCCGACCATCGAGGAGACGGTCGACTACTACTGCAGCCTGACCGGGCGTTCCGGCCTGCACGACCTCGACTGGTTCTGCGCCTACAACGCCTTCCGCCTAGCGGGCATCCTGCAGGGGATCGTCGGCCGCGTGCGCGACGGCACCGCCAACAGCCCGCACGCCGCCCAACAGGCCGACCGGGTGCTCAGCCTCGCCCAGGCAAGCTGGAAGTTCGCCCAGAAAGCGGGCGCGGAGGGCTAGAGCCCGCCGCGCCAACGCCTTAAATCACCCGCCTTGGCGCTCGCGGGCGGCGCGCCACAGCAGGAGCGCCGCATAGGGCAGGGCGGCGAGCCCCAGGATGACCGCGAAGGCCGCGCCCCCGTCCGGCGAGATCGCGACCTCGCCGTGCGTCGTCGCGGTGGGCAGCGTCAGGATCGGGTGGAAGATGCTGCCGAGCGCCGCCAGCGCGACGATCCCGCAGGCCGGCCAGAGCGGGGCCGAGCGGTTGCGGACCGCCGCAAAGCTGAGCGCCCAGGCCAACAGGACCGGCAGGATCGCATGGCTGAAGAACATCATGCCGGTCGCGAACTCGCTGAGCCAGCCGGGCAGGGCGCCTCCGCCGCTCGCACCACGCACCTGCTGAACCGTCATCACCACGGCCGCGGCCGATAGCGCCGTGGCCGCCGCCAGGCCGAGCGTGGGCGCGATCAGGTAGGCCGTGACCGGCGCCTTTCGGCCCCAGGTCTGAAATTCGCGGCGTTCAATCATGGCGTCGGCCAGCATTTCGAAGCTCCCTAGTCTGGAAAGCGCCCGGGTTTCCGCGTCGCGCGGATCGTTCATCGCCCGGCGCTCCTCGGCGATGAGATCGTCCAGATGGTCTTTCAGCTCAGCGAGGTAGCGGCGGGCTGGGCGCCGACGGACGCCGCCGTCGAGCAGCCGGCGCCACAGGGGATCAAACGAGGCCTGCACGGTCGCCTCCGACCAGCACTTGCCCCACCGCACCGGTGATCCGCGACCAGAGCTCGGTGAGCTCGGTCAGGCGCGACACGCCCTGGGGCGACAGGGCGTAGTAGATGCGGCTGCGGCCGCCGACGGAACGGCGCTCGGAGGTGATCGCGCCGCTGCGCTCCAAGGCGTGCAGCACCGGATAGACCACGCCCTCGCCCAGGCTCACGACCTCGGCGGTCTCCTCGCGGATCGCCTGCACGATCTCGTAGCCGTACATCTCGCGGCCGCGCAGCAGTCGAAGGACTAGAAGCTCCGGCACGCCGTTCATGAAACTGGGATTGGTCGTCGCCATCGCCGCGGGCCTTATACCTCGAACTGAAAGGTATAATGCCTAGAACTGCGAGGTATGCAACTGCGATTTAGATCCCGGTCTTGGCCAACAAGGCGTCGAGGGCGGCGGGGTCGTCGAAGACAGCCTTCACTGGCCAGGCCGTGACCCTCGTGCGCCAGGCGGCGGGCAGGCGGACCCAGTCCTTCTCGGTGGTCACCAGGCCGGCGTTGAACAGGGCCGCGCGGTCCGCCAGGGCCTTCAGCGCGGCCTCGTGATAGGCCGCGTGGTCGGGGAACGGCGCGAAGTCCTTGAGGTCGCAGCCGGCGGCCTGCAGGGCGCGCTCGACCTTCCAAGGCTTGCCGATGCCGGCGAAGCCCACCTGCGGCCCCTTCGGCGGCGCCTGGGCGGCTGCGAGGTGGCCGGTGAGCAGGGGCGGCCCCTTCAGGAGCGCGATCAGGCCGGCGTCGGCCTGCGGAAGATCGGCGGGCAGCAGCACCAGCACCCCGTCGGCGCGGGCCAGACCCGTCGCCAGGGGCTCGCGCATGGGCCCCGCCGGGAAGACGCGGCCATCGCCGAACGGCCAGTCCTCACCGCGCGTCTCGCCGTCGACGACGACCAGCGAGAGGGCCTTTTTCACGGAAGGGTTCTGGTGGCCGTCGTCCATGACGATGACCTGCGCGCCGGCTTGCGCGGCGGCCAGCGCGCCGGCGGCTCGGTCGCGGGCGACCCAGACCGGGTAGTCGCAGGCCAGCATCAGGGGCTCGTCGCCGACGTCGGCTGAGGTGTGAACCTTAGGGTCCACGCGCACCGGGCCCGCCAGCTTGCCGCCGTAGCCGCGGGACAGCAGGTGGACGGCCTGGCCCTTGGCCGCCAAACGCTCGGCGAGGGCGCGCACGACGGGCGTCTTGCCGACGCCGCCCATGGTGAGATTGCCGACGCATATCACCGGGACGCCGACGTCCAGCGGCTGCGCTCGGGCGATCCGCCGCGCGGTCACCGCCGCCCAAATCCAGGAGACCGGCGTCAGCAGCATCCGGATCCCAGACATGCCGCCGCGCCGCTGCTGATCGTCGCGCACGTACCACCAGCGGGGTGTCGAGAGCTTCATGCCGGCAACAGGGGTTCGATCAGCGCCATGGCCGCCGTCAGCGCCGCGCCTTGGCGCCCGGCGTAGTCCGCCGCCGCCTCGCCGATGCGGCGCGCGATGACCGGATTGGCCAGCAGGCCCGTGATGTGGCGGGCCAGCGCCGCGCCGTCCTCGGCCTCAAGGGCGGCCACGAGTGCGAACATCTCGGCGTAGATTTCGCGGGCGTTGAAGACGTGCGGCCCGGTGACGATGGCGCAGCCGAGCCGCGCCGCTTCCAGCGGATTGTGCCCGCCCACGCCTTCGGCGAACCCGCCGCCCAGCACCACCGCGTCGGCGATCCGATAGAACGCGCCCAGCTCGCCCAGGGTGTCGGCGACATAGGCCGTGGCGTCGGGCGCCAGGGCCTCGCCCGCCGCGCGCCGGGCGACGGTGAACCCCAGGGCTTGCAGATCGGCGGCGACCTGCGGGCCTCGGTCCGGGTGGCGCGGCGCGACGATGAGCACGGCGGGCGTTCCCTCCGTCGCGGTCCTGAACGCCTGCGCGATCAGGCGCTCCTCGCCCGGATGGGTGCTGGCGGCCAGCACCGCCTTGCGGTCGCCGATCCCGGCCGTCAGCGCCGCGGCCAGGGCGGCGTCCACCGGCGGCGCGCCGCCGACCAGCTTCAGGTTCAGGTAGGGGCCGGTCTCGGCGCCCAGGCCCTGCAGGCGGCCTTGCGTCGCGGCGTCCTGCGGCAGGATCAGGTCGAAGGCCCGCAGCAGGGCGCGGGCGGTCGCCGGCGCGCGACCCCAGCCCGCCGCGCTGCCGTCCGTCATCCGCGCCGACAAAAGGGCCAACTTCACGCCCCGCGCCTTTGCCGCGACGATCAGGTTGGGCCAGAGGTCGCTCTCAACGAACAGGGCCGCGCCCGGCCGCCAGTGGTCGAGGAACCGCGCCGCCGCGCCCGGCGCATCCACCGGCAGAAACTGGTGGATCACGCCAGCCGGCAGGCGCTTGGCCAGCACTTCCGCCGAAGTCACGGTGCCGGACGTGACCAGCAGGTCGAGGTTGGGCCGCGCGGCCTTCAGCGTCGCGATCAGCGGCAGCAGCGACAGGCTTTCGCCGACGCTGACGCCATGCAGCCAGACCAGCGGGCCGTCCGCCCGCGCCTGCGTCGGCCGACCGAGGCGTTCGGAAATGCGGGCGGGGTCTTCCTTGCCGGCGCGCGCCCGGCGGGCCAGCAGGGCCGGGGCCAGCGGCTCGAAGAGGCCGGTCGCCGCGGCGTAGATCGCCAGCGGCAGGGTGCGCCTGACTGGGCTCACACCACCCCGTGCGGCGCCAGCCGGCAGGCCGTGTCGGCGTCGGTCTCCACCTGCAGGGTCGAGTGGCCGATGTTGAACCGCTGGGAAAGCGCTTCGCAGGTCGCGTGCAGGAAGTCGTCGGCGTCGTCGTTGGCCGGGCGGATGACGTGGGCGGTGAGCGCCGTCTCCGTCGTACTCATCGCCCAGATGTGCAGGTCGTGGATTTCCTCGACGCCGGGCTGCGACGCGAGCCAGGCCCGCACCTCGGCCACGTCGATCTCGCGCGGCGCGCCGTCCAGCGCCAGGTTCACCGAGTCGCGCAGCAGGCCCCAGGTGCCGATGACGATCACCACGGCGATGCCCAGGCTCAGCGCCGGGTCGATCCACTGCAGGCCCGTCAGCATGATGACGCCGGCGCCGATCACCACGACCAGCGAGATCACCGCGTCGCTGGCCATGTGCAGGAAGGCCCCGCGGACGTTCAGGTCCTCCTTGCTGCCGCGCATGAACAGCAGGGCGGTGGCGGTGTTGATGGCGATCCCGACGGCGGCGGTGAGCATCACCGTCCGGGTGTCGATGACGCTGGGCAGCGTCAGGCGGTGGATCGACT
The DNA here is from genome assembly GCF_035309685.1 of Phenylobacterium sp. GTDB lineage: Bacteria > Pseudomonadota > Alphaproteobacteria > Caulobacterales > Caulobacteraceae > Phenylobacterium. Next base: position 76,035 of record NZ_DATGEX010000026.1, read on the forward strand.
CCGAGACGATCCCGCCGATCGCCAGCAGCAGGAAGACCGCGTTGCCGAGCGAGGCCAGCACGGTCCCCTTGCGCAGGCCGTAGGTCCGCCGGCTGGTCGGCGCGCGCTTGGCCAGCACCGTCGCGCCCCAGGCCATCAGCAGCGCCAGGACGTCGGAGGCGTTGTGGCCGGCGTCAGCCAGCAGCGCCATGGAGCCGGACCAGAAGCCCGCGCCCACCTCGACGATGACGAACAGGGTGTTCAGCGTCACCCCGATGGCGAACACCATGCCCATGTCCTTGGGCACGTGATGGTGATGGCCGCCGCCGTGGTGGTGGTGATGGCCGTGGCCATGATCGTGCTTGTGGGCGGCGTGGTCGTGATCGTGCGCCCCATGATCGTGAGCCCCATGATCGTGAGCCCCATGAGCGTGAGCCTTGTGATCATGGTGGTCATGACCGTGGTGGTCGTGATCGTGGTGGTCGTGCGCCTTGGCCATGCGCCTATGTCTCACCACAGGCCGGCCGGATCAATGCGGCGTTCGCCCCACCAGGGTTTCCGCACGGCGTGTGACCGCCGAGAGACGGGCCGACCAATCGGCCAGCAGGGCCGCAGCCATAGCGTCGTCGGCGTCCGGCGGAACGTGCAGCGGGCCTTCCCAGACCACGGCGCCTTTGCCGAACGGGGCGGCGAACATGATCCTGTCCCAGGTGTCGAACTGCTTGGAGGGATTGGCCGCGATGCCCATCAGGAAGACCGGCTGTTGCGAGCGCTTGGCGATCTGCAGGGCGCCGGCGGCGATGATCTCATTGGGTCCGCGCGGCCCGTCCGGCGTGATCACCAGGGCGCCGCCGCCGCCGACCCAGGTCACCGCTTCGCGCAGGGCCGCCACCGCCTGGCGGGCCTTGGCCGAGTCGCCCTTCTTGGCCGAGGAGACGCGGATCGCCGGGAAGCCGGCCATCTCCAGGGCCGTGGCGATGAACTGGCCGTCGGAGGAGGGCGAGACGAAGGCCCGGGTGCGCTTGCGCCACCACTGCGGGGCGGTGGCCAGGCACAGCGGGATGCGGCCATGCCAGAACAGCGCGATGGCGCCGCTGTCGCCGGCCAGCACCGGCTCGACGCAGTCGAGGTTCTCATGCGTCCAGCGCACGGTCGAGAGGATCAGCCGGATATAGGTCCCAAGCAGCCAGCCCAGCAGGTTCTGGACGGCGTCGCTCTTGAAGAGCTTCTTCAAGCCCCGACACCTACTTCCGGGGTTTCCGCTTCCAGGTCCTGGCTCTTGGCCAGGCGCGCATAGAGCCCGCGCTTCTTGATCAGGCCGGCGTGGTCGCCGGTCTCGACGATCCGGCCCCTGTCGATGACATAGATGCGGTCGGCGCCCCGCACGGTGGACAGGCGATGTGCGATCAGGATGGTCGCCCGGCCCGCCATCAGCCGCTTCAGCGCCACCTGCACCTGCGCCTCGCTCTCGGTGTCCAGCGCGCTGGTGGCCTCGTCGAGCAGCAGGATCGGCGCGTCCTTCAGGAAGGCCCGCGCAATGGCGATCCGCTGGCGCTGGCCGCCGGAGAGCCTGGCGCCTGCCTCGCCCACCTGGGTGTCATAACCGTTGGGCAGCGCCAGGATGAAGTCGTGCGCGGCGGCCTCGCGCGCGGCGCGCTCCACGGCGTCGGCGTCGGCGTCCGGCCGCGCATAGGCGATGTTGGCGCGGATCGTGTCGTCGAACAGGAAGGGCTCCTGGGTCACCAGCGCGATCTGGCTGCGAAGCGACGCCAGCGTCACATCGCGCACGTCGACGCCGTCCAGCATCACGCGCCCGCCGGTCACGTCATAGAAGCGCGGGATCAGGTTGAGGATCGTCGACTTGCCGCCGCCGGAGGGGCCGACCAGGGCGACGGTCTCGCCGCGCCGCACGTCCAGGCTGACCCCGCTCAGCGTCGGCGGACCGTCGCCGTCATAGCGGAAATCGACATCCTCGAAGTGGATCGACCCTTCGGTCAGCGCCAGCGCCGCCGCGCCGGGGCGCTCGCGCACCTCCGGCTCCACGTCCAGCGCCACGAACAGCCGGCGCATGGCCGCCATGCCCTCGGCGAAGACGGTCTGCAGATTGGCCACCTGGCGCAGCGACTGCGACCCCATCGCCAGCGCCGCCATGAACGAGACGAAGGCGCCGGCGGTCATGTGGCCGTGCTCCGAACGCCAGCCGGCGTAGAACAGCACGCCCGCGGTGAGCAGCGTCATCACCAGCTCGGTGGAGGGGGCGGCGAAGGCCCGCGCATTGGCGCCCTTGATCAGGTGGCTCTGGCGGCGCGTCACCACCTCGGCGACGCGGGTCTCTTCGTAGGCCTCGCGGTTCTCGATCTTGACGATGCGGACGCCGTCCAGGCTCTCCATGATCGCCGTCGACAGGGCCGAGGTCTCGGCCATGGCGCCCTTGGCCGCCTTGCTGGAGCGCCGGGAGAAGCGGCGCATGATGTAGCTGGCGACCGGGGCGACCACCACGACGCCGAGCGTCAGCCAGCGGTCGTTGCCGATCATCACCGTGAACGCCCCGATCACGATCAGCAGCTCGCGGGTGTAGTTGATGAAGCCCGAGGTCACCGCCTCGCGGATCAGGCCGGCGTCATAGAGCACCGAGGCCACATAGGACCCGGAGTGCTGGCTGCGAATGCGGGCCAGGTCCGCGCGGACCATGCGGCCGAACAGCTGCACCTGCACGTCGCCGACCACGCCGTTGCCCATGCGGTTGACCAGTGTGGCCTGGATCAGCGAGGCCGCCAGCCGCGCCACGGCGATGGCCACGATCATCAGCGGCAGGCGCTCGAGTTGGCCCGGCTTGTGGTTGATGAACAGGTCGTTGGTCGCCGGTTCGAGGATCTGGGCCAGCTCGGTGGTGAGGAAGGCGGTCGCGATGGCCGCCGCGAAGGCGGTGATCCAGCCCTTCCAGCGCGGCAGCAGGTAGGTCCGCGCCACCCGCGCGATCAGGGCGCGGGCCGGCAGCTCAGGCGTCTGGGAGGCGCTCATAGGGGTTGGCGTCGTCCGATGCGGGGGCGAAGTCAAGCAGTCGGCCTCTCGCGGCGGTTTGCCTCCGCCGCTTCCGTCGGCGGGGCGGAGGCCTTAGGTAGGGCGCCATGTCGCTTGCGCCAACCAAGCCCGGATTCGACCTCGCCACGCCCGGCGGGCGGTTCAAGACCTATGCCGACTACCTGTGGAACGACCACGCCTATCTGCGGCTCGGCTTTCAGAACGCCCACTGGATCAGCGACGAGCTGGTCCGCACCAACCAGCCCTGGCCGCATCAGCTGGCCGCCTGGAAGGACAAGGGCGTCAAGACCATCGTCAACCTCCGCGGCGGCTTCGACGCCAGTTTCCACGCCCTGGAAAAGGACGCCTGCGCGCGGCTCGGCCTGACCATGGTCGACTTCACCATCACCTCGCGTGAGGTCCCGATCCGCGAGCGGGTGCTGGGCGCCAAGCGGCTCTACGAGACCATCGCCTACCCGGCGCTGATCCACTGCAAGTCCGGCGCGGACCGGGCCGGGATCATGAGCGTCTTCTACATGCATTTCCGCAAGGGCCTGCCGATCCGCGAGGCGCTGGACCAGCTCGACCTCAAGTATCTGCATGTGAAGCAGGGCAAGACCGGGGTCCTCGACTACGTCTTCGAGCGGTACCTGGCGCAGGGCGAGCCCGCCGGCATGTCGTTCCTCGAATGGGTCGAGAGCCCGATGTACGACCCGGCGGGCATGAAGGCCGACTTCCGGGCCGGCATGATCGGCTCGGTGCTCACCGAGAAGCTGCTGCGCCGGGAGTAGCCTCGATCAGTGATGATCGTGGTCGTGGTCGTCGGATTCCGGATCCAGCAGCTTGTGCGCGTGGATGATGAAATAGCGCATCAGCGCATTGTCGACGGTCTGCTGCGCCTTGCCGCGCCAGGCGGCGAGCGCCTGCCGGTAGTTGGGATAGGCGCCCACCAGGTCGACCTTGGTGAGGTCCTTGAATTCCGCGGGCCCTTCCAGCGAGTTCAGCTCGCCGCCGATCACCAGATGGAGGAGTTGTTTGTCAGGCATGGTCTCGTAACGCGTGAAGCGATTGTTGGCGCTGCCGATAGGCCTTGGGCGCGCCCGGGTCTAGAGCCCCGCGATGGCGAGCGCGTCGATCAGGATCGACGGCGCGTTGGCTGAACCCCGAATCTCCAGGTCGGCGCCCGGGACCAGGCGGGCGTAGATGTCGATCAAGTTGCCGGCGACGGTGATCTCATTGACCGGATAGGCGATCTCGCCGCCTTCGAACCAGAAGCCGGAGCAGCCCACCGACCAGTCGCCGGTGTTGCCGTTCAGCGAGGGGCCGAACATCGAGGTGACCAAGAGGCCCGCGCCGGCGTCGGCCATCAGTTCGGCCTGGTTCCGCGTTCCCGGCTGCAGGGTGAGGTTGGAGGTGCTGACGCCCGGTGGGCCGGCGAGGCCGCGCGAGGCGTGGCCGGTGGTGGTCAGGCCCAGCTGGCGGGCGGAGGACGAATTCAGCAGCCAGGTGGTCAGCACCCCGTCGTCGATCAGACTGCGCGCGCCATTGGCCACCCCCTCGTCGTCGAAGGGCGAGGAGCCGAGGCCGCGCGGGCGGTGCGGGTCGTCGGTGACGCTGACGCCCTTGGCGAACACCGGCTGGCCGAGCTTGTCCTTGAGGAACGAGGTGCCGCGGGCGATGGCCGGGCCGGAGATCGCGCCGATGAGCGGACTGAGGAGCGAGGCCGCCAAGCGGTTCTCGAAGATCACCGGGGCGGTGGTCGAGGCGATCTTGCGCGCGCCCAGCCGTCCGGCGGCGCGGCGGCCGGCCTCGGCGCCGATGTCGGCGGCCTTGGGCAGGTCGGCCTGCCAGCGCACGGAGCGGCCATCGTAGCCGGTCTCCATGCCGTCCGCGTCGCCGGCGATGGCCGAGGCCCCCAGCGAGAAGGACGAGGCGCGGTGCAGGCCGGAAAAGCCGGCGCTGGTCACCATCCGCCATTGTCCCGCCGACCAGGAGGCCGAACCGCCGTCGGAGTTGGTGACCTTCGGGACCGCGCGGGCGGCGTCCTCGGCGGCGCGCGCCTTGGCCTCCAGGGCTTCGGGCAGGGGCTCGGCGGGGTCGTAGAGATCGAGGTCGGCGAGCGGGCCCCGCGCGAGGCGCTCGGGATCGGCCAGGCCCGCGTAGGGATCGTCCGGCGCCAGTCTCGCCATGGCCACGCAGCGGGCCACCAGCTTCGCCCGCGCCTCGGCGCTGACGTCGGAGCCGGAGACGCTGGCCTGGCGCTTGCCGATGAAGACGCGCAGGCCGAGGTCGCGGCTCTCCTCGCGTTCGACTTCCTCGAGCGCGCCATTGCGCACGGTGATCGAGAGCGCCCGGCGCTCAGCGCCCACGGCTTCGGCCGCATCGGCTCCGGCGGCCAGGGCGGCGGCCACCACGTCGTTCAGCAGGTTTTCGTCCATCCGGGCCATATGGCCGAGCGGACGGCGAACAACAAGCTCAGGGGCCAGGACGCTAGGGGATGGCGTAGAAGATCAGCGCCACGCCGCCCAGGATATAGGCCACCCAGGTGGCGATCACGCCTGCCGAGCGCAGCACCGACGATCCGCCGCTGCGCGACAGGCCGATGGCGTGGGCCACGCGCCCGACGAACAGCGTCAGGCCCACCGCATGCACCACCATCGGCGGCGCGCCGGCCATGGCCAGGACCGCGATGGCGATCAGGCCGCCCGGCACATATTCGGTGGCGTTGCCGAAGGCGCGGATCGCCTGGGCCAGCTGCGGGATCTCGGCGTCGCCCAGCACCACCTGATGCTTGCGCCGCTGGCGCACCACCAGCACCGACAGCACCAGCAACAGGATCAGATGTAAGCCCACCCAGAGGGCGGCGGCATGAGCTGAAGGCGTTGCATCCATGGCGTTTTCCCCGTCAGCGCCAGAAGCCGCGCAGTTGGTCGCGCTTCGCGGGCGGGCGCAAGTCAGCCGACCGGCTTGCCGTCTCCCGGCAGGCCCAGGCGCGACCACATCTGCGTGACCGCCTCGACCGTGGCGTCGTCCATGGCGAGCTTGCGGCCCCATTCACGATGGGTCTCGGGCGGCCATTTGTCGGTGGCGTCGAGGCCGATCTTCGACCCCAGGCCGCTCTCTGGGCTGGCGAAGTCCAGGTAGTCGATGGGCGTGTTCTCGATCACCGTGATGTCGCGCGCCGGGTCCATCCGCGTGGAGACCGCCCACATGACGTCCTTCCAGTCGCGGGCGTTGATGTCGTCGTCCACGACGATCACCCACTTGGTGTACATGAACTGCCGAAGGTAGCTCCAGACGCCCATCATCACCCGCTTGGCGTGGCCGGCGTAGGCCTTCTTCATCGAGACCACGGCTATCCGGTAGGAGCAGCCCTCCGGCGGCAGCCAGAAGTCGACGATCTCCGGGAACTGCTGGCGCAGCAGCGGGACGAAGACCTCGTTCAGCGCCTCGCCCAGCACGCTGGGCTCGTCCGGCGGGCGGCCGGTGAAGGTGGTCAGATAGATCGGGTCCTTGCGCATGGTGATGGCGCTCACCTGGAAGACCGGGAACTTCTCCACGGAATTGTAGAAGCCGGTGTGGTCGCCGTAGGGCCCTTCGTCCTCGTAGTCGTCGAGCAGGACGTGGCCTTCGATGACGATCTCAGCCTGGGCCGGGACCAGCAGGGGCACGGTCTTGGCCGGAACCAGGTCGACCTTGGCGCCTCGCAGCAGGCCCGCGAACTGGTATTCCGAGAGCGTGTCGGGGACCGGCGTGACGGCGGCCAGGATGGTGCCCGGGTCGGCGCCGATCACCGCGCAGGCGGGCAGCGGCTCGCGCTTGCCTTGCGCCTTCCAGCGGCGGTGGTGCTGGGCGCCGCCGCGGTGCGCCAGCCAGCGCATGATGGTGGTGTCGCGGCCGGTCACCTGCATGCGGTAGATGCCCAGGTTGTAGTCGTCCTCGCGATCCGTCGAAGGTCCCTTGGTCACCACCAGCGGCCAGGTGATCAAGGGCGCCGGCTCGCCCGGCCAGCAGGTCTGGATGGGGAGCTTGCCGAGGTCGATCTTGTCGCCGGTCCACACCACCTGCTGCACCGGCGCGGACTTCACCGTCGCCGGGCGCATGGACATCACCGTCTTGGCGAGCGGCAGCATGTCCATGGCGTCCTTGAAGCCGCGCGGCGGCTCCGGCGCTCGCAGGAACGCCAGCAGTTCGCCGACCTCCCGCAGGTCAGCCGCCGTCGTCCGTTCGCGGCCTTCGAGCGTCACGCCCATCGCCACCCGCTTCACCGTGCCGAACAGGTTGACGAGGCAGGGCATGGGCGAGCGCTCGCCGTCGGCCCGGATGACGTTTTCGAAGAGCACGGCCGGTCCGCCGTGATGCAGCAGGCGGCGGTGAATCTCGGTCATCTCAAGCACGGTCGAGACCGGCTCGGTGACGCGCACCAGTTCGCCGGCGGCTTCGAGCTTCTTCAGGAAATCCCGCAACGACTTATAGGCCATGATCCCTCGCCGCGCGGACCCTAGAGGGGCGTGGCGGCGCGGTCTAGGATCGGCGCCATGACGCGCATCGACCTCGAGGACCTGCCGCCGAAAGTCGCCGCCCTGCTGGTGGGCGTTGCAACCGGCGAGGAGGTTCTGCTCGTACAGAAGGGTGTGGTGGTGGGCCGCCTGACCGCCGGCGCCGCCGCGCCCGCGCCTCAGGCCGGGGCCGAGCCGCCGCTGGCGCCGGAGGAGAACGCCAAGGAGATTTTCGAGCAGTTCCGCTCGGCGATAGAAGACGAGTTCTAGAGGGGCGAGAGACGATGAAGACGACCGTTCGGGCGGCCAGCGCCGCGGTGCTGCTGGCGGCCTTTGTCAGCGTGAATGCGGCCCGGGCCGAGGCGCCCAAGGCGCCGGAACCCGTCAAGCCGGTGGACGCCGCCAGCTTCTTCGCGGGCCGCTGGTACGAGATCGGGCGCACGCCCATGTCGCTGACCGACGGCTGCGTCGCCGGCTACACCGACTATCTGAAGACGGGCGATGGCGGCCTCACCCAGCGCGACGCCTGCCGCGACAAGACGCCCGCCGGCAAGGAGAAGGTGATCGCCGGCCCCTTGAAGATCCTCAACCCCGGCCAGAACACCAAGGTGCACGTCAGCTACCGCTTCGCCGGCCTGATCCCGATCGCGCGCGAGTACTGGATGCTCGACCATGGCGACGGCTGGTTCATCCAGGCCACGCCCGACATGAAGATGATCAACATCTACACCCGCGACCCCAGGCCCTCGCCGGACCAGGTCGTGCAGCTCACCGAGCGCACGCGGGCGCTGGGCTACGATCCCGGCAAGCTCGAGTTCCCGCCGCTGCAGCCGAAATAGGCGGCTCATTCGCCACCTTGGTGTTGCGGTTGCAAACCCCGGTTGCACGGCTACGGTGGCGCTTGGGGGGAGCGCATGACGGACGAACAGACGGCAAAGTCGCGCTCCGTGGGGTGGCGCCGGGTTGGGGCCTTCGTCATCGACAGCGTTGTCGTCGGCCTCATCGGAGTCGTGCCGGGATTTGCGGCCTTCGACGCGATGGCGCGGATGGGCGAGTGGGCCCGGCTGATCGGCCTCGCCATCGCCGTCGTCTATTTCGGACTCTTCGCCACCCGGCTCGGCGGGGGCCGCACGCCCGGCCAGCGAGCTCTGGGCCTCAAGGTCGTGGGCCGCGACGGTCAGCCGCCGGGCCCGGCTCGGGCCGCGCTCCGCGCGGCGATCCTCGCGGCCCCATTCGTCCTCAACGGCGTCTCGCTGAACGGGACGGAGGGCGGCGTGCTCGCCATTGCGGTAGCCATGATCGCCGGCGCGCTGCTGTTCGGCCTCGGTCTGGCTCAGCTCTATCTGCTTCTCTTCAACGGTCCGGAGCGGCGGCTGGCGCACGATCTCGTAACCCGCACGGCGGTGGTTGCGGCCGATCGCACCGAACCGCTTGGTCCGGCCCGCAAGCTGCCCGTCCGCATCGCCGCGGGAATCTTCGCGGTCGTGTTCATGCTGCTGGTCGGCGTGTCGGTCTACTTCGAAGCCAACACCACCGTCCTGGCCGCGTCTCGCGATCGTCTCAGCAAAGTTGAGCGTCTGCAGGAGGTGATGAGCGCGACCGCAGGCGAGAACACCACCGCCGCCGCCACCTTGCAAACGGGCACAACCGTCACCCATGCCGTCTTTGTCGCAGCGCGGCTGAACCGCTGGCCGAAGGATCCGAACGCCGAGGTGCGGCGGCTGGCCCAAGCCGCCCTGGCCGCGGCGCCGCTGGCGTCAGGGCAGCGGCTGTTCGTCAGTTTTACCTACGGCTTCAGCATCGGCTTCGGGAGCGGCTGGCGGAGTTATGGCAGAGCGGTCGATACGCCGCCGGCGACGTAGGTTTGCTCAGACGATCGCTCAGGCCGCCGAGGAGCGGGCCTGGATGACCTGCTCGGTCACCTCGTCGACCAGGTGTTGCAGGAAGATCAACCGGCCGGCGGCGTTGAACAGCGCGGTATTGGCGTGGCGCCAGTAGCGCTTCACGAAGGCGCCGTCGGCGTCGCGCACGTCGTAGCGCATCGGGGCCATGTGATCCGGCTGGCCGGTCTCGGCGACCCTGCGCATCGAGGCGTAGATCTGCCAGGTCCCGTCGGCGGTCGCGTCGTTGGGGTTGTCGGGGAAGAGCGTGAACAGCGGCTGGCCCTCGATCTGATGGCGCGACAGGCTGGTGGCCTGCTCGAAGGCGGTGTTCACCGCCACGAAGCTGAGGCCGGGCGCCGGGTCGATCAGATAGGCCACCTGAGGCCAATCCTCGAACTTCGCCCGGAACTCGCCGGTCAGCCGCGCGCGGTCGGCCGCGAGCTGCGCCTGCGCGCCGATCGGCCAGGGCCGCGCGCCGACGCCCTCGGCCTCGGCCGCGTAGAGCGCCAGCTCCCGCTCCACCGTAGACAGCATGACCGTAAGGCGGTCCCGCTCGCCGGGGTCCTTCGCCTCCGCCAGCCGGGCGCGATAGCGCTCGGCGTTCTGCTGCAAAACGAAACGCTGCACGCGACTGCTCCTGGCCAACGACACGCGCCGGACCGGCCCCAGTCGTGGGGTGAACGATCGACAAACGCAACCTCAGGACGTTATCAGACGGCGGTCGCCTCAGTCCCGAACGGCAGGCGGGTCAAGACGCCGCAGCCTGCGCCTCCCAGGCCTTCACCGCGGCCTTCTTGGCGATCTTGCGGAAGCGGCGTTCGAGGAAATTGCGGAACGAGCCTGGGTGCAGGCTGTCGATCCGCGCCAGCACACAGGGGTAGTCCCTGTAGTGGGCGGTGAAGTGGAAGGTGCCGGGCTCGGCCTCCATCAGCATCTCGCGCTCGTCCAGGCTCACCTCCATGATCACCATCGAGGCGTCGTCGCGGCGCAGGCGGGTGAAGAACTTGCCGTTCAGCTTGTAGGCGGGCGAGCCGTAGCTCATCCCCTTCTCCACGCCGGGGAAGCTCATGACGATGGCTTCCATCTCCGCAGGCGTCACGTTTTTCGCACCTTATTGGGGCTCCATCTGGGTTGCGGTGGCCATCCTGCGCCCCTGCGCCGAAGCGTCAATCAAGAGCGCGAGCCGTCTGGCCTGGGTTCCTTCGGTCTTGCCCGCGAGGATCCGGTGGACGGTCAGCTTGCGGTAGCCGGGCGGCTGGGCCTGGAAGAAGGCCCAGGCCTTGGCGTTGGCCTTGAACAGCTTTGTCTGCTCGCGGCTGAGGTCGGAGGCGGCGCGTTCGTAGGAATAGACCTTGGTGCGGCCCTTGCCGGCCTCCCAGGCCGCGCGGCCGGCCGGCGCGATGCGGCCTTCGGCGTCCAGCTCGGCGAAGCGCTTGAGGTTCACCTGGCTCCAGATGCCCGTGGGCTTTCGTGGGATAAAACGGATGCGGTAGGCCGTCTCGTCGATCCGATGGCGCACCCCGTCGATCCAGCCGAAGCAGAGCGCCTCGTCGACGCTCTGCGGCCACGTCATCGAGGGCTTGCCGGAACCCACCTTCCAGAAACCGACCGAGAGCTCGGCGGCGGTGGCGTGATGGGCTTCCAGCCACGCCCGCCATTCGGGCGATGTCGCGAAGAAGGTGGGAGCGGTCACTTCGAACTTCTCACCTGATCGTCATCCCCCGGCTTGTCCGGGGGACCCATGATCTCCGCTTTTGGCCAAGGATGTCACGGCATCGCCACCGCGAAACTTGCGGCTCTGAGATGATGGGTGGCGCAGACAAGCCGGGCCATGACGATCAAAAAAGCGGGTCAGTACGCCAACGCGGTCCCGTCCTTGCGCCTCTCGGTGGATTGGCAGGGCCGGTCAACACCGACAGCCTAACGCAAACGAAAACGGCGGCCCACAGGCCGCCGTCCCCGAGGCTCCGTCGGGAGCCAAACTTGATTGCCTAGGCTGTGGCCGCCGTCGCGCGGCGGCGCCGCAGCATCGAGCCGGCGCCGAAGAAGCCCATCAGCATCAGGCCCCACACCGCAGGTTCCGGCACGCCGGGAGGCGGCGGCACGCCGAGGTCGATGTTGGCCAGATCGCCTGTGATGACGCCGCTGTGCACATCGAACGGCGATTCGGAGAAGCCCTTCTGATCCAAACCCTCCCAGCCGACGAAATGGCCGGTCGCGTTGGTGGTCGGGCTGAAGACCGCGAAGACGGCATCGGTATCATAAAGGCCACCGGAGACCGTCGCGGTGAAGGTCACATCGAAATTGCCCGGTTGCGCGTACCAGTAGGAGCCGCCGCCATCGACGCAGCCCACGTTGGCCGGCTGGCCGCAAAGCGGGTCATTGATGTGGTAGGGCGACGGGTCGTGGTATTCGTCGTCGTAGTCGTAGGCCGCCAAATTTCCCGCCGAGGTGCTTCCGTCGACCCCGGGAAGACTGCCCCAGCTGAGCTGGGTCGAGCCGGCGCCCAGGTTGCCGAGATTTACCGTCAGGGAGATGCCGTTGTTTACGCCCTGATACCCGTGCAACACCATCTTGGCATTGTTCAGCGTGCCCCCCGTCGAGTTCTGGATGACCAGCACCGGCGTGTCGAACTGGGAAAGACAGTCGTAGCAGCCATCGATGGTCGCCACGGTGGTCGCGCTGGCCGGCGTGACCATCGCCAGCGTAAAGCCGGCGAAAATGAGGGCTCCTAGAGCCGCGAGCGTTTTCATCGTCATAGTCCCCGCGCAACGACCCGGGCAACCCGAGTCCTACCAACCCCCGCCAACGACACGTCGGAAGCGAGATCGTCGTAAATTAAGACTCCATAATGAAGTTCGGTAAACCACGTTCTTCGGATTCCCGTCAGTTTCAACTGTGAGGAGAATCTTGAATGTTCAATGACATGGGGGAATTCGAGGCGCCTATTTAGGCATGTCGGGCGCTTTACCGTCGCGCGCGAAGGCTCGCCGGCAGGGGTCACGGACGCCCGCGACGGCGGCCGGCTCAATAGGCCAGCGCCGCGCCGTCCTTGCGCATTTCGGTGGCGGCGGCGTAGCGGCCGGGGTGGCGCTGGATCGCCTCGTAGCCGCCATAGACGCCGGGGTTCGGGCCGAGCTTCCAGCCGATCTCCGCCAGCGCCTTCTTCGACGCGTCGGGCACGCCGCTTTCCAGGTTCAGCGTCCCCAACGGCCCCAGGTCCTCGCCGGTCGGTTCGTGGCCGCCCTCGTGGTGCCAGCGGGGGCTGTCGCCGGCCTCCTGCAGCCCCAGATCGAAGTCGACGATGTTGGAGACGATCTGCGCCTGGCCCTGCGGCTGCATGTCCCCGCCCATGACGCCGAAGCTCATCAGGGGCTCGACGCCGCCTTCGCCCTTCCGGGTCGCGAAGCCCGGGATGATGGTCTGGAACGGCCGCTTGCCCGGCGCATAGATGTTCGGGTGACCGTCCTGCAGCGCGAACAGCTCGCCCCGGTTCTGGAACATGAAGCCCAGGCCGTCCGGCATCAGGCCCGAGCCCATGCCGCGGTAGTTGGACTGGATCTGGCTCACCATCATCCCGTCCTTGTCGGCGACGGTGAAATAGGTGGTGTCGCCGTGGCTGGGCGCCTGCCCAGCGTAGGCCGGGATGAGGATCTTGTCCGGCCGGATCAGCTTGGCGCGCTCGCGCGCATACTCCTTCGAGAGCAGCCAGTCGGTCGGCTGCTTGTAGAAGTTGGGGTCGGCGTAGAACTTCGCCCGGTCCTCGAAGGCCAGCCGCTTGGCTTCCACCTCGTGGTGGATCGCCGCCGCCGACTGGAAGCCCATCCCCTTGATGTCGAACTGCTCCATGATGTTCAGCATCTGCAGCGTGACCAGGCCCTGGCTGTTGGGCGGCAGGCCCCAGACGTCGGTCCCGCGGTAGTTGATCGAGCGCGGCTCCACCCATTCGGTGTGGTGGGCGGCGAGGTCGGCCTTGGTCATCCAGCCGCCGATGCGCTTGAAATAGGCCTCGATCCGGTCGGCGATCTCGCCCTCGTAGAAGGCGCGCCCGCCGCCTTCGGCGATCAGCCGGTAGGTGTGGGCCAGCATCGGATTGCGGAAGATCTCGCCCTCGCGCGGCGTCTTGCCGTTCGGGACCCACAGCGCGTTGAAGTTGGCGACTTCCTCGATCCTGTTCTCGGGCTTGTTGAAGGTGCGCTGCGAGCCACCGACGTAGAAGGCGACGTTCTGGACGATCGGCGCGCCTTCCTCGGCGTGGCGGATGGCGGGCTGGAAGAGGTCCTTCCAGGGCAGCTTCCCGAACTTGCCGTGCAGCGTCCACCAGGCGTCGACCGCGCCCGGCACGCTGACCGAGACCGCACCGAAGGAGTTGATCAGCCCCTTGGCGTTGGCGCGCTTGCGCTGTTCGGCGAGTGTGAGGCCCTTTGGGCTGCGGCCCGAGCCGTTCAGGCCCAGCACCTTCTTCTGCCTGGGGTCCCACAGCATCACGAAGCAGTCGCCGCCGACCCCGCAACTGATCGGCTCGCCGAAGCCCAATACCGCGTTGGCCGCCACCGCCGCGTCCACCGCCGAGCCGCCGGCCTTCAGCATCTCGATGGCCGCCAGGGTCGCCAGCGGATGGGCCGTGGCCGCCGCGCCGTGGATGCCCCAGGCCGCCGACCGGCTCGCCCAGGTCGCCCCATCGATCCGGTCGCCGCCATGCACGTCCGGCCGGTCGCGGTTGGGGTTTTCCTGGCGCGACGTGGCGAAGGCGCGGCCGGCGAACGCCGCGGCGGGCACAGCGGCGATGAAGTTGCGACGGTTCATGGTGGGGCCCCGGCTGACATAGGCCTAGTGTTAGCGGAGGCCGACGAAGCGGGCGAGAGGGCCCGCTGCTGGTTCAATTGCAGTGGGCCGAAAGGTCCGCTTCTGGGATCGATGCCAAAGTCCGCTTTCGACCCATAGCGGACATTCTCCAGAGTCTGTGTACGGTGAAGTTTCATCAACCGCTGGGGGGCGGCATGGATACTTCGAGGTCTGGGGGCGCGATGGCGCTCGGGGTCGCCGTCGGTCTTGCGATGGGACTAGCGGGGGGTGCGCTCGGTGCGCCCAATGGATGGCGGGACGTGGGCGACCACTACGAGATGGGCTGGACGGTGCTCATATCGGGTAAACCGATCTGCTCTGACCCGTATGTCCGCCCCGGTGAGCGCGAGATCGAGTGCCGCTCCGCGAAATGGACGCAGTAGCTAGCGACCACCCACACGAGGCCAACCTCACCAAGGTCTGGCGGTGATCGTCTCGCCGGCCCAGGCGCGTGGTCCATCGGCGGCGGGTCGGCGTCGGGCATCGGGGACGGCTACCGATTGTTCCCCAGCGGCTGCGCCAGTCCGATGAGAATTCCCTCCGGACCGCGGATGTAGCAGAGGCGATAGGCGTCCTCGTACCGCACCACCTCGCCGACGAGCTGGGCGCCGTGCTCGCGCAGTCGGGCCAGGGTGTCGTCGATGTCGCTCACCGTAAACATGGCGCGCAGGTAGCCGAGCGCGTTCACCGGGGCGCCCCGATGATCGGCGACGACGGCGGGCCGGAGGAACCGCGAGAGCTCGAGGCGGCTGTGGCCGTCGGGAGTGACCATCATGGCGATTTCGACGCACTGATCGCCCAGCCCGGTGACGCGTCCGGCCCATTCGCCCTCGATGGTGGCGCGGCCTTCGAGCGTCAGGCCGAGCTCGGTGAAGAAGGCGACGGCGTCGTCGAGCGACTCCACGGCGATGCCGATGTTGTCCATCCGCATGAGTCTGCTGTTGGTCATGGCTTCACTCGTGTCCCGGCGATGGCGCCGCCGGCCCCGTCAAAATTGTACACTTCAACGCGCCAGCCACCCCTCTAGTCTGCCATCGGCCGGCGGCGCATGCGCGACCGGTCCGGGGAAGGCGGCGGCGCGCGGATCGCCGCCAAGACGACGGGGGCGTCGGGATCATGTCGACCATCACTCTGCCCGTTCAGGCCGACCGCAGGGTCACGCTGGTCTGGATGCTGGGGATCTGGGCCTTCGCCCTGTTCGGGTTCGGGGCCGATGTCGCGCGCTTCCTGCACGAACAGCCGGCGCCGCCGCCGATCCTGGCGCTCCACGGCGCGTTCAGCGTGGCCTGGCTGGGCCTGGTTTCGACGCAGGTCATGCTGGCCGAGACCGGCAATATCCGGCTCCATCGCAAGTTGGGCTGGGCGGTGGTCGCGGTGTCGGCGGCGATGGTCCCGCTGGGCGTGGTCGCCGCCCTGGTCGACATGGCGCGGCAGGTCGGCCACCCCGACTATGCGCCGCAGTTCCTGGGCGAGGAGTTCCAGGACATCTTCGCCTTCGCGGTCTGCACGGCCGCCGGGGTGGCGACGCGCCGGAACCGCGCCGATCACAGCCGCTTCATGGTCATCGCGGCCATAGCGCTCGCCGACGTCGGGCCCGGCCGCATCGCGACGAACCTGATCAGCGCGACCCCCGACAATCCGCTCTCGGTCTGGCTGACCTACTATTGGGGAACGGCCCTGCTGCTGCTCGCCATGTTCGCGTGGGACCTGATCCGGCATCGCCGCGTCACGCGGTCGCTGGCGTTGGGCGCCGCTCTGCTGTGGACCGGCGAAGCCATCATGTCGGTGCTGTTCTTCTCGCCGGCGTGGAAATCGGCGATGGCCGGCCTGGTGCGGGCCTGGGGCTGGGCAGGGTAGGCGCGGGCGCCGAGCGCGGTCAGGCCACCTCGCTGGGGGTGAGCGCGATATCGACCATGATCTCGCCGGAGATGTCCTCCAGCGCGGCCTGGACCTGCGAGGGGCCGAGCGCCGGGGGCAGGCGCAGGCGGGCTTCCATGTGGAACAGCGGCGCGCCGGAGTGCGGCTCGGCGCTGATGCGGGTCTCGAAGTCCTCGATGTTGACCGCCAGGCGGCTGAGGATCGCGGTGACCTGGTGGACGATCCCCGGCTGATCCTGGCCGACTAGGCTGAAGTGGACGGCGTCGCCGGCGGGTCCCGTCGCCTCGACCGCAGGCGTGATCCGCACCTCCAGGCCGTGGGCGTCCACCGCCTGGACCGCCGCGCGCAGCCGCTCGACGCCGTCGGCCGCCAGCTCGACCAGCACCGAGCCCACATAGAGCCCGCCCAGCCGGCTCAGGTGGCTCTCCAGCCAGTTGCCGCCGCTGGCCAGCACCGCGGCCGCCAGCGCCTGGGTCAGGCCCGGCCGGTCGCTGCCCATCACACTCAAGATCAGCGTCGCCATCGGCCGCCTCCTTAGATGCCTCGCCGCCTAGGCGCCCGCGCGCAAGGGCGATGTCAAGCGGGGCGCCTCGCGCCCGGCGGGCCTCGCCTAACCTTGGCGAGAGTCGAGAAATTACACACGCACCGGTGGTTGATCCTTCAATCGGGATAACATAGGTTTTCCGATGGGGAACGCCGGCGCCTGCGCGCCGCGAAACGGGGGGCGCGATGAAACCGCCACAGACTGCGCAGCAGCGCGAGGCGGACACCGCCAAGCTGAACGGCCTGCAGAAGGCTTGGCTCGACGTGGCCCACGCCTTTGCGCAGCTCGGCGCGGTGCCGCTGATCGCGGGGCTCCTGGCCCTGGTGGCCTATCTCCTGCTGGGCACGCCCCAGGGGCCGGACCTGACCAATACGGTCAGCGTCGGCACGCCCTACTTCGCCCAGGACCTGATCATGCTGAGCCTGGCCAGCCTCTGGCTCGGCGGCGAGGCCTGGTTCTGGTCGCGGCGCATGGTGGACGACGCCTGCCCGGGCGGCCGCAGCACCTGGAAGCCGCAGTGGCTGCTGGCCTGGTTTCCGCGTTTCCTGGGCGCGGCGCCCTTCCTGATCGCCGCCCTCGCCTTCGCGCTCAACCGCGGCGACACGACGGTCACGGCCTGGCTGCTCGCGGGCCTGGGCGTCGCCTTCCTGGTGATGTTGCGCGTGCGCACCGCCTTGCTGGCGCGCGCGCCAGGCCTCACCGCACACCTGAATCGCCTGCCGGACATCATCGTCATCGCAGGCTGGGTTTTCGCCGGCGCGACCCTGGCGTGGGTCTCATTCGACCCCGTGCGCCCGGCGCGCTTCGTCGGCGCGATCGGGGTCGTCTACTTCGGTGTCGGCATGATCATCGCGGTCATGTCCTCGCTCATCCACTGGGGCCGCTCGTGGCGCCTCCCGGTCCTGGGCGCGATGATCCTCTGGGCGGTGATCCTCACCGGGCTGGGGACCTGGCTGCAGGACAACCACGCCGTGGGCCGCCGCGCCCTGCTGGGCCGCGGTTACGACATCGGCGGTCAGCCGGTCGCGACCCGCCGCATCTTCGACGACGCCTTCGCGGCCTGGTACGCCAACGCGCCGGTGGGTCCGGACGGCGTGAACAAGCCGATGATCGTGGTGGCCGCCGCCGGTGGCGCGTCGCGCGCCGGCTACTGGGCCGCCGAGGTCCTGGGCCACCTGCAGCAGGTCTCCCACGGACGCTTCGCCGACAGCGTCTTCGCGGTCAGCTCGGTCTCCGGCGGCTCGGTCGGGGCGGCGGCCTTCGTCTCGCAGCTGCGCGATCAACCGGAGCCTCCGAAGGGATTCCGCAACGCCGTGCGCAGCGCCGCCGGCGGCGACTATCTCAGCCCCGCGCTGGCAGGCGTGCTCTATCCTGACCTCGCCCAGCGCTTCTTGCCCACCATCCCGGTCGGCGGCGGCAAGGTCATCGCCTTGCCCGACCGCGCCGAGGGCCTGGAAAAGGCGTTCGAGCTCACCTGGGCGGAGCATTGCGCGGACAAGGTCTGCCAAGACCCCGATCTCTGGACCAAGCCGTTCACGACGCTGTGGGCGGGGTCCGGGCCCCGCGTGCCGCTGTGGTTCGTCAACGGCGCGCGGGAGGAGGACGGCCGCCGCGTCCTGACGGCGCCGGTGCAGATCACCTCGGACTATTTCCCCGACGCGGTGGACTTCTTCGTGCTCACCGGCGGGCGGGACCTGTCGATCTCCAGCGCGATCCACAACGGCGCGCGTTTCCCGCTGGTGAGCCCCGGCGGGACGTTGCTGGGCGGCGACGGCCGGCCGCGCGGCCACATCCTGGATGGCGGCTATTTCGAGAATAGCGGCGTCACCACCGCCGGCGACATCGTCCGCGCGGCCACGCACATCGCCGCGCTCAGGGGTTACAAGATCCGGCCGATCCTCATCGAGCTCAACAACGACAGCGCCACGCGCGTCGACAGCCCCGCCCTCTACCGCGGGTCGAAGCCCCAGCCGCCCATCACCCTGGCGCAGGCGCAGACCCACTACTTCCTCGCCGACCTTCTGGGCCCGCTTGGCGGCATCACCTCCAGCAACGACGGGCGCGCGACGCCGGTGTCCATCGCCATCTCGCGCGAGGTCGGCGACGACTACCTGCTCATCCACCTCTGCGACGTCGACGAGCACGGCAAGCCGAGCAGCCGCCGCGCGCCGATGGACTGGGTGCTGTCCGACAGCGCCAAGAAGGCCATGAGCTGGGCCGACGAGCTCGCCCATGGGCGCGACTATTGCGGCAATCGCGCCGCTTTCGGGCGAATCCTCGACGCCCTGCCGAAGACGCGCGCGGTGGGGGCCGCCGCGGCGCCGACAGCTCTGGGCGCCCCGCCCCGCCGGTAGGAGGGTATTTACATGCGTAGTCCAAGTGGATTACATATGTAAATCATGAAGCCTGCCGCCGCGTTGTCCGCCGCCCTGCTGCTCGCCGCCTGCCAGCGCGGGCCGTCGACCGAGGCGCAGCTGACGGCGCGGCAGCAGGCGGTGGACCCGCCGTCCCTGTGGCTGATGGAGGACGCGGAGGTGAGCGCAAAGGGCGCGGTCAGCGGCGCGGCCTGGGTCTGCGCCGACACGCCCATGCACAGGACCTTCGCCAAGACCAATCCTGAGATCGGCGGCGGGCCCTGCATCGAGACGGCGCCGCCGGTCATTCGGCGGGGATTCTCAGCTCTCCGCTGCGAGGCGGACGGGCGGCGCTTCGCCATCACCTCGCAGACGCAGGGCGATCTGGACCGCGATTTTCAGGTGACCGTCATGGTGACGCCGCTCAGCGCCGATCTGGGCCCGGCGCGGACCACGCGCCACTATCGCCGCCTGGGCGCCTGTCCGGCCGGCTGGCGGGTCGGGGACCTGCAGCTGCGGCATTGACCGGCGATTTTGCTTCCTGGGGCGCGAGCGGCTAGCGTCGCGCGGGCATGGCGGGCGAGGTTTTCGACTATCTGATCGTCGGCTCCGGCATGGCCGGGGCCGGGGCGGCCTATGAGCTGGCCGACGGCGCCCGCGTGCTGCTGCTCGAGCGCGAGGACGCTCATGGCTACCACACCACCGGACGCTCGGCGGCGCTCTACTCCGAGGTCTACGGCAATGCGATGATCCGCGGCCTGACGCGGGCCAGCCGGCCGTTTTTCGAGGCGCCGCCGGAGGGCTTCGCCGCCCATCCGCTGCTGAGCCCCCGCGGCTGCCTGTACGTCGGGCGGCCCGATCAGGCCGACGCGCTCGCCGCCATGCTGGCCGCGGAGCCCGGCGCGCTACGGTTCGTCAGCCGCGAGGAGGTGCTGGCCCTCGTGCCGGCGCTGCGCCCCGGCTATGTGGGCTCCGGCCTGCTCGAGGATGGGGCCATGGACGCCGACGTGGAGGCGATCCACCAGGGCTTCCTGCGCGGCGCCAAGGCGCGGGGCGTGGAGATCCGGCTGGGACAGGAGGTGGTGGCCATCACGCCCACGGCCGAGGGCTACTCGGTGGGCACGGCGTCCGGCGAGACCTTCGCGACCCGGGTGCTGGTCGACGCCGCCGGCGCCTGGGCCGACGTGGTGGCCGGGCTCGCCGGCGTCCGGCCTATCGGGCTCACACCCATGCGGCGCACGGCGATGATCATCGACGGGCCGCCGGGCGCCGACGTGCGCGCCTGGCCGATGGTGATCGACGCCGACGAGGACTTCTATTTCAAGCCCGACGCCGGGCGTCTGTTGGTTTCGCCCGCCGATGAGACGCCCGCGGAGCCGCACGACGCCTGGGCCGACGAGATGGACGTGGCGATCGGCATCGAGCGGGTGCAGACCGCCGCCGACATCCCGGTGCAGCGGATCGTGCGGTCCTGGGCGGGCCTGCGCAGCTTCGTCGCCGACCGCTCGCCGGTGATCGGGTTCGACGCGGAGGCGCCGCGCTTCTTCTGGCTGGCCGGGCAGGGCGGCTATGGCGTGCAGACCGCGCCGGCCGCCGCGCGCGCCGCCGCCGCCCTGGCGCGCCGCCAGGCCTTGCCCGCCGACATCGCCGCCGAAGGCGTCACCGCGCAGGCGCTGTCGCCAGATCGGCTCCGCTAGTTTGCAAAGATCGCGACGCGCTCAGGCCTTGTTCCCGTCCATCTTGGGCGGCAGTGTCGCGGCGATGCGTAGTTTCATCTTCGTCCTGACCGGCGCCCTGTTCGCCACAGCCGCGCACGGCCAGCCGGCCGCCCCGGCCAAACCGGCGCCCGTGCTGCCGGGACACGAGGTCTCGCCGGTGACGGTCTCGCCGCCGACCGCGGCGCCGAAGATCGTGAAGTCCTATCCGGCCGCCGGTCAGGCGCTGCAGGCCGGCATACTGGTGCTGACCGTCACCTTCGATCAGCCGATGGTGAAGACCGGTTTCGACTTCGGCTGGGCCGCCGGCAGTCCGAAGCTCAACTGCCTGAAGACGCCGCGCCTGCTGGACGACAACAAGACCTTCGTCCTGCTCTGCACCAGCGAGCCGCAGAAGACCTACAACCTGACCTTCAACGCCCAGACGCAGGGCGGCTTCGAGAATGTCGCCGAGCACAGGGCGGAACCCGCGAGCCTCACCTTCACGACCACCGACGGCGACGGGGCCGAGGACATCCACCAGGCGATGAAGAACGCCAACCTGCGCCCCATCGACCTGCCGATCCAGGACACCCCCGAGCTTCCGCCCGAGCCCGCGAAGCAGCCCTAGGCGGTCCTGGCCGCGGCGATCAGCGCCAGGGGATTGGGCGTGGGTTCGGCCACCTTCACCAGGGTGTTGCGGTCGCGGTGGCGGAAGGGCTCGGCCTGGCCGCGGACGCTCAGCATGGTGTCGGAGACGTAGGACCAGCTGCCGTCCGGATTGAAGGTGATGGTCAGCTCGAAGCTGTCGGTGCGGAACGCGTGCTCCAGGAAGCCGGTGGAGACGATGCCGTAGTCCGTCTCGCCGCGCCGCGCCGCGACCTTCAGGCTGGAGCCGTCGGCGCTCGCCCGGCCGGCGGACAGCGCCGCCTGGCCGCGCGGGATTGTCAGGCTCTGCAGGATCAGGCCGGTCGCCGGCTCATAGCTCCAGTAGCCGACCTGGTCGTGGAAGGTGATGTCCTCTTCCTCGGTGTTGATGTGGATGTGGTAGCGCAGGCCGTAGAACAGCTGCGGGCCGTTGGCCTGCGGGTCGATGGGCTGCAGCTCGATGCGCTCCAGAAAGGCCCGCCGCTCCGGCCCGTCGGCCTTGGGGTTGAGGTCGACGCCCTTGCGGCCCTCCCAGATCCCGGCGAGCCGGGTCAGCGGCCCCAGGTTCGCCAGCGTGTCGGGGTCGACGTCTTCCGGCTCGGTGAAGATGTCGTCCGGCCAATCCTGAGCAGGGAAGGGATTCATCGCGGCCCCCGGTTGTCTTTCGCCTCGATACCTCGGGGGTGCGGCCGCTGGGGTCAAGGGCTGCGAACACCACCTCGTGATCGCTCGCCTCATCTGGAAGCCGCCGCGGCGGCGACTTACATATGTGAGGTCAGGGAGATTCTTGAATGACCACCCGTCTTTGGCCCAAGGTCAGCGCCGTGCTCGGCGTCGCCTTGGCGCTCAGCATGATCGTCGCCCAGCCGGCGGACGCCCGGCGCGGCGGCAGCTTCGGCAGCCGCGGCTCGCGCACCTATTCGCAGCCCGCGCCCACCGCCACCGCGCCCGGCTACACCGCGCCCGTGCAGCGCTCGATGACCGCGCCCGGCGCGGCGCCTGGCGGGGCCTATGCGCCCCGGCCCGGCATGCCCGGCTACGCCGGCTATCAACCCGGCTTCGGCATGCGCAGCGGCATGGGCGGCTTCTTCGGCGGCCTGCTGGCCGGCGGTCTGATCGGCGGCCTGTTCGGTCACGGCTTCGGCGGCGGCTGGGGCGGCAGCGGTTGGGGCGGCGGCGGTGGCGGCTTGCTGACCATCATCATCCAGCTGCTGATCCTGTTCTTCATCGTGAACCTGGTGATGCGGATGTTCCGCAGGCGGGCCGGCTATTCCGCGTTTGACGCCCAGCCGGCGTTCGGCGGCCCCGCGGGCCCCGGAGGCTTTGGGAGCGGCGGCGGTTTCGGCGGCGGGCCCTCGGCCGCGCCCTTCGTGCCGACCACGGGCCCGTCCTGGGACATCCCGATCTCGCCGCAGGACCAGGCCCAGTTCGAGACCCTCTTGAAGGAGGTGCAGGACGCCTTCGGGCGCGAGGACTACGCGGGCCTTCGCGAGCGCTGCACGCCTGAGGTGATGAGCTATCTGTCCGAGGAGCTCAGCGAGAACGCCACCCACGGCCGCCGCAACGAGGTCACCGGCACGCGCCTGCTGCAGGCCGACGTCGGCGAGGCCTGGCGGGAGGGCGATGTGGACTACGCCACCGCGTCGATGCGCTACGAGAGCATCGACATCATGCGCGACCGGGTGAGCGGCGCGGTGCTGTCGGGCGACCCCAACACGCCAACCCAGACCACCGAACTGTGGACTTTCGCGCGGCACATCGGCGGCCCCTGGAAGCTCTCGGCGATCCAGGAGACGCGGGCCTAGCGTCGCACGTCTTCCCACCTTGCACCCGCCGCCGCCTTCGATAGCGTGGCGGCGGGCGAGGGATGATCCACATGGGACTTGCGAAGATGGCGGCGGCCGTGCTGGCCCTGGCGCTCGCGGCGCCGATGGCGGCGCACGCCGACCCCAACCCCTGGTGGAGCGGTTTCATCGGCCAGGGAAAGCTCGTGCCGCTGGGCGATGGCCGCGCGCTGTATCTCTATTGCGAAGGCGCCGGCGCTCCCGTGGTGGTGATGGACTCCGGCCTGGGCGACGACGCCTCCAGCTGGCGCCAGGTGCAGGACCAGATCGCGGCCAAGGCCAAGACCCGCGTCTGCGCCTATGACCGCGCCGGCTATGGCCGCAGCACCGGTCCCGCCGGTCCGCGCGACACCAAGACCGAAGCCGCCGACATCGCCCAGATGCTGCAGGCGGCCAAGCTGCCGGGGCCCTACGTCCTGGTCGGCCATTCCATGGCCAGCTTCAATCTGCGGCTCTTCGCCTACCAGCATCCGAAAGAGGTGGCCGGCATCGTGCTGGTCGATCCTTCGGCCGACAACCAGATGGCGGTGATCGCCGCCAATTCGCCCAGCACGCTGAAGATGCAGGAGGCGCAGAACGCCCACACCCACGCCTGTGCTGCCCCCGACGCCTCGCCGGCGATGCTGAAGAGTTGCGCCGGGCCGCCGCCCGCCGACCTGCCGCCGGAGCTGTCAGGCAAGGGCGTCGGCATTCCGCCCGCCGGCTACTACGCCGCCCAGGCCGCTGAGCTGGACGCCTTCGCGACCATCGATTCCAAGCAGACGGTGGCGGCGAAGCGCAAGCTCGGCGCGATGCCGCTGATCGTGCTGACCGCGTCCGACACCACCAAGGCGCCCGGCCTGCCGCAGGCCGAGATCGACGCCGGCGCCAAGGCCTGGAGCCGCCTGCACGACGAGATCGCCGCGCTCTCGACCAAGGGCGTGAATCGTCTGGTGGAGGGCTCGGGCCACTACATCCAGAAGCAGAAGCCGCAGGTGGTGATCGACGCCGTCGCCGAGGTGGTGGCCGCCGCCCGCGCTAACCGCTAGCCGCCGGGCGGCGAGAACGAGCGCGGGGCCGACGCCGCGCCGGAGGGCAATGGCGCGGTGATCGTGAACCGCGCGCCATTGTCGCTGACCGCATGGAACGTGCCGCGAAGCTGACGCACGATCGCCTGCAGGATGGTCATGCCCAGGCCCTGGGCGCGGGCGATATCGAAGTCCTTGCCCAGCCCCTGGCCATCGTCCGAGACCACCAGCACGAGGCTATCGCCGCGCCGGCGGCAGACGATGTAGAGGGCGCCGCGATGGCCCCAGGGGTAGGCGTGCTTGGCGGCGTTCATGGCCAGCTCGTTGGCCGCGATGGCCAGCTGCTGGGCGGTCTCCGCCGCCACCACGACAGCATCGGATTCCACCGAGCAGTACAGCCCCGTCGTGTCGCCGATCAGTTTACCAAACTCGCTGAGGAAGGGGTCCAGGTCGACGCCCGAGGCGCCGTGGTGGACGGCCAGGAACCGGTGCATCTGGCCCACGGCCGACAGCCGCTCGGCGGTTTCCACCAGGGCCGCGCGGGCGTGGGCGTCGGCGACGCGGCTGTGCTCGAAGATCAGGAAGTCGGCGGCCAGCTGCAGGCTGTTCGCCAGGCGGTGATCGAGCTCGCGATGCTCGTCCTGCCGCGTCCGGGACGTGGGCCCGGCGGCAAGACTGGCGTGGTCTGTCGTCGTGGGTCCTGAGGGCGTCAAGACGGTCTCCGCTTGGTTGGCCCCCCAACCTGTCGGGCGCTCATCAAGGCGTGGGAAGGTGAGGAAGGGGTAAAGGAACGCGGTTACCGGCCGGCCTTTCGTGCGCGGTAACCAAGGTTTCTTCGCCGACAGGGTTAAGCGGCCTCAGATCGGGTCTTCGATCGACCGCGCCAGCGGGGTGAACAGCTTGGGCCCGTCCAGCGTCATGTGCCAGCAGTCCTCCAGCCGGATGCCGAATTCGCCGGGGATGTAGATGCCGGGCTCGTCGGAAAAGCACATGCCGGGGGCGAGCGGCGTCATGTCGCCGTGCACCAGATAGGGCGGCTCGTGGCCGTCGAGGCCGATGCCGTGGCCGGTGCGGTGCGACAGCCCCGGCAGATGGTAGCCGGGCCCCCAGCCTTCCTTCTCGTAGTAGGCGCGCACGGCGTCGTCGATCGCGCCCACTGGCGTTCCCAGGTTGGCGGTGGCGAGCGCGATCTCCTGGCCCTTCTTCACCGTCGCCCAGACCTTGCGCTGCTTGGCGCTCGGCTGGCCCATGACCCAGGTGCGCGAGATGTCGGACTGGTAGCCATGCACGGTGCAGCCCACGTCCATCAGGATCGTCGAGCCTTCGCGCAGCGTCTGCTTCTGGCGGCTGCCGTGCGGATAGGCGCTGGCCTCGTTGATCAGCACCAGGCTGAATTCCGGCGCGCCGCCCAGGGCGACGGTGGCGGCGTTCATCATCTGGCCAATCTCGCCCGGGCTCATGCCGGCCCGGACATTGGCGTGGACATGCTTCAGGGCCGCGAGCGTGATGTCGTTGGCGGTCTGCATCAGCGAAAGTTCCGCGGGCGATTTGATCAGCCGCACCTGCTTCACGAGCGCGTCGCCGGACACCACCCGATAGGCGCCCGCGCCCGCCTCGCGGACGCCATCGACGATGAACAGGCGGGTGGTGGACTCAAACGCGATGTCGCCGCCCATCACGCTCCTGTCCTTCATGGCGCCGACCATGCGGGCGAAGGGGCTCTCGTGCTCGTTCCAGGGCCGCACGTCGCCGCCGACCTCGAGCGTTTCGCGGACCGAGGGCTCCTCGAAGGCCGGTGTGACGAGGACCACCTCGCCTTTCACCGGGATCACCGCGGCGGTGGTCCGCTCCGAGCGGCGCCATTGGACGCCCGTGAAGTATTCCAGGCTGGAGCCGCTTTCGATGATCATGGCGCCCACGCCCTTGGCGGCCATGGCGCGCTGCAGCGCAGCGATCCGCGCGCGCCGCTCTTCCGGCGTGATCGGCCGGGCGCCCGCGCTCAGCGACTTCAGGCCGCGCATGGCGGGATCGGCGCCTGGGGCGGGGGCCCGCGCCTGGGCGAGAGCCTGGTTGAGGCTCTGAGCGAGGGCCGCGGGTGGAAGCAGGGCGCCGGCCCCCAGGCCTGCGGCGGCAGTGAGGAAGGCGCGACGGCGCATGGGGTCTCCGGTTCGGCTCAGGGCTTCAAGTCAGGGCTTTCGGGCAGTCTGACCCTGAGTCGCCTGCGCCGCCACTGCCGCGCTTGGGGCCGCCGGCGCAGTCAGGGACAGGGCGCGTAGCGCGTCGCCGATGGGGATGAAGAAGTTGAGGCCGATGGGCGTACCGGTGGGCGCCAGGCCGGAGTGGGTGATCCCGATCACCCGGCCCTTGTCGTCGAGCAGCGGGCCGCCGGAATTGCCGTGGGTCACCGCCACGTCACTCTGGATGTAGGGCAGGCCCTCGCGCTCGCGGAGCGCCGACACGATCCCCTTGGTCATGGTGTTCTGCTGCGCCTCGCCGAGCGGCGAGCCGATGGCGAAGACCGCGTCGCCCTGCTGCACCTGGCCGAGGTTGAGGTCGAGCGGCGCGCGGCCATGGGCGTCCGCCTTGATCAGGGCCACGTCGCGCCGGGGATCGCTGCGGATCACCTCGCCCACGGTCTCGGAGCCGTCCGACCATTTCAGCTTCACGTATTTTGTCCCGCCGACCACGTGCTGGTTGGTGATCAGATAGCCATCGTTCGAGACCAGGAAGCCGCTGCCGGATCCGTCGGCGGCGAAGACGACGGCGACCCCGCTCGCCGCCTGGCCGAGCGAAAGGTGTGCGACGCCGCCCTGCAGACTTATGGGCGTCAAGGTCGGCGACGTGGCAGGGCCGGTCGCCCCCTGCGGTGTCGTCACCAACTTGCGGATCTCGGCGTTGGACAAGAACTGCCGAACGTTCTCTCGGAAGCCTTCATAGACGGCCGGCAGGAAACTGGTCCCAAGCCGGGTCTTGTAGTCTGCGCCGCCACTGGTGGTGATCTTGGCGATCACCTTGCGTTCGAGGGTCGAATAGATCTCCCAGTTGGTGGTCATGACTACGGTGCCTGGCACACCGTCGCGATTGAAGAGGTTGGGGCAGTCGATGCAGAATCGACCTTCAATGTCGGTGATCAGGACGCCCACTTTCAGGTCCGCGGAACCGCCGGCGTCGGCGAACACGCTGTCCGAGGCGGCCGCGTCGAACCCGGCCTTCTGCAATTCCTCGTCAAAGACGTTCTTGAACGGCGCCGGCTGTTCCTGCACCCGCCCGGAATTCCACGTCATCAGCCGGTTGACTGGCGAAGTGTCGCCCTCGGCCCTTATGGTCCACGAGGTGTAGGCCAGCGCCCAAGCCTCGCCATTCGGCGGTTGAATCACGATCCTGACGAACTGTAGCGGTCGAGGATGGGCATCTGCTGCCAGTGGCGTCACCGACGTGGGCGGCGGCGCATTCAGATGGCGCAGCGTCTTGAAGTCCGCCCCGTGCGCCGTTCCGCTCGCGAAAGCCAGCGCCACCGCCAGCCAAGCCAACCGTTTCATGCGTCTCCCCCCGAAGGACCCGCAAACTATCAAACCCTTGCGGGATGAATAGTCCGTCGCAACCTCAGCGCTAGGCCACCGTGAACACGCCCAGTTCATTGCCGCCCGGATCACGGAAGTGGAACCGGCGCCCGCCCGGGAAGCTGAAGATCTCCCTGGTGATCACCCCGCCCGCCGCCTTCACCTTGGCCTCCATGCCTTCCAGGTCGTGGGCGAAGAGGATGACCAGCGGCTTGGCGACCACCTGGGTCATGTCTTCCTGGGCGCCGTAGAAACCGCCGTCCAGGCCTTCGTTCATGGCGGCGTAGTCGGGGCCGTAGTCGGTGAAGCTCCAGCCGAAGGCGGCGGCGTAGAACGCCTTGACAGCCGGCAGGTCGCCACCGCCGGGAAACTCCACATAGTCGATCTTGCCGTCTTCGCGCATCGTCCGTCGTCCCGAGATGTTGCCAATTTGTTCCAGCATATTTCGCGGGTCTGGGCGAGTCGAGTCGATTGTCGCGCGGCCGAGGTGGCGGCGGGGCGCGCGGACGCCTAGCTGGTGTCGCAGGCAACCTCAGGAGATGACGATGATCCGCAAGGCGAACGCGGTGTGGCGCGGAACAGGGCGCGATGGCGCGGGCGATCTCTCTACCGCGTCCGGTGTGCTGAACCGCACGGCCTACAGCTACAAGACCCGCTTCGAGGACGAGCCCGGGACCAATCCGGAGGAGCTGCTGGCCGCGGCCCACGCCGGCTGTTTCACCATGGCGCTGGCCTTCGCCCTGCAGCAGGCGGGGATCACGCCGCTGGAGCTTTCCACGGAAGCCGCGGTCTCGCTCGATCCGGCGGACGGCGGCGGGTTCAGGATCAGCCGGTCGGCGCTGACGCTGCGGGCCAAGATCCCCGGGATCGACGACGCCAGGTTCCAGGACCTGGCCAAGACGGCCGAGCAGAACTGCCCGGTCTCCAAGGTGCTGAACGCCGAGATCACGCTGGACGCCCGGCTGGAGGTCTAGCTCGCCAGCAGCAGGGCGCCGGCCGTAATCATCACCGCGCAGACCCCGCGCCGCACCGTGAAGCGCTCCTTCAGGAACAGGGCGCCGATGATGGCGGCGAACAGGATCGCGGTCTCGCGCAGGCCGGAGACCTGGGCCATGGGCGCCCGCGACAGAGCCCAGACGACCACGCCGTAGCCCAGGAAGCCCAGCACGCCGCCGCCCAGCGCCTTCAGCGTCTCCGGATCGAGGCGCAGCGGCGGGAAGCGCCGGCGGATCGCCAGATAGACGAACGGCATCGGCGCGCCTTGGGCGAGCGTCATCCAGGCGACGTAGGAAAAGGCGTGGCCGGATAGCCGCACGCCCACGCCGTCGGTCACCATGTAGCCGGCGATGAAGCCGCCGGTGATCAAGGCCGCGACCGTCGAGCGCAGGTCCGGCCGGTCCTTGCCGAGGCTTAAGGCCACGATGCCGCCGCTGACCAGGGCCAGTCCCGCCATCGCCTGAGGCGCCAGACGTTCGCCCGCGAACACCGCCGCGCCCAGCGCCACCAGCAGAGGCGCCGAGCCGCGCGCCACCGGATAGACCTGGCCCAGCTCACCCTTCTCGTAGGCGCGCACCAGGAAAAGGCAGTAGCCGATCTGCAGAGCCGAGGAGAGGATGGCATAGGGCCAGCTCGCCGCCGCCGGAAGCGGCAGGAAGAAAATCGCGACCGCTGAAAAGGCCGCGGCCACCACGCACATCAGAGTCATCGACCACAGCCGGTCGAGCCCGCTGCGCAGCATGGCGTTCCAGGTCGCATGCATGAGGGCTGCGCCCAGCACCAAGGCCACGACGAACGGCGGCATGCCGAAGCTTGGGGGCGCGCTCAAGGCCTGGTCCTGCTCAAGGCAGGGCCCAGACGGCTGTCTTCTTCACCGCCATGTCTTCCAGCTCCCGGGTCGTCGGGACCTGGTATTCGGCGAGTCGGGTGAGACCCGTGCGCGGGAAATAGCTGCGGCCGGGATCGCCGATCAGCACGGTCGCGCCGGCCGCGCGCGCGGCGGCGAGCCAGGCCAGCACGCGCTCGGCCAGCGGCTTCTCGTAGCAGATGTCGCCGGCCAGGATGACGTCGGCCCAGGCGGGCGCTGGAGCGTCCAGCAGGTTCTCCGAGGTGAAGCCGCAGGCGACCCCGTTGACCGCCGCGTTCGCCGCCACCGCCGCCTCGCAGAAGAGGTCGATGTCGGCGCACAGCACGTCCGCCGCCCCGGCCTTCATCGCCGCGATGCCGACCATCCCGGACCCCGCCGCGAAGTCGACGACGCGCTGGCCGGCGACGGTCTCAGGATTGTCGATCAGATAGCGCGCCAGCGCCTGGCCGCCGGCCCAGGCGAAGGCCCAGAAGGGCGGCGGCAGGCCGATCGCCTCCAGCGCCTCTTCGGTCAGTTTCCAGATCGGGGTGATCTCGTCGGCGAGATGCAGCTCGATCTCGGCGACGTGCGGCGGGCGCTGCAGGCGGGTGTTGGCGACGATGAAGTCGCGGCGGCCTTGCAGGGTGGCGGGGATCATCCGCTCCCTGTCGGGGCGCGGGCGGTTCAGGTCAAGGCTGAGCCGGCGCCACCCGGCCGCCGTCCACGCGCCAAGGCGTGGGGGATAGCGGCGGCCGGGCCCCGGAGGACAGGGTCAGCTCAGCTTAGGAGCACGGAATCCAGTTGTAGCGCTGGGCCTGAGCGTCCCAGGACCAGTTGCCGCACGCCTGCGCCGGAGGCGCGGCCTGAGCGGGCGGCGGCGGGGGCGCATAGCCGTAGTCCGAGGCGTAGGGGTAGGGCGCGTAGCCGTAGCCCGGATAGAAGCCGTAGTCCGGGTACCAGGGGTAGGCGCCGAGCGCCAAGCCCAGGCCCACGCCGCCGAAAAAGGCGCCGCCGCCGTAGAAGTGGCCGCCGCGGAAACCACCATCGCGGAAGCCGCCGCCGCGGAATCCGCCACCGTGGAAACCACCGCCATGGAAGCCGCCGCCATGGAAGCCGCCACCGCTATGGCCGCCGCCGCCATGGGTTTGCGCCGCCGCGCTCAGCGGGACGGCGATCAGGGAGGCGCCCGCGAGGGCCGCCAGAACGGGTTTCAGAAGGGCTTTCAAATGGACCTCCATTTTCCAGAGGCCGTGGGTCACAATGGCCGACGGTCGAAGTCGCCGATCGTCCCAATCGGGTCTTCCAAGAGATAGGGGCGAAACGGCCCGGCGCCAGGGAAAAACGTGATGCATTTTGGGTCTTTAGGTGACCATTGCGGGGCATTTCTTGCGGCGCTGAATTATCCGGCCCCGGGGTGTCGGCGATGAAGCAAGCCGCTCCGAAACCCGGGTCCGACCCCAAGGTCCGCAAGGCCTCCGCCGTCCAGGCGAAAGGCGCCTGCGTCTGCGGCGCGGTCCGCTTCGAGATCGACGTGCCGGCGGTCTGGGCCTGGCACGATCACTCCGAGCGCAGCCGCCGCGCCCAGGGCTGCGCCTACGCGACCTATGTGGGCAGCTGGAAGAGCCGCTTCCGCCTGCTGGCCGGCGAGGAACATCTGACCCGCTACGAGGACGCCGACGCCGGCACGGCGCGCAGCTTCTGCGCCCGCTGCGGCACGCCGATGTTCTACGAGCGCGCCCGCTCGCCCAAGATGGTCAACATCCCGCGCGCGGTGTTCCGCGAACGGACCGGCCGCGACACCCGCTATCACATGAACCTCTCCGAACAGGCCGACTGGACCTGGACCGGCGAGGCGCTGAAGCCGCTCAAGGGCTATCCCGGCGTGATGTGGGAGCCGCCGCGCAAGAAGAAGCCGGCGCGCGTCGTCGACTCGATGTTCGAGGCCTGAACGCCGGGCAGACGCGCGGAAATATCGCCGGTCTTTCGGCGCCCGGTTGTCAAGGCCGGCCCCCGCGGCCTAGCTTGCGCGCACAATTTTTCGGGGGATTCCGACGTGCTGAGGAAAGTCTTGTTGGCGGGCGCCGCCATGTCGTTTGTCGTGGGCGCCGCCATGGCCCAGCCGCCGGCCGCGGAGCGCGGCGGTGAGCGTTCCGGCGACCGTCCCGCCGCCGCGCGGCCCGGGCCCACCATGCAGGCGGAAGGCAAGAAGCCGGACGCCTCGACCGCCGAGCCGAACGCCGGCGTGCTGTTCAAGCCGGAGCATTTCGAGAGCGAGGGCGTGGTCACCGTCGAGGGGCAGGCGATCCCCTACCGCGCGGTCGCCGGCGCCATCGTCGTCCACCCACGCGGCTGGGACGATGCGGCGCGCAAGGAAGCCGCGCCCGGCCCAGGCGCCAACCTAGGCGCCGGCGGCAATCCCGAGGCCGAGGCCTCGATGTTCTACACCGCCTATTTCAAGAAGGGCGCGCCCTCGGCCGACCGGCCGATCACCTTCATCTACAACGGCGGTCCCGGCTCCTCGACCATGTGGCTGCACCTGGGCGCCTGGGGGCCGAAGCGGATCGTCACCGCCGACAACGGCGCCCACACGCCGGCCGCGCCCTACCAGCTGATCAACAACAGCTATTCGATGATGGACGTCAGCGACATGGTGTTCATCGACGCCCCGGGCGCGGGTTTCTCGCGCATCGCCGGGCGCGACAAGGAAAAGGCCTTCTGGGGCGTCGATGAGGACGGCGCCGCCTTCACCCAGTTCATCCTGGCCTTCCTGTCGCAATACGGCCGCTGGAACAGCCCCAAGTACCTGTTCGGCGAGAGCTACGGCACGCCGCGCTCGGCGGTGCTGATCAACAACCTGGAGACCGGCGAGAGCGTCGACTTCAACGGCGTGATCCTGCTCTCCCAAATCCTCAACTTCGCGCTCAGCGTCGACGGCGCCGAGAACAATCCGGGCAGCGACCAGGCCTATATCACCGCGCTGCCGACCTATGCGGCCAGCGCCTGGGCCCGCAAGCTGGTGCCCGGCGCGCCGGCGACCATCGAAGCCTATATGAAGGAGGTCGAGGACTTCGCCACCGGCGACTATGCCGTCGCCCTGCAGAAGGGCTCCGAGCTGGACCCGGCCAGGAAGCGCCAGATCGCCGAACGCTACGCGCACTACACGGGTCTTCCCGCCGCGTATGTTCTCCGCGCGGACCTGCGGATCACCGGCGGCGAGTTCGAAAAGGAGCTGCAGGTCGATCAGGGCCTGACCACCGGGCGCCTCGACACCCGCTTCTCCGGCCCGGACCTCGATCCGCTCTCCAAGGAAGCCAGCTACGACCCGCAGTCCTCGGCGCTCTCGTCGGCCTATGTAAGCGCCTTCAACGACTATGCCCGCAAGACGCTGGGCTACGGCGAAGGCAAGGTCTTCAAGCCTAGCGTCAACGTCTTCCGCTTCTGGGACAACAACCACACCCCGCCTGGGCGTGGCGGCGGTTCGCCGCGGGCCATGCTGAACGTCATGCCGGACCTGGCCAACGCCATGAAGCAGAACCCGGGCCTGAAGGTGATGCTGCTGGGCGGCTACTACGACCTGGCGACGCCCTTCTACGAGGGCTGGTACGAGATGCACCACCTGCCGATGCCCGACAGCCTGCAGCCGAACATCAGCTACCACTACTACGAGAGCGGCCACATGGTTTACGCCAAGGAGTCGTCGCTGAAAGCGATGCACGACGACGTGGCCGCCTTCATCTCCAAGACCCACGGGCCGGCGCGCTAGGCCGAAATAGAGCCTCCTCCTTCCCTTGCGGGAGGAGGATTCGATAGCGGTTCAGTCTTCGCCGTCGGTCTTGGCGATCGCCTTGCCGTTCCGGCCGCGCCGCAACAGCGAGGCCTGCCTGGGCATGGCGCGGCGCTTCTCCAGGTGCTCGTGAAACTGGCCGGCCTGGTTGATCAGCAGCGCCACGTCCATCAGGGCGACGAGGATGGTGCTGATCCCGCCGCCATGGGCGAAGTCCTTCGGCAGATCCTGGAACTGGTGGATCAGGCCCAGCACCAGGCCGAAGCCCAGGAAGGTGTTGTAACGCCGCCCGAGATTGGCCTGCAGCCATTCGTCGAGATGGTAGGCGAGCTTCGCCAGGTGGCGGATTCTGTACTTCATTCCCCAAGGCTCCTGCTTCGGGGACAGTCTAGCGCGTCAGACGCCCTCGGGGATGGGGAACCGACCACAAATGGAAATCCCCTCCCTGTGAAGGGAGGGGACAGCCCCGCGTGTGATCCAAGGGGGTGGCCGCGGGGCCTTGCGCGCGCGCTTGGCGCGCGGGCGTTCAGTCGAGGTCTTCGTCGTACTCGTCGGCGGGGACCATCAGCTCCGGCGTCGCCAGGGTGTCGTAGAAGTAGGACACCGGCACGTTCAGCGCGACGGCGACGCACCAGAGCTGCGAGGCGGACATGCTGCAAAGCCCGGACTCGTACTTGTGGACCTGCTGGAAGGTGACGCCGCAGGCGCCGGCCAGATCCTGCAGGGTGAGGTCCATCATGCGGCGGCGGATCCGGATGGCCTTGCCGAGGCGCTGCTGGATCATCTGGGTGGTGGCCGGGGTGATCGGCGCCGGGCGCAGGCGCAGCTTCGGGGCGTCGTTCGCGGCGCGCAGGTCCGAGACGGCGCTGGGGAGGGCGGGGGCGTATGCGGGGTGAGCTTCCATGCCCGCCAGAATGGCTGCGGCAGCCTGCCACGGGCAGTTGCAGCGACGGTCGGCGGGATGCACGGAGTTGCAAACTCGCTTGCCGAGCGAGTTTGGTTGCGCGCGCAAGTTAGGATTACGCGGGTCCGGAAACCTGCTATCAGCGCCATCTTAGCAGTGTAAACATAGCGGTGAGGCGATCATGAGCGGCGGCGAAACGGTGCTGGTGACCGGAGGATCGGGCTACATCGGGGGGTGGTGTGTCGCGAGCCTGCTGAGCCAAGGCTATGTGGTGCGCGCCACGGTCCGCGACCTGGCCAAGGAGGCCGCCGTCCGCGCCTCGCTCTCCAAGATCACCGATCCCGGCAACCGCCTCAGCTTCTACGCCGCGAACCTGACCTCCGACGACGGCTGGGACGCGGCCGTGGACGGCTGCGACTACGTCCTGCACGTGGCTTCGCCCTTGGGCGTCGCCGACCCGAAGGACCCCAACGACCTGATCGTCCCGGCCCGCGAGGGCGCGAAGCGCGCGGTCGGCGCGGCGATCAAGGCCGGCGTCAAGCGCGTGGTCCTGACCTCCTCGGTGGCGGCCACCGGCAAGGGCCGCGACTTCGCCGGCGACTGGACCAGCGACGAGACCGTCTGGACCGATCCCACCGAGCCCCAGGTCAGCGCCTACGCCCAGTCCAAGACGCTCGCCGAGCGCGCCGCCTGGGAGCTGATCCATTCGGCCAGCACGAAGACCACGCTCGCCACGGTCAATCCGGCCCTGGTGCTGGGTCCGGTCACCAGCGGCGACTTTTCCGACTCGGTGCAGGTGGTCGAGCGGCTGCTCTCCGGCCGCGTCCCCGGCATCCCGCGGCTGGGCTTCAACGTGGTCGACGTGCGCGACGTGGCCGACCTGCACATCCGCGCCATGACCGACGCGCACGCCGCGGGCGAACGGTTCATCGCGGCGGGGCAATTCGCCTGGATGGCCGACATCGCCTCCCTGCTGCGGGAGCGGCTGGGACCGGCGGCGGCCAAGGTCCCCACCCGCAAGGTGCCGAATTTCGTCATCCGGCTGGCCGGGCTGTTCGACAAGGACCTCGGCTCGGTCACGCCGTCGCTGGGCCTCAAGCACGACTATTCGTCGGACAAGGCCCAGCGGATCCTCGGCTGGAAGCCGCGCCCGATGGAGGAGACCATTCTCGACTGCGCCAACAGCCTGATCGCCAACGGGGTGGTCTGACAGCGATGCTCGCCGACCCCAATGCGGCGGCGGCCCGGTTGCGGGCGATCTGTCTGGCGCTGCCCGGCACAGGCGAGCGGCTCAGCCACGGCATGCCGGCCTTCGACGTGGCCGGGAAGATGTTCTGCTACTTCTGGCGCAACCACCATGGCGACGGCCTGACCGCCGCGGCGGTGAAGACCTCCGGGCGCGATGAGCAGGACCTGCTGATCGAGGTCGACCCCGACCTCTACAAGTGGCTGCCCTACATGAGCCCCGGGGGCTGGATCGGGCTCAACCTGGAAGCGGACAGCCATGACTGGGCCCACGTCGAGGCCCGGGTGCTGACGAGTTGGCGCCTGGCCGCGCCAAAACGGCTGGCGGACTCGGTCTGATCGGCCATAGTCGCGTCCTCGGATTGGGGAGCGGATCATGCGGATATGGGGTGTAACCCTTGCGGCGGCGACGCTGGCTTGCGCCCTGCCGGCATCGGCCGCTCCGCTCACGGCCCAGCAACAGCACGACATCGACGCCAGCGTCGGCGAGTGGCTGGCCAAGGCCGGCGCGCCGTCGGTCTCCATCGCGGTCGCGAGCGGCGGCGAGGTGGTCTACGCCAAGGCCTACGGCAAGGCGCGGCTGGCGCCGGACAAGGCCGCGACGCCCACGACCCGCTACGCCATCGACAGCATCTCCAAGGAGTTCACGGCGTCGGCGATGCTGAGGCTGCAGGAAGAGGGCAAGCTCAGCCTCGACGATCGCGTCGCCAAGTATTTCCCGGAGCTGGCCAGCGCCGACCAGGTGACGATCCGCCAGATCCTCAGCCACACCGCCGGCTACCGCGACTACTGGCCCCAGGACTATGTGACCGTCGAGATGGGCAAGCCCACCACCGTGCTCGCGGTGCTGGACGAATGGGCCAAGAAGCCGCTCGACTTCGCCCCGGGGACCGACTGGCAATACTCCAACACCGGCTTCGTGATCGCCGGCGCCATCGTCGAGAAGGTCTCCGGCCAGCCGCTGGTGGAGTTTCTGCGGGCGAACCTCTTCGCCCCCCTGAAGATGCAGGACGTCACCGACGCCGATCAGCGCGCGCTCGGTCCCGCCGACGCCGGCGCCTACACGCGCGCCGGCAATGGGCCGGTGCGCCCGGCGCCGAAAGAGGGCGCGGGCTGGCTGTTCGCGGCGGGCGAACTGGCCATGGCGCCCCGCGAACTGGCGAAGTGGGACATCAGCCTGATGGCGCGCGCCCTGCTGACGCCGGCCTCCTATGACGCGCTCTACACCCCGATCAAGCTCACCACTGGGCTCGACAGCCGCTACAGCCTGGGCCTGGGCGTGCGCGAGGATCACGGCCGCCTGGTGATCAGCCACGGCGGCGGCGGGTCGGGCTTCCTGTCGGCCAATGTGATGTTCCCGAAGGACAAGATCGCGATCGTCGCCTTCACCAACAACGACTGGGCCGATCCGGGCGCGGTGGCCCAGCGGGTCGCCTTCGCCGTCCTGCCGCCCACGGCCGCCGAGGCGCGCGCCCGCGCGGTCTTCGACGGCTTCCGCGCCGGCGCGGTCGACCGCGGCCAGTTCACCGACAACGGCAACGCCTACCTGACGGCCGCGGTCCTCGCCGACCAGAAGGCGGGCCTCGCCGCCTTCGGCCCGGCCCGGCTCTTCGAGCTGCAGGGCGAATCCACCCGCGGCGGCTTGCGCACGCGCAATTGGAAGATCACCACGGCCAAGGGATCGCTCAGCGTCGTCGAGCGCG
Source organism: Phenylobacterium sp. (assembly GCF_035309685.1). Classification (GTDB taxonomy): domain Bacteria; phylum Pseudomonadota; class Alphaproteobacteria; order Caulobacterales; family Caulobacteraceae; genus Phenylobacterium. Next base: position 113,270 of record NZ_DATGEX010000026.1, read on the forward strand.
GCTATCCCGACGGCAAGCTCGAACAGTTCATGGTCTCAAAGGCGGATTAGAAGATGGAACGCAAGAAGCGCGCCTTGGGCGCCCTGGTCGCGGCGGTGGTGCTGGCGGCGTCGTGGAACGCCCAGGCCCAGGCGCAACGCCGCCAGCCGCAGGAGGCCGACGGCTACACCCGCTACGAGTTGCTGGCGCCGGGGTCGGCGAAGTTCCGGATCATCTATGACATCACCGCGGTCCGGCCGGGCGCGACGGCCTTCTTCAACCCGATCCGCAAGGGCAGCGTCGCCTCCGACGAGAAGGTCACCGACCTCGCCACCGGCCAGCCGCTGAAGTTCGCCCAGGTCTCGGGCGAGAGCGCCAAGACCACCGGCCTGCCGGAGGCCGATCCGGCCAGCGACTACATCCGCGTCGAACTCGCCCGCCCGGTGCCGGCCGACGGCGGCCAGGGGCGCATCCTGATCGAGAAGACCTACGAGGATCCCAAGAGCTACAGGGTCGAGGGCAAGGACATCGTCTTCGACCGCGGCCTGGGCATCAAGAAGAACGCCGTCGTCCTGCCGCTGGGCTACGTGCTGGTCGACTGCAACTATCCGTCTCAGGTGACCCAGGAGCCCGACGGGCGCCTGCGGATCAGCTTCTTCAACATCACGCCGGGCGAGGCGCCGCTGAAGCTCCGCGCGACGCCGGGCGTGCTGTCGGCGACGCCGACCAGCGTGAAGGGCCGCAAGTTCGACGAGCGGGCGAAACAGACGCGCGACATCGTCTATTTCCTGCAAGCGCCGGAGACCCACGCCTTCGACCTCTACCACGACTACACCGAGGAAAAGGCTGGGGTCAGCCGCTACATCAATGTGGTGCGCACCGGATCGGTGGCGACCAATCCGTCCGCCCGCAACCTCGACACCGGCGAGGCGATTCCCGCCGTTCACCTGAAGGGCGAAGCGATCACCAAGGCCGGCATCGACGATCCGGAAATCGGCAAGGTCACCCCGGAAAGCGAGATCGTGGTCTTCAACTTCAAGCCGCTGAAGGCCGGCCAGTCGATCCGCCTGCGGATGAGCGAGACCTACACCGACCCGGGCCGCTACAGGCTGGTGGGCGACGAGCTGGTCTTCGACCGCACCTTCGGCCGCGCCGTGAACGCGGTGGTCCTGCCCAAGGGCTGGATGCTGACCAATTCCGCCTCGCCCGTTGTGGTCAGCCGCACCGAGGACGGCCGCCAGCGCCTCGACTTCAACAACGCCCGCCCCGACGAGGTCGAGGCGCTGTTCACGGCCAAGAAGATCGCGCCTTAAATTCCGGTGTCATCCCGGAACGTGCGAAGCGCGTGTCCGGGACCCATACACACGAAGCTCTGCTAACGAGACGCCGACCGTCGGCGTCTATAGGTCCCGGTCTTCGCGTACCGCGAAACCGGGATGACACCGGTTTGGGCGATCACGCCACCCACAGATGCCGCTGCCTGTGCCAGTCCTCGATCGACTGGGTCGGATAAAGGTCGAAGAGGGCGTCGTGCGGACCCTGGTCCACCTCGACCCAGGACGGTTTGAACTGCAGCATCAGGCGCACCCGCGACGGCGGGACCGGCAGCTCTGAATCGATGGCCGAGGCGAAGGGGTGGACCAGATCCGGCCAGGACGGGTCGTAGAGCCACAGCGCCGTGGCGCATTTGGAGCAGAAGTTTCGCTCGCCCGTCGAGACCTCGCAGGCGCCGTCCTCGCCCTCGATCTCGGCGCGGAAGACGCGGATGGCCTTGCCCGGATCGTCGACCTGCAGCGTCGCCATATCGGCGCCCAGGTTGATGGCGTAGCCGCCGCCACCGGCGGTCTTGCGGCAGATCGAGCAATAGCAGAGCTGATAGGGCTGTGGCGTGTGGCTCTGCACCGTGAACCGCACGGCGCCGCAGCGGCAGGAGCCTTCGAGGGTCATGGGCATGGGGCGTCTCCTCCCGGGTAAACGCCGAACCGCGGGATCGGCGCCTAGGCGGCCTTCGCCGTCGCCACCTTCAGCATGCTCAGGTACCCCGGCGCGGTCAGCATCGCCGGCATCACGCCCTTGGCCTTCAGCAGGCGGTGCGCGCGAGGCAGGTTGTAGCAGGGCACATGCATGAACATGTGGTGCTCGCAGTGGTAGTTCACGAAGTAGGGCGCGATCACCGCCCGCTCCAACCAGTTGGCGCTGGTGGTGCGCGCGTGGCGCAGCGGGTCGGGCTCGTTCTTGGCCACGCAGGCATGCTCGGCGATGTTGCGCAGCCGGCTGATCATCGGCAGCCACGTCGCCTGCGGGACCAGCCACAAGACCGGCCACACCCACCAGAGGCCGAAGGGCGCGGTCACGGCGACGGTCACCACCATGCCGGTGAGGAACCGGCGGCGGCCATAGATCGCCTCGCGCAGGATCGGCCAGAGCGGCTCGTCCGGCTTGCGGTTGGCGATGCGCTTCACCAGCCCCGACCAGCGCTGCTTCCAATAGGTCTGGCCGGTCAGGTCGCGCACGATTTTGCGGCGCAGCGACAGCCGCGTGATCGGGAAGGGCGCCGAGAGCGACAGGTCCGGGTCCTCGATCTGCTGGGCGTACTTGTGGTGCTTGAGGTGATAGTTGCGATAGTCGATCAGCCCGCCGGTGGTCAGGTGATTGCCCACCCAGTCGTTGACCTTCAGGTTCGGGTGCAGGCAGGCGTGCGCCGCGTCATGCATCAGGATCGCGACGCCGAGCTGGCGGCCGCCGATGATCACGATGGCCGCCGGAATGGCGATCAGCTTCCACCAGCCGGGCGCGGCGACCGCCACCGCCATGGCCAGGCCGATGACGATCCAGGCATGCGCCAGCAGCGCCAGCCCCATCCACGGCGAACGGCGCGCGAGCGGGCTCCATTCCTGCGGCGTGAAATAGCTCTTCGGATCGACGCGGGTCGCAACGGCCATGAGACGATTATACCGCGTCTAGAAGAGTTGCGGAATTCGTGTGCCCGCGACGATCGCCAGCACCAGGATCAGACCCGCCCAGCTGTTGGACTTGAAGAGCCGCAGCGCCCGCGCGCCGTCGTCGACCCGCACCTTGCGGGCCTGGGAGCAGAGCTGTACCCCATAGGCGATCAGCGCCAGGTAGAAGAAGGGGCCAAGGCCCGCCGCGGCGCCCATGCCGATCAGGATCGCCAGGCTCGCCAGATAGAAGCCGAGGATCGCCAGCGGGGCGTGGCCGCCCAGCCGCCGCGCCGAGGATTTCACCCCGGCCAGCGCGTCGTCCTCCAGGTCCTGGATGGCGTAGATGGTGTCGTAGCCCAGCGTCCAGAACACGCCCGACGCATAGAGCAGGACCGCCGGCCAGGTCAGCGCGCTGTCGGCCAGCGCCCGCATCAGGAACTGGCTGTCGCCGCTGGTCAGGATGTAGGGCGCCATGCCGCGCCAGAACGCCGGCCCGGCTCCGGTCGCCGCCGAAAAGCCCAGCAGCGCACCCCAGTTGAAGGTGAGGCCGAGCCAGGCCTGCGGCCACCAGGTGATCCGCTTCATGAACGGATAGGCGGCGACCAGTGCGACCGAGGCGACCCCCAGCAGCACCGCCGTCGGCGGCAGGCTGAGCAGGATGGCGAGCGAGGCGAGACAACAGACGATGACGTAGGCCCAGGCCTGCCGGACGCTGATCTGGCCGGCGGGAATCGGGCGCATCGCGGTGCGCGCCACCTTGGCGTCGATGTCGCGGTCGACGATGTCGTTGTAGGCGCAGCCCGCCGAGCGCATCAGCGCCGAGCCGAGCGCCACCAGCCCCATCAGCCCGATGTCCGGCAGCCGCTGCTCCAGCGCGTCAGCGAGCGCGATCCCCTGCCAGCCCGGCAGCATCAGCAGCCAGATCCCCGTCGGCCGGTCGAACCGCCCAAGCTTCAGCCACGGCCGCAGGCCCAAGGGCGCGAAACGGTCGACCCAGTTCGAGGGCGCGGCGTCAGGGAGCGGGGTCGCGGTCATCTGCGGTCCATTTATGGGCCGCGCCGCAGCGGCGCCAGCGCCTTCAGGCCCCAAGCGCGCGGCCCGATCGCCGCAGATGCTCGCGGCCCATGGGCGTCAGCGCCACCACCGCCTCGGCCGGACCGGACCGTTCGCGGCGCACCCAGCCCTGGTCCACCGCGTCCTCCCACACCGTCAGCCTCGGGCATGAGGTGCGCCAGGCCTCCATAACCTCGGCATAGGGCCGGCCCTGCGGCCCCAAGGATTCCAGGAAATCCAGGATCAGCGATGAGGTGGGATCGGCCGCAGCCGGTACGCCGCCAAGTGCGGATTGGTCGGTCATCTTCAGGTCCTCCGGTGCGCACGGGAGCGGGCGCACAGGGCCCGCAACGTCGCAGCGCGGCCATTGTCCGCCCGCCGCCGCGGCCCGGCAAGAGCGCCACTGTGGCGCGCCCGCCACCGTGGCCAGAAAGCCCGAACAGGGTTCCGCCATCGCCTTGACGCTCCAACCCCTCGCGCCTAGCTTCCGCTCCCTCAGCCACGCGAAAGGAGGGCCGAAATGACGTTCATTCCAGCTGCTCCCAAACCGTGCGCCGGGCCGCCGCCGCGCTGCTAACTCAACCGGACGGCTTCGTCTGAGGGCCTGGCCCGAAGTCTCGAAGCCCTTCCGCGCGCCCGGGGCCCTCCGGGGTTTCATCGAAACCCCCGCCTTACCCAAGACCATCCCTTCGCGCCCGCCGGCGCCGCCGTCTGAGTCCAGACATTCGCGGTCCACGGGCGCCGACATTCGAGTTTTAAGATGACCGACCACTACGAAGACACCGAGGACCAGAAGGAGCGGGTGCTGAAGAACAGCGCCGTCCTGGCCTTCATCGCCCGCTTCTGGCTGCGCCGCCCGTGGCTGCTGACCGGCACGGTGACGTTCGTCATGCTGGCGATCGCCTTCGACCTGGCGACCCCCTGGGCCGCGGGCAAGCTGGTGGACGCGGTGACCGGCGGGCCTTCGCGGCTGGCCACAGCCTGGCGCGCCTGGGCGATCTTCGTCGGCGTCTATTTCGCCTTCTCGACGATCCGCAATCTCTCCATGCGGTTCTGGATTCCGCTGGCCAGCGCCAACATGAAGGAGATGACCGACGAGGGCTTCAAGAAGGTCCAGTCGTTCAGCGCCGACTGGCACGCCGACACCTTCGCCGGCGCCACGGTGCGCCGCCTCTCCCGCGCCATGTGGGGCTACGACAGCGTTTCGGACGCGGCTCTGGTGTTCCTGGGTCCCGCGATCCTGGTGCTGATCGGGCTCTGCGCGATCATGGCCTGGCGCTGGCCCATGGTGGGCGCCTTCGCGACGGTGATGGTGACGCTCTACATCGCCTCGAACATCTTCCTGACCAACCGCTTCGCGCGGCCGCTGAACCTGCGCTCGGTGGCCTTGGACAGCCGCATCGGCGGCGCGCTTTCCGACTCCATCGCCTCGAACCCGACGGTGAAGAGCTTCGGCGCCGAGGCCCGCGAAGAGGCGCGGATCGCAAACGTCACCGACCAGTGGCGCCGCGCGGCCAACCGCACCTGGACGCGGTTCACCGACATCTGGCTGTTCCACAACACGCTGCTGGTGATCCTGCAGGCGGGGCTGACGGGCCTGCTGATCCGCCTCTGGGCCAGGGGTCAGGCGAGCCCGGGCGACGTCGCCTTCGTGATCACCAGTTTCATGCTGATGACCGGCTATCTGCGGAACATCGGCGACAACATCCGCATGACCCAGAAGGGTATGGACGACACCGAGGACGTGGCCCGCTACGCGACCATGGCCCCGCAGGTGATCGACGCGCCGAACGCCAGGGCCTTCCGCCCGGACCTCGGCGAGATCGTCTTCGACCGGGTGGTGTTCCGCTACAAGTCGGCGGCGACGCCGCTGTACGACCGCTTCACCCTGCGGATCGCGCCCGGCGAGCGGGTGGCGCTGGTCGGGCCGACGGGGGCCGGCAAGTCGACCTTCGTGAAGCTGATCCAGCGGCTCTACGACGTGGACTCCGGGGCGATTCTGGTGGACGGGCAGGACATCGCCTCCGTCAGCCAGGGCTCGCTCCGGCGCGCCATCGCGGTCGTGCCGCAGGACCCGGCCCTGTTCCACCGGACGCTCAGCGAGAACATCGCCTACGCGCGGCCCGACGCCACCCAGGACGAGGTCGAGCTCGCCGCCAGGCGGGCCCGCGCCCACGACTTCATCACGCGCTTACCGCAGGGCTATCGCACGCTCGTCGGCGAGCGCGGCGTGAAGCTCTCGGGCGGCGAGCGCCAGCGGGTGGCGATCGCGCGGGCCTTCCTGGCCGACGCCCCGATCCTGGTGCTGGACGAAGCGACGTCGTCGCTGGACGTGGAGACCGAGCGGCAGGTGCAGGCGGCCATGGAGGAGCTGATGGTCGGGCGCACCACCATCGTCATCGCCCACCGCCTGTCCACCATCCGCGGCGCCGACCGCATCCTGGTCTTCGAGGACGGCCGCATCGTCGAGGAGGGCAAGCACGCCGAGCTGGTCCAGAAGGGCGGCGCCTACGCCCGCCTGCATGCGGTGACGGAGGGATGGGCTTAGGAGCCTACGGCCTGCGCCAACATCCCGGCCAGGTCGCCCTTCTTCTCCACCCGGACGCTCTGAAGCCCCAGCCAGCCGGCCATCAGCTTCAGTTCCTGCGCCAGCCTGACCGGCGTTGCGTCCGACGCCCAGGGCTCGGCGTGACTGGCCTGGACGATCAGCACGCCGGCCTTGCGGTCGCTTTTCAGGTCGACCCGGGCCGTCAGCGCGTCGCCCTCCAGGAACGGCAGCACATAGTAGCCGTGGGTGCGCTTCTCGGCGGGCGTGTAGATCTCGATCCGGTAGCGGACGCCGAACATCCGCTCGGTGCGCTCGCGGAACCAGATCAGGTTGTCGAAGGGCGACAGCAACGCCTGGGCGTCGACCTTGCGCGGGCGCCTGGCGGCGGGGTCGACATAGGCCTGCTCCTTCCAGCCCTTCACCGTCACCGGGACCAGCGAACCCTCCTCGACCAGTTCGGCCATGCGCGCCTTGGCGCCCTCGACCGGCATGCGGAAATAGTCGCGCAGGTCCTTGGACGTCGCGACGCCCATCGCGCGGATCGCCATGCGGTAGAGCTCGCGGTGCGCGTCCTCTCTGGCGGGCGTCGGGGCCTCGACGATGGCGCGCGGCAGCACCTTTTCCGGCAGGCCGTAGACCCGCTCGAAGGTTCCGCGCCGGGTCGCCGTGGTCAGTTCGCCGGTCCAGAACAGGCCCTCCACGGCGGTCTTGGCGTGGCTCCAGCCCCACCAGCCGCCGACGCCCTTCTGGCCGATCTCCAGCTCCGAGGCCGACATCGGCCCGCGGCTGGCGATGGTCTGCAGCACCTTCTCCACGAAGTCGGCGTTCTCGCGCCGGAAGCGCGCGACGCCCTTCCACAAGCCCACGCCGTCGCGGGCGTCCTGCATGCGCCAGCGGAACAGCGGCTGGCTGCTGAGCGGCAGCAGTGAGGCCTCGTGCGCCCAGTATTCGAACAGCGGCCGCGTCTTCGCCCAGGCGACCTCCTCGAGCATCTCGCGCGAATAGGCGCCCAGCCGCGAGAACGCCGGCAGGTAATGGGTGCGGCTGACCACGTTGACGCTGTCGATCTGCACCACGCCCAGCCGCTCGATCAGCTTGACGAGCTGGCGTTTGGTCACCGGGCCTGAGGGCCTGGGCGTCGCGAACCCCTGGGCCGCCAGCGCGATCCGGCGGGCCTCGCCGCCAGATAGCGTGCTTTTCTGGGGCAGCTTATCCTTCGGCATGGCGTCCGCTTAGCCCCTCTGCGACTCGGCAGACGAGCCTAGCGGATCGAACAAAGAAAGAACAAGGGTCCGTTTAAAAATGGTTAACGGCGTAACCTCTTCCGCCTTGTTGGTAAGAACAAATTAAGAATTAAGCGTGATCTAACACTGGTTTTGGATTGTAGGGCGCTTCCAGCCGCTTGGCCTCCTCGTCGGTCAGTTTGACCTCGAGCGCCGAGACCGCGTCGTCGATGTGGCCGAGCTTGCTGGCCCCCACGATGGGCGCGGTGACCGCCTCGTTCCTCAAGACCCAGGCCAGCGCCACCTGCATGTTCGACAGCCCCTTTTCGCGGGCGATCTCGCCGACCACCTCGACCACCTTCTGGTCGGCCTCCCGATAGTAGAGGCGAGGGCTGAACTCGTCGGTCCGCGCGCGCTCGGTGTTGCCTTCCTTGGGCTGGGCGCGGCCGCCGGCCAGGTAGCCGCGGGCCAGCGGCGACCAGGGGATCACCCCGATGCCCTCCGCGCGGCAGAGCGGCAGCATCTCGCGCTCCTCCTCGCGATAGACCAGGTTGTACTGCGGCTGCATGGAGACGAACTTCACCCAGCCGTTAGCCTCGCTGGCCGCCAGCATGCGCGCGAACTGCCACGCGTACATCGACGACGCGCCGATGTAGCGGGCCTTGCCGGCCTTCACGACGTCGTTGAGCGCCTCCAGCGTCTCCTCGATCGGCGTCTCATAGTCGAAGCGGTGGATCTGGTAGAGGTCGACGTAGTCCATGCCGAGCCGTTTCAGGCTGGCGTCGATCTGGGCCATGATTGACTTGCGGCTGAGGCCCTTCTCGTTCGGCCCCTTGCCCATCGGTCCGTTGACCTTGGTGGCGACCACGATCTCCTCGCGGTTGGGCGAGAACTCCCGCAGCCAATGGCCGGTGACCGCCTCGCTTTCGCCGATGGAATAGACGTTGGCGGTGTCGAAGAAGGTGATGCCTTTCTCGATGGCGCTCTGGAAGAACGGTTTCGACTGCTCGCGGTCCAGCACCCAGGTCCGCCATTCCGGCGAGCCATAGGTCATGCAGCCGAGACAGAGGCGCGAGACTTTCAGACCGGTCTTGCCCAGACGAACCTGTTCCATGGCGTTCTCTCTACCAGGGGGTTTGGATTTGCTAGCGGTCCAGCCGCCCGTCGGTGAGGGCTTCTGTGTCGAACTCGAAGACCACCTTGGGGTCAGGCTTGTCGACGCCCTTGGCGATGGCCTTGGGCGCCAGCTCCTTCAGGAGGTAGCGCATGGTGTTCAGACGGGCCTTCTTCTTGTGGTCGGTGCGCACGATGATCCAGGGCGCTTCCTTGGTGTGGGTGCGCCGCAGCATCTGGTCGCGGGCCTCGGTGTAGGCGTCCCACTTCTCCTGGGCGACACCATCCAGCGGACTGACCTTCAGCGCCTTCAAGGGGTCGGTCCTGCGGGCCTTCAGGCGTTGCGCCTGCTCCTCGCGGGAGATGTCGAGCCACAGCTTGACGACCTTGAGGCCCGAGCCCACCAGCATGGCCTCGAAGGCCGGCGTGTCGCGCAGGAAGGTCTCGTGCTCGTCCTCGGTGCAGAAGCCCATCACCGGCTCGACGCCGGCGCGGTTGTACCAGGAGCGGTTGAACAGCACGAGCTCGCCCTCGCCCGGCAGGTGGCGGACATAGCGCTGGAAATACCACTGCGAGCGCTCCCGGTCGGTGGGCTTGGGAAGGGCGATGGCGCGGGTGTTGCGCACCGACAGGTGTTCGGTGATCCGCTTGATCGCGCCATCCTTTCCGGCGGCGTCGCGGCCCTCGAAGATGACCAGGCTCTTCTCGCCGGATTTGATCGCGGCCTGCTGGAACCGCACCAGGGCGGCCTGCAGGCTCTCCAGCTCGCGCTGGTAGTCTTGGTCTTTCGCCATGTCTTGAACCCTAGTCCCGATGAAGCCCCCGGCGCTACAACGGCTCGATGATCCGCCTGTTCATTCCGCACGACCTCAGCCCCGGCGCCGAGCTGGCCCTGGACCATGGCCAGAGCCACTACCTGGCCTCGGTGATGCGCCAGGGCGTGGGCGACGAGGTCCTGCTGTTCAACGGCCGCGATGGCGAGTGGCGCGCCACGATCACGGTCGTGACCAAGCGCGCGGTGGGCCTGCGCGCCGAGGCGCTGGCGCGGCCTCAGGCGAAGGGGCCGGACCTCGACCTCGTCATTGCGCTGGTCAAACGCAGCCGGCTGGAGACCATCGTCGAGAAGGCCGCCGAACTCGGCGCGCGCCGCGTCCTGCCCGTCGTCACCGAGCGCACCAACGCCGACCGCGCCCGGGTCGAGCGGCTGACCGCCATCGCCACCGAGGCGGCCGAACAGACCGGCCGGCTGGACGTGCCGGAGGTCCTGGAGCCGGTGAAGCTGAGGAAGCTCATCGAGGCTTGGGAGCCGGGCCGCAAGCTTCTCTTCTGCGACGAGGCCGGAGACGCATTGTCCATCCTGCAAGCACTCACCCCTCCCCCTCGCGGGGAGGGGGTAGGGGGTGGGGGCGCCCGCTCGGAGGGAGCCGGCAAGCCCGGCGCCGACACCCCCACCCCTAACCCCTCCCCGCAGGGGGGAGGGGACCCTTGGGCCATCCTGATAGGCCCCGAAGGAGGCTTTTCACCGGCCGAGCGCGCCACGCTGCGCGCGCTGCCCTACGCCGTTCCGGCCTCGCTCGGCCCGCGGATCCTGCGCGCCGACACCGCCGCGATCAGCGCGCTCACGCTCTGGCAGAGCGCGCTCGGCGACTGGACCGACCCAGAGACCGCATGAGAGACCGCCTGAGAGCCCCTTGAGCTTAGCTCGATTGCGCCCACCTATTCCGTCAACGTAAAGAGCACCGCCGCACACAGCGGTCCCGGTTGGGATGGGAAACGATACGCATGGCCGAGACCGCCACGGACGACCGTCCCCTGACGCTCGAAGACCTGGTCGCCTGGTTCGACAAGGGCTCCAAGCCCCAGGATCAGTGGCGCGTGGGCGCCGAGCACGAGAAGTTCGTCTTCCATCTGGGGACCCACACGCCGGTTCCCTATGAGCCGAACGGCATCAAGGCGCTGCTCGACGGCCTGACCCGCTTCGGCTGGGAGCCGGTCACGGAGGCGGGCAATGTCATCGCGCTGGAGCGCGGCAAGGCCAATGTCTCCCTGGAGCCCGGCGGCCAGTTCGAGCTCTCCGGCGCGCCGCTCGAGACCATCCACGATATCTGCGAGGAGACCGGCCAGCACCTGCAGGAGGTGAAGGTCGTGGCCGACGAGCTGGGCCTGGGGTTCTTAGGGTTGGGCTTCAGCCCCATCTGGCGGCGCGATCAGGTGCCGGTGATGCCCAAGGGCCGCTACAAGATCATGCGCGAATACATGCCCAAGGTCGGCGGCCTGGGCCTCGACATGATGTTCCGCACCTGCACCGTGCAGGCCAACCTCGACTTCGGCTCCGAGGCCGACATGGTGGCGAAGTTCCGCACCAGCCTCGCCCTGCAGCCGATCTGCACCGCGCTGTTCGCCAATTCGCCGTTCATCGAGGGCAAGCCCTCGGGCTTCGTCTCGGCCCGCGCCAACGTCTGGACCGACACCGACCCCGACCGCACCGGCATGCTGGACTTCGTCTTCGCGGACGGCTTCGGCTTCGAGACCTATGCCAACTACGCCCTGGACGTGCCGATGTATTTCGCCAAGCGCGGCGACCGCTATATCGACCTGGCCGGCCGCTCGTTCCGCGACTTCATGGACGGCAAGCTCGCCGAACTCCCCGGCGAAAAGCCGACGATGAAGGACTGGGCCGACCACACCACCACGATCTTTCCGGAAGTGCGCCTGAAGCAGTATCTGGAGATGCGCGGCGCCGACTCCGGTCCCTGGAGCCGGCTTTGCGCCCTGCCGGCGCTGTGGATGGGCATCTTCTATGACCAGGCCGCGCTCGCCGCCGCCTGGGACCTCTGCAAGGACTGGAGAATAGAGGACCATGAGCGCCTGCGGGCCGACGTCGCCCGCGTCGGCCTGAAGGCCCAGATCGCCGGCCGCAGCGTGCAGGACGTCGCCAAGGACATGCTGTCGATCGCCCGCGAGGGCCTCAAGCGCCGCAACCGGCTCTCCGGCGGGATGGTCGACGAGAGCGGCTACCTGGCCGAGCTCGACGAGATCGCCGCCAGCGGGATCACCCCGGCCGAGCGCCTGCTGGAGCTCTACAACGGCCCCTGGGCCGGCGACGCCGGCAAGGTGTTCGAAAGCTTCGCCTACTAGCGCAGGCGCCCACGACACAGCAGAGATCCTCCCCCAGGGCGAAGCCCGATTGAGGGGGAGGTGTCGCCGCGCAGCAAGGCGACGGAGGGGGTTGCAGCCCACTCCCCGAGCCGCCGCGAACCGCGCCGCGTCTTGGCCTGGAGCGGTCGCGTTCAACGTCCGCGGCGGGTGGATAGCGGACCCTGGCGCCAGGCAAGCTTAGCGACGCTCAGAAGGCGTCTTCAGCGAGAGGTCCGCAAGGGATCGACTTCGGACGTCACCACTCTTCCCGGAAACGGGCATCCAGGACCTCCTGATGGCTCCGCCTTGACACCCGGCTCGCTATGTTCTACTTTTGTTCTCAACCATGACCTCCGCCGATCCCCGCAGCCGACAGCTCTCCGAGATGGCCGAGTGCGCCTATCGGCTGGGCATGGCGTTCGGCGCGGCCACCGAGAAGGCGCAGGGCGCGGACGGCTGGCTCGCCTACTTCAACGCCTTCGACCGCTGTTTCTTCGCGGTGCGGGTCGCAACCGCGCTGCAGCTGCGTCTGGACCGGACGCCGGCTGAGCCGCGCGAGGCGGCCACGGACCGCGAGACTCTGATCGACCGCGCCGATCCGCCCGAAACCCCTGAGTCTGAGGCAGACCGCCATGACCGCGATCGCGGCTATGACGAGCGCGACCGGGACCGCGAGACCGAACGCGCCAGCCTGCCGATCCTGCTGCGCACGCTGGAGGGCGTCGCCGCCGACGCGGAGACGCTGCCGGGCGCCGAGCCCGCCGAACTCCTCACCCTGCGCGAGCTGATCGCCCACGCGAAGGCCGCGCCCAGCCCATCGGCCGCTCAGCCAAGGACAGCCCAGAGCCTGCGGTCCCGATTGGCCGGGTCCGGCGCCGCCCAGGCGCCCCCGCCGAAGGCGCATCTGGCCTCCCCCCACCTGGCGTCAAATGTCGGCCAGGTGCTGGCCGCCCGCCGCGCGACCGGTCCGCCGCGCCGCTGAGGGCGCTCAGTCCGTCCATCGAACCGCGGAGATCGCGGAGATCGCAGAGAGACGCCGGGATCGGTCCGATCCACGGCCGCCTCCGCGCATCTCAGCGATCTCCGCGGTTTGATTCGGCGAACGGCCCGACAGCTGCCCGGCGGGAAGCGTCACGCCCGAAGGGGAATCCTAGCGCAGGCCGCCGTCGTCGGTGGTCCTGGGCGTCTCGACGTTGGCCGGCCAGTGCTCGCGCTGCGAGGCGCCGGAGCCGCTGTCGGTGTGCTGCACCACGTTGTCGATGGTGATCGCGTAGTCCTCGTCGGGGCCGCCGCTCGATTTCCGATGCGGGCTCGCCGCCGCGTCGTCGACCGCATAGACCTCGATCTTGTCGGTGTAGAAGGCCAGCCGCTCGGCGATCGCCTCCATGGCCGGGTAGGGCAGCTCATAGGTCCAGACTGAATTCTCGGCGAACTGCCCGTCCATCAGCACGGTGTAGTAGCTGGCGTCGCCCTTGTAAGGGCAGTGGGTCGAGCGGGCGGTGCGGCTCATGAAGCCCATCTCCACGTCGGACCGAGGGAAATAGACCACCGGCGGATAGTCGGCTTCCTGCAGAACGATCGCGTCGGCGCTGTCGGCGATCACATGGCCGGCGAACTTTGCGCGCCAACGCTTGGCGGACGGGGTGAGCGTGATCGGATGGTCGGGGCCGGGCAGCTTCATGACGGGACTCCTTCAACGCCCCAGGAACGTTTGGGCGAGACCCAAGGCTCCCACGGCCTAGATGGGGCGCGGGCTTGCTTGTGCTGAGGGGGTCTAGATGATTTTCTCGATCACAATCGTGACGGCGCGCGCCTAAGGGGGCGGCGGGCCCACTGTCAGAGCCAAGGGCCACGCTTCATGGACATCGTCATCGTCGCCGGCCTGGTTGTCGCCGCGGCGACCTCCATCCCGGTCATTCTGCAGCTGCGTCAGCATCCGCGGGGCCTGCGCATCCTGTTCTTCGCCGAGATGTGGGAGCGCTTCTCCTACTACGGCATGCGGGGCCTGCTGATCTTCTACCTCACTCAGCATTTCCTGTTTCAGGACAAGGCGGCGGCGGCCGAGTACGGGGCCTACACGTCGCTGGTCTATCTGCTGCCGGTGATCGGCGGGGTGATCGCCGACCGCTATCTGGGCGCGCGCAAGGCGGTGGCGTTCGGCGCCCTTCTGCTGGTGGCCGGGCACATGGCCATGGCGATCGAGGCCAAGCCCGCGACCCAGGAGCTGAGGTACGCCGGCGTGACCTATGAGTTCCAGGTCACTGGGCGGGCCGCCTCGCGCGACGTGAAGCTGCTGGTCGCCGGCCAGCCCTATGCCTATGGGCCCGCCGCCGACGGCGGCCTCGAGATCAAGGGCCTGCCGGCCGGCGCGCCGCTGCCGGCGCATCTGCCGAAGGGTGACTATCAGCTCAGCGTCAACCAGGGCGGGCCGTTCGGCGAGAACATCCTGTTCCTGGCGCTGGCCCTGATCATCATGGGCGTGGGCTTCCTGAAGGCGAACATCTCCGCCATCGTCGGCCAGCTCTACAAACAGGAAGACCCCCGGCGCGACGCGGGCTTCACCCTCTACTACTTCGGCATCAACCTGGGATCCTTCCTGGCCTCCATCGCCTGCGGGTGGCTGGGGCAGACCATCGGCTGGTGGGCCGGCTTCGGTGCGGCCGGCGTCGGCATGGCGTTGGGCTGGGTGGTCTTCGTGCTGGGCAAGCCGATGCTCGACGGCCATGGCGAACCGCCGGACGCCGCGGCGCTCGCCAAGCCCCGCGTGGGGCCGCTGAACGCCGAGTGGCTGATCTATATCGGCGGCGTCGCCGGCGTGGCGGTGATCTGGTTCGTGGTGCAGAGCTTCGCGGTGGTGAGCGCCATGCTGGGCGTCGGCGCGGCAGTCGTGCTGGCCTATCTCGGCTGGTACATGGCCACAAAGGCGGACAAGGTCGAGCGCGACCGGCTGATCCTGGCTATCTGGCTGATCCTGGCCTCGGTGGTGTTCTGGGCGCTCTACGAACAGGGCGGCTCCTCGCTCAGCCTGTTCGCCGAGCGCAACACCGACCTGCACCTCTACGGCGACCAGTACATGAAGCCGGCCCAGGCGCAGTCCTTCCAGTCCGGCGGCATCCTGATCCTGGCCCCGGTGATGGCCGCGCTGTGGACCTGGCTCGGCAAGTTCGGGCGCGACCCGAACCCGGTGTTCAAGTTCGGCGTCGGCCTGGCGATGATCGGGGCCAGCTACTTCGTCCTGATCCTGGGCGGCCGGTTCGCCGGCCCGGACTTCAAGGCGCCGCTGATCTTCCTGGCCGGCGCCTACCTGATGCAGACCACGGGCGAGATGTGCGTCTCGCCGGTCGGCCTCTCGCAGATGACCAAGCTCGCCCCGCCGCTCTTGATCTCGACCCTGATGGCCACCTGGTTCCTGGGCACCGCCGGCGCCCAGTTCGTGGCCGCCAAGATCGCGCAGCTGACGGCCTCCGACACCATCGGCGGCCAGGTGCTCGACGCCGGCAAGGCGCTGGCCACCTACAGCCACGTCTTCGGCGTCATCGGCCTCTGGGGTCTGGGCGCGGGCGCGGTGATGCTGGTGCTGTCGCCGTGGCTGAAGAAGCTCGCCCACGGCGCGGGCGGGATAGGTTAGACCCCGAACAGCTTGCGCACGCGCACCGAGAACACCCGGCTCGGCTGCTCGCTGCGCGCCTGGATGAGCGCGAGCGTCGAGAGGTTGCGCGGGCCGCCGAAGTTGTCGTCGAAGCGCTTGAACGAGCGGCTGACGGCGTTGTCGACCTCGAAGCGCCATTGCAGGTCGGGCCGGGGTTTCCACTCCAGGAACGGGTCGAGCTGGCTCTCGTATTTGCGGGTCTCGATGACGTTGAAACGATAGTAGCGCTCGCGTTGCTGGCCGTAGAGGTCGACGCCCCAGTCCATGTGGCGCACCGGCAGGTCCTGGGTGAAGTGCAGGTCCCAGTCCACCGGATGCAGGCCGCTGATCTCGCGCGGGGCGTGGGTGGTCGGGTCGGTCACCTGGCTCTGGCGCCAGGTGCTGTTGGCCAGGAACCGGCCGCCCTTGATCCCCAGCTTGTCGAGCGGGACCGTCAGGTTGAGGCTTTCCTCATCCTTGGTCCCGTCGCCGATGTTGGCCGGGGCGTCGAAGACCCCGGTGCCGACGCCGAAGATCGGGGCCCGGTCCACCGCCTGGCTGATGTCCGTATGGCGAAGCGTGATCACCGCCGAGCCGCGGCCCCAGAAGCGGCGCTCGAAGGCGATCTCGCTGATCAGGTCCTGCTCGGGCACCAGCTTGGGATTGCCCACCGTCACCACGCCCGCCGAGAAGGAGGTCGAGGCCACGAAGGATCCGAAGTCGAGCTGGCCCACGGACCGTTCGAACCGCACGCGCACCTGGGTGTCGGCGTCCGGCGACCAGGTCAGGAGCGCCCGGGGCTTGGTGTAGTAGAGCGTCTTCGACTGCACCACGTCGCCGGTCGAGGCGATGTTGGAGCCTTCCTCACGCACCCCGCCCTCGGCGGTGATGGTAGGCGTCACCTGCCAGACCACCTTGCCGAACAGCTCGCCGCGCTTTTCCTCCACATCGACATTGGCGGCCGGCAGGGGGACGGCGGCCCCGTTGTCGGCGAAGCGGATGCGGTTGGAAAAGGTGTTGTCGGCCGCCTCGCCGCCCAGCTCCCAGGAGAGCTTCAGCGTCTGCTGGAACTTCAAGACGGCGCGGGCGATGGATTCGGCGGTTGTGGTGTCCTGGTGGAAGATCTGGGTGTCGCCCGGCGCCAGGAAGCCATCGGCGTAGTGCTCGGTCCTGTCCTGGCGCAGCAGCACGGTTTCCAGGTTCGTCCGGCCGCCCAGCGCGTGGGTGTAGCGGGCGCCGAGTTCGCTCTGGAAGGCGTTGTCGTCCTGATGCTCCCGCGTCGTCTGGACGGTGGGGGTGATGAAGCTGTCGCTCTCGTTGGAGTCATAGGGGCCGGTGTTGATCCGGCCGTTCACCCGCAGCCGGCCGCCCAGCAGCGGCTCCTCGGCGGCGAGGTTCAGGGTGAAGGTCTGGCCCTCGCCCTGGGCGTGGATGTGGCCCTGGCTCTGCAGCTTGTGGCTGGGATCGAAGCTGGCGAAGCCGCCCTCGCCCTGGCCGCCGTCCTGGCCTTCGCCGATCAGGAGGCCGCCTTCCCAGGTTCCGGGGCCCAGCTTGCCGGACCCCTCGGCGCGGGCCGCCCAATATTCGCGGCCGTCGCCCAGGGATGTGCTCTGCGCGGCGAGCAGGCCATGGAAGGCGCCGCCGGTCTTGCGCACCACATTGGCGATCACCGTCTTGCCCTGCATGTCGATGCCGGGCGCGCCGCCGCGGATCACGTCGATATGGTCGATGGAGCTGGCCGGAATCCGGTAGAGCAACTGGTCGAGGGTGTCGGTCTTGGTCGCCGGGCGCTGGCCGTCGATCAGCACATTGCCCGCCGCGCCCTCGTAGCCGCGCACGCCGGAGCCGGCGTCGAGCGTGAAGCCCGGCAGGCGGTTGACCATCTCCTGCGCATTGGCCGGTCCGTAGGCGGCGAAGAAGGACGGATCGTAGCGGGTGACGCCCTCGGTCGGCGCCGCGGGCTCGGCCTGGCCGGCCGCCGCCGGCGCCGCGACCGCGCCGGCCGGCAGGGGCGCGGGCGGTGTGGCGGGCTGGACGGCGGCTGCGGCGGCCTGGGCGAGAATGATCAGCAGCTTAGAGATGGCCTATCCCCCAGGGTTCCCGGCGTCCCCGCCGGGGCGTCGGTCCTAAGTTCGTCTAGTTTCCAAAGGTCTTGCGCAGGCGCAGGTAGAAGATCCGGCCGGGCTTGTAGGTCTTCTGCTCGACGGTCGAGAGGCCGGTCAGATTGCGCGGCCCGTCCCAGTTCTCGTAGACGTGCTTGAACGGCCGGGCGGTGACGTTGTCCAACTCGATGCGGAAGCTGAGCTTGGGGTTCGGCTTGAACTCCCAATAGGGCGTCACATAGGTCTGCAGCTTGTCGATCTCGATCTGGTTGAAGCGGTAGTAGCGCTGCTGCCAGCCGCCGAACATGTCGACGCCGTAGATCACCCGGCCCACCGGCTGGCTGAAGTGGAAGTCCCAGTCGTTGGGATGCTGGCCGCTGATCGGCCGCGGCGTGTGGGTGGTCGGGTCGATCACCTGCGACAGGCGGCGCGTATAGTCGCCGCGAATCTGCGCGCCCTTCAGGCCGATCTTGTCCAGCGGCACGGTGAGGTTGACCGCGAAGTCGTCCTCGGTCCCGTCGCCGATGTTGGCCGGGGAGTCGAAGGCCTGCCCGCCCGGCGAGATGACCGGGGCGCGGTCGATGACGTCGGTGATCTGCAGGTGGCGGGCGGTCAGCGTCAGGCCGCCGCTGCCCAGGAAGTGCTGCTCGAGCGCGATCTCGCTCGCCCAGTCCTGCGACGGGACCAGGTTGGGGTTGCCGGCGGCGATGGTGCCGGTGGCGAGCGAGCTGGAGGCGACGAACGAGCCGAAGTCGAGCTGGCCCACCTCGCGCTCGTAGCGGAACCGCACCTGGGTGTCGGCGGAAGGCGCCCAGGTCACCAGGATGCGGGGCTTGGTGTAGTAGAGGGTCTTCGAAAGGGTCACGTCGCCGGAGGACTCGATCTGCGAGCCCTCTTCGCGCACCGCGCCCTCGACGGTGATCGTCGAGAAAGGCCGCCAGACCGCCTTGCCGAAGGCCTCGCCGCGCTTCTCGTCCACCATGACGTCGGCGGCCGGCACCTGCTGGAAGGCGCCGTTGTCGGTGAATCGCAGGTGGTTGGTGAGCGCGTTGTAGGCCCCTTCCGCTCCGGCTTCCCACGACAGCGCCGGGGTCTGCTGGAACTTCACCACCCCGCGCAGGATGGTCTCCGACGTGTCGGTGGCCTGTTTGAAGACCTGGGCGTCGGTCGGGTTGTTGAAGGTGTCGGCGTAGCGCTCGCGCTGGTCTTGGCGCAGGGCCACGATCTCGATGCCGGTCCGGGCGCCGAACGGGCGGTTGTAGCGGATGCCGACCTCGCTCTGGGCCTTGTTGTCGTCCTGGTGGTCGTGCTCGGTGTGGCTGTCGGGGAACTGGGTCGTGTCGAGTTCGGAGCTGTCGTAGGCTTGGCCGAACAGGCGCGCGTTGATCCGCAGGCTGCCTTCGCCAAGCGGCGCCTCGGTGGCGCCGGTCGCCACCTGCTGGGTGCCCCAGCCCTGGCTGTGGATGTGGCCCAGCAGCTTTGGCGTGCCGTCGCCGTTGGCGATCCGCCGCGCGCCGTCGCCATAGCCGTCGTCGACGAAGCCGGAGACCGTCAGGCCGCCTTCCCAGGTCCGCGCGCCGACCTGGCCGGAGCCTTCGATGCGCAGGGTGTGGATGCTTCGCCCGTCGCTGTCGTGCTGGTCGGCGAAGTGAAAGATGCCGCGCGCGCCGTTCTGGCGCTTGGTGATGACGTTGGCGATCACCGTCTTGCCCTGCATGTCGATGCCGGGCGCGCCGCCGCGGATCACGTCGATGCGCGCCACGTGGGTGGCCAGCATCCGCTGCAGGATGGAATCGATGCCCTCGGTCTTCACCGCGGGGCGGCGGCCGTCGATCAGGACGTTGCCTGCCGCGCCCTCATAGCCGCGCACGCCCGAGCCGGTGTCCAGCGCGAAGCCCGGCAGGCGGTTGACCATGTCCAGCGCGGTGTTCGGATGGACGTCGGTGAAGAATTCCGGCGCGTAGCTGACCACGCCCGCCTGGGCCGGGGCCTGGACTGCAGCCGGTGTCGGGGCCTGAGGCCCAGAGGCCGCGGGCGGGATCGCCGCGGGCGCCGCAACGGCCGCCACCGCCTGCGCCAATACAAACAGAAACATCCAACCGGCTCCCCAGAAACCGGGGTCAACTGGCCCGCGCCGGGCGGCTTGCGCCAATTAAATGCCCGTAATCCTGGGTTAAATCGCGGAAAGGTTTCGCGGCGACATCTGCCAAGGCACGGAATTTACGGGAGTAATGTTTCGTCGGTGAAAGTTTCTAGGCGCAACCTTAGAAATTAGTCACTTGGCTAATTTCCCAACCTCTGCGAGGAAATCGCCAAGATTCGCCGACCCGTCCCGAGGGCGCCATGCCGACCTACGACTTCGTCACGCTCGACGTGTTCACCGACCGCCCGTTCGGCGGCAATCCGCTGGCGGTGTTTCCCGACGCGCGCGGCCTGACCGACGCCCAGATGCAGTCGCTGGCCGCGGAGTGGAACCTGTCGGAGACGACCTTCGTCCTGCCGCCATCCGACCCGGCCAACACCGCTCGCGTGCGGATCTTCAACCGCACGGCCGAGATGCCGTTCGCCGGGCATCCCAACGTCGGCACGGGCTTTGTGCTCGCCGGCCTGGGTCGCGGGCAGGGCGATGTGTTGAGGTTCGAGGAGATCGCGGGCCTGGTGGAGGTTCGCGTGGCCCGCGACGGCTCAGGCGGCTTAACCGGAGCCGTCATCGACGCGCCGCGCGCCCTGGTGACCGGGCCGCAACTTACCGCCGCGCAAGCCGGCGCCTGCGTCGGACTGGCCGCCTCGGACTTCGTGACCGCCAGCCACCCGCCGGTCCAGGCGTCGCTCGGCATCGACTTCTTCTTCGCCGAGGTGACCGCCGACGCGCTCGGCCGCTCAGGTCCAGATCTGGCGGGCTTCCGCAAGACCGCGGCGGAGACCGACACTGGCAGCGACCGCCTCTCGCTCTTCCTCTATGTCCGTGACGGTCAGAAGCTCCGCGCCCGAATGTTCGCCCCGCTCTCCGGCACCTTCGAGGACGCCGCCACCGGCAGCGCCAGCGCCACGGTGGGCGCGCTCCTGCTGTCGCTGTCGGCGGACGCGGAGGGGCGCTACGAGATCACGCAGGGTGTCGAGATGGGCCGCCCAAGCCAGCTGAACGTCACCGCCCGCCGCGCGCCGGATGGCGTCCGCGCCTCCGTCGGCGGCAGCTGCGCCCCGATGTTCCGGGGTACCGTGGAGCTCTAGAGGCTCGTTCCGCCGACCGTCAGGCCGGTGATCTTCAGCGAGGGCTGACCGACGCCGACCGGCACGCTCTGGCCGGCCTTGCCGCAGACGCCGACGCCGTTGTCGAAGCAGAAGTCGTCGCCGATCATGGTCACCCGCGTCAGGGCGGAGGGGCCGTCGCCGATCAGGGTCGCGCCCTTCACCGGCGTCGTCACCTTGCCGTCCTCGATCAGGTAGGCCTCGGTGCACTGGAAGACGAACTTGCCGTTGGTGATGTCCACCTGGCCGCCGCCGAAGTTGGCGCAGTAGAGCCCGCGCTTGGTGGAGGCGATCATCTCCTCGCGGGGCGTGTCGCCGCCCATCATGCCGGTGTTGGTCATCCGCGGCATGGGCAGGTGCGCATAGGATTGCCGCCGCCCGTTGCCGGTGGCCTGCAGGCCCATCAGCCGGGCGCTCATCCGGTCGTGCATGTAGCCGACCAGGATGCCGTCCTCGATCAGCACCGTGCGGCCGGTGGGCGTGCCCTCGTCGTCGATGGTCAGCGATCCGCGGCGATCCTGGATCGCGCCGTCGTCGAAGACCGTGACGCCGGGCGCCGCCACCCGCTCGCCGATCCGGCCGGAGAAGGCCGAGGTGCCCTTGCGGTTGAAGTCGCCCTCCAGGCCGTGTCCCACCGCCTCGTGCAGCAGCACACCGTTCCAGCCGGGTCCCAGCACCACGTCCATCTCGCCGGCCGGGCAGGGGACCGCGTCGAGGTTGACCAGCGCCTGGCGCAGCGCCTCCTCGGCCTGCTCGCGCCATTTGTCTGGGGTGATCCAGGTCTCGAAGCCGGCGCGGCCGCCGGCGCCGGAGTAGCCGCTCTCGCGCTTGCCGTCGCGCTCGACGGTGAGCTGGATGTTGATGCGGGCGAGCGGGCGCACGTCGCGCAGCAGCCGGCCGTCGGCGCGCAGGATCTCCAGCGTCCGCCGCTCGCCGGCCAGCGAGGCCATCACCTGCACCACACGCGGGTCGCGGGCGCGGCACCAGGCGTCGATCTCCTGCAGCAGGGCGACCTTGTCGGAGAAGTCGGGCGAGGCCAGCGGGTCGTCCTCGCCATAGAGCTTGGCGTTGGTGGCGCGGGGGCCTTCCGCCGCCACGCCGGAATAGCCGCGCTTGGCCAGCGCCGCCGACTGGCCCGCGCGGCGGATCGCGGCCTCGGAGATTTCGCTGGCGTGGGCGTAGCCCGCCGTCTCGCCGGCCACCACGCGCAGGCCGAAGCCTTCGGTGGCGTCGAAAGCCGCCGACTTCAGCCGCCCGTCGTCGAACAGGAAGCTCTCGCTCTCGCTGCGCTCGACGAACAGTTCGCCGTCGTCGGCGCCGGCGAGCGCCTCGCCCAGGATCTCCTCGGCGCGTTTGGGATCGACCCCGGCGGAATCGAGGATGGAGGGCGTCGGCGTGTGAGCGTTCATGCCGAGAAGATAGGGAGGCCGGCGCCCCGCGTCATCCCTGGAAAGCCTGTGGCTATTTCCCCGCGGCCTGGGTTTGGGCTGCGATCCGTTCGTCGTGCCGCGCGCCGGCCAGGATGCCGGGCAGAGCGTAGTTGCCTTCGTGGCAGGCGAATTCGAACAGCGGGCCTTTGTCGGCCCGAAACACCAGCTGAGCGCGCCAGGGCCGGCTATAGATCGCCGGGTCCTCCACGCTGAAGTCGTAGACGATCTCCCCGGCCGAAACGCGGGTGAACCGCTCCGTGACCTTCGCGTCCTTCGAGATGTAGAGCGGCTGCGGTGTCTTGAACGATTCGCCGGGGTTGAGGTTGGTGGTTTCCACCACGAGAGTTCGGCCTTCCCAGTGTCCGACCGAATCGCCGGCCCATGGCCGGATGACCGGCGGCGGGTGGCCGGCCGCGCCCAGCCGGATGATCCGCGGATCCCGCCCGGACTCCATGCGGATGGCCACGAAGTCGCGGGTCTGGACGATCTGATAGTGGCTGTTGTCCCAGTGCGGCATCATCGGCACGCTGGAGGAACTGGACCCGCCCATCAGGCAGCGCTCGGTGCTCGGCCGGTCCTCGGGATTGTCGAAGCCGCTGACGCGGGTCTTGAGCTTCGCCTCCATCAGCGCGCGCCCGGCGGGGGTGTAGGGCAGCTTGCCGTCGGCCGGCTCGACGATCATGGCGGTGTGGATCTGGCCGCCGATGCGGATCATCGGTCCGCCGTATTCCCACCACTCGGTCTGCCGCCCGCCGATGGTGTCGATGTCGGCGGCGTTGAACGCCTGCGGGTTGGCGGCTTCATAGGCCTTCGCCCTGGCCTCGGTCGTGGTCGGTCCGTCGAAGGCGGCGGGCCGCTCGATGGGGGTGACGGTGACGTTGGTCCAGAGGCCACTGAGGTCCGCAGGCTGAGGCTTGTCACGCGCCAACGCCTGGCCGCTCACGAGGGTGGCGGCGGCGAGCAACAGCACGGCAGCCTGGAGTCTCATGACGCATTCGTCCCCCGAACCGCGTTCGCCTGACAGTGCACATTTTTGATGGTCAGGTCTCGCGCCGTCCGCGCAGCGGGTCGTGGCCCCAGTTCATCAGGCTCCAGCGCCAGCGGGTGTTGGTGATGTCTCCGCCCAGTCTTTCGGCGGCCGGCCGTTGGGCCAGATGGCGGCGGCAATAGCCGATCACCTTCTTCATGTGGGCGTAGTCGGCGTCGGTCAGGTCGTCGATCGGGGTCGCCCGAATGCTGAGAATCCGGCGGGCCGACTGGCGGCCGACCGATTCCGTCTCACCGCGCCGGACCATGCCGACGCGCTGGCTCTCGGGGCGCTTCAGCCAGGCCTTCAGCTCCGCCGGCTCGAGGTTCACCAGCGAGTCGAAATCCTCGCGGATGGCCCGTTCGTGATCTGGGCTCAAGTGCATCGGCCTCCTTCGAACATGAGTCGGCGAAACAGGCCCGCAAAGCCGGCGCTTCCCCTTCTTTCGGCCTCGGCGGCGGGTGTCCGGCCTTGGTGGGCGCATGGGGGCGGCTTGGCGGCTTGGCAAGCCCAAGGGATGCGCGTATGCACCCGCGATGAAGGGCTAAGACGGCGCGCGAGCGTCCGTGCGCGCCGTTCTGTACTGTCGGCCAAATCGCCAGAGTCGCGATGCGGGCCGGCCAGCCAGACCGAGGGGACATGCAGTCTAGGTTTCAGGGGATGCGGGCGCTGACGGCAGGGATCGCCACAGGCGCGATGACGATGTTCTGGGGCGCGTCAGCGCTGGCGGACGAAGTGATCGGTCAGCCGATCGACAAGGCGATCGGCATGAGCGCCGGCGTCACGCCGCTGAAGAAGGACGCCATCTTCTTCCACAACATGATCCTGCTGCCGATCATCACGGTCATCACGCTGTTCGTGCTGGCGCTCTTGCTGTGGATCATCTTCCGCTACAACAAGCGCTCGAACCCGGTGCCGGCCAAGTGGAGCCACAACACGCCGCTGGAGGTGATCTGGACGTTGGTTCCAGTGCTCATCCTGGTGGTGATCGCGGTCTTCTCGTTCAAGCTTTTGTTCGAGTACCACGACATGCCCAAGCCCTACATGACCGTGAAGGCCACGGGCTATCAGTGGTACTGGGGCTACGAATATCCCGACCAGAAGATGCCGGAGTACATCTCCAACATCCTGCCTGAGGACAAGGCCAAGGCGGCCGGCGTTCCCTACAAGCTCGCCACCACTGCGCCCCTGGTGGTGCCGGTCAATCAGGTGGTCCAGATCCTCACCACCGGCTCCGACGTAATCCACGCCTGGGCCGTGCCCTCGTTCGGCGTGATCATGGACGCCGTGCCCGGGCGGCTGAACTCCACCTGGTTCAAGGTCGACCGCATCGGCACCTACTACGGCTCGTGCCGCGAGCTCTGCGGCGTCGACCACGCCTTCATGCCCATCGAGGTGAAGGTGGTCAGCCAGGCCGATTTCGACGCCTGGGTGCTGTCGAAGAAGGGCGTGCCGATCGGCTCCGCTCCGTCGCCCGCGCCCGCCGCCGCCGCTCCGGCCGCCGGCGCCGCGGCCACGCCCGCTTCGGCGACGGCTCCGGCCGCGCCGGGCCCCGCTGCGTCCGCGCCCGCTGCGCCGGCCGCGCCCGCCACCACCAAGCCCGCGGCTCCGGCCGCGGCCCCGCATTGATCTAGGATAAGCGTAAGATGGCCTACGGCTCCCACGCTCAAGACACCCACGACAGCCACGATCACAAGCCGGGTTTCGTCACCCGCTGGCTGTTCTCGACCAACCACAAGGACATCGGCACCCTCTACATCCTGTTCGCCATCATGGCGGGCCTGGTGGGCGGCGCGCTGTCCGGCCTGATCCGCTGGGAGCTCTACGAGCCCGGCATCCAGATCTTCCAGCCGCACAGCTGGATCGCCCAGCTCGGGCTGATCGAGGGCTCCAAGCACGGCTACAACGTGGTGGTCACCGCCCACGCCCTGATCATGATCTTCTTCATGGTCATGCCGGCGATGATCGGCGGGTTCGGCAACTGGTTCGTGCCGATCATGATCGGCGCGCCCGACATGGCCTTCCCGCGGATGAACAACATCTCGTTCTGGCTGCTGGTCGCCTCGTGGATCATGCTGTGCACGTCGATGTTCGTGGACGGCGGACCGGGCCGCGGCTTCGGCGGCGGCTGGACCATGTACGCGCCGCTCTCGACCTCAGGTCACACAGGCCCGGCGATGGACTGCGCGATCCTGTCGATCCACCTGGCCGGCGCGAGCTCGATCCTGGGCGCCATCAACTTCATCACCACCATCTTCAACATGCGCGCGCCGGGCATGACCCTGCACCGCATGCCCCTGTTCGTCTGGTCGATCCTGGTGACGGTGTTCCTGCTGCTGCTCTCGCTGCCCGTGCTGGCCGGCGCGATCACCATGCTGCTCACCGACCGCAACTTCCACACCCACTTCTTCGATGCGGCCGGCGGCGGCGACCCGGTCATGTACCAGCACCTATTCTGGTTCTTCGGCCACCCCGAGGTCTACATCCTGATCCTGCCGGGCTTCGGCATGATCAGCCACATCGTCTCCACCTTCAGCCGCAAGCCCGTGTTCGGCTATCTCGCCATGGCCTACGCCATGGTGGCGATCGGCTTCATCGGCTTCCTGGTGTGGGCGCACCACATGTTCACCACCGGCATGAACGTGAACCTGACGGCCTATTTCGTGGCGGCCACCATGGTCATCGCCGTGCCCACGGGCGTGAAGGTGTTCAGCTGGATCGCCACCATGTGGGGCGGCTCCATCGACTTCAAGACGCCCATGCTGTGGGCGATCGGCTTCATCTTCCTGTTCACGCTGGGCGGCGTCACCGGCGTGGTGCTGGCCAATGCCGGCGTCGACTACCAGTTCCAGGACACCTACTACGTGGTGGCCCACTTCCACTATGTGCTGAGCCTGGGCGCGGTGTTCGCGATCTTCGCGGGCTTCTACTACTGGTTCGAGAAGATGTGGGGCGTGAAGTACCGCGAGTGGCTGGGCGCGCTGCACTTCTGGATCACCTTCGTCGGCGTGAACGTGATCTTCTTCCCCCAGCACTTCCTGGGCCTGCAGGGCATGCCGCGCCGCTACGTGGACTATCCGGAGGGCTTCGCCTTCTGGAACAAGGTGTCCTCGATCGGCTACGCGATCACCCTCGTCGGCGTCGGCGTCTTCATCCTGGTGCTCATCGACGCCATGGTCTTCCGCCGCAAGGCCGAGGCCAATCCCTGGGGCGAGGGCGCCACGACCCTGGAATGGACGCTGCCTTCGCCGCCGCCGTTCCACCAGTTCAACGAACTGCCGGTGGTCACCGCCGACAGCCACTAGGCGGCAGACTCCGACAAGACCTAGAGGGGGCGCGGATCCTAGGGTTCGCGCCCCCTGATCATTTGAGAGTAGACTTCCATGGCCATGACCGAGGCCGTCTCCACCGCCGTGAAGCCCAAGGCCGCCAAGGCGCCCGCGCGCTGGCAGGACTTCGTGCAGTTGATGAAGCCGCGCGTGATGTCGCTGGTGGTGTTCACCGCGCTCACCGGCATGGTCTGCGCCGGCGCGCGCGTGAACCCGATCCTGGGGGCGATCGCCATCCTCTGCATCGCGGTCGGGGCCGGGGCCTCGGCGGCGCTGAACATGTGGTACGACGCCGATATCGACGCCCAGATGCGCCGCACGCGGGGCCGCCCGGTGCCGGCCGGCCGGGTCCAGGGCGCCGACGCGCTGGCGTTGGGCGTGGTGCTGTCGATGTTCTCGGTCATGCTGATGGGCATGGCGCTGAACTGGCTGGCGGCGGGCCTGCTGGCCTTCACCATCTTCTTCTATGCGGTCGTCTACACGATCTGGCTGAAGCGCTCGACGGCGCAGAACATCGTGATCGGCGGCCTCGCCGGCGCGCTCCCGCCAGTGATCGGCTGGGCGGCGGCCTCGGGCTCGGTTCCGCTGAACGCCTGGCTGCTCTGCGCGATCATCTTCATGTGGACCCCGCCGCACTTCTGGGCGCTCAGCCTCTACACCAGCGAGGACTACAAGAAGGCCGGCGTGCCGATGATGCCGATCGTCGCCGGCGCGGCCTCGACCCGCAAACAAATCCTGATCTACAGCCTGCTCTTCACCCCGCTCTGCCTGGTCCCGGCCTTCACGGGCCTCGGCGGCGTCGGCTATCTCGGGGTGGCGGGCCTGGGCGGGCTGGTCTTCGTGCTGCTGGCCGTGCGCCTCGCCCGCAGTCAGGCCGGCGATGCGGGGCGCCAGCGCAACGCGGATTCTGCTCCGGGGGGTCTTTACGACGTGCGCGCCGGCGCCAAGGACGCGCGAAATCTGTTCGCCTTCTCGATCCTCTATCTCACCCTGCTGTTCGCCACCCTGCTGGTCGAGCACCTGATGGGCGCCACGCCGCTCGCCCTGTTCTCCTGGAAGCTGCCGTCATGAGCGATCCCGGCCGTGAGTCCCAGGTGGAGGCGAAAGCGCGGCGTGGCCGCAATATCGCCTTGGCCCTGGGGTTGGTGATCTTCGTCGTACTGGTTTTCGTGGTCACCATCGTGCGTCTGGGCGCCAGTGTCGCAAAACAACCCTTCTGACCCGCCTCACCGCAAGCGGTTGAGCAAGAACGCCGCGGTCGTTCTCGCTTGCGGCGTGACCTTCGTCGCCATGGTCGGCGCGGCCTACGCCTCGGTGCCGCTCTACCGCGCCTTCTGTCAGGTGACCGGCTACGGCGGGACGGTGCGCAAGGCCGAGGTGAAACCCGGCACGGTGCTGGACCAGACCCTCTTGGTGCGCTTCGACACCAATGTGCGGGGCCTGCCCTGGGACTTCACCGCCGAGCAGACCGACCAGACGGTCCGGATCGGCGAGACCAAGGTCGCGGTGTTCAAGGTGACCAATCACGCCGACCATCCGGTGACCGCGCGCGCGGTGTTCAACGTCGCGCCGGACCAGGCCGGGGTCTATTTCCGCAAGCTCTCCTGCTTCTGCTTCTCCGACCAAACGGTGGCCGCGGGCGCGACGGTGGAGATGCCGGTGCTCTATTTCGTCGACCCGAAGTACGCCTCGGACTTCGAGACCAGGGGCGGCAAGGTGCTGACGCTCTCCTACACCTTCTTCCCGGCGACGGACGTGAAGCAACCGGCCAAGGCCGCCGACTGAATTCGAGGGCGTTTCCCCTTGGCGGAGGCCGCGCGGCGGGGCTATAGCGTGACGCGAACCGGTCTTGATGCGTGGGCGAGTCCCGCGCAGGTTTGACCGCGCGTTTTTTGAGGGACTTGGGACCACCGATGGCCGCAGGCGTGAAGCACGACTACCACCTGGTCAATCCGTCGCCCTGGCCGCTGATCGGCTCGATCTCGGCCGTGGCGATGGCGATGGGCGGCATCGCCTGGATGAAGGGCCTGTTCGGCCTGCCGGCGCACACCTCCTGGCTGTTCTTCCTGGGTCTGGCGGGCGTGCTGTTCACGATGATCGTCTGGTGGCGCGACGTTGTGATTGAGGCCAACGAGGGCGACCACACGCCGGTCGTCTCCATCGGCCTGCGCTACGGCATGATCCTGTTCATCGCCTCGGAAGTGATGTTCTTCGTCGCCTGGTTCTGGATCTTCTTCGAGATGGCGCTGTTCCATCACGTGCGCGGCGACGCGGGGTCCTCGATCGACGAGGTCAGGACCGCCTGGGCGACCTGGCCGCCGCATGGCGTCGAGACGGTGCCGGCCTTCCAGCTGCCGCTGGTCAACACGCTCACCCTGCTGCTCTCCGGCACCACGGTCACCTGGGCGCACCACGCGCTGCAGGTGGGCGACCGCCGGGGCGCCAAGATCGGCCTTTTCCTGACCATCTGCCTGGGCGTGCTGTTCACCTCGATCCAGGCCTACGAGTACAACCACATCCTCGAGCACCACTATTTCTTCGGCGGCGAGGGCGCGGCGAACTCCGGCCTCTACGGCTCGTCCTTCTTCATGGCGACCGGCTTCCACGGCTTCCACGTGCTGATTGGGACGATCTTCCTGTCGGTCTGCCTGGCGCGGCTGCTGGCCGGCGGCTTCACGCCGCAGAAGCACTTCGGCTTCGAGGCGGCCGCCTGGTACTGGCACTTCGTCGACGTGGTGTGGCTGTTCCTGTTCGCCTTCATCTACGTGATCTTCGGAGCTCACGGCGGATAGCGCGCCGGATTTGAAGTTCGCCTCGCTTGGGGTCGCGCGCCGAGCGAACTTCAAATCCAAGAGGCGCGCTATAAGCTTTGACAGGCTAGTGTCCTTTTCGCTTCCGAAGTTCGTCGGAGCCTTCCACATGCGCATGCGAACTTCGGAAGCGGGACACTAGGCAATGGCGAAGCCCAATCCTCTGCTGTCTGGGGCAGCCGGCCGCTGCCCCAACTGCGGAGAGGGCCATCTCTTCGAGGGGTTCCTGACGGTCTCGAAGGTGTGCGAGGCCTGCGGCTTCGACCTCGCCGCGGCCGACAGCGGCGACGGGCCCGCGGTCTTCGTGATCCTGATCGCCGGCCTGATCACCGCCTTTGGCGCCCTCTTCACCATGTTCGCCATCCGCTCGGTCTGGCTGACGCTGGTGATCTGGCTGCCGTTGACGCTGATCCTCGTCCTGATCCTGCTGCGCCCCATGAAGGGGCTGATGCTGGCCGCCCAGTTCATGAACAAGGCGAGCCAAGCCACCCATGACTGAGAGCTGGGAGCCGCAGGTCGCGCCGCGCGCCGCGCGGCCGGCGCCGAAGGGCTTTCCGGTCGGCCTGACCATCGCGGCCGCCATCGCCTTTATCATCCTGATCGGCCTGGGCGGCTGGCAGCTATGGATCAGGCTGCCCCAGAAAGAGGCGCTGTTGGCCGGGATCGCGCGCGCCGAGGCCGCAAAGCCGGTTCCCCTGGAGCCGGTCTTGGATGGGGTCGCCTTCGGGCGGAAGGAAGAATACACCCGGGTCAAGGTGGTCTGCCGAGGGCTCGCGCGGGCGCCAGCGCTGGAGCTCTACGATCTGCGCGATGGACAGATGGGCTCTCGGCTGATCTCGGCCTGCCATGTCGTGACCGGCTACTACAACTCGATCCTCGTGGACCGCGGCTTCATCCCCGGGACGGTGATCTACCGTCCCTTGCCAGACACGACCAACCTTGACCCCGTGGAAGTGACCGGCGTCTTGCGCAAAGGCGACAAGGGCAACTTCATGACCCCGCCGGCCACACCCACGCGCTGGTACCTGCACGACGCCAAGGCCATGGCCGCAGCCCTCCACGCCGACCCACCGGTCGCGCCACTGTTTCTGATGGCCGAGACCTCGACCAATCCAGACTTCAAGGCTCTGGTTCCGGCGCCGTTCGCGCTGAACGTACCGAACAACCACCTCCAGTACGCGCTCACCTGGTTCGGCCTTGCGGGTGCGCTCGCCGGTGTCTATGGCGCGGCGGTCTTTAAGCGGATGAGGGGTTGATGCGCTACGTCTCCACGCGCGGTGAGGCGCCACACGTGGGCTTCGTCGACGCCGTCCTGGGCGGCCTCGCCCCCGACGGCGGGCTCTATTTGCCGCAGGCTTGGCCGCGGATCGGCGCCGCCGAAATCGCCGCCTTCGCCGACATGCCCTACGCCGAGGTCGCCGCCCGGGTGATCGGCGCCTTCGCCGACGGCGAGATCGCGCGCGCCGACCTCCTGGAGATGTGCCGCGAGGCCTACGCCAGCTTCACCCACGCCGCCACCGTGCCGCTGGTCCAGCTCTCGCCGGGCGTCTTCCTGGCCGAGCTGTTCCATGGCCCCAGCCTCGCCTTCAAGGACGTGGCGATGCAGATCCTGGCCCGACTCTACGACCACCTGCTGGGCGGCCAGGGCCGCAGCCAAACGATCCTCTGCGCCACGTCCGGCGACACCGGCGGCGCGGCAGTCGAGGCCTTTCGCGGCGCCAGGAACGTCAGGGTCGTGGTGCTCTTCCCCGAGGGGCGGATCAGCGAGGTGCAGCGCCGCTTCATGACCACGGCGACCGAGGCCAACATCGCCTGCGTGGCGGTGAAGGGCTCCTTCGACGACTGCCAGGCCATCGTCAAGAACGCCTTCCAGGACCAGAGCCTGCGCCAAGCGGTCGACCTCTCCGGCGTCAACTCGATCAACTTCGCCCGCATCGCCGCCCAGGCGGTCTACTATTTCACCACCGCCGCGGCGCTGGGCGCGCCGACGCGGGAGGTCTCCTTCGCGGTGCCCTCGGGTAATTTCGGGGACGCCTTCGCGGGCTATGTGGCGCACCGCATGGGCCTGCCGATGGGCAGGATCCTGGTCGCCACCAACGCCAACGACATCCTGGCCCAGACCTTCGAGACCGGCCGCTACGCGCGCGGCAAGCTCACGCCGACCATCTCGCCGGCCATGGACATCCAGTCGGCGTCCAATTTCGAGCGGCTCTATTTCGAAAGCGTCGAGCGCGAGGCCACCGAGACCGCGCGCGCCTTCGAGGCCTTCGCCAAGTCGGGCGCCATCGAGGTCCCGCCCAAGGCGTTCGCCGCGATGCGCGAGCTGTTCCGCGGCGCGGGGGTCAGCGAGGCCGACACGGCCCGCGCCATCGTCTCGACGCTCAACGAGACCGGCCAGCTCGTCGATCCGCACACCGCGGTCGCGCTCTCGGCGGTGCGCCGCGCCAAGGACCTGCAAGGGCCCGTGGTGGTGATGTCCACCGCGCACGCCGCCAAGTTCCCGGAAGCGGTCGGCAAGGCCAGCGGGGTTACGCCCAGTCTGCCCCGCGGCGTCGCCGATCTGGCCGCGCGGCCCGAGCGCTTCGACCGCCTGCCGGCGGAGGCGGAGACCATCAAGGCCTACGTCCGCGCCTTTTCGGAGGGCTGAGGCCATCGCGCCCCCAACGACGCCTAAGGTCCATACCCTCGCCAACGGCGTGCGCGTGGTCTGCGACCCCATGCCGGGCCTGCAGACGGTGGCGCTGTCGGTGGTCGCCGGACGTGGCGCCCGGGCGGAAGATGTGGCCCGCTCCGGCTGGTCGCACCTCCTGGAGCACATGGTGTTCAAGGGCGCGGGCGGGCGCTCGGCGCGTCAGATCGTCGAGGTCATCGAGGCCCAGGGCGGCAACATCAACGCCGCCACCGGCTATGAGCGCACCAGCTTCCAGGTCCGCGCGCTGGCCGGCGGCCTGGACCTGGGCTGCGCGGTCCTGGCCGACCTCGTGCAGCGCCCGGCCATGGACGCCGGGGACCTCGCCAAGGAAAAGCAGGTGGTGGCTCAGGAGATCGCCGAGGCCGCCGATGCGCCGGACGACCTGGTCTTCGAGCTCGCCCAGACCGCGGCCTTCGACGGCCAGCCGCTCGGCCGCCCGATCCTGGGGACGCCGCAGTCCATCGGGACCACGACGCCGGACACGCTCAACACCTGGCGCGCCAGCCTCTATGGGCCGCAGACCCTGGTGGTCAGCGCCGCCGGCGCCGTCGACGAGGACGAGCTGCTGCGGCTCGCCGAGCGCGACTTTGGCGAGGCCGCCGGAACCGCGCCCGCAGCCCTCGAACCCGCCGCCTTCGTTGGTGGCCAGCGGGCGGTCGCCAAGACCCTCGAACAGGCCAACCTGGTCCTGCTGCTGCCGGCGGTCGGCGTGCGGGACGAGGCCTATTTCGCGCTGCGCCTGCTGGCCGAGATCCTCGGCGGCGGCATGGCGTCGAGGCTCTTCCAGGAGGCGCGCGAGAACCGCGGCCTCGCCTACGCCATCGACGCCTATTCGGAGACCTACGCCGACACCGGCGTCCTCGGCGTCTTCGCCGGCTGCGCGGCCAGGGACGCCGCCGAACTGGCCCGCGTCGCGGCGGGCGAAATCGCCGGCATGCTCAAACCGGTCGGCGAGGCTGAACTCTCCCGCGCCAAGGCCCAGCTGAAGGGCGCCATGTTCATGGGCCGCGAAGGCGCGCTCGCCCGCGCCGAACAGGCCGCCGGCCAGGTCCTGCTGTTCGGCCGCACCCTCGATCCCCCAGACGTCGCCGCCGAGGTGGACGCGGTCACGCCCGCCGACCTGGTGAAACTGACCGAGAAGATCCTGGCGCGGAAGAAAGCCGCCGTCGCCGTCCTGGGCCCCAAGACCTCACTGAAGGCCGCCCCGGCGTTCGAAGCGGCGTTGTTCGGGTAAGGCGCGCCGCTAGCCCTGCGGCCCGATCAGCTTCCCAAGCGCCTCCAGATAGGCTGCGAAGGCCTTGCGGCCCACAGGCGTGATCCGCACCTGGGTGCGCGGCTTGCGGCCGAGGTAGCCCTTTTCGATGGCCACGTAGGCGGCTTCCTCCAGCTTGCGCAGCTGCACCGACAGGTTGCCCTGGGTGACCTCGAGGACCGCCTTCAGCTCGTTGAAATCGGCGATCTCGGCGTTGGCGAGATAGGCCATCACGCCCAGCCGCAAGCGGCCGTGGATGACCTCGTCGATCCGGTCGATGCCGAAGGGTGAGGGGGCGCCGGCCAAAGGTCAGGCGACTCCCGGCTGGCCGGGTTGCGCACGCCGCAGCATCCAAAGGCCCGGCAGCAGCATGAACAGGAACATGCCGGCCCCGGCCGTGGCGACGAAGCCGGCCATGTTGTCGATGAACAGCGCCATGCCCAGCCCGGTGACGAACCAGCCCAAGCCGACGATCGCCATCCAGCCGCGCCGCCGCAGCATGAAGGCGACCAGCCAGGCCATGCCCTGCAGCACCATCACCGCGCAGGGATAGATCAGCCAGATGGTGACGCTGTGCATCCGCCAGGCCACCGAGCCGATGATCAGCACCAGCGCCAGGTTGGTCAGGCCGACGGCCCCGAACACCGCACCCACCGCTTTCGAGGTCGCGTTGGCCACCGTCGCGGGCCCGTTGCGCCGGATGATCCAGACCAGCAGCGCCAGGAACACCACCGTCGGGCCCAGGCCGATGGCGAGGCCGCCGATCCCGGTGGCTGGCGTCAGGCCGATGAACTGGCCGGCGTGCAGCAGCATTTGCGCGCAATAGCAGAACCCCGCCGCCGAATAGGTCTCGCCGAACTGGCGCAGCCAGCGGTCGTCGGGCTCGACCAGGGCGCGCATGAAGGCGAGGTTGGCCCGAGCCTCGTGAATCTGGGCTTCGTCGAGGTGGGTGGCGTCCGCGGCGCTCATGGCGATGTTCCTTAGTCCGAGTCTTCAGGTGTGCTGATACATCGATAAGTCTATAATGTAAACTAGTCTGCAATTCTCGATTGAGCCCCGCCTTGCGGCGCGCCGGCAATTGGGCGAGTTTGCCGCTCCATGGCCCTGCTGGACTGGATCGCGCCGGAGAGCGGACTTCGCGTCGAGGGCGAGGGGATCAGCCTGCGCCCGCCCCGCGCCATGGACTACGCCGAATGGCGCGAACTGCGCGCCGTCAGCCGCAGCTTCCTGCAGCCCTGGGAGCCTACTTGGCCGGCCGACGACCTGGGCCGCGGCGCCTTCCGCCGGCGCCTCACCGCCTACGCCCGCGACCGCGAGGCCGGGGCCGCCTATCCGTTCTTCGTCTTCCGCCAGGAGGACGGCGCGCTGACCGGCGGCATCACGCTTTCCAACGTGCGCCGCGGGGTCGCCCAGATGGGCTCGGTCGGCTACTGGTGCGGCCGGCCCTACGCCCGCCATGGCCACACGCTGGCCGCCGTCCGCGCGCTTAGCGATTTCGCCTTCCGCACCCTTGGCCTGCACCGTCTGGAGGCCGCCTGCATCCCCGACAACGCCCCCTCGCGCAGCCTGCTTCGCCGGGCCGGTTTCGAGGAGGAAGGCTTCGCCAAGGCCTATCTGAAGATCAACGGCGTCTGGCGGGATCATGTCCTGTTCGGCTTGGTCTCGCCCTTCAAGCGGCCTGACGGCCCGGACGAGGGCGTGTCGGTCTGAACAGCAGCCTTCTGTAAACCTTAAGGCCCTAGGCTTGGGGTGTAGGTCTGGGCGCGCCTGAGTGGCGGGCTCCATTTGGCGGGACGTTTCTTCCTTTGGCGATGCCGAGCGACCGTTGGATGTGGGACGCCACCTCGACGCTGGAAGCGTTGGGCGCGGCCGACGTCGCCCTGTGGGTCTGGGAGCCGGAGAAGGACCGCATGCGGCTGACCGGCGCCACCCGCGCGCTGGGCCTGGGACCTTTGGCCCCCGACTGTTCTTCCGCGGCGCTTCGCGCGCTCGCGCTGCCGCAGGACCGCGCCTACGCCGAGGACATTCTGCGCGTGCAGGAGCCCGGAACCGAGGTCGCGGTCCGCATGCGCATGCGCGGCGCCGGCATCTCCATCTGGCGCGGCGTCTGGCTGGAGGAGGGTGTGCGCGCCGCCGGCGTGGTGGCGCCGGAGACCCGGTTCGCCGCCTCCGACCAGGACCTGCTGACGGGCCTGCTGGACCGCCGCAGCTTCATCACCCGCGCCCGCGAGCAGCTGCAGGTTCCCGGCCACTACGAACTGATCGTCGCCGACCTCGACCGCCTGCGCCGCCTGAACGAGGCTCTGGGCCACGAGCGCGCCGATCTGGTGCTGGCGGCGCTGGGGTCGCGCCTGGCCGCCGCCTTCCCAGCCGACGCCATCCTGGCCCGCATCGGCGAGGACGAGTTCGCCGCCATGGCGCTGGCCGGCGCCTCGCCGGGCGCCGAAATGCTGCGGCGCTCGCTGGAGCAGCCGCTGCGCGTGGCCGGCTTCGACATCCATCCGACGCTCTCGATCGGGGCGGTGGACGCCCATGGCGGGATCGACGCGCCGGAGGCCGCCGAGCTGCTGCGCCGCGCCGAACTGGCGGTGGAGTCCGCGAAGAGCCACGGCCGCGGCGGCGCCGCCGCCTATGGCCGCGGGCTGGAGAGCGACGGTCTGTCCCGGCTGGCGCTCGAGGGCGACCTGAAGGGTGCGCTCGGCCGTGGCGAACTGGTGCCGTTCTATCAGCCGATCGTGCGGCTCTCGACCGGCCACCTCTCCGGCTTCGAGGCCCTCGTCCGCTGGCGCCACCCGCGCCGTGGCCTGCTCATGCCCGACACCTTCCTGCCGCTCTGCGAGGAGATGGGCCTGATGGAAGAGCTGGGGGCGATGATGATGCGCACCTCGGCCAAGCAGCTTGCCGCCTGGCGCGCCAAGCACAAGGCCGCCGGCGAACTGACCGTCGCCGTTAACCTCTCGACCCACGAGATCGACCGCCCCGACCTGGTCTCCGACGTGGAAGCCATCCGCCGCGAAACCGGCCTGCCGCCCGGCGCTCTGAAGCTGGAAGTCACCGAAGGCGACGTGATGCGCGATCCGGAACGCGCCGCCGTCATTCTGGGCGAGCTGCGCGCGGCTGGCGCGGCGCTGGCGCTGGACGACTTCGGCACCGGCTTCTCGTCGCTCTCCTATCTGACCCGCCTGCCGTTCGACACGCTGAAGATCGACCGCTACTTCGTGCGCACCATGGCCACCAACGAGGGTTCGCTGAAGATCGTCTCATCGGTGGTGAAGCTCGGCCAGGACCTGAACTTGGCGATCGTCGCCGAAGGGGTCGAGAACGCCGGCATGGCCCGCCAACTGCAGTCGCTGGGCTGCGACTACGGCCAGGGCTTCGGCTACGCGCCGGCCCTCTCGGCGCAGGAAGCCGAGGTCTACCTCAACGAGAGCTACGTCGACGGCGCCGCCCCGGTTAAGGCCAAGGGAAGTCGGGGCTAGGCCCGGCCCGCCGCCGCGCTCAGCCGCTGCGGATCGACGCCCAGCTTGGCCAGCGCCTGACCCCATTTGCGCCCATAGTCGCGGCCGAAGATCAGCTCGTCGTCGGGATCGCAGGTCAGCCAGACGTTCTGCTTGAGCTCTTCCTCCAGCTGGCCTGCGCCCCAGCCGGCGTAGCCGAGCGCCAGCAGGCTCTTCGACGGCGCGCCATTGTGGCTGGCCATCGCCTCCAGCACCTCGCGGGTCGCGGTCAGGGCCACGCCCGGCGTCACGTCCAGGCTCGCCTCGCCCTCATAGTCGGTGGAATGCAGCACGAAGCCGCGCTCCTGCTCGACAGGTCCGCCCACGAGAACCAGGTCCGGCGGCAGGACGATGGTCGAGCTGATCTCCAGCCTGTCCAGCAGGTCCGGCACGGTCAGGCCCTCCACCGGGCGGTTCAGCGCCAGGCCCATGGCGTGCTCTTCGTCGTGGGCGCAGATCAGGATCAGGGCGCGCTCGAACCGGGGATCCGAGATTCCCGGCATGGCGATCAAGAGCTGACCGGAGAAGAAACCACCTTCCATGGCCTCGACATTTGACCTCCAACGTGACGCTTTCAAGGGGCGTTTGAGCGGGGACGCTTGCGGTGCGCGGAGATGACGCTATCTCCCTCTCACCCATCCAGAGGAACGGATCCATGACCATCAAAGTCGGCGACAAGCTGCCCAGCGTTACCCTCACCCTGGCGACCGCCGAGGGTCCCAAGCCGGTGACCACCGAAGAGTTCTTCGGCGGCAAGAAGGTGGCGCTGTTCGCGCTGCCGGGCGCGTTCACGCCGACCTGCTCGGCCAAGCACCTGCCGGGCTTCAAGCAGCTGGCCTCCGAGATCAAGAGCAAGGGCGTCGACGTGATCGCCTGCCTTTCGGTCAACGACGCCTTCGTCATGCGCGCCTGGGCCGAGGATCAGGCCGTGGGCGACGACATCGCCATGCTGGCCGACGGCGGCGCGGCCTTCACCGACGCAGTGGGCCTGGCCTTCGACGCCTCGCGCTTCGGCATGGGCAAGCGCTCGCAGCGCTATTCGATGATCGTCGACGACGGCGTGGTGAAGGAGCTGAACATCGAAGAGGGCGGCGAGTTCCGCGTCTCGGCGGCCGACTACCTGCTGGCCCAGCTCTAATCGAGCTAGCGCTGGGTAAGAGAAATTCGCGCGCCGCACGAGGGGCTCTCATCTCGAGCGCAACCTGTTGCACAGCGTCCCGAGCCAGCGCTTCCTGCACAACAGGCAGCCGCCTGGGCCAATAGGCGGAGGGCCTCGCGGATCGCGCCGCGAGGCCCCGCCACCAGGCCGGTTCGTCGGCTACTTCTTGGAGGCCATGGCGTCGGTGGCCATCGCGCCCTTCGACATGGAGCCGGTGGACATGCCGTCGGTCTTGGCCATGGCGCCGGTCTCGGCCATCGGCTTCTTCTTCATCGCCTTCTTCATCGGCGTCTTCATGGAGTCGGTCTTCATGCCGTCCGTCTTGGCCATGCCATCGGTCTTGGCCATGGCGCCGGTCGACATCGCGCCGGTGGCGGCCATCGGCTTGTCCTGGGCCAGCGCCCCGCCGGCGAAGGCGGCGGCGAGCGTCAGGGCGCTGAGGGCGGTGAGGGTCTTACGCAGCATTTCTGGTCTTCCTTCTCTTGGGAACCGGCCAAGCCGGCAGGGTCTCCTCCGCGGGGTCGCGGAGAATTGGGTCTCAACGGTGTGTGGGAAATCAGCTCTTGGCGGCCGCCAGGATGGGGCCGCCGGGCCCGGCCTGGACCAGAATGGCGGTCTTCAGGCCGCCAGGAAGCCCAGGCGCCGCGGCTGGCACGGCGAAGCTCTTGGCCCCGCCTGACCAGTCGCCCAGCCGCGTCAGTTCCTTGACGACGTTCTTGTGCGGCAGGGTCTTGCCGGTGTTCTCGCCGCGCCTGACCGGCACCTGCACGACATTCGGGTCATAGCGCACCAGCCAGACATCGGCGGCGCGCTTGGGGGAGGGGCCGGAAATCGCCACCGCGCCGCCCTGCAGGCTGAGCGCCGGGCCGCCCGAGGCCAGCGGCGCGCGGCGCAGGGCCATGTCGATGTCCCCGACGCTTTGGCCCACGGTGTCGAGACGGCCGTTGATCACCACCTGCGGCGTGGCGACGTTGTCGTGCCGCAGGCCCTTGGCATAGTCCCACTGGCGGTCGGTGAACTTCTTCTGGGCGAAGGTGTCCTTCCAGCCCAGGTCGTCCCAATAGGTTACGCCGAACGACAGGGCCAGGATCTCCGGCCGCGCGGAGATCGCCGCCACCGCCGCGTTTGCCGGCGGGCAGGAGGAACAGCCCTGGCTGGTGTAGAGCTCGACCACCTGCACAGGCCCTGCTGTGGGCGCGGCGGACTGGGCGAGCGCGCCGCCCACTGGTGACAGCGCCAGGGCGGCGGCGATTGCGATCAGGCTCTTCATGTCGATCTCCCCAAAGCACATTGGCAAAGCTCGATCACTGGTTCGCATCGGAGCGCGGTTCGGTTACCAACATCCAGCCTGTAACGTTTCGCCGAGTGGCGCGAACTCCCTAAAAGGCGGCGTTGGACGAGATCGAACCCAGACTGCGAGGCTTGATGCTCGCCGGCCTCGCCGGAGAGGCCGAGCCCTATCGCCGGCTGCTGAACGAGCTCAGCGCGCTGCTGCGCGGCTACTATGGCCGCCGCTGCCCGCCGGGCGTGGACGCCGAGGACCTGGTGCAGGAGACGCTGATCGCCGTGCATACGCGCCGCGCCACCTATGACGCCGGCCAGCCCTTCACCGCCTGGGCCTATGCGATCGCGCGCTACAAGCTGATCGATGCGCTGCGCCGGGGACGCCTGCACCTGCGCGCGCCGGCCGAGGAAGCCGACGCCCTGTTCGTGCCGGCCGGAGCGGACGCCGCCATGGCCGCCCGCGACCTGGAACGCGTCATGGCCGACCTACCAGATCGCACCCGCGCGCTGATCCGCGAAACCAAGATCGAAGGGCTCTCGACCCGCGAGGCGGCCCAAAAGCACGACATGACCGAGAGCGCGGTGAAGGTCGCCATCCACCGGGGCCTGAAGTCGCTCGGCGGCCGGTATGCGCCACAGGAAGGGGGCTCCGATGTCGAAGACGACTGATGAGCTCATCGCCGGCCTGACGGCGGACGTGCCCAAGGTCGCGCCGGGCGCTGTCGGCCGCCGTATCGCGCTCGGCCTTGGCCTCGGCGGCCTGGGCTCCGCGGCGGTGATGCTGGCCTGGCTGGGACCCCGGCCCGACCTCGCCCAGGCGGTCATGACGCCGATGTTCTGGATGAAGTTCGGCTATGCGGCGCTGACCGGCCTGATCCTGGCCGGCGTGCTGGTCCGGCTCGCCAAGCCCGCGGCGCGGGTCGGCGGACTCGCCCTGGCCGCCGCGGCGCCCTTTGCGCTGGTGGCGGCGATGGCGGCCATGCGCTTTGCGCAGGCGCCGGCGGACGCGCACCACGCCATGTTGATGGGGCACTCCTCGATGATCTGCCCCTGGCGGATCCTGGCGATCGGCTTGCCGCTGCTGGCCGGCGCAGTCTGGGCGGTGCGGGGGCTCGCGCCCACCCGCCTGGGCCTCGCCGGCCTCGCCGCCGGCGGCTGCGCCGGCGCGCTGGGGGCGATGATCTATTCGGTCGCCTGCAACGAGACCTCGGCCCCGTTCCTGGCCATCTGGTACACGCTCGGCATGGCGCTCGTCGCCGCGGTCGGCGCAGCGGCGGGCTCGCGGCTGCTGCGCTGGCGCTAGGCGCTGCGAGCTATTTGCGCCGCCGCTCGAGCTCGATCTGCGACGGGGTCTTGGGCAGTTCGTCCAGCGTCAGCTTGCCGTCGTGGCGCTTGTCGAGGATCGCGAAGCGGCGATCGGCGGCCGCCAGGAACTCGGCCTTGCTGATCCGTCCATCCAGATTGGTGTCGGTCGCGGTCAGCGGCTCGGCCTCGCCGAAGAAGCCGTAGGCCGCCGCGCCCACCAGCTGGCGCCGCTGCGGCCGGGTCGCGCCCAGGCTGGGGGGCGGACCCTTCGGGCCGAGCGTATCCGGCTCGCCCGGATGGCCGCCTTCCGGCTGCTGCAGCGGCCCTGGACCGCTGAGCTGAGCGAGGTAGAGCTGCGCGCCCTGATGTCCCGGCAGGCTGCGGGGCGCCGCCAGGCCGACCGCGCCCGGTCCCAGGATGTCGGGCACCACGCGGCTCTCGTAGAAGGCAATCTCAGGGCCGTCGAGATAGCCGTTCTCGTTGGCGTCCAGCGCATCGAAGAAGCCCTCGTGATCGGCGCGGAACTCCTTCTTGTCGATCACCCCGTCGTGGTTCAGGTCGGCCTGTTTGAACCACAGGGCGGACGGATAGGGCTCGCCCGGGCGGCCGCGGTAAGGCTCGCCGCAGGGACTGATGAACAGCTGGGTGAAGCCCGCCGCGGCGGGACCGTCGCTGCCGCCGAACGGCAGGGCCGGGATGGGCGGCGCCGGCGCCTGCGCATGGCCGAAGGGCGAGGCCCCCAGCGCCAGGCCCAGGGCCAACGGGATAAGGCGGATGCGTGGCCGCATGAATTTCATTCCCCCAACTCGGCCAGTCCCGATTCTCGCGCATCCTAGCCGCGAACTTGGCCGATCCGGCGCCCGGACTGTTGCAGATGCGATACCGGGGGTTTCAGCCTGTGGGAAGCGTGGGGACCGGCTCCAGGCCGAGGCACACCGCCACACAGCGCCGCGCCAGGAGTTCGCCCGGATCGATGAGCGGGCCGCGCACGTCCTTCGCGTCCAGCACCAGCGGCGCCTCGGTGCAGCCTGCGACCACCGCCTCGGCCCCGGCCGCGACCAGGTCGGCGGCGTAGCCGGCCATCTCCTTGCGCACGGCCGGACCCAGGTCGCCGCCCTTGATCTTGTAGATCGTGACCATGAACTCGTCCTGCCGCTCGGGCTCGAGGCTGACCAGCCCCATGGCCTGGGCCGCCAGATATTCCCGGTAGAGCCGAAGCGCGCCCTTGGTGCCCAGCACGCCGACCCTCCGCGCGCCCAGGTCTCGCGCGGCGCTCGCGCCGGTCTCGATCAGGTCGATCAGCGGCAGGCCGCTCGCCCGCTGGATCAGGCCCGCATGCGCGTGGGCGGTGTTGCAGGGCATGGCCAGCACCTCGGCGCCGGCGCCGGCCAGCGCGCCCGCCATCTCCGCCAGCGTCGCGCCCGCGGCGGGGCCGAGCGTGTTGCGGTCCGGCACCTTGGGATTGAGGTCCATCAGGATGCGGATGTGGTCGGCGTCGCCCTTCGCCGGGGTGAAGGCGTGGACCTGGTTCAGGAACACCAGCGTCGCGGCCGGGCCCATGCCGCCCAGCACGCCCAGCACCAGCGACTTGCGGGCAGGCTCCTCACTCATCCTACTTCGCTCCTGCCGGAGCTTCGAAGGACAAGTCCTGCGTAGCCTTGGCGAAACAGGACATCAGAGGTGGCCGTCCAGGACCGACTGGTAGCCGAACAGGCCCTGGGCGCCGCCGGTGTGCAGGAAGACCACGGTCTCGCCGTCGAACTGGCCGGCTTTCGAGAGGGCGATCAGCCCCTTCATCGCCTTGCCGGTATAGACCGGGTCCAACAGGATCGCGTCGGTGCGCGCGGCCAGCTTCAGCGCCTCGATCACCTCTTCGTCGACGATGCCGTAGCCCGCCCCGACGTAGTCGCAGTCGGCCACCACCATGTCGCGGGTGACGCGGTCCTTGTGGCCCAGCAGGTCGGCGGTTTCCACGGCCAGCTTGAAGACGTTGGCCTCCTGAGCCTCTTTCGGCGCGCGCACGCCGATGCCCAGGATCGGGATGTCGGCGCCCATGACCGCGATGCCGGCCACCAGACCCGCGTGCGTCCCGGCGCTGCCGGTGGCGGTGACGATGCGGTCGATCTCCAGCCCCA
Source organism: Phenylobacterium sp. (assembly GCF_035309685.1). Classification (GTDB taxonomy): domain Bacteria; phylum Pseudomonadota; class Alphaproteobacteria; order Caulobacterales; family Caulobacteraceae; genus Phenylobacterium. Next base: position 156,165 of record NZ_DATGEX010000026.1, read on the forward strand.
TCTCGTTGGCCTGGTTCACCAGCTCCAGCGCGCATTCCACATAGCCCAGCGCCCCGATCACATTGGAGCCGCCGCCCGGGATCACATAGGGCCGCTCGCCACGCGCGGCGACCTCGGCGGCCACCAGGGCGAGCTGTTCGTTCATGTCCGTGCCACCCGGCACGCGGCGGATCTTGGCCCCCATCAGCTCGTCCAGCAGGACGTTGCCCGACTGGGTGTAGTCGACGGCGTTGGAGCCGGTGCGCTCCTCCAGGATGATCTCGCAGTCGAGGCCGAAGCGGACCGCCGCGGCCGCCGTCTGGCGCACGTGGTTCGACTGCACCGCGCCCTGGGTGACCAACGTCGTGGCGTCGTTGGCCAGCGCGTCGCCCAGCAGATATTCCAGCTTGCGGGTCTTGTTGCCGCCGCCGGCCAGGCCCGTGCAATCGTCGCGCTTGATCCACAGGTTCGGGCCGCCGCCCGGCGAGCCCGAAAGCGCTTCGCTCAGCCGCGGCAACGGCTCGAGCGGGGTGGGGAGATGGGCGAAGCGGACGGGGTTATATCGGGCGAGATGCATGGCGCCGCCGTACACCGAAGTGACGCTGCGGCATAGCCCCCGCCAGAGCGTAAGTGAGGTTTCGCCGTTCTGCGAATTTCGCGCGGCGAACCTAGGGCTGCAACGCTTTCGGGATGGCGGCCGCCGCGGCCTCGGTCAGCTTGGTCATGCTGGCGATGTGGCAGCGCGAACCGCGCACGATCACCTCCAGGTCGTGGGCATGGCAGATCTTGCCCAGGCCCAGATCCTTGACCACCATCGGCTCGTGCGAGGTGGCGTGCGCCAGGCAGGCGCTGTCGGTCTTCACCTCGTAGGTGTCGACGCCGTTCACGTTCAGATAGATCGTGTCCTTGCCAGCGATGGTGTGGCTGCGCAGGTCCTCGGTCAGGAAGCAGCCCTTGGGCGCGTGCTGCGCGGCCGCGCCGGAGCCGAGCGACAGGACCAGGACCGCGCCGGCCAGGCCCGCGGCTATCGAAAGTTTCATCATCGGCCTCCCGTGATCGGCGTTCGTGTCAGGGCTTCATCTTCTTCGGCAAGGCCGCGGCCTCGGCCGGGGTGAGCTTGGTCATGTTGGAGACGATGCAGCGGGCCCCGCGCACGCTGATATCCAGATCCATCTTGTTGCAGATCTGGCCGCTGCCGGTGCGGTTGAGCATGACGATCGGGTCCGACGAACTGGCGCCGGCCAGGCAGCTGTCGCTGGTCTCGACCTTGTAGACCGACCGGCCGCCGACATCGAAATAGAGCACATGCTCGCCGCCCACGGTGTGGTTGCGCAGGTCGCGGGTCCAGAAGCAGTTGTTCTCCGCTTTCGGTTGGGCGGCGGCCGGCAGGCCGATCAGGACCGCCGCGGCGGCGCCGATCAGGATGGGAGCGGTCTTCATGGTCTCATCTCCTTTTGCGGCTCAACTGGCCACGCTTGCGCCGATTCCGCTGAATGCAGGCTGAACGCCGGGCTAGTGCGTCAGCCCGCCCCCCAGGACCGGCTTCAGGTGGAACCCTAGCGTCAGGTCCTGCGGATCGGAGCGGCGCGGCATGGCGGCCACCTCCTGCGGGGTCATCTTGCTGACGTTCTCGACGATGCAGCGGCCGCCCAACACGCGGACCTCAAGGTCCAGCTTGCCACAGACCTGACCGCCCGCTCCGTGGCTATCCACGCTGACCCGATCCGACGGCCCCGCCGCCGCTAGGCAGGGCCCGCTCACGTCGATCCGGTAGGTCTCGCGGTTGCGGACGTTGAAATAGATGACGTGGTTTCCGCCGATGGTCTGGTTGCGGATGTCGCGGACGAAGAAGCACTCGGGCGCGGGCTTGGCGGCAACCTCGGCCTGGACCGACGCCTGCGCCGGATCGGCGGCGCGGGAGGCGGGGGCGGCAAAGCTGGCCATCGCCGCGGCGGCGGCCAGGGCAAGGGCGGGCTTCATGGCGATCTCCCGATTTCTTATGACTTTTTTATATGCTGAGCTTGGCGTGAAGGCTACCATGATATCCGTTGGTATCGGCAGCCCTGGAGAAGGCTCACCGCTGCGAACGGCGCCGCTAGGGCTTCAGCTTCGCGGGCAGGGCCGAGGCCTGGGCAGGGGTCAGCTTGGTGAGCGTGTCGATCACGCAGCGCGAGGAGAGGCCGCCGCCGTTCACCTCGGCGTGGACGTCCAGGTCGGACGCCTCGCAGATCTTGGGCGCGCCGCGGCCGGTGAGGGTCACCGGGTCGCTGGGGGCCATGCCGCCCAGGCAGTTGTTGCTCATGCCCACCCGGTAGACCGACTGGCCGCCGACGTTGAGGTAGAGCGTGCGGTCGTCGGCGATGACGTGGCCCTTGATGTCCTTGACGTCGAAGCATTTTCCAGCCGGCTTCTCGGCGGCGAGCGCGGGTGTGCTGGCAGCCAGACTCACCGCGCCGATCAAGGCGATTGCAAGCTTCATCAGGGTCCTCCCGGGTCTCGACCCGCGCTCTTGACGGCGCGGCGATGAGGCCGATGTCACTCCCGGAAAAGCCAGCGCGCAAGCGCCGCTTGCGGGAACCGCCTACCGTCCCTGGAACACCGGCTCGCGCTTGGCCACGAAGGCGGCGGCGGCCTCCTTGTGGTCGGCGGTGGACGCGGAATGGACGTGGTGCGTCGCCTCCAGGTCGAGGCACTCATCGACCTCGCCGCCCATGGCCCGGTTGAGGTTCTCCTTCATGTAGCGGAAGCAGACCGCGGGGCCGCTGGCCAGGCGCTTGGCGATCTCGGCGGTCTTGGCGGCCAGCTCGTCCGGCTCGACCACCCAGTTGGCGAGGCCCAGCCGCAGCGCTTCGTCGGCGCTCACCCGGTCGGAGAGGAAGTACATCTCGCGCGCCTTGGCCGAACCGACCAGCTGGGTCAGGAAGTAGGTGCCGCCGTAGTCGCCGGCCAGGCCCACGCGGGCAAAGGCCGTCGTCAGGATCGCGGTCTTCGCCATGATCCTAAGGTCGCAGGCCAGCGCCAGCGACAGCCCCGCGCCGGCCGCCGCGCCCGGCAGGGCGGCGATGGTCGGCTTGGCCATCTTGAAGAGCTTGCCGGCCGTGGCCCGCTGGTTGATCCGCTGGGTGGCGATCGCCTCATCGATGCTGACCGGCCGGCCGCTGCCGGAATTGCGCTCGTTCATGCCCTTCACGTCGCCGCCGGCGCAGAAGCCCTGGCCGGCGCCGGTCAGCACCACGCAGCGCACGTCGGGGTTCAGCTCGGCGGCGGCCAGCTGCTGGCCCAGCGCCTGGTTCATGCCTTCGCTCATGGCGTTGCGCGCCTGCGGCCGGTTCAGCGTGAGGGTCAGCACGCCGCCCTCCAGGTCCGCCAGCAGGTCCTCGGTTCCGGTTTCCAGTTTCGCCATGACGCGTCCTCCCGAATGTTGCGGCCGCAACCCTAGGCCTTGACGCCTACGGAACGGAAGCCGGTAAGCTTGCGGCCAGTCATAGGGAGCCGGCTCAAATGCGCCTTCGTCAGATCGCCCTGGTGGGCCACGACCTCGCCGCCTGCGAGGCCGACATCCGCGCCATCCTTGGCCTCGACTACGCCTACGACGACCCGGGCGTCGGCGCCTTTGGGCTGAAGAACGCGGTCTTCCCGATCGGCGAGACCTTCCTGGAGGTGGTGTCGCCGAAACAGGAGGGCACCACCGCCGGCCGCCTGCTGCAGAAGCGAGGCGGTGATGGGGGGTATATGGCCATTTTCCAGGTCCACGACATCGAGCCGGCCCGCGACCGGATCGAAGCCGCCGGCGCCCGCACGGTCGCCCGCTACGACCGCGACAACGGCGTGCGCATGAGCCACATCCACCCGCGCGACATCGGCGCGGCCATCGTCTCGGTCGACCAGATGCCGACCTGGGAGCACTGGGAGTGGGGCGGCGAGGTCTGGCGGGAGAACCTGCGCACCGACGTCTCGACGGCGATCACCGGCGTCGAACTCCAGGGCGACGACCCGGAGGCGCTGGCCCGGCGCTGGGGCGAGATCCTCGGCTTTGCGCCGGTGAAGACCGGCGCGGGCTGGAGGATCGACCTCCCCGACGGCGGCGAAATCCGCTTCGTGGTCGCCACCGACGGCCGCGGCGAGGGCCTTGGCCGTTTCGACGTGGCGGTGAAGGACCCCGACGCCGTCCGCGCGGTGGCAAAGGCCCGCGGCAAACTCGAAGGCGACGACGTGATCCTCAGCGGGACGCGGGTGCGGCTGGTGCAGGCCTGATTTGAAGCTTTCCCCGCCGACCCTTCAGGCCTAACGTCGGGGTCTCCTCGGGGGGCCGCGCCAAGCGGCTGAGAGGCGGGTGATCCCGCGACCCGTCGAACCTGATCCGGGTCATGCCGGCGAAGGGAAGGACCTGCGGGCGCAAGCGTCGTTCGCTTCGATCTCCCGTCCCGGCGGCCCTCGAACGAGGCTGCACGCGATGAACAAGCCCACCGCCAATATCGAACCCGCTCAAATCCCCACCGGCGCCATTCCTGTTGGTGAAAGGCCGGGGTCGAAGAAGATCTATCAGGCCGGTGTCCTGTGGCCCGACATCCGAGTGCCGTTCCGCGAGGTGGCGGTCCATCCGAGCGCCAACGAGCCGGCTCTGACGCTCTACGATCCCTCCGGCCCCTACACCGACCCAACGGTCGGCATCGACATCGAGAAGGGCCTGTCCAAGACCCGCGAGCCCTGGGTGGTCTCCCGCGGCGACATCGAGATCGTGCAGAACCCCCGCGAGGTGAAGCCGGAGGACAACGGTTTCGCCAAGGGCGAGCATCTGGCGCCGCAGTTCACCGCGCCCCGCCGCGTCTACCGCGCCAAGGCCGGCGCCAACGTCACCCAGCTGGAATATGCGCGGCGCGGGATCATCACCCCCGAGATGGAATACGTCGCCATCCGCGAGAACCTGCGCCGCCAGTCCGGCGACTTCGCGATCCGCGACGGCGAGGACTTCGGCGCCGAGATCCCGGACTTCTGCACGCCGGAGTTCGTCCGCGACGAGATCGCCCGCGGCCGCGCCATCATCCCGGCCAACATCAACCACACCGAGCTCGAGCCGATGATCATCGGCCGCAACTTCCTGGTGAAGATCAACGCGAACATCGGCAACTCGGCCGTCCTCAGCCACGTCTCGGACGAGGTGGACAAGATGGTCTGGGCGATCCGCTGCGGCGGCGACACGGTCATGGACCTCTCCACCGGCCGCAACATCCACAACATCCGCGACTGGATCGTGCGCAACTCGCCCGTGCCGATCGGGACGGTGCCGATCTACCAGGCGCTGGAGAAGGTGAACGGCGTCGCCGAGGACCTGACCTGGGAGGTGTTCCGCGACACGCTCATCGAGCAGGCCGAGCAGGGCGTCGACTACTTCACCATCCACGCGGGCGTCAGGCTCGCCTATGTGCCGCTGACCGCCACGCGGGTGACCGGCATCGTCAGCCGCGGCGGCTCGATCATGGCCAAATGGTGCCTGGCGCATCACAAGGAGAACTTCCTCTACGAGCACTTCGAAGACATCTGCGAGATCATGAAGGCCTACGACGTCTCGTTCAGCCTGGGCGATGGCCTGCGCCCCGGCTGCATCGCCGACGCCAATGACGCCGCGCAATTCGGCGAGCTGGAGACCCTGGGCGAGCTCACCCAGATCGCCTGGAAGCATAACGTCCAGACCATGATCGAAGGCCCCGGCCACGTGCCGATGCACAAGATCAAGGCCAACATGGAAAAGCAGCTGAAGGTCTGCGGCGAGGCGCCGTTCTATACGCTAGGCCCGCTGACCACCGACGTGGCGCCCGGCTACGACCACATCACCAGCGCCATCGGCGCGGCGATGATCGGCTGGTTCGGCACGGCCATGCTCTGCTACGTGACGCCCAAGGAGCACCTGGGTCTGCCCAACCGTGAGGACGTCAAGGTGGGCGTCATGACCTACAAGCTCGCCGCCCACGCCGCGGATCTGGCTAAGGGCCATCCGACCGCACGGGCCTGGGACGACGCCATCTCCAGAGCCCGCTTCGAGTTCCGGTGGGAGGATCAGTTCAACCTCGGCATCGACCCGGAAACCGCGCGCCTCTACCACGACGAGACCCTGCCGAAGGAGGCGATGAAGACCGCCCACTTCTGCTCCATGTGCGGGCCCAAGTTCTGCTCGATGAAGATCAGCCAGGACATCCGGGACGCCGCGCGCAAGCAGAACGAGGTCGCCGGCGGCATGGCCGAGATGGCTGAGAAGTTCCGCAAGAGCGGCGGCGAGATCCTGGTGCCGGTCACGCTGGCCGAGTAGGCCGTCTCGGGCGGCGCCCTTCCCCCAGGCGCGGGAGAAGGGCGCAAGGGTCAGGGGTCAGCGGCAGACTTCGACCGGCCGCGACACGTACTGGCCGTACCAATTGTAGTAGCCGCGCCGCTCGACGAAGCAGCGGGCGTAGCCGCGGTCGTAGCGGCCTTCCCAGCGGTCGTAAGCGCGGTATTCGCCGCGACGCCAGTCGTCGCGGTCGCGGCGGTAGTCGCGGTCGTGATAGCCGCGGTCATGACCCCAGTCCGGATCGGCGAGCGCGGCGGCCGGGGCGGCCAGCGCGATCAGGGTCGCGCCGGCCAGAACGATCGATTTCATCTTCATGATCCAATTCCTCTGGACGGCGAGGTCGGAACGTTCCGACCTCATGGCCCGAAGATTGGCCGAGGCCGACTGAACGCCGCGCGAGCCCCGCCGTTAGCCAAGGTTCAACTAGCTGACGCCGCGTTCACGCCGCCGCGGCGCAGGAGGCCTTCTCTTGGCGGCTCGCCCGGCCCAGGATCGCGCGATGAGCGATCTTCCCGACCTGCGGCCCGGCGGCGCTTACGTTGGCCTCGACCTTTCCAGCGTCGACTTCGCCGAACGCGACCTGTCGGACGCGACCTTCGCGGACTGCACGCTGACAGACGCGCAGCTGTCGGCCATGATCCTGCAGAACGCGCGCTTCACGGACTGCCGGTTCGTCCGCTGCCGCTTCGCCCACGCGGACCTGCGCGAGGCCGTCTTCACGCGCTGCAACTTCGCCGATCCCGACAGTCACTCCGGCGTCCAGATCGCCTTCTCCCAGGCCGACCAGGCCGAGTTCACCGCCTGCGACCTCTCCTTCGCCGACATCGACCGCACCAGCCTGTGGTCGGTGGTTTTCAAGGACAGCAATCTGCGCGGCGCGCGCTTCCATCGGGCCGACTTCAGCCGCGCCTTCGGGGGCAAGGTGATCCGCACCGCGGCGGCCTTCACCGCCTGCAATCTGGAGCTCGCCGACCTCTCCGACGCGGAGCTGGCGACCTGCGATCTGTCGGGATCGTCCCTGCGCGAGGCGGACCTGACGGGCGCGGACCTGACCGGTGCGGACCTCACGCGCTGCGACCTTTTCCAGGCGCTCACCACCGACGCGAAGTTCGCCGACGCCGACCTGCGGGGCGCGGAGGTCTCAGGCCTTAGCCTCGCGGGCCTGGCGACCTACGAAGGTTTGAAGATCACCCTGTCGCAGCAGCAGGCCCTGCTCACCGCCATGGGCCTCGACGTCTACGCCGATTGAGGGGCTGACTAGTCCCGCTGACGCTGGCGTTGGCGCGGGGCTTTTTCCGGCGCCGGCCAGACGTGCACGGCCACCGCAAGGCTCACCGAGCCCAGCACCGCGCAGAGCGCACCGGCCCACTGCACCAGGGTCATGCCCAGCGCCGCATAGTGGCCGGCCAGGCCGCCGCAGAGGATCACAAGGCAGGCCGCAGCCCATTTGGCGAGTTCGTTGTAGTTGATCATCGAAGGCCCCGGACCGGCTCCGCACGCGAAATTGCGACGCGCACTTGAGACACGCGGTTCTTACCGAAAGGCTGCGGTTTGCCGCGATGTGGCATTGGGGCGCAGCGCCGGCCGGTGTTAGGACATCCGGCCGCCGCCGGAGTCGCCTGTCATGGATCCCAAAGCCCTCAATGCATTCGCCGCCGACCTGTGGGAGCGCGAGATCACGCCGGCGCTGGTCGACTACATTCGCATCCCGGCCAAGTCGCCGGCCTTCGATCCGGACTGGGCCAAGAGCGGCTTCATCGACCAGGCGGTCGACCACATGGCCGGCTGGGCGCGCGAGAAGATCAAGGCCCTGCCGGGGGCGACGCTGGAGATCGTTAGGCTGGAAGGCCGCACGCCAGTCATCCTGATCGAGAGCCCCGGGGAAGTGGACGACACCGTCCTGCTCTACGGCCACCTGGACAAGCAGCCGGAGATGACCGGCTGGTCGCAGGGCCTTGGCCCCTGGGAGCCGGTGATCCAGGGCGACAAGCTCTACGGCCGCGGCGGCGCCGACGACGGCTACGCGATCTACGCCTCGGTGACCGCGTTGCTGGCGCTGCAGGCGCAAGGCGTGAAGCGCGCGCGCTGCGTCGTCCTGATCGAGGCCTGCGAGGAGAGCGGCTCCTATGACCTGCCGTTCTATGTCGACGAACTGGCCGAGCGGATCGGGGCGCCGTCGCTGGTGATCTGCCTCGACAGCGGCTGCGGGAACTACGACCAGCTCTGGCTGACGACGTCGCTGCGCGGCTTGGCCGGCGGCCTGCTCACTGTCGAGGTGCTGACCGAGGGCGTCCACTCCGGCGACGCTTCCGGCGTGGTCCCCGACAGTTTCCGCCTGGCCCGCCAAGTGCTGTCGCGCTTCGAGGATGAGAAGACCGGCGCCGTCGCGCCGGCGCCGTTCAACGTCGAAATCCCGGCCGAGCGGAAGGCGCAGGCCAAGGTCGCCGCCCAAGCGCTGGGCGAGAGCGCCTGGCGCAAGTTCCCTTTCGCCGGCGCCACGGAGCCGCCGACCCGCGATCTCGCCGAGCTGATCCTGAACCGAACCTGGCGCCCGGCCTTGACGGTGATCGGCGCCGCGGGCCTGCCGCAGCCGGCCAACGCCGGCAATGTCCTGCGCCCCGGCACGTCGCTGGCGCTGTCGGTGCGCCTGCCGCCGACCGCGGACCCGGACGCCTGCATCAAGGCGCTCGGCGACACGCTCACCGCCGACCCGCCGCAGGGCGCGGTCGTGACCTTCGAGGGCAAGCAGGCGAGCCCGGGATGGAACGCGCCGCCGCTGCAGCCCTGGCTGGAGGCCGCGGTCCAGCGCGCCAGCCAGGCGACGTTCGGGCGCGAGGCGGCGATGATGGGCGAGGGCGGCACCATCCCCTTCATCGGCATGCTGGGCGAGAAATTCCCGCAGGCCCAGTTCCTGATCACCGGTGTCCTAGGCCCCGCGTCCAACGCCCACGGCCCCAACGAATTCATCCACCTGCCCACCGGCCGCAAGGTCACCGCCGCCGCCGCCCTCATCCTCGCCGACCACGCGGCGCGGGCGCGTTAGCCGCCGGCCTTGCGCGGCGCCCCGGCGTCCCCATCTCGACGCTGGGCAATGAGGGTGCGGGCATGCGCGGGATCGTCGAGCTCTGGCTGAGCCAGCTCTACAAGCTGACCGTGCTGTGGCCGGCCTGGTTGCTGACGCCGGAAGGGCTCAAGGCGCTGGTCAGCAGCCGGACGCTGTGGCGGGTCGCCCTGACGCTTGCCTTCGTCCTGGCCGTCGCCGCCTTCATCCAGGCCTATCCGCCGGGCGTCGCCTTCATCGGGGCCGGAGATGTGGTGGCCTACCTCGATATCATCGCCATCGCCTGGGTGGCCGGCGCCGCGAAGATCGTGCGCGCCGGAGTCGAGCTGGCGAGACAGGCGCTGAAGCGCAGGCCCGCCGCGCTGGTCGCGGCCCGGCGGGAGAGCCGGGCCGCGATGCGCCGCCGTCGGCAGAGACGGCCCCCACCGCCCGCCAACGACGACGCCCGCCCAGGCGGACGCTGGACCGTCGCCGCCTGAGCGCGTCTCGCGAATCCTCAGGCCGCCCAGGGCTACCGCCCTGTGGGCCGCCCGTGACGCCGAGGTCTATGTGTTCGTCAGTGTCCAGTCCGTCGGTCCGGAAAACCTGACGGTCGCGGAGAGGCTAGCGTCTGAGCCTCGGCCGGACATGGTGCAAATGGACTATGCGGTGATCCGTGCATGAAAAAGGCCGCTCCTTGGAGCGGCCCTCTTCAATCGTCTCCCCAACGGAAAACGGCTAGGTCTGCGGGACCTGGGTCGGCGGCGGCGCGCTGGTCTGCGGGGCGGTCGGCGGGTTCACCGGCTGCGGCGCGGCCTGCGGGATGTTCAGCACCAGGGGCGCGGCCGGGGCCGCGGCGGCCGGCGGGGCGACGCCCGGGGTCGGCAGCGGCATAGGCGGGGCCGCCTGGGCCGGCGCCCTCGTGCTGGCGTCAGCGGCGGTGTCCGAGGCCGAACTGCTGCGCGTGCTGGAAGTACGGGCCCGGGGCGGCGTGGCGCTGTGCGACGTGCGGGTGGTGGTCGTCGTCGTCCGGGTGACAGGGGGCGGCGCGTTTTGCGCCATCTGGCTCGGCGCCGCGGGGGACGCGGTGGTGGAGTCCGAGGTCGTCGTCGTGGTCGTGCCGCCGGGCGTCAGCTCGGCGACGCCGGCCTGGCCGTGCGGCTGAGTGTAGTACCAGCCCGCCGCGGCGATACCGCCGATCAGGATCAGGCCGGCGGCGATGGCGATCGGCGCGGTCGAGGACGACTTGGCCTGGCTGCGGCTCGCATAGACGGGCGGCGCGGCGAAGGCGCTGTTGGCGGGATCCGCCTCGTTCAGCCGGTCGATCTGCGGCTCCGTCTCAAGGGCCGGCTCGGCGGCGAAGCTGCGCGTCTCGGCCGGCCGGGCGGCGCGGCTCGCCGAGCCGAACCCGCGGCGCTTCTTGTTGCGCTCCCAGGATGGGATGGGCGCGAACATCGAGCTGTCGTCAGGGGTGGTCTTGGACGTGGCGGTCATATCGAAGTCCCTCCAGGGGGTGTGCAATGCTGGACCCTCCAAACGGCCCCGGTTGCGGCAGGTTCCGGTTCCGTTGCGGCGCGGCTTGGCTGTAGGGACCGGCCCAAGGGCCTGAACACGCCGGTGGCCGATGCTATGAAAATATAGCTATAACAATGTGATGGGAGAATTCAGCGGGCACAGGCGCGCCATGCGGCGGGTCCCGCGACGCTGCCACTCCGCCCCCAAATGACCTTATTCTGGCCCGTCAGGGATGTCTTGACAGCGGCGGCACGTCAGGTGATACCTGACAGTCAGGGAAGACCTGACAAGGAGGCTCTCATGACCGACCCCAAGCCCAAGCGCACGCCCGAAGAGATCAAGGCCCGCCGCAAGGTCGAACGCGCCACCGGCCACAGGCTGCCCAAGGCGCTGCACTGCTCGTTCTGCGGCAAGTCGCAGGCTGAGGTGGCCAAGCTGATCGCCGGGCCCTTCGTCTTCGTCTGCGACGAGTGCGTGGCGATGTGCAACGACGTGATCGCCGGCCGCCCTGTCCCCGACAAGGGCTACACCAAGCCCCTGGAGCGCCCCACCGACCAGCTGCTGTCGCTAATGGGCTCGGTGAACTTCGCCGCCGACGCCAGCCGCAACTTCCTGCAGCAGGTGGTCGATACCCTGCGCGGCCGCGAGGTGAGCTGGGCCGACATCGGCGAAGCGCTCGGCGTCTCACGCCAGTCGGCGTGGGAACGGTTCTCCTAGCGTCCCAATCCGCAAGTTTGCACGCTACTGTTCGGAGATTGTGCGGAGGCGTGAGGGCATGGGGAAGCTTATCTTTGGAATGATGCAGTCCCTCGACGGCTACGTCGACCATCTGAAATTGCCGCCGCCCGGGGTAGCGCTTCACCCTCACTTCAACGATCACGTCCGTGGCCTGGCCGGCAGTCTGCTCGGCCGTCGAATGTATGAGATCATGTGCTACTGGGACGAGGATCAGGCGGGGTGGGATGCGGTCGACCACGACTTCGCCGCGGCTTGGCGCGCGCAGCCGAAATGGGTCGTGTCGCGTTCGCTGACCTCGGTCGGCGCCAACGCGACGCTGGTCGCCGACGACGTCGAGCGGTTCGTGCGCCGGCTGAAGGCGGAGGTCGAGGGCGATATCGACGTCGCGGGGCCTGTGCTGGCGGGCAGCCTTACCGACCTCGGTCTGATCGACGAGTACCGACTCTACTTGCGTCCCTTCGTGCTGGGCGGCGGCCAGCCATATTTCGCCGCCGCCCGGCCGCCGCTCCGCCTGGTGGCCACCGATCTCCTTGGCGAAGACACTGTCAGGCTCACGTTCGTCCCGGCGTGATGTCGTCATCTCGCGGACGAGCGAGGCCCACCCCGGGCGCCTGCCTTTGTTCCGAGCTAAGTCTTAATCACGCTTAACTATTTGTGGCCTGGGCGCCGCGTTTTCGCGTCCGGCGGGCGCCATGCAACACGCCGCACGTTGCAACACCTTGACCCCGCGTCCGCCGCATCCCCAAGCTGGCCGCAGCTGTCTTTTGGGGGGCAGCCGGAGCCCGCAATGCCGTTCATGGCCGACTTTCAGCGCGAACGGCGCTTCATGCGGGGCCTGAACCGGACGCTGAAGCGCGTGAAGTCGATCGCGTCGGACAGCGCCAACCTGATCTGCGACGACATCCAGGCCGCCGTCGACCAGCACCGCGACCGCACGGCCATGACCTTCGAGGGGCGCACCCTCAGCTACGCCGAGCTCGACGCGATCGCCAACCGCTTCGCCCACTGGGGCAAGGGGATCAATCTGCGGCGCGGCCAGACGGTGGCGTTGTTCATGCCCAACCGGCTGGAATATTTCCCGATCTGGTATGGCCTGTCGAAGATCGGCGTGGTCACCGCGCTGATCAACAACCAGCTCTCGGGCCTGGCGCTCGCCCACTGCCTGAATATCTCCCAGGCGGCCTGCGTCATCGTCGACGCCGAGACCTCGCCGGTCTTCGAGGCGGCGAAATCCCTGCTGGAAAAGCCCTTGCCGCAATGGGTGTTTGGCCCCGCCCATGGCGAGCAACGCGACCTTGTCCAGGCGCTGAAGAGCTGCAGCCAGCTGCCGCCGGACAGGATCGTGCGCGAGGACATCCGGGCGCGTGACACCGCGCTCTTGATCTTCACCTCCGGCACCACTGGCATGCCCAAGGCGGCCAGGATCACCCACGTCCGCGCCCAGCTCTACATGCGCGGCTTCGCCGGCGCGACGGGGGCCAAGCAGACCGACCGCATCTACGTGGCCCTGCCGCTCTATCACGCCACCGGCGGGCTCTGCGCCCTGGGCGCGGCGCTCCTGAACGGCGGCTCGGTGTTCCTGCGGCGCAAGTTCTCGGCCAGCCACTTCTGGGGCGAGGCGGTGGACGAGGGCTGCACCATGTTCGTCTACATCGGCGAGCTCTGTCGCTACCTGGTGAATCAGGCGCCGGGCGAGGACGAGACCCGCCACAAGATCCGCATGGCCTTCGGCAACGGCCTGCGCCCCGACATCTGGCCGACCATGAAGCAGCGCTTCAGGATCCCGGAGATCCTGGAGTTCTACGGTTCGACCGAGGGCAACGTCTCGATGTTCAACTTCGATGGCCGCGAGGGCGCCATCGGCCGTGCGCCGAAATGGCTGCGCAAGCGCTTCAACGTTCGCCTCGTGCAGTTCGACGTGGAGAGCGAGACGGCGATCCGCGGGACCAATGGCCTCTGCATCGAGGCCGGGGCCGGCCAGATCGGCGAGTGCATCGGCCAGATCGGCGGCGACGCCCGGTCCGAGTACTCCGGCTACGTCGACAAGGCCGCGTCCGAGAAGAAGGTGCTGCACGACGTCTTCGAGAAGGGCGACCGCTGGTTCGCCACCGGCGACCTGATGAAGACCGACGCCGACGGCTACTTCTATTTCGTCGACCGCATCGGCGACACCTTCCGCTGGAAGGGCGAGAACGTGTCCACCAACGAGGTCGCCGAGCGTCTCTTGGGCTGTCCGGGCGTCAGGGAGGCCAACGTCTATGGCGTCGAGGTGCCGGGCGCGGAGGGGCGTGCGGGCATGGCGGGGCTGGTGGTCGGGCCCGAGTTCGACATCAAGACCTTCGGCGACGGCGTCGTCCACGAACTGCCGCCCTACGCCCAGCCGCTGTTCGTCCGCATCCTGCCGGCGCTGGACACCACCGGCACCTTCAAGACCCGCAAGATGGACCTGATCGCGGACGGCTACGACCCGGCCAAGATCAAGGGCCCGCTCTATTTCCGCGACGCCAAGCGTGGCTATGTGAAGATCACCAAGAGCGTCTACGAAAAGATCGTCACCGGGGTGGCGAAGCTCTGAGCTTTCTGGCGCAGACGTCGGGAGCAAGGCTATGCTCCGGCGCACAGAATCCAGGTGAGCCGGGGCGTCGTCACATGAACCAGATTTTCCGATCCGTCCTGCTGGCGGGCGCGGCCGCTGTGCTGGCGAGTTCCGTCCAGGCGGCGGCCCCGGCTAAGCCCGCCGAGGTGGTCAAGCAAAAGGCCCAGATCGATGCGGGCCTGGACAAGGCCTACCCGCACCTTGAAGCCCTCTACAGGGACATCCATCAGCATCCGGAACTGGCCTTCCAGGAGACCGCGACCGCGGCCAAGCTCGCCAAGGAGATGCGCGATCTTGGCTTCGAGGTGACCGAGCACGTCGGCAAGACCGGCATCGTTGCGATCTACAAGAACGGCCCCGGGCCGACGGTCATGGTGCGCACCGAGCTCGATGCGCTGCCGATGGAAGAGAAGACCGGGCTGCCGTTCGCCAGCCACGCCACCCAGATGTGGCAGGGCAAGCCCACGCCGGTGGACCACAGCTGCGGCCACGACATCCACATGGCCGCCTGGCTGGGCGCGGCGCAGCAGCTGGTGGCCATGAGATCGCAGTGGCATGGCACCCTGATGTTCATCGGCCAGCCGGCGGAGGAGGCGATCGGGGGCGCCAAGGCGATGATCGCCGACGGCCTGTTCACCCGCTGGCCCAAGCCGGATCTCGGCTTCGCCCAGCACGTGGGGCCGGGGCCGGCGGGCGGGGTCTCCTATCGGGCGGGCGTCTGGTCGTCCAACGCCGACGGCTTCGAGATCACCTTCTTTGGCCGCGGCGCCCATGGTTCGCGGCCGCAGCTTTCCATCGACCCGGTGATGGAGGCCGCGCGGTTCACGGTCGACCTGCAGAGCGTGGTCAGCCGCGAGAAGGACCCCGCCGTGTTCGGGGTGGCGGGCGTGGGCGCGATCCAGGCGGGCAGCGCCGGCAACATCATCCCCGACCAGGCGGTGGTGCGCGGCACCATCCGCAGCTACGACCCCGACACCCGCAAGATCCTGAAGTCCGGCGTCGACCGCACCGCCAAGGCGGTGGCCGAGATGGCCAAGGCGCCGGCCCCCAAGGTGGACATGGACCAGGGCGCCGACGCCGTGGTCAACGACGCGGCGATCACCGCCCGCATCGCGCCGCTGTTCAAGGCGGCGTTCGGCGAGCAGGCGGTCGAAGCGGCGGGCCCGGGCTCGGCCAGCGAGGACTATTCGGAGTTCGTCATCGCCGGCGTCCCCTCGCTCTACTGGGGGCTGGGCGGCTACGAGGCCAAGACGCTCGCCGACTACAAGGCCAAGGGCGAGGTCCCGCCCGGCAACCACACCCCGCAGTTCGCCCCGGCGCCGGAGCCCTCGATCCGCACCGGGGTCGAGGCCATGACGCTGGCGGTGCTGGGGGTGCTGGGGAAGTAGGGCGGCAGGTCGCCGCCGCTGCGGTGTGAGCAGGACTCGCCTATATTCGCCCCATGCCCGACGACATCGTCACCGCCGCTTCAGACCAGAAGGGCGCGCCCCTCAAGGGCGCGGCGCTGATCAAGGACGAGGTGACGCGCCTGCCGGACCGGCCGGGCGTCTACCGGATGATGGGCGACGAGGGCGAGGTGCTCTACGTCGGCAAGGCCAGGAGCCTGAAGAAGCGGGTCATCCAGTACGCGCAAGGGCGCTTCCACACCCAGCGAATTGCGCTGATGGTCGACCTGACGCGGTCGATGGAGTTCGTCACCACCCGCACCGAGACCGACGCCCTGCTGCTCGAGATCAACCTGATCAAGCAGCTGAAGCCCCGCTTCAACGTCCTGCTGCGCGACGACAAGTCGTTCCCCGAGATCGTCATCCGCCGCGAGCACGCCGCCGCCCAGCTGCGCAAGCACCGGGGCGCCCACAGCATCAAGGGCGACTACTTTGGCCCCTTCGCCAGCGCCGGCGCCGTCAACCGCACGCTCAACACCCTGCAGAAGGCCTTCCTGCTGCGGTCGTGCTCGGACAGCGTCTACGAGAGCCGCACGCGGCCCTGCATGCTGCACCAGATCCGCCGCTGCTCGGCGCCCTGCACCGGCCTGATCAGCCTCGAGGACTACAACGGCCTGGTGGACGAGGCCGGCGACTTCCTGCGCGGCAAGTCGCGCGCGGTGATGGGCAAGATCGCCGCTGAGATGCAGGCCGCCTCCGACGAGATGGAGTTCGAGCGCGCCGCGCGCCTGCGCGACCGCATCCGCGCGCTCGCCTCCATCGCCCAGGAGCAGCAGATCAACCCGGAGACCGTCGACGAGGCCGACGTCTTCGCCCTGCACGCCGAGGGCGGCCAGGCCTGCGTGCAGGTGTTCTTCTTCCGCGCCGGCCAGAATTGGGGGAACCGCGCCTACTTCCCCCGCGTCGACCGCAGCGACGAGGACGCCGAGGTCATGGAAGCCTTCATCGGCCAGTTCTACGACGACAAGCCGATCCCCAGGCTGATCCTGACCAACATCGAGCCGGCCGAGCGCGAGCTGCTGGCCGAGGCCTTCGCCTTCAAGGGCGGCCGCAAGGTGGAGATCTCGACCCCCAAGCGCGGCGAAAAGCGCCAGCTCGTCGAGCACGCCGTCACCAACGCCCGCGAGGCGCTGGGCCGCAAGATGGCCGAAAGCTCGGCCCAGACGAAGCTCCTGGCCGGCGTCGCCGACGCCTTCGGCCTCGACGCGCCGCCGGAGCGGATCGAGGTCTACGACAACTCCCACATCATGGGGACGAACGCGGTGGGCGGCATGATCGTCGCCGGCCCCGACGGCTTCCAGAAGAGCCAGTACCGCAAGTTCAACATCAAGGGGACCGACCTCACGCCGGGCGACGACTTCGGGATGATGAAGGAGGTCCTGCGCCGCCGGTTCGGCCGCCTGGTGAAGGAAGAGGAGGAGGCGCAGCTGGGCGAGGCCGCCGCGCCGGTGCGCCCCGACCTCGTCCTGATCGACGGCGGCCAGGGCCAGATCGCCGCGGTGATGGAGGTGATGGCGGACCTGGGCGTCGACGACATCGCCGTCGTCGGCGTGGCGAAAGGGCCCGACCGCGACGCCGGGCTGGAGCGGTTCTTCATCCCCGGCAAACCCTACTTCATGCTCGAGCCCAAGAGCCCGGTTTTGTATTACCTGCAGCGCCTGCGGGACGAGGCGCACCGCTTCGCCATCGGCACCCACCGCACCAAGCGCAGCAACGAGATGCTGAAGAACCCGCTGGACGAGATCGAAGGCGTGGGGCCCGGGCGCAAACGGGCGCTATTGGCGGCGTTCGGGTCAGCGCGGGGGGTGGCGCGGGCGGGGGTGGAGGACCTGCTGAAGGTGGAGGGGGTTAGCGCGCCGCTGGCGGAGCGGATCTATGGGTTTTTCAGGAAGGGGTAGGGGGATTGTCGGCCGCTTTGCGCCAGTTGCGGAATCTGACCTTTGGGTTCAACCCGGACGTTGAGAGGTGTGGAGGGAGGGGAATCGAACCCCTCCCTGCGGCGCCTCGGCAAACTCGATCACGGAGCGGCCCGCTCTTCCTGTCGACGTGGGGTGCTGCACCCAACCAGGCTCCACGCAACCGCGAGCAACACCTTTGTCCTTAGCTTAGCTTTGACGTGTAGATTCATGTCGATCTCCGCTTTCATCTTGGGTTTCGCCAACATGAAGCCGGTAAGGACAGCACCCCCCGCCACAAGACCAATCGGGCATCCGAGAGCGAGCATTACAGCCGAACTCGTAAGGGTAACCTAGGCGATACGGTCAGCCGTTCAAGCGGCAGAATGGTATGCGCCCCGAGCGGAGATCAAGCCCGTGCTTGAAATCGAACATTCCGAAATCAGGCCGACAAGTGGCCGTATGGCGTCCCCGACGGGTGGGGAGGTGCCCATGACAAGCGGCTTGGCCGCTATTTCACCTTCGGCGCGGGCGGTCCCATGTAAGGGGGTGCCGGGAATGCGACGTATTTCTCGCCGACAACGAGCAGGTATTCATCAGGCGGAACGCCAGGGTACTCTTCCGGTCGTCGTTTTCCCCACGACGAATACAACTTCACCTTAGTCAGAGTCTGCATCAAGACATCGTTTTCAGGATGTTCTATCCCCTCTGGCGGAACAATAGTGAGGCCGGTTCCTACATAGGGGGCGTGATATATTTTTCCCATCACACCAGCCTTATCCAAGGGCCATTCTATTTGTGCTCTAAACAATGAACATTCGGAGCACCCTTCCGAACTCGCTAGGTTCACAACCTTCACCTTGCCCTTGAGCGAAGCCAGGGCCTCATACATCTGCTTGGTTAGGTGTCGCCCCAAGCTCGCCTCGCGCAATTCACCAACGCGATTTTCGTCGGCAAGTAGCGCACCATGCATGGTCCGTTCCTTGTTCGACGCTTCGTCGATTTGTTGACTGACCGTCCCGACCCTTGTGCCAAGAGCAGCGGCGTCTCGTGCTGCTTGTTGCGCGATCTTGTTGTCAGCGGCTTCGGCGCGCGAGAGCTCTGCGATCTTGGAATTGGCCGCGCGCTCTAGCGCCGCCTCAGCTTGGCTCGCTTGGCGCTCGAAGACGAATTCACCGCCGCAGCCGAGCACAATCATGATGGTGGCCAAGAACAGCACCCATCGCTGTAGGCGTGTCATCTCCTTGCTGAAGAACAGGAGATCGAAGAACTCTAAGGTCACCCCCGCGGCGACAACGGCGGTCGAGATTTGAATCCAAAGATTTGCGGTCGCCAGCGCGGTCGCAGGATCAACAGTCATGGGCCGATCTAATCCTCAACCACTACCGTAAGTCGAGGTGTGCCGCTGGCGGCGGTCAGCGATAAGGGTAGGCATCGCCTTCGGCCACATCGCTTCTGCCGCCAGCCCTCTTCATCCTGGCGGCAAATCCTCGCCCGCCAAGGAGCAGACCTCCCCAACGTCGCCCTTGAGTCAGAACCGCCTTCCCAGCCTTAACTCCATGGCGGCCAGTTTGCCTTGGGCCCTCGGCTTCTCAAGGACGCGCCGGAGGCGCGCCGCACCGCGGCCGGCCAGGGGCCGGTCCTTGACAAGCCGAGGGCCCAAGGCTCGCATCATCCATGGGATTTAAGGCGGGGTGTGCCCCCTTTTTGGGGGATGAGGTGACCTAGATCGCGGCGCCTACCCGTAACACCAATAGAGGTGCCAAAGGATTTCCGCGATGATGATGAGAGCCGCCGCCGGGACGAGCTCCTTCAGCCAGGTCTTGAGGATTTCCCGTAGCGCCTTCTTGAGCGCCGCCTTGGCCAGGACATCCGTCGCGAGCTTTCCCAGCAGGCTGATAATGCTCCAGGCCGCGCTCAGGCCCAGCGCTTCCGAAATCGCAGCGAGAAGACAGTCCAATAGTGACATCGAGATTGCCCCTCCCGAAAGCGCCTAAGGATCCTTGCCGGGGTCCTGCGGAGCGTCGCCCGGATGATGGGTGACCATCGGATGCATGATCCAGCCGCCCCAAAAGCCCGTGGTCACCCAGAACCTGGACTTCTCCCAGACGTCCGGTTTGCCGGTTCGCCAAGGGTCCAGGTAGTAACCTGTACCGCTGCAGGACTCTACGTAGACAAAATGATGGTATACCCAGGACGTGAACTTATGCCTGGCTTCAACCTTGGTGATTTTCCAGCATTTCCACTTTCGGCTGCGCAGCGGAGCCCAGCTTACTTGGGCCCAATCCGCGCAGTTTCCGACTGGATGCTTTCCATCACCTTTGTCGACGTAGCCTTTGTCGTTGCCGCATTGGTAACCGCTCGTGCGAGCTTTGTTCACCGCATCGTTGTAGAGGCGGATGATTTCCCTGAACTCAGCCAGTTCCTCTTCATTGGTGCAGGGGCACTGAGCCCAGGCGGCCGAGGGCAGCAAGGCGACGGCGGAGAGGCCCCGCAGCAATCGACGGCGATTGGGGGCGCCCACCAACGCCGATGACGCGCCGTCTCGCCCGCGATGCAGCACATTCTGCTCCATCGAAGTCCCCATCATCTTCTGGTGAAGCTTGTAGCTGATTTGGAGCGTTTAATCGACCCCTGGTCGGTGAACGTAGAAACTTCAATCGTCGCGGGCGTCACCTCCGCCTGGTTTCCGCCTTCCCAGCTTTAATCCATGGCGGCCAGTTTGCCCTGGGGCCTCGGCGGGTCAAGGACGCGCCGGAGGCGCGCCGCGGGGCGGCCGGGCTTCGCCCGGTCCTTGACGCACCGAGTCCCCAGGGCTCGCATCATCCATGGGATTTAAGGCGGGGTGTGTCCCCTTCGTGATTGGAGACAGCTAACGGTTGTGGCGGAATGAGTCGGCGGTCGCCGTGTCCCGCGAGTTGGATTAAGATAACGGCGTTTCGAACCGGCGCCGTTCGCGCAGAAGGGCGAAGATGAGTGAAGTTGCGACGAAGCAGCCCGCGCCGGTCTATCTACAGATCGCGCGCCACGCCATCCGCGGCCCGTTCACTGCTTCGACGCGCAGAGCTCAGCTTCAATGCCTCGCTGCCTGTTCGCTGTTTCTCGTCGCCTATCTCAACCTGATCACAATCAAGGAAATCGAGATTGGCGGCGTCAAAATAGTCACAAGTCTAAGGGTGGTCGCTGGGCTTTCGGTTGTCTATGCCGCCTATCAGCTCATCCGGTTCCTCTTTGAGGCGACGCTTGAATATCGTCTGTTCAAGCTGGAGTTTGAGCCCCTCAAAGATATGGCGAGAGTTGCTATTGAGATGGAGCGAGCCGAATTGGTGGCGAAATTTGACGCCCTCCAAGTTGGTCTGGCTGATTTTGTTGCAAAGATTCAAGCCAACAGCGCCTTCGTGAAGGAACGAGACGACCAGGTTGATAAGATCAGAGCTGAACATCGCCCTCGCATCGAGTCACTGAGGATCAGGTCGGAAGAATTGAGGCGGGTCGTTGATCAACCTGAAGACGGTGCACCCGCCGAAACGTTTCAAGCCAATATGAGGGCATATGGAGACGCCCTCTCAGATTGGAATAGTGCTGAGGAAGAGCTTGCCGAAGCCTTGAAACCCATTCGGCATGAGCCGTTTCCTCATCCGGACATGAGTGAGGGGAGTGATCTTCTCCACCGTAGCTTCTGGCGGCCCTCAATGCCGGATACCGAAAGAATCTCCGCCGCAATCCAATCGTCCCATCAGCGCGGTTTGGTCGTCGCATGGCTGGATATTGTGCTGCCGTCCGGTCTCTTTGTGGTCTGCCTTGGCTTCCTTTTTTGGGGGACGGTGATTCCGTATTTGCGGGGTTTGGCGAGCTAGGTTGAGTGGGTTCGCCACAGGGGAACGAGAGGACAGGCGTTCGCGTCCCGGAGGTTTCCCAAGGGTTCCCGAAAACGCCTGGGTCCCCGCTTTCGCGGGGATTTGGGCGGGGTTCAGAAATGCTATCGAATAGTGCTTGCAACCAAACAGCTGCAAGCACATATTGCTAGCGTGAACAGCAGGCAGACCCGGACGCTGAAGGCGGTGTTCACGGACCCGGTGTCGGGGACGATCGCCTGGGCCGACATCGAGAGCCTGTTGAAGGCGGTCGGGTGCGAGGTGGTCGAGGGGAACGGATCGCGGGTGCGGTTCGTGTTCCAGGGCGTGATCGCCAGCTTCCATCGTCCGCATCCGGAGAAGGAGGCCAAGCGCTACCAGGTCCGGGATGCGCGCACGTTCCTCATCACCATAGGAGTTCGGCCGTGAAGGGTTTGATCTATAAGGGCTATGTCGCCGCCGTCGAGTTCGATGCCGAGGATGCGGTGTTCGTCGGGCGGCTGGTGGGCGTCAAGGACGTGGTGGGGTTCCACGGGGAGAGCGTGAAGGAACTCCAGGCCGCGTTCCACGAGGCGGTCGACGACTACATCGCGACCTGCGCCAAGGTCGGAAAGGCGCCCGAGAAGTCCTATTCCGGTCAGATCATGGTGCGCGTCGATCCCCGGGTTCATGCGAGCGCGGCGAGGGCTGCGGAAATGAGCGGCAAGAGCCTTAATCGGTGGACGGAAGAGGTCTTGGCTGAAGCCGCCGAGCGTGAGTCCGGCAAGGCTGTGGCGTTCTAGGGCGGGGTTGGCCCTCTCCTTTATCCTCTCCCTCTCCCTCTCCCTCTCGCTGCGCGAGGGAGAGGATATGTTCTTGTTTTGTTCTTGACGCGGCAATCGGGTTCCGGCATACTGCGGCTCGGCTGGTGAACTGCGCCTGGGGCGCAGCACTCCACCGCCGCACCCCTTCAACCTGACCGGCCCGGCGTTGGCGCGCGGGCTTGAGCTTTGCGGGCTATTCTCATGGATTGTGACGAGGCTTCGGCCGCCCCGGTGCGGGGCTATGTGCGGTTCTCCGCGACGGTGGCGCGGGAGGTGTGCCGGCGGGTGGCGGCGGGGGAGAGCCAGAACGCGATCTGCGCCGAGCCGGCGATGCCGTCGCGCACGGCGCTGCGGCGCTGGGCGCGGGAGTCTGCGGGGTTCGCGCGGATCTTCGCCCGGGCCAAGGCGATGGCCATGCGCAAGCCGGTGAGCGGGCGCGGCTACTGCCCGGCCACGGCCGAGGAGATCGTGGCGCGGGTCTCCGAAGGCGAGATGCTGACCTCGATCACCACCGACCCGGTGATGCCCTCGCTGCGCACCGTCATGCGCTGGCGGGCCGACCATCCGGAGTTCGCCGAGGACCTGCGCCTGGCGCGCGAGGCGCTGGCCGAGCGGTTCAGCGACATGGGCTGGAAGATGGCCATGGAGGCGACGCCGGAGACCGCGTTCCTGACCCAGGTGCGGCTGAAGCAGCTGCGCTGGACCGCCGCGGTGCTGGGGCCGCGGACGCATGGGCGGCTGAAGGCCACTGAGCCGCCGAAGGCGCAGGAGCGGGACGAATACCTGTTCAGCCACTTCAAGATCGAGGTGCATCCGGAGAACGGCCAGCACCGGGTGGTGACCTATGCGCCCGACCCCGACACCAACCTGCCGATCCGCATCCGGGAGGGGCCGTGGACCGAGCCGGTCGATCCGCTGAAGAAGGCCGCCGACCTCGACGCCCTGATCCAGTCGCGGCGCGCGGCGCTGAACCGGCTGGCCGACGGGTCGGACGACTAGGGCCCGGCTTAAGTCAACAGCCATTGACATATCGGCGGCATGCGCTCAGCGTCCTGGCAAAAGACGCTATCCGGGAGCGAAGCCATGAACATCGCCGTGAAGCCTGAAGCCGCCGCGGACGCGGCCGCCGCCGAGATCTACGCCACGCCGCTGGCGGAGCTGAACCCGGCCATGGCCAAGCGCTTCCAGGACGACACCATCTGGCCGGTGTTCGCCAGGCTGCGGGCCGAGGACCCGGTGCACTTCACGCCCGACAGCGAGTTCGGCCCCTATTGGTCGATCACCCGCTGGAACGACATCATGACGGTGGACACCGACCATGAGGGCTTTTCCTCCGCCGACGGCATCGCGCTCGCCAACCTGGAGGCGATCAAGGAGCAGGAGCGGGTGATGGGCCAGCGGCGCCGCGGCGCGGGCTTCATCACCATGGACGAGCCGGAGCACGCGGCGCACCGCAAGGCGGTCAGCCCGACGGTGGCGCCCTCCAACATCGCCAACATGGCGCCGGTGGTGCGCGAGCGCGCCGGCCAGATCCTCGACGGCCTGCCGATCGGGGTGGAGTTCGACTGGGTCGACAAGGTGTCGAAGGAGCTGACGGCGATGACGCTGGCGACGCTGTTCGACTTCCCGTTCGAGGACCGCCGCAAGCTGACCTTCTGGTCGGACATGGTCACCAACCTGCCGGGCCACGGACCGGTGGAGAGCTGGGAGCAGCGGGGGGCCGCGCTGTTCGACTGCTTCGGCACCTTCAACGCGCTGTGGAACGCGCGGGTGAACGCCCCGCCCAGCATCGACCTGATCTCCATGCTGGCGCACAACGAGGCGACCCGGAACATGTCGCCGGAGGAGTACAACGGCACGGTGATCCTGCTGATCGTCGGCGGCAACGACACGACGCGGAACACCATCTCGGGCAGCGTCTACAACCTGAACAAATTTCCGGAGCAGTACGACAAGCTGCGCGCCGACCCCTCGCTGATCTCGTCGATGGTGTCGGAGACCATCCGCTACCAGACGCCGCTGTCGCACATGCGCCGCCAGGCGACCCGCGACATCGAGATCGGCGGCAAGACCATCAGGAAGGGCGACAGCGTCGTCATGTGGTACATCTCGGGCAACCGGGACGAGACCGTCGTGGACCGGCCCAACGACTACATCATCGACCGCGAACGGCCGCGCCAGCACCTGTCGTTCGGCTTCGGCGTGCACCGCTGCGTCGGCAACCGGGTCGCCGAGATGCAGCTGACCCTGATCTGGGAAGAGATCCTCAAGCGGTTCCCGCGCATCGACGTGGTGGGCGAGCCGACGCGGACCCACTCGCCCTTCGTGCACGGCTTCGAGACCCTGCCGGTGATCATCCCGGCGCGGGCCTGATCGCCGCGTGAACGACGTCGCGATCCTTCGGGCGCCGCCGCGCCGCCGCGACGCGGAGGCCACGCGCGCCGCGATCCTGGCGGCGGCCAAGGCGCAGTTCAGCGTCTCCGGCTACGATAGCACGGCGCTGCGCGACATCGCCGCCGAGGCCGGCTGCGACGTGGCCCTGATCAAGCGCTATTTCGGCGGCAAGGCGGGGCTGTTCACGCAGGCGCTGCGCGCCTCGCTGCATCCCGAGCGCCTGCAGGCCTGGAACCGCGCGACCTTCCCACGCGACGTCGCCGCCATGATGGCCGGCAGCCCGCATGCGCCCGAGGCGCAGACGCAGAGCTTCCAGTTCCTGCTGCGCGCGGCGACCTCGCCGACCACGGCGCCGCTGCTGAACGTGGCGGTGCAGGAGCGCTTCCTGGCGCCGATCGCCGAGTGGCTGGGCGGCGAGGACGCCGGGCCGCGCGCCCGGGTGCTGGCCGCGGTGTTCATCGGCTTCCTGGTCGAGCGCCTGATCCGCGACGAGCCGCTGACCGGCCGCGAGCGCGAGGTGTTCGTGGACCGGGCGCAGGCGGCGCTGGAAGCGGTGCTGAGATGAACAATCTCGCGCCCACCCGCCCGGCCGACGCCGCGGCCATCGAGGCCAGCCTGGCGCTGGCGGCCGAGCGCGGCGGCGACCTGGCGCCGGCGGTCTACGCGCGGCTGTTCGCGCGGCAGCCGGAGATGCTGGCGCTGTTCTGGCGCGACGCGAACGGCGGCATCAAGGGCGAGATGCTGGCCAAGGTGTTCGAGGCGATCCTCGATTTCATCGGCCCGCGCAGCTACGCCCACAACCTGATCGAGACCGAGGTGATCACCCACGAGGGCTATGACGTGCCGCGCGCGGTGTTCGCCACCTTCTTCGGCGTCGTCGCCGAGGTGGTGGCCGAGACCTGCGGCGGCGACTGGACGCCGGCCATGGCCGGGGCCTGGAAACGCCTGCTGGCCGACCTCGACCACTTCGTGGCGCAGCGCGGGCGGGTCATGGCCTGAGGCGGCTTAGAACATAGGGATTTGGAGAGGGGCTCGAAGGATGTCTGCAAGGCTTGGCCTGTTCGGCGCGGCGGTCGGCGCGCTTCTCGTCTACGGCTGCACCACGGCGCCGTCGGCCAACAGCGCGCTGCGAAGCGCCCAGGGCGCCTCGGCGAGCGAGGCCGTGGCCTCGCCGTCGCGGGTCGACAACTTCCTGTTGGCGGACGCGGACCTGCGGGCCTGGGAGCTCCACCGGATGAGCGACCAGAAGGCCGTGGTGCTGGTGACCCAGTCGAACGGCGACGCGGTGATCCGCAGCGAAGCCCCGGCCCTGAAGGCGCTGAAGGCCGCCTACGCCGCCAAGGGCGTCCAGTTCCTGATGCTGAACTCCAACCTCAAGGACAGCCGCGAGGCGATCCAGGCCGAGGCCGCCAAGGCCGGCTACGACACGCCGGTGCTGATGGACAGCTATCAGCTGGTCGGCGAGAGCCTGGGCGTCACCCGGTCGGCTGAGGTGATCGTGATCGATCCCAGGACCTGGAAGGTCGCCTGGCGCGGGGCGCTGGCGGACGGCGGAGCTGGCAAGGCGCTGGACGCGTTGACCGCCGGCCAGGCCGTGCCGGTCGCCGCCGCGGCGCCGGGCAAGGGGGCGGCGATCGCCTTCCCGGCCCGCGCGGCCAAGGCCGAGATCACCTATGTGAAGGATGTGGCGCCGATCCTGGAGGCCCGCTGCGTGGCCTGCCACGAGGAAGGCGGCATCGGCCCCTTCGCCATGACCAACTACGCCACGGTGAAGGGCTTTGCGCCGATGATCCGCGAGGTGATCCGCACCCACCGCATGCCGCCCTATGACGCCGATCCGCACGTGGGCAAGTTCTCCGACGACCGCGGGCTGTCGGCGCAGGAGGTGAAGACCGTCGTCCACTGGATCGAGGCGGGCGCGCCGCGCGGCGAGGGCAAGGACCCCCTGGGCGCCAAGCATCTGGTCGCCGCCGAATGGCCGCTCGGCAAGCCGGACGTGGTCATCGACATTCCCGCCTACACCATCCCCGCTTCCGGCGTGGTCGACTACCAGCACCCCTGGGTCGCCAACCCGGGCACCGAGGGCAAGTGGCTGCGGGCCGCCACCATCAAGGTCGAGGCGCGCGCCGGCGTGCACCATGTGCTGACCGGCCTGATGACCGAGATTCCCAAGCCCGGGCAGCCGGCGTTCGAGAACCAGTGGGGCGCGTCGGTGGGGACCTATGCCGTGGGCTTCGAGAGCGAGGTCGCGCCGAAGAACGCCGGGACCTGGATTCCGGCCGGCGGCGCCATCGGCTTCCAGAACCACTACACGCCGTTCGGCAAGGAGACGACCGACCACACCAAGCTGGCGTTCTACTATTACAAGGACAACGAGAAGCCCGGCCTGGTGATGCACACCATGGACCTCACCAACAACGCCATCGAGATCCCGCCCAACGATTCACACCACGTCGAGGTCGCCTACATGGCGTTCCCGCACGACGCGCTGCTCTACGCGGCCTTCGTGCACGCCCACTACCGCGGGACGGCGTCGGACCTGTCGATCCGCTATCCGGACGGCAGGGAGAAGCTGCTGCTCTCGCTGCCGCGCTACCAGTTCGGCTGGCAGCGCTACTACACCTTCGCCGAGCCGGTCGCGGTGCCGGCGGGATCGAAACTGATCGCCCACTACGTCTACGACAACTCCAAGACCAATCCGGCCAATCCCGACCCGAACAAGACGATCATCTGGGGCCCGCAGTCCTGGGAGGAGATGTTCTTCACCCGCCTGCGCTACCGCTGGATGGACGAAACCTCGACCCATCTGGTCAAGTACGACAAGGAGCTGCGGGACGGGGCGCTGCTGGGCAACCTCGACGCCAACATGGACGGCAAGATCGAAAAGGCCGAGCTCAAGGGCCTGGTGGGCAAGATGCTGCTGCCGCGCTGGGACCAGCTCGACACCAACCATGACGGCGTGCTGGACAAGGACGAGATCGCCGCCGCGTCCAAGCTGTTCGGCGGCCATCGGCAGGAAGCCGAGGCGCCGGCGCCCTCAGCGACGCCGGTCGCTGGAGGCCGATAGGCGCTAGTCCTTGCCGCCGGTCGGGGTCTTGGCGGCGCTCGCGTGCTCCTTCTCGGCGTTGCGGGCGCCGGCCAGGATGCCGGGGAGCGCGTAGTTGCCCTCGTTGCAGGCGTATTCGTAGATCACGCCGCGCAGGGGCGAGAACTCGTACTCGCCGCCCCAGGGCTTATCCCAGCTCGACGGCGAGTCGATGGTGAAGGCATAGCGCAGCCGGTCCTTGGCCACCCGCGTGAAGCGCTCGGTGATGGTCAGGTCCTTCCAGGCGCCCTGGAAGGCCTGTTTCTGCGGGATGTTGGTGGTCTCGACCACCAGGGTGTCGCCCTCCCAGTGGCCGATGGAATCGCCGAACCAGGGCCGCACGTCGTCGGCGCGGTGGCGGGCGTTCAGGTGCACGATGCGGGTGTCGTGGACCATCTCCACCTGGATCGCCACCGTGTCGGGCGTCTGCACGATGTTGTAGTCGTTGTTGTAGAAGCCGTTGGGCAGCATGGGCGGTCCGACGTTGCCGCCGAACATGATGCAGCGCTCGCTGAGCGGCCGGTTCTCCGGATTGTCGTAGGAGCCCAGCGGATCGCGGCTGCCTTCGCCGCCGCCCGAGTAGTAGCCGGCGGCCATGGTCGCGGCGGTCTTGCGCTTGGGGATGTGGCCGTCCCTGGTGGTGATCAGCGAGGTGCGCGGCTGGCCGCCGACCCGCATCACCGTATGCCCAGGGTCCAGCCAGCCCCTGTTGTAGCCGCCGACGTCGCCGCCGGCCGCCAGGAACGAGGGCTTCAGCTCCAGGCCGTTGGGGGCGTTGACCGGGGCGTTGGGATCGGTGCGCTTGTTGCCGACGTCGACCTGGTGCGCCTCGTCGGCCTCCAGGGCGTTGGCCTCGGCGGGCGTATAGGCCAGCCGGTCGCCAAGCTTCGAGTCGCGCACCATCGGCGTCAGCGTCGCGTTGGACCAATAGCCGCCGATGTCGGGCTGGCCCGACGCGGTGCGCGGGGCCTTGTAGGCGTCGGCGGCGTGCGCGCCCAGCGGCGCAAAAACGAGCGCCGCGCCGGCGGCCAGCGCCAGGCGGCGCCCATGCATCGAATACGAGGGGATCGTGTTGCGGGTCATGGTGCGTTGCTCCCGAATCTCGCGAGGCGTCTTGCGGCCCCGCCTTTCCCGCATTGTGCGCCATCGGACGCGTTTCGAAACCGCCTTTGATCCTCAAATCGCTCAAATCGCTGTAGTGCGGTGGTGACGGAGGATGCGCATGGCGGGCAAGGCGACAGCTGCAAGGTCCGGCGACCCGGTGGTGGCGCACCTGAAGGCGCTGCGCGTGGCGATGTTCGTCATCGCGGTGATCCTGGTGGGCTTCACGCTCTGGGTGCTGCGCCGCATCCTCGAACCCTTCGTGCTGTCGCTGTTCCTGCTGATCATGATCGATGGCCTGGCGCGCGCCATCGACCGGCGGATTCCGGCCTATCCCAGGGCCGCGGCGATGCCGACCGCCATCGTCTCGATCCTGGCGGTCTTCGGTCTGACGCTGTGGCTGACCATCGACAACGCCACCGCGTTCGCCGCCCAGGCGCCGGTCTACACCCAGCGCATCAACGCGCTCCTGGTCAGCGGCGCCGGCACGCTGGGGCTGGCGGTGACGCCGACCGTCACCGACCTGATCCGCGAGATCAATCCGGCCCGCTACGCCGGCGTGGTCGCGGGCCATCTCAGCCACTTCGCCGAGGCGGCGGTGTTCATGTTCATCTATCTGGGCTTCCTCCTGGCCTCGCGCCGGGGCTTCGCGGCCAAGGCGCAGGGCTTCTTCCCCGACGCCGCCGAGCGCCAGGAGGCGGGCAAGGTCTTCGAGCGCGTGCGCCACGGGGTCGAGAGCTACGTCTGGGTGCAGACGGTGGTCGGACTGATCATCACCGCGCTGTCGGCGGCGCTGATGCTGGCGACGGGCCTCAGCCACGTGGGCTTCTGGTGCGCGATCATTTTCCTGTCGAACTACATCCCGGCCATTGGCGCGGCGATCGGGGTGCTGTTCCCGGCGGTGTTCGGCCTGGTGGAGTTCACCGCGCTCTGGCCGGCGCTGATCCTGATCGGCGGGCTGGAGGCGATCCATTTCGGGGTCAGCCACGTGGTCCAGCCGCGCCTGCAGAGCCGCAGCCTCAACCTCGACCCCATCGTGGTGCTGCTGGCGCTCGCCTTCTGGGGCGCGGTCTGGGGCGTGGTGGGCGCCTTCCTGTCGACGCCGCTCGCGGTGGTCGCCATGGCGATCATGGCCGAGTTCAAGAGCACCCGGCCGCTGGCGGTCCTGCTGTCCCGCGACGGCAAGCCCTACGCCGACCTGGAAGCGGAATCCCGGCCTGGGAAATAGGGCTGGGACCTAAGGCCGCACGGCGGGGCTTTCATATTCCGTTCACCTTGGCGCGGCGTAATAGTCGTCGGGCTGGTGAGAGACGGGCGCCGGCAAGAGATGTGCCTGTTGCGCCCGGGATGGCCTGCGATGCTGAACGTCGACCTTTCCACACTCAGGGGCCAGGAGCTCCGCCAGCTGCTCGACACGACGCGGCGGCGCGGCGACGCGGCGGTGACCTACGAGATCCTGCAGGAGATGGCCGTGCGGCGCGAACGCGGCGAGCCGGAGCAGCGCCGCGGCCTGTTCGGACCCAAGCGTTCGGCCGAGCCGCGGGTGATCGAGCTTAATCTCGGCGATCCGCTCGACCCCAAGGACCCGCAATTGGAAGAGGCTGACATGGCGCCTCCGCACGTCGAAGACTGGGAGCTGGAGGCGGCGGAACAGGACGACGACGCCACCTATCTGCATCCGCCGCCCCCAGGTCTTAATGGCTCGCCCGAGTTCGACGACCGGCCGCCGCCGCCCAAGCCGCGACGCCGCGCGCTCTGGCTGAGCACCGGCCTGGCCATGGGCCTGGTCGCGGGCCTGGCGCTGGGCGGCTGGGCCGAGTCGGTGTCGCAGCAGGCGCACGCGCCCCTGACCGTCGCCGCCGCCACGCCGCCGCCGGCCCAGGCGCCCGCCGCCGCGGCGCCCGCCGGGGATCCGATCGCGGTGGAGACGGAGACCGCGCCGGCGACGGCCGCGGCTTCCGTGCCCGGCGCCGTCACGCCGATTCCGGCCCCGCCGCCGTCGATGGCCTCGGCGCCCATCCCGGCCGCCGTCCCCGCCGTCAAGACCGCGCCGGAAACGGCCGCACCGGCTCCGGTGGAGGTCGCCGAGGAAACCGCGCCCGATACCGGCAAGGCCGCCGTCAAGGAGGCCGCCGCCAAGGAGGCCGCCATTGGGCCTGTGGGCGCCAAGGCCTGCGCCGGCCAGCCCACCCCGGCCGACCGGATCATCTGCGAGACGCCGCGCCTGCAGCGCCTGCAGAAGGACCTGCGCCAGGCCTACGCCGACGCGCTGGACGCCCATCAGGACCGCGACCTGCTGCGCGAGCACCAGCTCGCCTGGCGCGAGGCGCGCAACACCGTGACCGAGCCGCAGCGCCTGGCCCAGCTCTACGAGGAGCGCATCCGCAAGCTCAACGCCGCGGCGGCGGAGGCGCGGGCGGCGCGGTAGGCGACCGCGCTTGCCGTGTCCTCCTCCCCTTGTGGGAGGAGGTGTCGGGCGGACGCCTGACGGAGGTGGGGTCGCGCTCCCCCCTCCGCGCGATACGAAGCTTCGGGCGGAGCTGAGAGTTCTGAGAAACCCCACCTCCGACCTGCTCCGCAGGCCACCTCCTCCCACAGGGGGAGGAGGACGCTTAGAGGATGCCGGTTCGGCTTACTTCGCAGCGCCGCCCGTGCCCTGATTCTTCTGCGCCGCGACCATGGCGGCGACATCGGCGAGCAGGGCCTTGGCGTCGTAGACGATGCCGTCCTTGATGGTGAAGCGCACGCCGCCGATCATCGCCGCCTTGCCGGTCTTCTCGTCCAGCTTCAGCCGGCCGGTGCCGTAGAGCACCTTGAAATTGGCCAGCGGATTTTCCGGCACGATCACCAGGTCGGCGAGCTTGCCCACCGTCACCTCGCCCATCGGCGGCGTCTCGCCTTTCGGGTCGTAGAGGGTCATGGCGCCGTTCAGCGTCGCCGAGCGGACCACCTCCAGCGGGGTCAGACCCGCCTCCTGCAGGAGCTCCAGCTCCTGGATGTAGCCGAAGCCGTAGAGGTTGTAGATGAAGCCGCTGTCGGAGCCCGTGGTCACCCGCCCGCCGATCGACTGGTAGTCGTGGATGAGCTGCATGTAGCGCTGGTAGAACCGCTTCCAGGTCACCTCGCGCTCGGTGGTCCAGTCGAAGAAGAACGAGCCGTGATGCTCGTGGCTCGGCTGGTAGAAGGCCCAGAGCGAGGGGAGCGTGTAGATCGGGTGCCAATCGGCGTTGCGGGCCCGCATCAGGTCGCGGCCGGCGGAGTAGATGGTGAAGGTCGGGTCGAAGTCGACGTGGTTGGCCTTTTGCTCCTTCAGATAGTCCCACCACTCCTTGGAGCCGGGCTCATAGGTCTGGTCCCAGATGGCGGCGGCCTCGCCGAACCGGTCCTCCTCGTTGGCGTAGTTGTAGTCGGTGGGGAACGACTGGATCTGGTGGCCTTTGAGGATCGACTCGAAGTGGCCGTAGTAGTGGGTGACGGTGCCCAGGCCCAGGCGTCCGGCCTGGAGCGCGTTCATCCGCGCGACGCCCGGCTGGCTCAGGTGCGCGACGCTGCCCAGGTGCTGCTTCTTGGCCTCGTCCAGCATGGCGGCCATCACCTCGGGCGGGTCGAAGTTGAAGAACTTCACGCCGTCGATGTTGTTCTTGGCCGCCCAGCGCACCCAGGCGCGGCCCTGCTCCGGCGTGTTGCACGGCCCGCCGGTCCAGCTGGAGCAGGGGGTCGTGTAGTTGAAGATGCGCGGCGCGACGATCTCGTTCCGGGCGCTGCGGGCCTTCTCGTTTGCGACCAGCGCGTTGTTGTCGAACACCAGCGGCACGGAGCGCACCGTGGTCACGCCATGCGCCATCCAGAGCTTGTAGACATAGGTCAGGTCCGGGGCCTTGTCGGGCGTGCCGCCGTGGGTGTGCATGTCGATGAAGCCCGGCAGCACGTACTGGCCGGTGGCGTCGATCACATGGTCGGCAGGTGGCAGGCCCTTGGCCGCATCGCCGACGTGGCCGGGCCGCGCCGCCTCACGGATCTCGGCGATGATGTTGTCGTGGATGACGATGTCCACCGGCCCGTTCGGCGGGGCGCCGGTGCCGTCGATCAGGGTCGCGCCGTGGATGATCAGGGTGTGGAACGGCCCCAGGCCTTCGCCGGGCTTGCGCGGCGGGGCGGGGTTCACGCCGGCGGCCATCGCGGCGCCGCCCATCGCCAGCGCGATCGCGGCCGCCAGGCCAGCCGCCCACACTCTAGTCTTCATACGCCCGCCCCCAAACAGCCTGCCGGCCATCAAGTCGGCTGCGCGCGCAAATTGCAACGACGCCAATCGAACGCGCCTCCTCCCCTTGTGGGAGGAGGTGGCCTGCGAAGCAGGTCGGAGGTGGGGTCTCTCAGAACCTTCAGCTTGAGCGAAGCATGGTTTCGCGCGGAGGGCGGAGCGTGACCCCACCTCCGTCAGGCGTCCGCCTGACACCTCCTCCCACAAGGGGAGGAGGGGCGCGCGACGCCCCTACCGCTCGCCCTCTTCCTTCACCTGGCCGCGGGAGCCTTCCATCTCCTTGCCCTGCTTCTCGGCGTTGCGGGCGCCGGCGAGGATGCCGGGGAGCGCGTAGTTCCCTTCGTGGCAGGCGTATTCGTAGATCTTGTCCTTGGTCAGGTTCCAGGCGACCTCGCCCTCCACCGGCTGGACGAAGGTGGCCGGGTCCTCGACCCGGAACTGATAGAGGATCTGGGCCGGCGAGATGCGTGTGAAGCGCTCGGTCACGTGCATGTTGGCGCTGGCGCCGCGGAAGGTCTGGTCGGGCCGGAAATTGACGGTGTCGACCACCAGGGTCTCGCCCTCCCAGCGGGCCACGGAATCCCCCATCCACTTCCTGACATTGGCCGGATCGTGCGTCCCGCCGACCCGCAAGAAGCGGGTGTCGTGGACCATCTCGACCTCGACGGCCACCAGGTCCTTCCCGGGCACGATGGCGTAGTGGTTGTTGTAGAGCACCGGCAGCATCGGCGGGCCGGAGCTGGAGCCGAAGGCCACCAGGCAGCGCTCGGCCAGCGGGCGCCGTTCGGGCCCGTCGAAGTTGCCGCTCTGGCTCTGCTGGGCCCTGATCGAGGCCAGCGCGGCGGGCGTCAGAGTCATGCGCCCGTTGGCCGGCGAGACGATGATCGACGCGCGGGGCTGGCCGGCGACCCGCATGATCTTGGTGCCCGGATCGACCCAGAAATTGTTGTAGCCGCAGGCGACGCCACTGAAGCCCTGCACGCCGCAGTCCACGTCGTCGACCTTCAGCTTCTGGTCGGTGGGGAGCGCCGCCTTGGCGTTGGACTTGGCGGTGACGCCCTCGGCGGCGTTGGCCTCGGCCTCGGTCAGCACCAGCCGCTCGCCCAGCTTCGGGTCGCGCTCCAGCCGGGTGATGGTGGCCGGCGACCAGACGCCCGCCAGGTCCGGATGGCCCCAGGCGTCGCGCGGCGCCTTGTAGCCCTTGGCCACGGCGGCGGGATCGGTGAGGGCCTGGGCCGGCGGAGCGGCGGCGAGCGCGGTGAGCGCCGCTGAGGCCAGCGCAAGTGTGAGGGCGCGAAGTCCCATGGTCGTCTCCCGTGCGCCCGACTGGCGCGGGCCTGACCCCATCGAGCGCGCTCGAATGGCGTTCCGCAACCGGGAAAGTCGGGCTAGCGTCGCGGGATGAGGGTTTCCTGGGGAGAATTCGGCGTGCTCTACGCCGCCGCGCTGGCCGGCGCGGCGTGCCTGACGCCCTATGTGCTGCGGTTGATCAAGAGCTCGAACCGGCCCCTGAAGGTCTCGCCGGCGGTCGCGGCGGCGGCGGGGTTCGCGCAGAACGCGGTGCTGTTCGCGCTGGTGGTCTTCGTGGGCCTTTTGGCGGCGCATGCTGTGGGCCTGGGCGCGCCCTATGTGGCCGCGCTGAGCGGCGGCGCGGCGCCGGCGAGGCCCTTCGCTTCGGCGATGACGATGGGCGCGGCGAGGGGCGCGGCGGCGGGCCTGTTCCTGACCGGCGCCGACCTCGTCCTGCTCCCCCGGATGCCGAAGCTGCTGGAGCTGGCGCGGCGCTCGACGCTGCTGGAGAACTTCAGCGCCTCGTTCTACGGCGGGATCAACGAGGAGCTGCTGACGCGCCTCCTGGGCGTCTCGGGCGTCGTCTGGCTGATCGGGCTCGCGAGCCATTCGAAGCCCGCGCCGGCCCCAACGCCGGAATGGGCGGTCTGGACGGCCATCGTGGTGATGGCGGTGCTGTTCGGGCTGGGCCACCTGCCGGCGACCAAGGCGGTGGCGGGCAAGATCACCGGCCTGATCCTGTTGCGCGCGCTGGCGCTCAACGGACCGGTCGCGATCCTCTGCGGGTGGCTGTTCTGGCGCTATGGGATCGAGGCGGCGATCGCCGCGCACTTCACCGCCGACATCGTCTACCACGTGGGCGGCACGGCCCTGCTGCAGGCCAACGACCGGCGGCGGTTCATGAGCTGGTTTCCGCCGCCGGCCTCGGTCCACTGAGGCGTGACCTTGCCAATCTCGGCGAACGATAGGCCATATGCCGGCCCAACAAGATCAAGCGGGAAGGGGCGCGTGGTGGCCATTTTTGACGGGTTCGGGGAACGCATCGACGGCCGGGCAGGCGTCTCGCGGCGCAGGTTCTTAGGCACGGCCGCCGGACTTGGTGCGACTCTGGGCGCCGCGGCCTTCGCAGGGTCCGCCTTCGCGGCGCGCAGGATCGCGCCGAGCGACAAGGTCAATATCGCGGTGATCGGCTGCGGCGGGCAGGGGGCTTCGAACATGTCGAAGCTGACCGGCCAGAACATCGTGGCCACCGCCGACGCCGACTACGACCACGTGCTGGCCGCGCTCACCGACTCGAAGACCGGCAAGATCAACAAGCCGGAGCTGAAGGCGGCCTACGACAAGGCCGAGCGCTTCACCGACTACCGCAAGATGCTGGACAGCCGCAAAGACATCGACGCGGTGCTGATCGCCACCCCCGACCACCATCACGCCCCGGCCGCCAGGCGGGCCATGGAGCGCGGCTACCACGTCTTCGTGCAGAAGCCGCTCACCTA
The DNA here is from genome assembly GCF_035309685.1 of Phenylobacterium sp. Classification (GTDB taxonomy): domain Bacteria; phylum Pseudomonadota; class Alphaproteobacteria; order Caulobacterales; family Caulobacteraceae; genus Phenylobacterium. The sequence continues at coordinate 191,979 of NZ_DATGEX010000026.1, forward strand.
CACCATCGAGGAGAGCCGCAAGCTGGCCGAGCTCGCCAAGGCCAACCCGAGCCTGGTCACCCAGATGGGCAACCAGGGCCACTCCGGCGACGATGGCCGCCGCGTGATCGAGCTGATCCGCGGCGGCGCGATCGGCAAGGTCAGTGAAGTCCACGTCTGGACCAACCGGCCGGTCTGGCCGCAGGGGGTGCCGCGGCCCGCCGCCGTGCCGGCGCCGGCCAGCCTGGACTGGCAGGTGTGGCTCGGCCCCGCCGACATCGACTGGGGCTACAACCCCGACTACGCCCACTTCAACTGGCGCGGCTGGACGCCCTTCGGCTCCGGCGCGCTCGGCGACATGGGCGCCCACCTGGTCGACTTCCCGTTCTGGGCGCTGGATCCGGGCCTGCCCACCAAGGTCGAGACGCGCCACTCCCGCTGGGCCGGCAACAAGAGCCTGTGGGACACCAAGCGCCCGCCGGAGATCACCAGCTATCCGCTGGCCGGCATCAGCCGCTACGAGTTCGGGAACGGCAAGAACGCCTGGATCAAGCCCGGCGCCCCGCTGCGGATGACCTGGTACGACGGTGGCCTCTTGCCGCCCACGCCGCCCGGCTTCCCCGACACCATGAGCATGAGCGGCGACGGCGGGGTGCTGTTCATCGGCGAGCACGGCATGCTGATGCACGAGACCTATGGCGAAAAGCCGGTGCTGATCGGCGAGGGGACGGACGCGCGCGCCAAGAAGATCCCGGTCTCGCTGCC
>NZ_DATGEX010000027.1:0-67694 GCF_035309685.1 Phenylobacterium sp.
AGATGCGGCGGATCAGAGAAGTTTTGCGGCTGAGGGCGCTGTTTGGGGAGAACCTGTCGGCGATCGCCTCTGGGTCGGGTTGGCCCGCTCGACGGTTCGGACCTATCTTCAGCGGGCCGACCGCGCCGGGCTGGACGGAGCCCGCCCGCTGGAGGACTGGACTGATGAGGCGCTGGAGGCGGCGCTTTATCCGCCGCCTGTGGCGAGCGACGCCAAGCGGCCATTGCCCGACTGAGACTATGTGGCTCGAGAGCCGCGCCGCCACAAGCACTTGACGCGTCGGCTGCTTTGGTTCGAGCACCGCGACGACCTGGTCGCAGAACAGCGGCGACCAGAAGGATGTGGCCCGCCGCTTGCAAGTTCGCGAATTACGCCTATGTTACATGTAACAGGTATCGAGGAAATTCTACGTTGCCGACGCCCATAAATCAGAGAGTCCAGAAGCGCCGCGACACGCTGCGCGCGGCCGGTTTGCGACCGATCCAGATATGGGTGCCTGACATCCGGCGACCGGGATTCGCGGAGGAGTGTCGGCGGCAATCGCGGATCGTGGCAGCGGCTGACGCGGCAGATCACGATCTTGATGCTTTCATGGACGCCGCCCTTGTTGATCTTAGTCCCGAGGGGGAGGCGTGAAGCGAGGCGACCTCGTGACAATCGCCCTGCCCGGTGATTTTGGAAAACCGCGCCCCGCCCTGATCATTCAATCCGACCAGTTCGACGAGACTGCCACGGTGACGGTGCTGCTCCTGTCGGGGACGCTGGTGGATGCGCCTCTGATCCGCACGACGATCGAGCCGACAACGACCAACGGATTGAGAAAGCGCTCCCAAGTGATGGTGGATAAGGCAATGTCAGTGAAACGCGACAAAGTCGGTGGAGCGATAGGACACCTCGACGCTGAAGCCATCGTGGCAGTGACAAGGGCGCTCGCGGTCTTCTTCGCCATCGGTTGATTGGATCGCTCCAGGTCGCGTTGCGGGACCATGCTACGGCCACCGCCGCGGCGCTCAGCGCGCCAATCTTCGCAAGAGCCTGGATACCTGAAGCGCTTCCAGGATTGGGACTACCCTGGCTCGGAGCGATCCGCAGGCCGCCGAATCCAGGGACTTTCGTTGCGATCGTTCGGCGGGGATCGGTTGAATGGGGAATAGCCCCTGACTAGCTGATGTTTGGGCGCACTCGACGGAGGCCGAACCATGACCGCTCAGCTCAACCATACAATCGTCTGGTCGACCGACCAGGCGAAGTCCGCAACGTTTTTGGCCCAGATACTGGGTCGCCCGGCGCCCACCCGCTTCGGCCACTTCGACGTCGTGGAACTCGACAACGGCGTCTCGCTCGACTTCGCCGACGCCGAGGGCTCGATCCAGCCACAGCACTACGCCTTCCTGATCGATGAGGCCGACTTCGATGCTGTTCTGGGTCGCATCCGCGAACGCTCGCTCGACCATTGGGCCGATCCGATGCGCCGCCGTCCAGGGGAGATCAATCACAACGATGGCGGCCGCGGCGTCTACTTCCCCGATCCCGACGGCCACTACTTGGAAGTAATCACCCGCCCATATGGGAGCGGCGCTGGCTAAGCCGGGCGCGCAAAATACGCACGACTGAGTGAGGGCCCCCAAGGCGTCTCCGGCGGATCTCGAATTTCGCCCAAGGCGACAACCGTCCTTCGAATGGGTGGCGGACAAAGCGAAAGGTGGAAGACGCCCGCCAACAGGCAGTTAGTAGCGGGAATCTGCCTCGCCGAGGCGGTGACCTTCGCGCGCCACTTGCCAACGCTTTTTAATCCCCGCGATATTCGGTGCTGGCCTGTGGGGAAATGCGCGTCGAAGTCGGGTGGGCCGAAATCGAGGCGCGACGCCCCCCTTCCACTCGGGTTGCATGGGGCATCTCGAATGCCTCGTGGTTTAGGTTTAGGCGGAGAGCAGCATTCCCGAGACCCGCACCGCAGCGCATCACCGTTTCCGTTTGCGCTTTCCTATGGCTTCCCCCTTCCTCGGAGTTTCCATGCCTTGCATTTTTCGGGTGACTGCAATTTGGCGGGCCACCCTGATCGGCGCGCTGGCGTTGGCCTGCATTGGCGCGCCGCCGGCGTTTGGCCAGGACCGAAAATTCATGAGCGGTTATGCCGGAAGCCTGCCGCACGCGCCACGGGACCTCGCGCGCACCTATTTTGGCGACAAGGCGGTGCGCGGCTTGATCTATGACCTGGAAGCAGCGCCGATGCCGCGCGCCAAAGCCGAGGCGCAGTTGGCCGGTTCCGGCGCCACGCTCGACGACCTGATCCGGGTGCGCTTGATCCGTCCGGACGGCGACCTCGTGCGCTTGGGGTTCAGTTACTTCACCGCGGCCGATATGGAGCTGATCCACGGCATGGTCGCGCGATACGCGCCAAGCCTGGTCGCCGCCTATGTCGGCGATGCGCCCCGCTTAAATTCGATTTTCGCAGCGTACAACGTCCCCACCGTCGACCCAAAACGGCTGGCGTTTGCGTTGATCGTGGGCGTTGGACTGAATTGGCAGGGGCTCGATCTGCTGTTCGACACCGGCTACCGAAAGCCGATCCTGGTTGAGGGCCCGGACTGGAAGTACAGCTTCTGGGCGTCGGAAGAGCAGGCCAGTTACGACTACCGCGGCTACTATTGGGGCAGCACGACCTTCCCCGCCGGGGCCGCGAACCTCAACCCAAATCCGGTTGACTACGCCTTCGCCTCGTTCGGCGACCCGATGAGCGATCCGCGGATGAACTTCCCAGATCTCCTCGACACCCATCCAGATCAGATGACGGCTCCCGTCCGGGCCGCTGCTGAGGCGATCGGACTGCATGACGACCTGCAGTTTGGCGAGACGAATGTTCTCACCGCAGAGTTTGCGCGTCAGCTTGGCCCAATACTGTTCGCCCTGCGGGCTCAGCCGCAAGACGCCAAGAAGCTTGCCACGACGCTTGCGACAACGCCGGGGACCGGCGATCTCGCTGGCCTGGAGCGCGACCTTCAGCTCTTGGCTGTCACCGGCTACGTCGCACATGGGCGTGACGGTCGCTGGACGCTGACGGCGCCGGTGCTCGACCGGCAGGATAAAGCGATGCTGAGCGCGGCCCTCGCTGAGAACCGCGCTATCCTGGATCGCTGGACGAAAGGCCATTACGCCGCGATGCGCGCGGACCTGACGGGCCTTACGGCCTTGCGTCAGGGCGTCCCTTACGAGGCCCTCTACACCCAGATCTGGCATGAGCTCTTCGGCCGCGTCACGCGCGAACTTGTCGAGCGTGGGGTCGTGGCCGATCCCCACGCCCCCGGCAATCCCTCACCTGGATCGCTGCCGATGGTTTGGCGGACGTCGATCTACAATCGCGTCTGGCAGTGAGCAGCAGGCACGGAGCGCTCTATAGGGCCCCAAGAGCTGGAGCAGCCGCGCTTGGCGGCTTACTTTGCTTTGAAGCTAGCGCACGACCAGTGAGACGCCGCGCGCGCGTGGGTCAGAGGCCGGCTGCGGAAGACCGCCAACCACCTGAACGGCTTCCATGTCGCCGTTGAAGCCCTGCTTTTCCACCCGGTATCCGCGGGCTTTCACCTGGGCCGCCAAGGCGGGTGGAAGTGATGCGTAGGGCTCGGTGAAGATGGTGTTCTGCGGCAGCAGCTGGTGGTGAAAACGCAACGCCGCCATGGCCTTGGCCAGAGGCAGGTGGAAATCATATACGTCGGCCAGCACCTGGAAGATCGAGGTGAAGATACGCGAGCCCCCCGGCGTGCCAATGACCATCGCCAGGTTTCCGTCCTTGGTCAGGATGGTCGGCGTCATCGACGAGAGCGGTCGCTTGAAGGGCGCGATTGCATTCGCGTCACCGCCGACCACGCCGAACTGGTTGGGCGCGCCGGGCTTTACGGAGAAGTCGTCCATCTCGTCGTTCAGCAGGAAGCCTGCGCCCTCGACGATCACCCCTGAGCCATAGTCGCCGTTCAAGGTGTAGGTGTTGGAGATCGCATTGCCCCAGCGGTCGACGACGGAAAAGTGCGTGGTCTGGGGTTTTTCAGCGCCCAGACCCGGTTTCGCGCTGGCCAGCACCGAGGGTTTGGCCGGATCGGCCTCGCGGGCGCGGCGGGCCATATAGGCAGGATCGGTCAGCGCAGCGACCGGGACTCTCCAGAAATCCGGGTCACCGAGATATTCCGCGCGGTCGGCGAACACGCGTTTTTCAATCTCCGAGATCAGGTGCAAATATTGCGCGCTATTCAGTGCGACGCCCTTGAAGAGCGCAGCGTCATCCGCCTTCATCGCCAGCAATTGCAAAAGCGCGATGCCGCCAGAGCTTGGGGGCGGTGCGGTGATCAGATGAAACCCGCGCCATTCGCCCTCAAGCGGCGCTCTCCAGACCGCCTTATAGCCGGCGAGGTCGGTCTTGCTGATCAAGCCTTGGCCAGGCCCGCGGCCCATCTGGGCTACGATCAGCCCGGCGGTTCGGCCCTCGTAGAAGTCCTTGGCGCCCTCTCTCGCGATACGCTCAAGCGTGGCGGCGAGTTCGGGCTGGCGGAATGTGCGCCCCGCAGCCATCTGCCCGAAATAGCGGTTGAAGTTGGTCTTGGCGAAATTTCGGCTGTTGGCGTCGCGCAGGCTTATCTCGTCGCGCGGCGCGCTGAAGCCCTGGCGCGCCAGGCGGATGGCCGGCGCCAAATCCTGCGCCCAGGAGAGTTTTCCGAAACGTCGATGCGCCTCAGCCATGCCGCGCACCGTCCCGGGGACCCCGGCGGCCAACGGCCCCACCAAACTCGCCTCGACAATCGGGCGACCCTTGGCGTCGAGATACATGCCCGCACTGGCCCTGCCCGGCGCGGTTTCGCGATAGTCGAGGAAATAGGGCTTGCCATCGACGTAGAGGGTCATGAACCCGCCGCCGCCCAGATTGCCGGCCTCCGGATAGGTGACGGCCAGAACAAAGGCCACGGCGACGCCGGCGTCGACCGCATTTCCGCCGGCCTTCAGCACCTCTTGGGCGGCCAGCGCGCCATAGCGATCCGGTGCGGCGACCGCCCCGGCCTCAAGCGTTCGCGGGCCAGCGGCGGCTTGCGTCGCAACGATGAACGCCAGGGCCAGCCCTGCTAGGAGGTTCGAGGTCCGCAAAGGCTGATCCGTGGGCTTCGCGGGGCCGGCAAGTCCAGGTTCTCAACTTGCCGGACCGCTTGTTGACGTCGTGGGTCCGTGGATGCTTTTTTGCCCGTCTCTCAGAGGCCCGTAAAGGTGAAGCTCGATCAGCCTTCCTGACCGACAGGCCGGGCGTTGAAGCCGTCGGCGTCTTGGCCGACCGCTCAAACTCAAAGATGCGCAAGCACGGTGTGTACGAGCCAGGTGGCGAGCAGGGTTACAATGGTCCCAGCGATCATGCCACGCGCAAACGATCCGTGGCGATCCCACCAGATGCGGCGGCTTCTTAGAGTTTGAGCGCGGTCGGGTCGCCTGCGGGCCATGGCCGTCCTGTGCGCGATGATTGCGCCAAGGGCAACCACCGTTGTGCAATCAACCTGCGCCGCGCGGCGCTAAACCGGTGTCTTGCCCGAGAAACGGAGTTTGATATCGGAAGATCCGGCTTTTCTGGTATCCTAGGATGAAATCTTGCAGTCATGACCCGGAGGTTGCTGATGGTCATCCGTCTTCTTCCGATCGCAGCAGGCCTTATGGTCGCCGCGATCACCTCGCAAACCGCCAACGCCGCGCCTGATAAAAAGTCGGAAGCTCCCTGTTTCGCCAGCAGCACCTGGCAAGGTTGGAGCGCGCCTGGCGATGGGTCCTTCCTCTATATTCGCGTCGGCCAGCATGACATCTATCAAGTGGGCCTCCCCAAGGGGAGCCACGTGCGCAAAGACCTAGACGTCGTCCTTGTTGACGAGGTTCGCGGATCAGACTGGATCTGCTCACCGCTGGACCTCGACCTGACCCTGAACGATCACGGCTTTCGCGAGCCGATCATCGCAAAGTCGCTGCGCAAGCTCACCCCCGAAGAGGTGGCGGCTATCCCGCGCAAGGACTTGCCCGACTAGAACTGTCCCCTAGCACCGTCCCATAGGGTCGGCGACGCAAAGGCGCCTTCACTGACTTCGCGGGCGCGCCGCAAAACCTCGAAGCTCGCCTGGTCCAGCTGTGCAATGCATTTCAGGACCTCATGGGCGCTCACGAGCGCCCACGCTGGGCTTTGCAACCCCTGTCCCGGAAGCCCATTGAAGTCCTTGCTCAGCAGAACCTTACGGCGCCTATCGGCGCGTCAGCTCAACTTTGAAGGAACCTTTCCAAGCCTGACACGTAAGGCGAGCCGGGAAGGCTGAGGGCGCTTTAAGGACACTTGGTCGTTTTACGTTTGTCGCCTCGTAAGGCCGGGGTCGGGCTCAAGCCAGCGATGCTCGCAGGCTGCGCCGTCGACGTCCGCCTGGCAGCCAGTCTGCGAGGAGGCGCACGTTCGTGGAGGCCGGGTCCAAGGAGGAATGAATATGAATAGACCTTCGACGTTGTTGGTTGCGTGTCTTTCTATGGCGATCCCAGCTGCGGCGCTTGCCGCGGGACATCCGCCGTCTGGACCGGCCTCGGCTGCGCGCGGTGCTCCGGCGGCGACAACCTCCGCCTCCGCCCCACAGACATCAACCACGCTTCGGGGCCCGGCTACGACCGGTCAACCCAACCAAACATGTGGCAGCGCAACTGCGCCCTTGACGCCTGGCGGCGCGGCCGCCTCGCCAGGTTCGCCCTTCAATCCGAACGGAAAAGCCGGAACGGTTTATGCCGGGCAGCAACCGCAGAACTCAGGCAATACCGCCTCGGTTGCGCAATACGACGTCGCCTGCTCACACCAAAGGTGATGCGCGCGCACCCCGCGCCTCGGGTTCTCTGATCGCGCCAGCCTCGCTTTAGCCAAGCGCGTGTCGGCCGTGGCTCGGCTGATGACCTCTATGAGGACATCAAGTTCGGGTCACGGCAGGCATGCCGGCCAAGGTGTCGGGTGTTTGAGCCGGGCCGCGGGTACGGTGAGACGTTGAGCCCTGATTGTCCCCAAGTCGGCGCCGTCCAATTCGCCGGGACGACGATCACACCCCTTTTGCCTGGACGCTAGGCGCCTGGTGTTGAACGTCGTGCGGACTTGGGTGCGGGGCTTCAGCTCGCCATCGAAGCTGCGAATCGGCGGGCTTGTCGCGGCCGGAACAGCAAAAAGCGCCGCGCCGGCCAGAAGGGCCGTCCGCGCAGGGTGAAAATTCATCTGCACGCGCGTCCGAGGCGTCATCGCCTCCGGCTTTGGCCTGCGCTCGGCGTGGATTTGTTCAATTCCAGCAAATCGCAGGAGCTCAAATTAACGGCCCGGTCGGCGGGATGACTTCTCTGCGCCGGATCGCTATCACCCTCGCCAAAGGCCCGGTTCGTCGAGTTTCCTGGAGACGTTGGTATGCACAAGGGTTCCTGCCTCTGCGGCGCAATCACCTTTGAGGTCTCAGGAGCCTTGCCAGGGCCCGATGCGTGTCATTGCACCATGTGCCGCAAACATTCCGGACACGTCTTTGCATCGACCGATGTCGCCAGATCAGCCGTGATGATCCAGGGCGAAGAGCACATCACCTGGTTCCAGTCCTCGGAGAAGGTGCGGCGGGGCTTTTGCGCGGTCTGCGGATCTTCGCTCTTTTGGGATAACCAGTCCAAGGACGTGACCGCCATCGCCATGGGGGCGTTCGACACGCCGACCCAAACCGAGCTTGCTGTGCACATCTTCATCGCCGACAAGGGCGACTACTACAGCATCAGCGACGGCGTCGCGCAGTTCGAGGCTGCACCGCGCGCAGCGCCGTAGCGTCAAAGCCCAGGCTTGGCCTTTACCGCGTTGCGAAATTCGTTACCGGTCAGGTCGGCCCAGGCCCAGGCCATTGTGGTTTCGCCCGATTGGAGAAGAGCGCAATGCAGGTAAAAAGGCTCGCCGGTTTGGCCGCCCTCAGCTTCGCCCTGGTCGCAGCCCCCGCGGCCTTTGCGGCGCCTGGGGATAGCGATGCGCGCTTCCAGGCGATCTACAAAACCGAATGGGCCTGGCGTAAAGGCGAGTTCCCCGGAAATGAGCGTGGTGAAGCTGCACTTCCCGACCATCTGCCGCGCGTCGACGCCGCCGATCAGGCGCGAAGGCTGGCCTACTGGCAAGATGTTCGCCATCGCCTTGACGGCGTCGACAAGGCTGACCTTTCGCAGGCCGAAGCGGTCAACTTCGAAGTCTACCGCGACCAGCTTGACACCCTGATCGCGCAGCAGACATTCCGCGAATACGAAAAGCCATTCAATTCGGACTCATCGTTCTGGGCCAACCTGGGCTTTACCGCCTCGCGGACATTTCACTCGACGAAGGACTATAAAAACTACATCGCCCAACTAAACGACATACCGCGCTATTTCGCCGAGCAGACGGTGAATATGCGCGCAGGCCTGAAACGCGGGTTCACCCCGCCAAGGGCGACGCTTAGCGGTCGCGACGTCTCGGTCTCGATGATCGCCGAGGCCAAGGGCGCTGAAGCAACGCCCTTCTGGAAGCCTTTCAAAGCCATGCCCGCATCGGTGCCCCCAGCCGAGCAGGAAGCCTTACGCGCCCAGGCCCGCGCTGCGATCGAGGGCCAGGTGCAGCCGGCTTACCGGTCTTTGCTGAGCTTCCTGCGTGAGGACTATATTCCCCACGCCAACCTTGCGCTGGCGGCCGAGGACCTTCCTGACGGCAAGGCCTATTACCGCGCTCAGATCAAAGAGTTCACGACCCTCGACATGGATCCCGAGGCGATCCACCAGCTTGGGCTCTCAGAAGTCGCCAAGATCCACGCCCAGATGCTGGTGGTCATGAAGGAGACCGGCTTTCAGGGGGATTTCCCGGCCTTCCTGAACTTCCTCAGGACCGACCCCCAGTTCTATGTGAAAACCCCACAGGAGCTCCTCAACCGCGCGGCGTGGATCGCAAAGCGGGTCGACGGCAAGCTTCCGGCCTTCTTCGGGTGGCTGCCCCGCAGTCGTTTTGGGATCGAGCCGGTGGCGCCCGACATCGCGCCCTTCTACACGTCAGCCCGCGGCGGGGCCAAAACCTATCTTCTGAACACCTACGACTTGCCCTCAAGGCCGCTCTATAATCTCACCGCCCTCACCTTGCATGAATCGGCCCCAGGCCACGCACTGCAAGGCGGATTGGCCGAAGAGCAGGAGGCTCTCCCTGACTTCAGGCGCGACGTCTACATCTCAGCATACGGCGAGGGCTGGGCGCTCTATTGCGAGCGGCTTGGCGTCGAGATGGGCCTTTATGACACCCCCTACGATCGCTTCGGAATGCTGACGTTCCAGATGTGGCGCGCCGCCCGTCTCGTCGTGGACACCGGCATTCATCACAAGGGTTGGACGCGGGCTCAGGCCATTCGGTATCTGCACGACAACACCGCCTTGGCCGATCATGACATCGAGATCGAGGTTGACCGGTATATCTCCTGGCCCGGTCAGGCGCTGAGCTATTACCTGGGCATGATGGCGATCACCGAGGCCCGCGCCAAGGCCGAAGCCGCCCTTGGTCCCAAGTTCGACATTCGCGCCTTCCACGACACGGTGCTTTCACTGGGCAGCGTCCCGCTGCCGATCCTTCGCGCCCGCATCGAGCGCTTCATAGCCGAAGACGGCCGCGATCCGATGCCGGTGGCGTGGCAGAAGAATAGGGCGAACGCGCCATGACCAAGCCTTGCCCCCACATCCTGGTCACCGGCTCCACGCGCGGGATCGGCAAGGCGATCGCTGAGACGCTGGATGAGCGCGGCCAGCGCTTCATAGGTCATGGCCGCAGCGACGCCGATCGGGTGGTGGGCGCCGACCTCGCCCAGCCTGCTGCGGCCGACCGGCTCTGGGAGCGCGCGCTCGACCAGCTCGAGGGGCGCATCGATGTCCTGGTGAATAACGCCGGCGTCTTCGAGCCCATAGCCCTGGAAGCCCCAGACGAGGCCTGGAGCCAAGCCTGGGGCAGGACCTTGCAGATCAACCTGCAAGCCTCGGCCGATCTTTGTCGACGCGCGGTGCTGCACTGGCGCGAGCGCGGCCAGGGCGGTCGCATCGTCAATGTCGCGAGCCGGGCCGCCTATCGCGGCGATAGCCCGCTTCACTGGCACTACGCCGCCTCCAAGGCCGGCATGGTCGCCATGACCAAGTCGATCGCGCGCGGTTATGCAGGCGAAGGCGTCCTGGCCTTTGGCGTTTGCCCAGGTTTTACGATGACCGGCATGGCCGAGGACTATTTGGCGAGCCGCGGGGGCGACAAACTGCTGGCCGATATCCCGCTTGGAAAAGTGGCCGATCCAGAAGAAATCGCAAATTGCGTGGCCTATTTGGCCCTGGAAGCGCCCGCCTCCATGACCGGCGCGGTCATCGACATCAATGGCGCCAGCTACGTCCGATAGAAAACCGCTACTATAGGGCTTATCGCCTCAAACTGGGGGACGACCGCAGATGTTGAGCCCAGACCTCGCCCCGGTCCTGACGACGATCGTTCGATTGGTCGCAGCGTTCGCCTTGGGCGGCCTGATCGGGCTCGAGCGGCAGATCCGCCAACGCAACGCCGGCCTTCGGACCATGGTCCTGGTCTCGGTCGGCACCGCGGCCTTCGTCCACCTGGGTGATCGGCTGGCCGGCCCGGGCGGCGAAGCCAATATCGTGGCCTATGTGGTGACCGGCATCGGGTTTTTGGGAGCCGGCGTGATCATGAAAGAAGGAACCCAGGTCCGCGGCCTCAATACGGCCGCCACGCTTTGGAGCACCGCCGCAGTCGGCGCCTTCGCCGGCGCAGGGCTGCTTGGCGAGGCCGCCGCGGTTGCAGCCCTGGTGTTGGGCGGCAACACCTTGCTTCGCCCCCTGGTCGACTACGTCAACCGCCGGCCGATCAAGCCTGGCGAGACCGAGGCGCTCTATCAGATCCATGTGACCTGCGCGCCGGCCGAAGCGCCCAGCGCGCGCGACCTCATCTATGATGAGCTTGAGCGCTACCACTACCCCGTTCGCGAGATCGAGGTGGTCTCAGAAGGCGACGAAATCGTCGAACTGGCCGCGACCCTGGTGCCGACTACGGCCAACGCCGACGACCTCGATGCGATCACCAGCCATTTGGAAGCCCATGCTGAGATCCAGGACGCCACATGGTCGGTGAGCACGACGTCTTGAGGCCCAGGCCCGCCTAACCGCCTGAGCGGTTCAAAAGCTCGGCAAGATCATTCTTCCAGAACACCGCCCAGGTATGGGTGCCGTGGCCATGGGTGTCGGGTCCGAACGGAATGAGGACAAAGCGCCCGGCCTTGATGCGTTTGATTTCAACCTGGGCGAGGCCCAGCTCTGGAGGATTGATGAAGTCATCAGACGAATTCACCCAGGTCAGCGGCGCCTTGATCTTCTCCAGGTCCTTCGAAGGGTCATAGGTGCGCGAAGCTTCCAACTGATAGATCAGGTCGTTGGCCTCGGCGGTCTTGATGCGCTCAGGAATCTGTGCGGCGTACCAGGCGTCGACCTGCTCGCCCCTGGGCATGGCGACCTGCATCGGCCAGGCCGACTGGCCGGCCAGGAGCAGCAGGTTCTCCGCACCGCGTAACCCAAGCTGGGGCTCGCTGGTGTAGTCGCCGCCTTGCCAGGCTGGATCGGCCTTGATCGAGGTGACCGCCATCTCGCGCCAAAGTCGGTTACGTCCCCCAAGCGCCAGGGCCTGACAGGCCAATGGCATCGCTGCGCGCGCGCCGTCTGGATACATCTCAGCATAAAGGAAGGTATGCATGCACCCCATCGAGGTGCCCATCACCAGGCGAAGCTGCTGAACCCCCAGGGCCTGGCTCACCACCGCGTGCTCGCCTTCGACCATGTCGGCGTAATCGTAGTGCGGAAAGCGCATGTGAAGGCCGTCGGAGGGCTTAGACGAGGCCCCGTGACCGATATCGTCGGGCATGATCAGAAAATACTTCGCCGGGTCGAGCAGTCCGCCTGGCGCAAAGAGCACGTCGGCGAACTGCGGCGCAGCGAACTGGCGGCCGGAGCCGCCGGTGCCATGCAAGATCAGGACCGCGTTTGTGATGTGACCCGCGGCGTCCTTCTTCGGTTGACCCAGGGTGTAATAGTGGAGCTTCAGCTCCGGCAGGGTCTCTCCGGACCGAAAATGGAAGTCCTTGATGGTGAAATCATGCGGCTCGAGCGAAGGCGCAGCTTGCGCCGCCGTTGAGGCCGCCAGGCCCGCCAAAACACCGACAACCAGACCCCGTAGACCCTGCATTCTTAGCTCCCCTGATGATCCCTGACCCTAGCCGGCGCCGGCCGATTTCGGAACCTTAGCCGCTAGATAACGTTTTCAGTCCAATGGCGAGGGACTAATCCCACACCAAAGGAGATAGTTCATGCGTAAGCATTTGGTGGCCGCTGGCGTCGCTGCGGTCGCACTCATACCCTCACTGGCCATGGCGCAGGAAACCTGCGAGCAGCGCAGCGCTAACCGCGCAGCAGGTACGGCCCTAGGTGCGGTCGCCGGCGCGCTCCTTGGCAGCGCCGTCGCCGGCCACGGCGAAAAAGGCACTGGCGCGATCATCGGCGGCGTTGGCGGCGCAGTCATCGGCAACCAGGCCTCGCGCGGCCCGCGCGACTGCGCCCACGCCTATGGATTCTATGACAATGAAGGCCGTTGGCATGACAACCGCGCCGATCGCTCGGTCGCCTACGGCTATTACGACCGCGAGGGCGCCTGGATCGATGGTCCGCCCCCGAATGTCGGCGGCTATAGCGCCAACGCCACCTACGTCGGCCACGACAGGCTAAGCATCGAAGATCGCATCGCCAGGATGGATGAGCGCATCCAACGCAGCCGCGCTGACGGTCGGCTCTCCAAGCGCGAAAGCAAGGATGCGGAGCGCGCCCTAAATGACATCCGTCGCGATGAATACAATCGGACAAGCGGCGGCTATCTGAGCGATCGCGATCGCGACGAACTCGAAGCACGTCTCGACCGCCTGGCCGCCCAGATCCGCTACGATCGCGAAGGCTAGTCGCTTAAGTCAGCCACAGATTTTGCAGCCCTCGGCCCAGGCCGGGGGCTGTTTTCTTGGGGCCAGGCGCCAAGTCAGTGGCCGTAAGGCTTATAGCCACCGCCGGTGAAGGCGCGAATAAGCGCGCCGCCCAGTCCGTGCTGGCGAACCTGCTCGCTCGAAAACAAGGCCACGACAAATCCGAAGGCCGCGGCCGCGCCCACAAGCATCAGCAGAACGACAAAATTCGGGTCCATGATGGTTAATAAACACCTAACCTTGTCCGCTGCATAGCGCTCTTTTCGCCCATCCGAGGATGCAGGCCGCGCCGGGCCAGCCCTTAGGCGGCGTCAGTAACGCTGCTCGACGGGGGCTACGCCCCACTTGGGAGCTGGGGCGACGTAGGAGCCAAACGCCTGAAGCGCGGCGGCCGTGGTGTCGGCGTAGATCAGCATGTCGACATATTTTTGAGCCAAGAACCCCTTGTCGGCCATCTGTTGGACCGTAGAGCGCAATGGATCGTAATAGCCGCCGACATTGACGAAGCCGCAGGGCTTGGCGTGAAAGCCGAGCAGCGCCCAGGTCCATTGCTCGAAGATCTCCTCGAAGGTCCCCGGGCCTCCAGGCAGGCATAGGAAGCCGTCGGAAAGCTCGGCCATCGCCCACTTCCGCTCGTGCATGGAATTGACAATCTTCAGTTCCGTCAGTCCCTTGTGGCCAATTTCCTGATTGACCAGATCAGCTGGCATCACGCCCACGACCTTGCCTCCGGCCGCCAGCGCCGCATCGGCCACGGCACCCATCAACCCCACCTTGCCGCCGCCATAGACCAGCGTGAGGCCCTGCTTGGCGATCAGATTGCCCGCGATGATCGCCTCGTCTTGGAACGCCGGATCAACGCCTAGGGCCGAGCCGCAATAGACACAAATACTGTTCAAGGGAGGTCTTCGCGCCTTGCAGGGTGGGATTCGAAGGCCGCTGAAATAGGCTGATTGCGCTGTTCTGTCACGGCGCCGCTGGCCTACTGGCTCTTCGCCCGCTACATAGCTTGCACGGATCGTCAAATTCGACGGCCGGACGACCCGCGTTTTTGCGGGCGTAAGACTCTATCTCGGTTAGGTCAGGCGAATGGCGAGCGGCACGGTCAAGTGGTTCAATACCGCTAAGGGCTTTGGTTTCATCCAACCGGACGACGGCGGAAGCGACGTCTTCGTCCATATCTCAGCAGTCGAACAGGCGGGCCTTCGGGGCCTGAATGAAGGCGATCTGGTCAGTTTCGAACTTGAGCAGGACCGACGGTCCGGCAAACTTTCGGCTGGCCAACTGGTGGTCACCGGACACGGTGAAGCGCCAGCACGCGGCGGCGGCGGCGGTGGCGGCGGGTTCGACCGTCCGCGCGGCGGCGGCTTCGGCGGCGGCGGTGGCGGCGGACGCCCGGCGGGCGACCCGGCCGGCGCCGGCGCGGGCACGGTGAAGTGGTTCAACCCGACCAAGGGCTTCGGTTTCATCCAGCCCGAAGACGGCGGCCAGGACGTGTTCGTGCACATCTCGGCGGTGGAACAGGCGGGCCTGCGCGGCCTGAACGAAGGCCAGCACGTGGCCTACGACCTGGAAGCCGACCGCCGCAGCGGCAAGACCTCGGCGACCAACCTGCGAGTCAACGACTAAGCACCCTTCAGCGCCTTCCCCGCTCCCGCGGGGAAGGTTGTGACCGCTCTAGAACAACCCCGCCGTCAGGTTGATGGTGAGGGCCACGATGATCGTGTTGAAGGCGAAAGCCACCAGGCAGTGGACGGTGGAGAGCCGCCGCAGCCCCTTGGAGGTGATGTTCGCGTCCGCCGTGGCGCAGGCCACCCCGATGACGACCGCGAAGTACAGAAAATCCCAATAGTCCGGGTCCAGCGTCCCCGGGAACTCGATGCCCATGGCGTCGCGCGCGCCATCGTCCTCGTCGACCCCGTAGTATTCGTGGGCGTAATGCAGGGCGAAGATCATCTGCACCATCAGCCACGACGCCACTACGGTGACGAAGGCGAGCGAGATATGCACGACCTTCATCGCGGCGTGCGCCTCCTTGGCCATGGAAAGCTCAACGCCCACGGCCCAGACGCTGGCCGAGGCCGCGATCAGCACCAGGCCCAGGATCACGCCCTTGCCCTCGTCGTCGAGGGCGGCGCGGGCGCGGATTTCGGTCGGGCTATGGCTGATCATGCTGACGAACATCGTGCCCAGGAAGGTCATCGAGAGCGCGTCCCAGCCGAGAATCCAACGGGTCGAGACGTTCATCTGCGGGAAAGCCAGGCAGCCCAGGCCGACGATCAGGCCGATCAGGATGGAGACGAACAGCCGCGGGCGCGCCACCACGACGTCGGGCATCCATCTGGCCGGGTTCGATGCGGGTCCGGCCATGGCAAGCGCTCCTCCAAGGACCGGAAGCATCGCGCGAGTCCGGGCAGCGGCGCCAGAACCTAGGGGCCGGCCAGGCGTTCAGCAGCCTTCACCCGTTGGGCGAAGGAGATTTGCGATGCGTAGCGTACTGATCGCGGGCCTTGCCGCCGCCCTGGCGGCGCCCGCCATGGCCCAGCCCGTCACCCGCATCCACGACACCCCGCCGGGCGAGGAACAGCCGCCGCCCAGCGAAGCGCCGCCGGCCCCTCGGCTCGACGCGCCGCCCGACCAGGCCGCTCCCCCGCGCGTGGAACCCGCCGCGCCGGAGGACCGCCCCGCGCCCGCCGAAGCCGCGCCGCCCGACGTCTCACCCTGGGGCGACAAACTGCGGCCCCCCGAGCCGGAACCGAAGCCGAAGCCGAAGGTCAAGCTGGACGAGGCCGCAGGCGGCGTGGCCGGCAGCCTGGCCGCCCAGGTCGCCGGGACCGCGGTCGCCGGTCCGATCGGCGGCATCGCGGCGAGCTTCGTCGGCGGCCCGGTCGGCAGCGCCACCGTCCGCGCCGGCAAGCGGGTGTTGGGCATCGGCCACAAGCCCACGGCTGAACAGGCGGCCGCCGCGCCGGACCGTGGCGTCCCAACCGCCGCAACCGAACGCGACCCGCCCGAGCCGGCGTTGCGGCCCGAAGACCGCGAGGAACCCGCCGCGCCGCCCCCGCCGGCGGAGGCCCCTCGCCTGTCCTAAGGGCGAGGCTGCGGTGAGCCGCCCTTGGGCTTGTCGGTCTCCATGAAGGCCCAGGCCGAATAGCCGAACACATAGGCGGTGGCGGAGCCTAAGATCGCGAGCGGCACCGCGTCGGGAAGCGGCAGGAGCGAGGTCACCGCATAGCCGGCGCCGCCCAGCATGAAGGCCCAGCCGGCGGCCCGCAGCGCGGCCTGCATGCGGATCGCCTGCGCCGGATTGCGAACCCGTCCAACGGTCTTGGGCAGGAAGTTGCCATAGATGGCGAGCACGACCCCGCTGAACACCGCGAGGGCGCGCACCACGGTGTCGTGCGACAGGTAACCGGCCCGCTCCGCGAGCTTCAGGCCGAAGGCGCCGGCCATGTAGCCGCCGGCGAAAATCAGGGCGACGGCAGTGTTGCGGTGAATTTTCATCGGGGGGTTCCCTTCTTGAGAACGGCGGGCTCGGCAGGCGTCGTGGCCGCCGTAACGGCGCTGAAGGCGCCGACGAAGCCCAGCAGCGCATCTTCCAGCACCGAGAGCTTGAGAGCGTAGATGACCAGTTTGCCGTCCTTATGGACGTGCACCAGATCGGCCTCGCGCAGGACGGCGAAGTGGGCCGACATGGTGGGCTTGGAGACTGGAAAGTGGTCGGAAAGCTCGCCGGCCGTCATCGGCCGGTCCCGGAGCAGTTCCAGGACGTGGCGGCGCGTCGGGTCGGAGAGGGCTTTGAACACGGCGTTCATGAGGTGACATTTAGCTAAATATCGAATTGATGTCAATGCAACCGTCTGGAGAAACGCTGAATTAAGGCCGTGCGGATAGTTTATCGTCTGGGAGGACGTGCGATTTGCCGCTGAAAGCGCGCCGACTGCTGGGTTTCGCCTTCGCCAGCGCCGATCTCTTGATCGAGATTGCGCCCGACGGCCAGATCGCGTTCGCGCTGGGCGCGAGCGAGGCCCTGTCGGGCGCGGCGGAGACCGAAATCGCCGGCCACGCCTGGCGCGACTTCATCGATCCAGCGGACCAGCGGATGCTGGCGATGCTGATCGAGGGCCTGGAAACCGGCCGCCGCTGCAGCCCGGTGATCGTGCGCCTGGCAGCGCCGGAGCGGGCCGCGAGCCTGACGGCGCTGCGCCTGCCGGAAAACGGCGGCGCCATTTCCTGCGCGCTGGCCCGCGCCCGCTACGAGCCGGCCCAGTTCGCCGGCCGCCTGCCCGACCGCGCCGCCTTCGAGGCGCTCGCCAGCGACCTGATGGGCATCACCACCGGCGCGGTGCGCGAACTCGAGCTGGCGCTCGTCGAGCTCGACGGCCTCAGCGCCGCGCGCAGCGAGGGCTCGCCGGAGGACCGCGAGGAGCTCGACGCCGGCGTCGCAGCCCTGTTGCGCGCCCAATCCTGGGGCGGCGCGGCAGCCACCGAGTTGGAGCACGACCGCTTCGCGCTGGTCCGGGCCCGGGGCGAGTCGCCGCAGATCCTGGCCGCGCGCCTGAACCAGCTCCTGCGGGGCGTCACCGACAGTCCGATCACGCCGTCGGCCGGGACGGTCTCCATGTCCGGGACCGAGCGTCCGGCGCAGATGATGAAGGCGCTGCGCTACACGCTCGACGGTTTCTCGCGCGAAGGTTCCGGCTGGCCCGCGCCCGGCAACCTCGCCGAGGCGCTGAACGCGGCCATGGACCACACGCTCGCCCAGGCCGGCGCGCTCGGCACGGCGATCAGCGGCAAGGACTTCCAGCTGGCCTATCAGCCGGTGGTCGACCTGGCGAGCCGCGCGCTGCACCACTACGAGGTGCTGGTCCGCTTCGGCGACGACAAGAGCCCGTTCCCGCAGATCCGCATGGCCGAGGAGATGGACCTGATCGAGGCGCTGGATTTCGCCATCCTCGAAAAGGCCGCCGCCGAGATGGCGCGGGACGCGGCGCTCAGCCTCGCCGTCAATGTTTCCGGCCGCACCATCGTCAGCGCCGCCTACATCGACCGCGTCCTGGGCCTGGTAGCGCGCCAGCCGGACCTCAGTGGGCGGCTGATGTTCGAGCTCACCGAGAGCGCGGCCATCGACGACCTGCCGCTCGCCGACCGGCACCTGCAGGCCCTGCGCGGCGCCGGTTGCCAGGTCTGCCTGGACGACTTCGGCGCGGGGTCGGCTTCGCTGGCCTATCTGCAGCAGCTGCATTTCGACGTGCTGAAGATCGACGGCCGCTACATCCGCGACCTGCAGTTCGGCGGCCGCGGCACGACCTTCATCAAGCACATCGTCGAGATGTGCCGCGACCTGAAGATCAGGACGCTGGCTGAAATGGTCGAGACCTCGGCGGTCGAGGACGAGGTGCGCCGCGCCGGCGTCGACATGGCCCAGGGCTGGCTCTACGGCCTGGCGGCGGACGAACCGATCGCGCCCGTGGCGAAGAACCTCTGGAAGAAGGCGATCTAGCCGCCCACCAGGGCCAGCCATTCCTCCTCGCTGATCACCTGCACGCCATGCTTCTGCGCGTCGGCGAGCTTGGAGCCGGCGCCGGGGCCGGCGACCACCAGGTCGGTCTTCTTCGACACCGAGCCCGAGACCTTGGCGCCCAGAGCCTCGGCCTGGGCCTTGGCCTCGTCGCGGGTCATCTTTTCCAGGGCGCCGGTGAACACCACCGTCTTGCCGGCCACGGCCGTGTCGGTCTTCGGCCGCTCGGCGTCGATGACCGTCAGCTGGCCCATCAGGTCGTCGACCAGCGCGCGGTTGTGATCCTCCCCGAAGAACTCGGCGATCATCCGTGCGGCGACCACGCCCACCGCGTCCACCGACGCCACCTCGTTGAAGGCTTCGCCGGGGGTCTCCGCCGCCGCCTGCCGCGCCGCCGTCTCGAAGGCCGCCCAGTCGCCGAACCGGACCTCCAGCGCCGCACGGGCCTTCGAGTTCAGCTTGGGGATGGCCAGGCGAAGATGGCTGTCGAACGACAGGTCCGGCGGCGCCAGCACGCCCTGCCCGGCCCGCGCGAACTCCAGCACGGCGGACACCGCGGTGGGGCCGAGGCCGTCGAGATTTGACAGCTCGGCGAAGACGGCGCCGGCCATCTGGGTCGCGGCGAGCTTGGACGTCTCGACGAAGCGGTGGGCGGTCTCGAAGTGTCGCGCGAGCGCCAGTGAGGTGGTCTCGCCCACGTGGCGGATGCCCAGGCCGTAGATGAAGCGGTCGAGGTCGATCCGCCGGCGGGCCTCGATGCTCTCGAGCAGGTTGCCGACGCTGGTCTCGCCGAAGCGCTCCATCTCCAGCATCTCAGCGCGCCGGTCCTTCAGCCGGAAGATGTCGGCGGGCGACTCCAGCCAACCCTTCTCGGTGAAGAGAACGATCTGTTTTTCGCCCAGGCCTTCGATGTCGAAGGCGCGGCGGGACACGAAGTGGCGCAGGTGGGCGAGCCTCTGGAAGGGACAGGCGAACTCGCCGGTGCAGCGGCGCACGACCGTCTCGGCGCCGGCCGCCGTGGTCTCCTTGGCGATCTCGGTGTGCAGCGGGCACGGGCAGCGGGTGGGGAAGGCGAAGGGTTCGCTGCCCTTGGGACGCTCCTCCACCACCACGCTGACGATCTGCGGGATCACGTCGCCGGCCCGCTGCAGGATGACGGTGTCGCCGATGCGCGCGTCGAGGCGCGCGATCTCGTCGGCGTTGTGCAGGGTCGCGTTGACCACGACCACGCCGCCGACGGTGACCGGATGCAGGCGCGCGACCGGGGTGATCGCCCCGGTGCGGCCCACCTGGACGTCGATGGCCTCCAACACGGTGCGCGCCTGTTGCGCCGGGAACTTGCGCGCGATCGCCCAGCGCGGCGTGCGGGTGACGAAGCCCAGCCGCTGCTGCCAGTCCAGCCGGTCGACCTTGTAGACCACGCCGTCGATGTCGAAGCTGAGCTTGGGCCGCTGCGCCTCCATGTGGGCGTAGGCGTCGAGCAGGCCCTGGGCGTTCTCGACCCGGCGGCTATCAGCGGTGGTGGAAAAGCCCCAGGCCTTCAGTTTCTGGAGAGCTTCCCACTGCGTCTCCGCGAACGGCTCGGAGAGCAGGCCCCAGGCGTAGGCGAAGAAGGCGAGCGGCCGCGCGGCGGTGATCTTCGGGTCGATCTGGCGCAGCGACCCGGCCGCGGCGTTGCGCGGGTTGGCGTAGGTCTTCTGGCCGGCCGCAGCGGCCGCGGCGTTGAGGGCGGCGAAGGCGTCGTGGCCCAGATAGACCTCGCCCCGCACCTCGATGATCTCCGGCCAGCCGGAGCCCTTCAGGCGGTTGGGGATATCGTCGATGGTCATGACGTTGGCGGTGACGTCCTCGCCGGTGCGCCCGTCGCCCCGGGTGGCGGCCTGCACGAGCTGACCGTTTTCGTACCGGATCGAGCAGCTCAGGCCATCGATCTTGGGCTCGGCGGTGTAGCCGACGGTCTCGTCGGGGCCGAGCCGCAGGAAACGTCGGATTCGCGCATCGAACTCGACGGCCTCCTCGTCGGCGAAGGCGTTGTCGAGAGAAAGCATCGGCACGCCGTGAGTCACCGCCGAGAACTGCGCCGCCCGCGCCGCGCCGACCTTCAGCGACGGCGAGTCCTCGCGGATGAGGTCGGGAAACCGCGCCTCGATGTCCAGGTTGCGCCGCTTGAGCGCATCGTAGTCGCCGTCCGAAATCGTCGGCGCATCCTGCTGGTGATAGCGGATGTCGTGGCCCGCGATCTCCTCGGCCAACCGCGCCAGCTCGGCGGCGGCCTGGTCGGGCGTGAGGTCGGCGACGGGGATCATTCCCCTCCCCTTAATGGGGAGGAACAGGCCGCGCTAGCGGCCAGGGTAGGGAACTCGCGTTCAGCTGCTGACTCAGCACGCTGGCCCATGCTTCCCCACCCGTCTCGCTTCGCTCGCCACCCTCCCCGGCACGGGGAGGGAAAATTACGCCTCCATCAGGGCCCGGGCCGCGGCGCGCGCGGCGTCGGTGATTTCGGCGCCGGCGAGCATGCGGGCGATCTCTTCCTCTCGGTCTAAGGGCGAGAGGTCTTCCAGGGTGGTGCGCAGGCGCTCGCCCTCCCCGGCCTTGGCGATCCGCCAATGGGCGTCGCTGCGGGCCGCGACCTGGGGGCTGTGGGTGACGACGAGCACCTGGGCTTCCGCCGCGAGGCGCTTGAGGCGCAGGCCGACGGCGTCGGCGACGGCGCCGCCAACACCCTGGTCGACCTCGTCGAAGATCATCAGGGGCTGCGGGCCGCCGCCCCGGCCGGCCAGCGCCGCCTTCAGCGCCAGCGCGAAGCGGGCCAGCTCGCCGCCGGACGCGATGGCCCCCAGGTCGCCGAACGGCGCGCCGGGGTTGGTGGCGATCTCGAAGGCCACGCGGTCGAGGCCGGTGGGCCCGGCCTTGTCCTCAGGCTGAGCTGTCACAGCGACCTGGAAGCGGGCCTTGTCGAGTTTCAAGGGGCCGAGTTCCGCCGTCACGGCCATCGCCAGCCGCGCTCCGGCGGCGGTGCGGGCGGCGGTGAGCTTGCCGGCCTCGTCGAGATAGGCCTCGCGCGCGGCGGCCAGCGCGGCTTCCGCGGCCCGGAGCGCGTCCTCCGAGGTCTCGGCGGCGCGCAGGCGTTCGGCGAAGCGGGCGCGGAGCGTCGGCAGCTCCTCCACCGGCACATGCAGCTTGCGGGCGAGGCCGCGCAGGTCGAACAAACGCTCCTCGGCCTTTTCCAGGCGGTCGGGTTCGAAATCGAAGGCCTGGGCGGCGGCGTCGACGGCGGCTTCCGCCT
Organism: Phenylobacterium sp.; assembly: GCF_035309685.1. GTDB lineage: Bacteria > Pseudomonadota > Alphaproteobacteria > Caulobacterales > Caulobacteraceae > Phenylobacterium. The sequence continues at coordinate 21,866 of NZ_DATGEX010000027.1, forward strand.
CGGCGGCTTCGATCAGCACGCGCTCGATGGCGGCCGAGGCTTCCGTCAGCCGCCTGACCGCCGAGCCGGTCTCCGTCGCGCCGGCCAGCAAAGCGCGCTCGTGCGCCCGGCTGAGCGAGCGCGCGGCGCCGGCGACCTTGCCGGTCAGGCCCTCGAACACCTCGCGCGCGGCGGCGATGTCGGCGAGCGCCTTTTCCGAGGCGCCCAGGATGGCGCGCTCCTCGGCCAGCTCCGTCTCCTCGCCCTCGCGTGGGTCGAGGCGGTCGAGTTCGGCCAGGCGCAGCGTCAGTTCCTCGGTCTCGGCGTCGGAGCGGGCGACCTCGGCGCGCAGAGCCTCGACCGCCTCGCGCGCCTCGCGCCAGGCCCTCCAGCGCTCGGCCACGCCCCGCGCGTCGATCCCGCCGAAGGCGTCGAGCAACGGCCGATGGGTGCGCGCGTCCAACAGGCCCACGGTCTCGTGCTGGCCGTGCACCTCCAGCAAGGCCTCGCCGACCTCCTTGAGCACGCCGACGCCGGTGGCCTGATCGTTGACGAACGCGCGGCTCCTGCCGTCGGCGCTCAAGGTGCGGCGCAGGACCAGGTCCTCGTCGCGGGCGTAGGAGAGGCCCTTTTCCTCCAGCAGGTCCCAGACCGGATGGTTCGGCGCGGGTGCGAAGACCGCCGAGGCGGCCGCCTGGGCCGCGCCGCGGCGCACCAGCCCGGCTTCGGCCCGCGCGCCGACCGCCAGGCCCAGCGCGTCCAGGATGATCGACTTGCCGGCCCCGGTCTCACCGGTCAGCACGGTCAGGCCCGGCCCGATGGACAGGTCCAGGGCCTCGATCAGCACCACGTCGCGGATCCAGAGCCCGATCAACATGCCAGCCAACACGCCACAGAATCAGCCGGCCGCGAAAGTGCGGCCGCGCCACAGTTGATCACTCTTTGTTCTCATATCCAAGGGGGCGCGGCGTATCGCGCCGCGCCCGGGTGTCTTGGCTTCGGCTAGAGGCCGGGCGTCGGCGTCGGCACAGTGTCCGGCGCAGTCGGGTTGCCCTTGTCCCCGCCGCCGACGAACGGGATCGAGATGTGCGGCATATGGAAGAAGCTCTTCTTCTTCGGCGCCGGCGTGGCGGTGGTCGTGTCCGCGGCGGCCGTGGCGGCAGGGGCGGCCGGGGGCGCTGGCGTGTCAGCCTTGACCGGCTTGGCGGCGAGCGAGGCCGCGGTCGTATCCGGCACATTGGTGGGCGGAGCCACCGTGTGGATCTTGTCCTTGGTGTAGGCCGGGTGGAACACGCTGCGCTTGGAGGCCACCACCGGCACCAACGACGGGCGCAGGCCCTTCGATGTGAGCAGGTTGTAGGCGTCGATGTACCATTGGTCGCCGGGGTAGTTATAGCCCAGCACGGCGCCATCCCGCTTGGCCTCGTCCAGCAAGCCAAGCGACAGATAGGCCTCGACTAGCCGGTAGAGCGCCTCGGGCGCGTGGCTGGTCGTCTGATAACGCTCGACGACGGTCTTGAAGCGGCCGATGGCGGCGAGCGTGTCGTTCTGGCGCAGGTACCAGCGGCCGATGGTCATTTCCTTGCCGGCCAGCTGGTCGTTGACCATGTCGATCTTCAGGCGCGCATCCAGCGCGTATTCGGTGTGCGGATAGCGCGAGGTGACTTCGCGCAGGTTGTCCAGCGCCTGGCCGGTGGCGGCCTGATCGCGGCCCACGTCGACGATCTGTTCGAAGTAGCAGATGGCCTTGATGTAGTGAGCGTAGGCGGCGGCCTGGTTGCCCGGATAGAGCGAGATGAACCGGTCGGCGTCGCCGATCGCATCGTCATAGTCGTTGGCCTGATAGTGGGCGAAGGCCTGCATCAGGATCGCCCGGCGCGACCACTCCGAATAGGGGTGCTGGCGCTCGACCTCCTGGAAGTAGTCGACGGCCTGGTTCCAGAGGTGCTTGTCCATCCGGTCGGCGCCGGTGGAATAGAGCAGCTCCACCGGGCGCTCTTCATAGGCCAGCTTGGTCTTGGGGGCCTTCTTCGCCCCGCTGGAACACCCGGCGACGGCCAGGGCGCAGACGACAGCGACAAGAGCCGCCTTGGTCAGTGAATTGGGGCGAGCCCACTTATTTCGTACCAAGGACACCGACACCTCAAATGAACCGAACGCGCGCCCCCACGCGAGGAGTCGGTATCTACACTACCAACTGTGGCGCGCAAACGGCGGCAGGGTCGCAGTGATCAGACCGCGACGGCGATCTCGTCGGCGAAGGTGACGATGCGGTAGGCGTCGGGGCGGGCGGCGAGCGCGCGGACGAGCGCGTTGTTGATGCTGTGCCCGGCGAGTTCGCCCTCGAAGCGGCCGAGGATCGGCGCGCCCAGGACATAGAGGTCGCCGATGGCGTCCAGCGCCTTGTGGCGCACGAACTCGTCGGGCCGGCGCAGGCCTTCGGGGTTCAGCACCCGGTCGCCCTCGATCACCACGGCGTTCTCCATGGTGCCGCCCCGCGCGAGACCCATGGCGCGCAAGGCCTCGACCTCGTGCAGGAAGCCGAAGGTGCGGCAGTCGGCGAGCTCGCGGCGGAAGGCGTTCTCGTCCATGGCCAGGTCGATTTCCTGGCGCCCGATCACCGCGGTGGGGAATTCGATGGCGAAGGCGACCTCGAACTGAAGGGCCGGCTTCAGCGCCGCGCGCTTGTCGCCGTCGATGACCTCGACGGTGTCGATGATCTCGATGAAGCGGCGCGCGGCGGCCTGCGGACGACGGCCCGCGCGGTCGAGGATCTGCAGGAACGGCCAGGAGGAGCCGTCCATGATCGGCATTTCCGGCCCGTCGAGCTCGACCACCGCGTTGTCGATGCCGCTCATGACCAGCGCGGCCATCAGGTGCTCGATGGTGGCGACGGTGACCCCGGCGGCGTTCTCGATGACGGTGCCAAGCTGGGTCTTGCAGACCGCTTCCGGCGAAACGGGAACGCGGTTGTCGCGGTCTAGGACGTCGGTACGGACGAAGACGATGCCGCTGTCGGTGTCGCCGGCGCGGACGGCGACCTGGGTGTATGCGCCGGTGTGGACGCCGACGCCGGCGAACAGCCCCGGGCTCTTGACGGTGTGCTGGAAGGCGCCGCTCTGGAAACCGTCTGCCGCCACGCTGAAGCCTTCCCCTGGAAACTCAGGCGTTCGCCCTACACGCGAACCCAGTCTTGCGGTTAAGCAAAGTGGTGCGCCGCAGCAAAACAATCCCTGTTTCGCAATGTTTCGGTTAACGGAGTCCGAAAACAGAAGCGCCGCGGAAGCCCTTCAAGGCCGCCGCGGCGCTCTGTGGTTCGTTAAGATTTTCAGTTAGTTCGCGAGACGCCGCAGGAACGACGGGATCTCCAAATCCTCGCCCTGATGCGCCTCCTGCTCGGGCTCGATGGCCTCCGCTGTGGCCGCGCCGCCACGGCTGGGCGCCGGACGCGGCTGGGCCGCCTGGGGCGCCGGCTGCGGGGCGTCGTAGCGCGGCCGCGAACCGAACATCGACAGGAACCCGCCGCGCGGCTTGCGCTCCTCGTAGGCGGGCTCGGCGAACAGCGGCTCGTCCTCGGTCTCGGCGGCGGCCGGATCGACGATACGGGCCACGGGCTGGACCACCACCGGCGCGGCCGGGGTCGCGGCCACGGGCGCGGCGTAGAGGTCGGGTTGCTCTTCCTCGACCGTCTCGGCGGCGAGCACGGGCTCGGCGACCGGTTCCGGCGACGACGCGTAGGCCGGGGCCGCGGCGGGCTCGGGCGCAGCGGCGCGTTCCGGCATCATCAGCGGCGGCGCGGTCATCGGCCGGCGCTCGAGCTTGGGCTCGATGGCGGCGATCGAGGCGCCGTCCATGCCGGTGGCGACCACGCTGACGCGGATCATGCCGTCCAGCGACGGGTCGAAGGCGGCGCCGAAGATGATGTTGGCTTCCGGATCGACCTGTTCGGAGATGGCGTTGGCCGCCTCGTCGACTTCCAGCAGGGTCATGTCGAGACCGCCGGTGACGTTGACCAGCACGGCCTTGGCGCCCTTCAGCGAGACTTCGTCCAGCAGCGGGTTCTGGATGGCGTTCTGGGCGGCCATCAGGGCGCGGTCTTCGCCCGTGGCTTCGCCGGTGCCCATCATCGCCTTGCCCATCTCGGTCATCACCGTGCGCACGTCGGCGAAGTCGAGGTTGATCAGGCCCGGCAGGACCATCAGGTCGGTGATCGAGCGGACGCCCGAGTGCAGCACCTGGTCGGCCATGCCGAAGGCTTCGGCGAAGGTGGTCCGCTCGTTGGCGACTCGGAACAGGTTCTGGTTCGGGATGACGATCAGGGTGTCGACGTAGCGCTGCAGCTCGCCGATGCCGGCATCGGCCAGGCGCATGCGGTGGCGGCCCTCGAAGTGGAAAGGCTTGGTGACCACGCCCACCGTCAGGATGCCGCGTTCGCGGGCGCACTTGGCGATGATCGGCGCGGCGCCGGTGCCGGTGCCGCCGCCCATGCCGGCGGTGATGAACACCATGTGGGCGCCGTCGAGGTGCTCGCCGATCTCCGGGATGCTCTCCTCGGCCGCGCTCATGCCGATCTCGGGGTGGGCGCCGGCGCCCAGACCCTGCGTCGCCAGGACGCCGAGCTGGACCCGGCGGTCGGTCTTGGCGAAGGCCAGTTGCTGGGCGTCGGTGTTGGCGACGACGAACTCGACGCCTTCCAGTCCCGCCTCGATCATGTTGTTGACCGCATTGCCGCCGGCCCCGCCGACGCCGAACACCACGATGCGCGGCTTCAGTTCCGTCGCGCGTGGCGCTGAGAGAGAGATGCTCATGGGACCCCTGCGTCCTTCCCGATTCTGCGGCCCGACGCGCCCCGGTTAACCGACCGAAGCGCCCTCGTAAGGAAGCGTTAAGTACGCGCCCACATCCTTAATCGAGCGTTAACCGCATACCGTGAGTCGGGCCGGGGTCGAGCGCTGCGGTGAGGAAAAATATCCTTGCGTCACAAGGCGTAAGCCGAATCAGGCGCGCGCCTGCGGCAAGGTGACTCGCCTCAAGACTGTGGACGACCGCCTTGAGTCGGGAAAGGCGGCCCTATCGGTCCCACCACGGGTAACCCTTGGGCATGTCTGAAGAAACCCGGCCCGGGAAGACCGGCGGCCGCTTTTCGAGGAAGGCCGAGACGCCCTCGCGGACGTCGTCAGTGGCGCCCAGGGCCATGGCGAGCGCACCATCGACCTTCAGCGCCGGCCAGGGCGCCGGCTCCGGCGACAGGCGCCACAGCATCTGGCGCGTGATGGCCACTGAGATCGGCGCGGTGTTGTCGGCGATAGAGCGTGCGATGGCCCGGGCGCGCGGCAGCAACTCGTCGGCGGAGACCACCTCGCTGACGAGGCCGCCCGTCAGCGCCTCGCCCGCAGAGAACAGCGCCCCGTCGAGGCACCAGCGCAGCGCCTGAGGCAGCCCCACCAGACGCGGCAGGAACCAGGCGCTGCCGGCCTCGGGGACCAGGCCCCGGCGGGCGAAGACGAAGCCGAACTTCGCCGTGTCGGCGGCGATGCGGATATCCATGGGCAGCGTCAGCGTCAGGCCGACGCCGACCGCGGCGCCGTTGAAGGCGGCGATGGAGGGTTTGCGGCACTCGAAGATCGCCCCCACCATCCCCGCGCCGCCCGCTCGCCCCTGGCGCCCCTGCGAGACATCGCCAAACGAAACCGACCCCTCCGCCGAGGTTGTGTCGAAGGCGTCGGCTCCCGCGGACATGTCGGCGCCAGCGCAGAAGCCGCGGCCAGCGCCGGTGACCAAGACCACCCTCACCTCGTCGTCCAGGTCGGCCGCGTCAAAGGCCCGAGCCAGCTCGGCGCCCATGGTGGCGGTGTAGGCGTTGAGCTTCTCGGGCCGGTTCAGGGTGATCTGCATGATCCCCTGCTCGACCTCGCAAAGGATGTGTTCGTAGGCGCCCGACATGGCGAAACCTCCCACTGCCGCGCTGCAGGAACGCCGGCGTTTCAGGGCAGGTTAGGCTCTTGACCCCGCGTCGGGACAGAGGCGCGGTGAAAGGCGTCGGTTCGGCGCAGGCCGGGAGGTCTCCCCCAAGCCAGATCGCCGGGCTGCGGACCGCCTGCATGCAACTCGCTGACGTGCGCTGCAACTGCCCGCGTGTGAGGTTTTTCGCCACAAACGGCGTCCGCTGAGGGGGCCAGGTTCCGTCCCGGGCGACGGAGGATGGCTATGAAGCGAGTTGTTGTCGCGGCCCTGGCCGCTGGCTTGACGCTGGCCGCCGGCGGCGCCCTGGCGGCGGATATCATCACCGGCGCGGGACCGGGCGGCGGCCCGCAGGTCAAGAGCTTCGCCACGCCCAGCCTGGCGGCCGACGCCTCGTTCTACGCCTACGCACCCAGCTTCACGGGCGGGGCGTTCGTGGCGGCGGGGACCGAGGGAGGCCAGTCGGTGATCGTGACCGGAGCGGGCGCCGGCGGCGGCCCGCACGTCAATGTCTTCGACGCGAGTGGCCAGACCCTCCTCAAGAGCTTCGACGCCTACGCGCCATCTTTCACCGGCGGGGTCTCGGTGGCCACCGGCAATTTCGGCGGCACGGACGTGATCATTACCGGGGCGGGCGTCGGCGGCGGCCCGCACGTGAAGGTCTTCGACGCCGGCAGCCTCAACGTTCTCGCCAGCTTCGACGCCTTCGACCCGGGCTTCACAGGCGGCGTCTCGGTGGCCTCCGGCGATGTGAACGGCAAGGACGTGATCATCGTCGGCGCGGGCGCGGGCGGCGGGCCGCATGTCAAGGTGTTCGACGCCGCGACCCTGGCGCCGGTCTACAGCTTCGACGCCTTCGACCCGGGCTTTACGGGGGGCGTCTCGGTGGCCTTCGGCGAAGTGAACGGAAAGGACGCGATCATCGTCGGGGCGGGCGCCGGCGGCGGGCCGCAGGTCAAGGTCTACGACGCCGACACGCTCGCCCCGCTCGACAGCTTCGACGCCTTTGCGCCGACTTTCCTGGGCGGTGTCTCGGTGGCGGGCGGGCTGTTCGACGGCCATGACAGCATCATCGTCGGGGCCGGCGCGGGCGCGGACCCGCATGTGAAGGTATTCGACGCCTCGACCCTCGGCCTTGAGGCCAGCTTCGAAGCCTACAGCGAGACCTTTACCGGCGGCGTCCATGTCGCCGGCAGTTTCGACGCCCCGCCAGGCGGGGTTCCCGAGCCCGCGGCCTGGGGTCTGATGCTGGCGGGCTTTGGCCTCGTGGGCGCCGCCCTGCGCCGCGGCGCCGGATCGCGGCCTGCAGTCGGCTAGACGCTAGAGGTTTTCCCGAAGCCAGCTCGCCGCCTTGGCGACCGGGTTGGCGCGCGGGTCCAGCGGCTCGCGGCGCAGCTTCGCCGAGGCGAGCGCCTTGGCGCTGACCGCCTCGCGGGGGCCAAAGGCGGCGCGGTGCAGGATGCCGGCGGCGGCGGTGAAGGCGGGCCCGCTCGCGGCGTCGGCCAGGTGCGGCACGCGGCGCGGCCGCCCCAGACGCACCGGGCGGTCGAAGACGCGGACGGCGACTTCGCGGACGCCGGCCAGCTGGCTCGCGCCGCCGGTCAGCACCAGGCCCGCGCCCGGCTCGACCGGGGCGCCGGAGTTCTTCAGGCGGTCGCGGAGCAGTTCCAGGGTCTCTTCGACGCGAGGCGCGATGATTCCCTTCAGGAGGCTACGCGGCGCGATGACCGGGCCCGCGCCGGGATCGTCCCCGCGCGGCGGGGCTTCGATCATCTCGCGGTCCTCGTTGGCCGACGCGATGGCGCTGCCGTGCAGTGTCTTGATGCGCTCTGCGCCGGCGATGGAGGTGGAAAGCCCGCGGGCGATGTCCTGGGTCACGTGCTGGCCGCCGACCGGCACGGTCTCCACGTGAACCAGGGAGCCGGCCGTGAACACCGCCGCGGAGGTCGAGCCGCCGCCCATGTCGATGCAGACGCTGCCCAGATCCATCTCGTCCTCTTCCAGCGCGGCGAGCGCCGAGACGAAGGGGGCGGCGACGACGCCCTCGAACTGCAGGTGCGCGCGCTCGACGCAGGCGCCCAGGGTCTGGAACACGGCCTCCGAGACGGAGACGACCAGCAGCTCGACGCCGAGCGTGCGGCCGAACATGGCGCGCGGGTCGCGCACCCCGCCCTGCCCGTCCACCGACCAGGAGATCGGCAGGATGTGGGCGGCGCGCCGGCCCGGCAGCTTGATCTGGGCGAGCGCATTGCTGATCGCGCGCACCAGGTCGTGGTCGCTGATCGGCCGCGCGCCGATGGAGACCCGGCCGGCGACGCGGTTGGAGGTGAGCTGGCCGCCGGCGGTGGCGACAGTCACGCTCTGGACGTTGACGCCGGCGACGTTCTCGGCCCGCTCGACGGCCTGAGCGATGGCTTCCGAGGCCTCGTCGAGGTTGACGATGGAGCCGCCGCGCACGCCGCGCGATTGGACGTACCCAACCCCAGCCGTCGTGAGCGTCCGGTCGCCCTTGTGGACGCCCTCGGGCTTCATGATGAAACAGGTGACCTTGGAGGCGCCGAGGTCGACGGCGGCGACCACCGGCGGGCGCACCAGGGCCGCCTTCAGCCCGTCGCGGCCATCGCGCCTATCGCCGCTGGCCGGGACCGGCCCCTGGGACTTGCGGCGCTCGGCCTGCCGCTCTGGGGGCGCTTCCGCGCGGGTGGCCAACTTCAACATCGACTAGGCTTCCATCTGGGTCATTGCCCCGCCGCGGTCGGCGAGGGTTGTTGCGTCTGGACAGGCAGCGCCTGGTTGGGCCTTGGGCGGACCGAGACCACGTCGGGATTGCGCAGATCGATGCGGTCGAAGCCGAGTTCGAGGATGCGCGAACGCTGGTCGAGGCGCTCCAGATGCATCAACGCGCTTTCGACATTGTCGGCGGGCAGCTGGATCAGCGAACCGTCCTTCATGCGCACGTCCCAGCGGCGGTCGTCGACGCGGACCAGCGCGTCCATCTGGCCGATCAGGCGCGGGCGCTGGGCGATCACCGGCAGGATCTCCGGCGCGTGGGCCGCGGCGCCGTCGCCCACCACCAGCGGCAGGGTCGCAAAGCGCGCCGGATCGGCTTCCTTGATCACCTGGCCGTGGTCGTCGATCACCAACTGGCGCCCGGCGTGCTGCCAGACGGCGAGCTGGCGATGCTCCACCACCGCGACCACCAGAGTGTCGGGCAGCAGGCGCACGACGCGCGCCTCCTTCACCCAGCCGACCCTCTCCACGCTCTTGCGTAGGTCGGTGAGGTTGAGGCCCAGGATCGGCTGGTTCTTGTAGACGCCGGCCGCCTTGACGATGTCGGCGGTGGCCATTGGCGAGGCGCCCTGCACCTCGATGGTCTTCAGCCGGAAGCCGGCGGCGCCGAAGCGGGCGTCGACGCCGCTTCCGATGGCCTCGGCCAGGCGTTGGCCGCGGTGGCCGGTGGCGAGCGCGCCGACGGTGGCGAGGGCAAGGATCGCAGCGGCGCCGATCAGGACGACTTTCGCCGACGGGCCGTGATGGTCGCGGGCCGGCTTGGGCGCCCGGCGCGCGGCCCTGGCCGGTGCGGCGGCCGGACCTGAGCGCGCCGCCTTCTGGGGCGCTCTAGCCGGGGACTTCGCCTGTACGCGCGACCCTCCCCGCACCGCCGCCGCCATACGCGTCCTCCGTGATCCAAAGCACCAGCCGGTCGAAATCCACGCCCTGCAGAGCCGCCTGCTCAGGCACGAGCGAAGTGGGCGTCATCCCGGGCTGGGTGTTCACCTCCAAGAGGACAAGAACATCGTTAACATCGTCGTAACGAAGGTCGGATCGGGTGACCCCGCGACAACCGAGCGCGGCGTGCGCCATCTCGGCGAGTTTCAGCGCCTTTTCAAAAGCATGCGGCGGGATGGGCGCGGGCACGACATGTGTCGATCCGCCATCGGCGTACTTGGCCTCGTAGTCATAAAATCCGGTGCGCGGAATTATGTCGGTGACGGTCATGGCCTTGCCGTCCATCACGCCCACCGAAAGCTCCTTGCCGGCGATGTAGGGCTCGATCATCACCTCCTCGCCGAAGGTCCAGCTGGGCGCGATGAGCTCCTGCGGCGGACGGTTGGCGCCCTCAAAGACCAGGAACACGCCGACCGACGAGCCCTCGGCGTTCGGCTTGACCACATAGGGCGGCGCCATGACGTGGTCGGCCGCGGCCTCGAAGCGGTTGAACAGGCCGCCGCCCGGCACGGCGACGCCAGCGGCGGAGAGGACAGCCTTGGCCTTGGCCTTGTCCATGGCCAGCGCCGAGGCCAGCACGCCGGAATGGGTGTAGCGGACGCCGATCGTCTCCAGCACGCCCTGCACGCAGCCGTCCTCGCCCCACTCGCCGTGCAGGGCGTTGAAGCAGACGTCGGGCTTCAGCTTCGTCAGCACCTGGGCGAGGTCGCGGCCGGCGTCGACCCTGGAGACCCTGGCGCCCAGGCGCTTGAGCGCGTCGGCGCATTCGCGGCCCGAGACCAGGCTCACCTCCCGCTCGGACGAGAGCCCGCCCAGGAGGACGGCGACATGGACGCCTGAAAGGGGTGCGGTCATCGGCTTCGACTCAGGGACAGAGGGTTCGGCGAGGATGACACGCCGGTGACCGAGACGGCAGACCGGGTCAAGCGCGCCCGATCCGTTTGATCTCCCATTCCAGATCGACGCCGGTCTTGGCGCGCACGTCGGCCCGGACCGCCTCGCCCAGGCCCTCCAGGTCGGCGGCGGTGGCCTCGCCGGTGTTGATCAGGAAGTTGGCGTGCAGCGGTGAGAACATCGCCCCGCCATAAGGCTTGCCCCGCCAGCCGGCGTCGTCGACCAGCTTCCAGGAGGAATGGCCGGGCGGGTTCTTGAAGGTCGAGCCGCCGGTCTTCTCACGGATTGGCTGGGTCTGCTCGCGGCGCGCGGTGATCTCGTCCATGCGCGCGGCGATGGCGGCGGGGTCGTCGGGCCGGCCCTGGAACAGGCCGCCCAGGAAGACCAGCGGCTCGGCCGCCGCGCGGGCCGACCTGCGGTAACTGTAGCCAAGGTCGGCGTTGCTGAGCGTCAGGCGTCGCCCGTCGCGCGTCAGCGCATAGGCCTCGACCAGCACGTCCTTGGTCTCCGACCCGTAGCAGCCAGCGTTCATGACCAGGGCGCCGCCGACCGAACCCGGCACGCCGCGATAGAACTCCAGCCCGGCGATCCCGGCCTTGCCCGCCTCGCGCGCCAGGAGAGCGTCCAGCACCGCGGCCCCGGCGAAGATGCGGCTCCCATCGCGAGGCTCTGTGGCCGCGAACGCCTTGCCCAGCCGGATCACCACGCCCTCGACCCCGCCGTCGCGCACCAGGGTGTTGGAGCCCACGCCCAGCAGGGTGACCGGCACGCTGGCGTCGAGGCCCTTCAGGAATTGCGCGAGGTCGTCCTCGTCCTGCGGCAGGAACAGCACGTCGGCCGGGCCGCCGACCCGGAACCAGGTGAAGGGGCCAAGCGGCTCGTCGCGGATCAGCTTGCCGCGAACCTCCGGCAGCCGGTCGCGCCAGGTCATTCCGCGGCAGCCCCGTTCGCCGCCGAAAGGGCTGTCAGCTGATCCGGCAGGGCATAGGACCAGGCGGTGATGTCGCCGGCCCCCAGCAAGACCACGAGATCGCCGGCCCTGGCCTCCTCGCCGACGATCCGCGGCAGGTCGGCGGGCGTCTCCAGGGCCAGCACGCGGCGATGGCCGTAGCGGCGCAGGCCCTCCACCAGGGCGTCGCGGTCGACGCCCGGAATCGGCGCCTCGCCGGCCGCATAGACGTCGGCCACGATCACCACGTCGGCGTCGTTGAAGGCGTGGCAGAAGTCGTCGAAGAGGTCGTTCAGCCGGGAGTATCTGTGGGGCTGCACGACCGCGATCACCCGGCCGTCGGTGACCGCGCGCGCGGCCTTCAGCACGGAAGCGATCTCCACCGGATGGTGGCCGTAGTCGTCGATGATCCGCACGCCGTTCGCCACGCCCGTGGTGGTGAAGCGCCGCCGCACGCCGCCAAAGCCCGCCAGGCCCTTGCGGATGTCCTCCGGCTTCACGCCCAGCTCGCGCGCCACGGCGATGGCGGCCAGCGCATTCATCGCGTTGTGGTGGCCGGCCATCGGCAGGTGCAGGCCGTCGTAGCGGATCGCCGTTCCATCCTTGCCGGCCTGGGGGAGCGGATGGATCACCACGTCGAAGTGGCAGCCATCCGGCCCCATCGTCAGGTTCTCCGCCCGGACCTCGGCCTGCGGATTGACGCCATAGGTGACCAGGCGCCGGTTCTCCACCCGGCTGGCCATCGCCTGAACCTCCGGGTGGTCGGTGCAGACCGCCGCGAAGCCGTAAAAGGGGATGTTCTCCACGAAGTCGCGGAAGCCCTTTTTCACCGCCTCGAAGTCGCCCCAGTGGTCCAGGTGCTCGGCGTCGATGTTGGTGACGATGGCGACCGTCGACTTGAGCTTCAGGAAGGTGCCGTCGCTCTCGTCCGCCTCGACCACGATCCAGTCGCCGGCGCCGACCTTCGCATTGGTGCCGTAGGCGTTGATGATGCCGCCGTTGACGACGGTAGGATCGAGCCCGCCGGCGTCCAGCAGGCAGGCGACCATCGAGGTGGTGGTGGTCTTGCCGTGCGTGCCGCCCACGGCGACGGAGAACTGCAGCCGCATCAGCTCAGCCAGCATCTCGGCGCGGCGCACCAGCGGCAGGCGCCGCTCGCGGCCGGCGACCATCTCCGGATTGTCGGCCTTCACCGCGGTGGAATAGACGACGGCGGAAGCCCCATCCACATAGGCGGCGTCATGGCCGATGAACACCTTGGCCCCCAGCTTCTCCAGCCGCTCGGTGTTGGCGCTGGCCTTGGCGTCGGAGCCCTGCACCTGATAGCCGATGCGCAGCATGATCTCGGCGATGCCGCTCATGCCGATGCCGCCGATGCCGATGAAGTGCACGGGGCCGATGTCGAAAGGCACGGGGCGGCGGGTCATGGTCCGGTGCTAGCGTTTTTCGCACGTCCTCGGAATGGCGAAAACTTCGCATCCTGGGTGTGAACCGTTGTTATGCGAGCGCGGCCTGTCAGGTTGCCGCCCGAAGCGCACGCCTGGGGGCGACCGCGCGTGGAGTCCAAGATGCGTAGAATTTCAATCGCGCTGGCGGCGATCGCCGGCGCACTCGGCCTGACCGCCCAATCGGCGCAGGCGACGCCGATCACCTTCATCGAGACGGTGAACGCCAGCGGCATGCTCGGCGCCGACGTCTTCTCCGACGCCCTGGTGACCTTCACCGGAACGGCGGACACGACCGACGTGGTCGGGGCTTACCAGATCAGCCACCTGCCGATCAGCGTCGACGTCGCGGGCCTGGGGTCGGCTGCGTTCACCGACGACTTCCTGCTGTACGCCAACAACAACGGCCCCAACATCGGCATGGGCGACATCACGACTGGCCTCGCCCTCCTGTACGTCGGCGGCCCGCTTGGCGGCTACGACCTGCAGAGCAACTTCTCGCTGACCGGCATCTCCCAGAAGAACCTCGGCGCCAGCTACAACACCACCGCCGGCGCCTTCAGCTTCCGCACCACGGCCGAGACGGCGACCTTCCAGGCGCAACTGGGCGCCGTGCCGGAACCGGCCGCCTGGGCGCTGATGATCTCGGGCTTCGGCTTGGCCGGCGCCGCGCTCCGCCGCCGGCGCGCGGCTTTCGCCCCGGCTTAGACCGCCGCGCAGGTCAGACGCCCGGCGTGCAGCGCGCACCGGGCGATCGGCTTGTCGGTGAGGTCGTGGAAGACGCCGATCCAGTCGTCGCCGCGCCCCTGCCGGTCGAGGACGAAATAGCCGAAGCGGTCCATGCCGAAGGCCTGGGCCTGGCTTCCGTCCACCGGGATCGTCGCCTGGACCACAGACGAGGCCTTGTCTGAGTCCAGCACGTCGCCGCCGGTGCCGACCACCAGCTCGCTCGGCCGTCCGGCCCCGAAATCCAAGCTGTAGAAGGTGTGCAGGTGACCGGCGAGGATGGTCTCGGTCTTGCCCAGCCCCTGGGCCTTGACGGCTTGGCGCTCGTTGACGTTGCCGCCGGTGTCGGTCAGCGCCGGGCCGGTGCGGAAAATCTCCCAGAGCGGCCGGTGGGTGATCAGCCAGACCGGCTGCTTGGCCGCCGCCAGCGGTTTCAGGTCGTGCGCGAAGGCCTCGGCCTCGGCGGGGACCGGTTTGCTGTCGTCGGGGTCGGCGCTGTCTAGGACGCCCAGGCTCACGCCGCCGATGTCCACCAAGAAGGTGTCGCTGTGCGCGGGGCAGGCCCTCACCTTGAGGTCGGCGTCCAGCAGGCGGAACCAGCCCGCGCCGCCCCGTTGGCAGTCTTCGTGGTTGCCGCGCGCGAAGACCCAGGGGGCCGCGGCCAGCAGACCGGCCGCCGGGTCGAACAGCTCGGCCTTCCACGACGGCCAGCGGTCGCCGTAGGGGCTGCCCGCGCAGCCCGCCGCCCCGGCCGGGCACGGCGTCTCGCGATAGTAGTAGTCGCCCACGTGGATCACCAGGTCAGGCTTCTGGGCCGCCGCCAGGTTGGCCACCCGGGCGAAGGGCCAGCCGGCGACCGGGTCGTTGCAGTTCTGGATCACCTTACCCTTCAGCCGGCAGCCGCTATCGCCCAGGATCACGATCCGCTGCGGCAGGGTCCGTGGCAGCGGCAGGGCCTGACCTGCAACCGATGCGTGTTTCACCCCGCTCGGCAACGCGGCTTCGCAGACGCTGTTGGCGAAGGCCTCGCTCGGCGCGGCGCGCAGCGTCATGCGCGCGGCCTTGCCGTCCACCTCCAGGACCGGACAGGCCTCGCCCTCGGCGACCGCGCGGACCTGGGCGCCGGCCCCGGTCATCTGCACCCAGGCGGCCAGCGGCGCGGCGGCCGCGGGGCCGGCCAGACACAGCCATGAGACCAGGGCCGCCGCGGTGATTCTCATGGACGCTCTCCCCGAGGCCGAACGGCCCGACGGCGGATCATAGCCGCTCGCGAGCTCGGCGGCACCGTCGTTGGCGCAGGTCGACGCCGTTGCAAACACGTATCAAATGGGCCGAATTCGCCTGTGACGGTAACAGAATTGACAATATTTCAGACCGGGCGACACTACCCCAGGTCGAGGGCTGCGCGGCGGATGCGGATTGGCGCCGACAGTTGCCGTTTCCCTCGTTCGACGGGCCGTGCGCGGCCGCTTGTTTTGGGGTGATCGGGGGGTTCCGCTCACACCGCTTTTGGGGAGGGCAGCAGATGTCCCGGACTCGGCTCTTTGACCGTAAGCGCCTGCTCGGCGCCGTCGCGGCCTCGGCACTGCTCGCGGCGGCAAGCCAGGGCCACGCCCTGACGATCAACGCCACCTTCGACTCGTCGATCACGAGCCTGTCGAACGCGGCCGCGGTCGAGGCCGCGATTAACAACGCCGTCAGCTTCTACAGCGTGTTCACCAACCCAGCGACAGTGAGCATCGACTTCCAGACCGGCGGTGGGTTGGGCAGCAGCAATACGGCTCTCTACTTCGACAGCTACTCGGACTACGTTTTCGGCGGCCTGACGGGCAACTCGCTCAGCAATCCGCAAAACACCGTCCTGTCGACCGCGCTCCAGCCCGCAAACCTCGCAGCCGGCAACAAGGCCGACATCATTATCGCGACCGCCGCCGGCTTCCGCGCGCTTGGCTATGACGCGCCCGGCTTCCTGGGGGCCGACGGCCTTGCGGGCGATGGAACGTTCGACGGCGTCGTCTCGCTCAACACGGCGATCATGGACTTCACGAACACCCCGAACGGCGGCCTCTACCCGGCCAACAACGTGATCCAGCATGAGGTGGACGAGGTGCTCGGCATTGGCGGCCCCGGCACCTTCGTCTCTCAACCCTTCGGAGCGCATCCCTTCGGCGGCAATTTGACCTACATGGGCGCCGAGGACCTTTATCGCTACGGCGCGCCTGGCGTCGCCAGCTTCACCACCGATCCCCACGCCAAGTCGTATTTCTCCTACGATGGCGGCAATACCGACGTCCAGGACTTCAACCAGGTGGGCGGCGGCTCCGACTATGCGGACTGGAAGACAAGCTGCAGCGGCCCGCAGAACGTCCAGGACGCGTTCGGCTGCCCGGGCAAGCCGCAATTGCACCTGAACCTCGGCTCTCCCGAGGTGACCGCCCTGCAGGCGATCGGCTACGACGTCACGGTTCCTGAGCCCTCGGCCTGGGCGCTGATGATCGCGGGCTTCGGGTTGGCCGGCGCGGCGCTGCGGCGGCGTCGCGCGGCGATCGCCTAGACCCCGGCGGTCTGCTCGACCACGTCGGCGAGGCGCTCGGCCGCGTCGGGGATCGCGACGGCGCGGGAGGCCGCGGCCATGCGCGCCAGGCGCGCGGGGTTGGTCAGCAGCTTCTCCAGCGCGCCGGACAGGCTCTCGACGGTGAGCTGGCTTTCGCGCGCCACCTCCGCGCCACCGGCGTCGGCCAGCAGTTTGGCGTTCTGGCCCTGGTCGTCGTCGAGCGCGATGGCCAGCGGCACCAGGATCGCGGGCTTGCCGGCCACCGCGAACTCGCAGACCGAGCCCGCGCCGGAGCGGCCGATCACCAGGTGGGCTGACCCCAGGCGGCTGGCCATGTCGCGGAAGAACGGCGCGATCTCGGCGTCGACCACGGCGTTGCGGTAGGTGCGCCGCGCGACCTCCATGGATTCCGGTCGGGTCTGCTGCTGCACCATCAGCCGCTGGCGCAGGCCGTCCGGCAGGGCGGCGATAGCCTCCGGGACCAGCTCGGAGAGCAGGCGCGCACCCTGGCTGCCGCCGGTGACCAGCAGGCGGATCGGCCCCTCCGCGCCCGGCGGCGTATAGGGCAGATCGGCGAGCGCCCGGATCGCCGGGCGCACCGGATTGCCGACCACGGTGGCGCGGCCGGCGACGTCGGCTGGCGCCTTGAGGAGGGTCGGGAAGGCGCAGGCGACGCGGGTCACCCGGCCCGCCAGCATCCGGTTGGCGCGGCCCATCACCGCGTTCTGCTCGTGGATCACCGTCGGTCGCCTGTCGATCAGCGCGCCCACCAGGGCCGGGGCGGACGGGTAGCCGCCAAAGCCCACCACCACGCGCGGTCCGATCTCGCGGTAGAGGGCGCGGGCCTGCATCGCGCCCCGCAGCACGGCGATCCCGGCGCGGGCCATGCCGATCGGGTCGCCGCGGCGGAAGGTGGCGGCGGAAAGCCCGATGCGGCGCTCGGCCGGGAAGTCCTGCGACAGGCCCGCCACCCGCTCGTCGGAGGCCAGCACGATCGACCAGCCCCGCGCGATCAGCACCTCGGCCAGCGCCTGGGCGGGGAACAGGTGTCCGCCAGTGCCCCCGGCGGCGAGAACGGCTGTCTTACGCATGAAGCTTCTGGCGCATGGGTTCGCTTAGGCGAACGCGCCGGCCTTGGCGAGGCCTTCGCCGACGGTATAGGCGCCGGGCCGGCGCCGCGTCAGCGCCAGCGCCATGCCGAGCGTCAGCCCCATGGCCAGCATGGACGAGCCGCCATAGCTGATGAACGGCAGGGTCATGCCCTTGGTCGGGATCAGGTCGAGGTTCACCGCGATGTTGATGATCGCCTGCTGCCCGACCAGCACGAAGAGGCCGGCGGCCGCCACCTGCTCGAAGGGGTCGTTGAGCTTCATCGCCCGGTAGAGCCCGCGGACCACCACGAAACAGAACAGCGAGATCACCAGGATCAGGAACACCAGGCCGAATTCCTCGGCGCCCACCGAGGCGGCGAAGTCGGTGTGGGCGTCGGGGATGGCGCGCTTGAGCACGCCCTCGCCCGGGCCGCGCCCGAAGAAACCGCCGGCCGCCTGGGCCACCTTGGCGGCGTCCACCTGGTGGGTGTCGGCCTTGTCCGGCGACAGGAACCGGTCGACCCGGCTGGCCACGTGGGGGAACAGGAAATAGGTCGAGCCCAGGCCCGCGACCGCCGCCGCGCCCAGGCCCATCACCCAGGACATCGGCACGCCGGCCATCCAGAACGCCGCCCCGAAGGCCACCGTGATCAGCACCGTCTGGCCAATGTCCGGCTGGATCAGCAACAGAGCGATCGAGACGAAATAGAGCCCAAAGGCGATGGAGACGCCGGGCACGCCATTGCCCTTCTGGCCCTCGGAGAACATCCAGGCGACCAGGATGATCAGGGCAGGCTTCATGAACTCCGACGGCTGCAGCGAAAAGCCGCCGAACTCCACCCAGCGCGTCGCGCCCTTGGCGTTGTGGCCGAGCAAGGGCAACGCCACCATGATGGCGATGGCGATCAGCCAGATGAAGAAGGCGCTTCGTCGGACGTTCTTCACGTCGAGCATCGAGACGACGATCAGGATCATCGCCGCTCCAGCCGCGAAGACGCACTGGCGCACCGCGAAGTGGAAGGGGTCGCCGATGTTCATCCGCGCCGCCGCCGCCGGGCTGGCGGCGAACGCGATGACCATGCCGATGGCGATGAGCAGCGCGACGGCGCCCAGGATCCAGTGATCCACCGTCCACCACCACACGCCCACCGGCGAGCGGTCGGAGCGGGCGAAGGCGTGGGTGGCTTGGGCGCGCGAAGATTGGGCGCGAGACGATTGGGCGCGCGAAGACGGCGTGCGGGGCTGATCGGGCGTGGCCACGGTCATGCCGCACCTTTGGCAGCATGCGTGAGTCGTTGCACGGCGGCTCTGAAGGCTTCGCCGCGCGCCTCGAAGTCCGGGTACTGGTCGAAGGAGGCGCAGGCGGGCGACAGCAGGACGATGGCGTCGCCGCCGGCCTTCGACGCGTCGGCGTAGGCCTGGGCCACCGCGACATCGAGCGCGCCGCATTCGACGGCCGGCGCCTTGCCCTTCAGGGTCTTGGCGAAATCGGCGGAGGCCTCGCCGATGAGATAGGCCTTGGCGACGCGGCCAAAGAGGTCTTCCAGCGGCTCGATGCCGCCGGTCTTCGCCCGGCCGCCGGCGATCCAGTAGGACTTGGGATAGCTGGAGAGCGCCTGACGCGCGGCGTCGGCGTTGGTGGCCTTGCTGTCGTTGACGAAACGCACGCGGCCCAGCGTCGCCACCGTCTCCATCCGGTGCGCCAGGCCCGGGAAGGTCAGCAGGTGCTCGGCGGCCTCCTGCGGATCGATGCCCAGGCCCTTGGCCGCGGCATAGGCGGCGGCGGCGTTCTGCCAGTTGTGGCGGCCCGGCAGCGAGCGGGCGCGGTTGAGGTCGGCGACCTCCTGGGCGCGCTCTCCCATCGCGTCATAGAGCAGGCCGTTCAGCACATAGACCCCGCGGCCCATGGCCTTGGACGCCGAGACCGGCACGATGGTGCGGCGGTTGGCGGCGGTGATCTCGGTGCAGATCTGCTGGCCCCAGGCGTCGTCGACGCCGATCACCGCGGTGTCGCCCTTGCCCTGGTTCGCGAGAATCCGGCGCTTGGCGGCGACGTAGTTTTCCATCGTCCCGTGCCGTTCCAGATGGTCGGGCGAGATGTTGAGGATGACGGTGACATCGGCGTGCAGGCTGGAGGTCAGGTCGAGCTGGTAGGAGCTCATCTCCAGCACGTAGACCGCGCCCCCGTGCATGTCCTCGAGGTCGAGGACTCCGACGCCGATGTTGCCGCCGATGCGCACGTCGCGGCCGGCCTGGGCGCAGACGTGGCCGATCAGCGCGGTGGTGGTCGACTTGCCGTTGGTGCCGGTGACCGCGACGATCTTCGGGCGCTTGTGCTCGGGCGCGGCGTTCACGGTGCGCGCGAAAAGCTCCATGTCGCCGACGATCTCGACGCCGGCGGCCTTGGCCTTCTCCACGGTCCAGTGCGGGGCCGGATGGGTCAGCGGCACGCCGGGCGACAGCATGAGGGCTGCGAACTGCGACCAGTCGGCGGTGGCAAGGTCGACCAGCGGCAGGCCCTCGGCCTGCGCCGCCGCCCGGCTTTCCGGCTTCTCGTCCCACAGCGCCACCTGCGCGCCGCCGGCCACCAGCGCCCGCGCGGCGGCGAGGCCCGTGCGGGCGAGCCCGAACACGGCGACCGTCTTTCCCTCGAAGCCGCGGACCGGGATCATGGCGTGCGCCTGGCCTCCCCTACCGCAGCTTCAGGGTGGCCAGGCCCAGCAGGGCCAGCATGATCGAGACGATCCAGAAGCGGATCACGACGGTCGACTCCGACCAGCCGAGCTTCTCGAAATGGTGGTGGATCGGGGCCATCAGGAAGATCCTGCGCCCGGTCCGCTTGAACCAGGCGACCTGGATGATCACCGACAGGGTCTCGGCGACGAACAGGCCGCCGATCAGGGCCAGGATGATCTCCTGGCGCGTGGCCACGGCCACCGCGCCCAGGCCGCCGCCCAAGGCCAGCGAGCCGGTGTCGCCCATGAAGATGCGGGCGGGCGGCGCGTTGTACCAAAGGAAACCCAGGCCAGCGCCGATCATGGCCCCCAGATAGATGGCGATCTCGCCGACGCCGGGCACGAAGTGGAGCTGCAGGTAGTTGGCGTAGATGAAGTTGCCGACCAGGTAGGCGATCAGGCCGTAGGCGGCGGCGGCGATCATCACCGGCACGGTCGCCAGGCCGTCCAGGCCGTCGGTGAAGTTGACCGCATTGGCGGCGCCGACGATCACGAAGGCTCCGAACACCAGGTAGAACCACGACAGATTCACCACCACGCCCTTCAGCAGCGGGAAGGCCACCGAGGTGAGCAGGTTCGGCGCCTCGGGCGGCTTGGCGGCGAAGAGGATGATCAGCGCGATCGCGGCCATGGCGATAGCGCTCTCCATGACCAGGCGCGCCTTGCCGGAGATGCCGTCGGTCGAGCGCTTGGTGACCTTGGAATAATCGTCGAGGAAGCCCAGCAGGCCGTAGCCGGCGGTCACCAACAGCACCGCCCAGACGTAGATGTTCGAGAGGTCCGCCCACAAAAGGGTGCCGACACCCAGCCCGGCGAGGATCATCACCCCGCCCATGGTCGGCGTGCCGGCCTTCTCGACGATGTGGCGCTGGATGCCCTCGGCGCGGATCGGCTGGCCCTTGCCCTGCTTGGCCTGCATCCAGCGGATGAAGCGCGAGCCCATGGCCACGACGACCACCTGGGCGGTCAGCACCGACATCATGGTGCGGAAGGTGAGGTAGCGGAGCAGGTTCAGGATGGTCACGTGGCTGTGGCCACCCATCGAGAAGTGCTCATAGAGCCAATAGAACATCAGCCGGCCTCCCCTGGCCGGACGTCGAGCGAGCGCAAGGCCTGGGCGATCAGCCCCGCCTTCGATCCGTTCGAGCCCTTCACCATCACCACGTCGCCGGGCTCTGCGGTCCGCGCGACCAGCGGCGCCAACTCCGCCGCTGTCCCGGCGTAGCCGCCGCGCCGAGTCGACGGAAGGGCGTCCCACAGCGATTGCATCAGAGGGCCGGCGGCGAACACCAGGTCGACCTTGGCGTCGCTCAGCGGCTCGGCCAGGGCGGCGTGGTAGCCGGGCGCATGGGGGCCCAGCTCCAGCATGTCGGTCAGGGCCACGATCCGCCGCCCGGCGGTCTTGCGGGCGCCGAGCGTGGCGATGGCCGAGGCCATGGAGACGGGGTTGGCGTTATAGCTCTCGTCGATCAGCGTGAAGCCGCCCTGGGCCAGGGTCACGGTGCGCTCGGCGCCCCGGCCCTCCAGCGGCTCGAAGCTGCCGAGCGCGGCCAGGCCGTCGCTCAGGCTGACGTCGAGCGCTTCCAGCATCAGCAGCACGGCCATGGAATTCAGGCCCCAGTGCTGGCCGGTCTGCAGGATCGGGAAGTCCAGGCCCTGGCCGTGCCAGCGGGCCTGCACCACAGCATGACCCTCATCGCCCTGGAAATCGATCAGCCGCGCGTCGCAGCCTTCTGCCCGGCCAAAGGTGCGGACCTCGGCGCCGGCCTTCTCCGCCTCGGTCTTCAAGAGGCCGAACCAGCGGTCGTCGGCGTTCAGCACGGCGACGCCGCCCGGTTGCAGGCCCTCGAACACCTCGGCCTTGGCGTGGGCGACGCCGGTCTCGCCGTCCGGGAAGTTCTCGGTGTGGACGGGCCCGACGGTGGTCACCACCGCGGCGTGCGGCCGGACCATGCGGGTCAGCGGGCGGATTTCGTCGGCGTGGTTCATGCCGATCTCGAACACCGCGCGCTCGGTGTTGCTGGGCATGCGGGCCAGCGTCAGCGGGACGCCGATGTGGTTGTTGTAGGACTTGACCGACGAGTGCGCCCGGCCGGCCAGCTTCAGCCCCGCCATGATCGCCTGCGTCACGCTGGTCTTGCCCACCGAACCGGTGACGGCGCCCCGCCTGGCCTTGGGCGCGCGCTCGCGGGCGGCTTCGCCCAGCCGCTCCAAGGCCGCAAGCGTATCGTCCACCATCACCGCCGAGCCCAACACGGCTTGCGAGGCGAGCGCGCCGGCCGCGCCCTTGCCCCTCGCTTCATCTACGAACTCGTGGCCGTCGCGGACGCCGCCCAGCGCCACGAACAGGTCGCCAGGTTCGATGGAGCGGGTGTCGATGGAGACGCCGCTGGCGACGAAGGCGTCGCCGCGGAGCTTGCCGCCGGTGGCCGCTGCGATCTCGGCAGAGGTCCAGAGCGGCTCAGCCATGGAGAGCTTCCGCGGCTTCGGAAACGTCGTCGAAGGGATGGACCACGTCGCCCACGGTCTGGCCCTGCTCGTGACCCTTGCCGGCGACCACCAGGATGTCGCCCTCGGAGAGCTCGGCGGCGGCGGCGCGGATCGCCTCGCGCCGGTCGCCGATTTCCTTGAGGCCAGCGTTTCCGGCCATGATCTCGGCGCGGATGGCGGCGGGGGTTTCGCTGCGCGGGTTGTCGTCGGTGACGATGGCGAGGTCGGCGAGGTCGGCGGCGATCCTGCCCATGAGCGGGCGCTTGCCGCGGTCGCGGTCGCCGCCGGCGCCGAACACCACGATCAGCTTGCCGCGCACGTGAGGACGCAGGGCCTTGAGCACCGTCTCCAGCCCGTCCGGCGTGTGGGCGTAGTCCACATAGGCTTCGCCCCCCCGCGGACCGGTCCCGACCCGCTGCAGCCGGCCAGGAGCCCCCTCGATCTTTTCCAGCCCCGCGAAGGCCTGCTCGGGCGAGAGCCCCGCGGCGATGCACAGGCCCGCGGCGACCAGCGCGTTGGAGGCCTGGAACGCGCCGGCCAGCGGCAGGGTCACGTCATAGGTCTTGCCCAAATGGGCGATCTTCAGCGCCTGGCCATTGGGCAGCAGGCGGCGGTCCAGCAGTTGAAGCCCCTGCCCCGCCTCGCCGACGCTCATCACGCCCTGGCCGGCGCTGACGGCGGTCCCGGCGAACGCTGCGTAGGCGTCACTGTCGGCGTTCAGCACCGCGGTCTTGCCCCGCGTCAGCAGGGTCTCGAACAGGCGCAGCTTGGCGGCGCGGTAGACGCCCATGGTGCCGTGATAGTCCAGATGGTCCTGGGTCAGGTTCAGGAACCCAGCCGCCGTCAGCTTCACCCCGTCCAGGCGCCGCTGATCGATGCCGTGCGAGGAGGCTTCCAACGCGAGGTGGGTGACGCCGGACTGCGCCACGCGCGCCATCAGCTCGGCGACGTCGGCGGCGTCGGGGGTGGTGAGCCCCGGCGGGGTCACCTGCTCGTCCGCGATCCCCGGCGCGCTGACGCGGACACCCAGCGTGCCCATAGAGGCGGCCTTGAAGCCGGCGGACGCGAACATCTGGCGGCAGAAGCCCGCCACCGAGGTCTTGCCGTTGGTGCCGGTCACCGCGACGCAGGTCGCCGGCTGCGCGCCCCAGAAGGCGGCGGCGGCCAGGGCATAGGCGCGGCGCGGGTCGGACGCGATCACCAGCGGCGCCGAGACGCCCTCGATCTCGCGGCCGGCCAGGATGGCGGCGGCGCCCTGCTCCAGCGCGCGCGGCGCGAAGCTGCGGCCGTCGACCTTGGCGCCCGGGAGCGCCGCGAACAGCCAGCCGGGCCGCACCTTGCGGCTGTCGGCGGTGACACCCTGAATCTGCGGGTCGACCGACAGGTCGCGCTTCACGAGGTCGGACAGGCGCATGGTCAATGCTCCTCTCCCACGTCAGGGGCGGCCTGGGAGTCGGGCGGCGGGAAGGGATTGGTCTCGGCGCGCTTCTGGATGCCCAGGATCGGCGCGATCCGCTCGATCACGCGGCCCGCGGCCGGCGCGGCGACGATGCCGCCGGTGGGGTCGCCGCTGGTCGCGGTCCGTTGCGGCTCGTCCAGCAGCACCAGCACGAAGTAGCGCGGGGCGGTGAGCGGGCCGTCGGTCGGGAAGACGGCGGCGAAGGATGAAACCTGCCGGGTGTTCGAATAGTGTTTGATCGCCGGGTCCCACTTCTCGCCGGTGCCGGTCTTGCCGCCGACGTTCAGCCCCGGAATGTTCGCCGACTTGCCCGAGCCGCAGGTGCAGCTGACGTTTGAGCGCATTATCTGCAGCAAGGTGAGCGCCGTCTGCTCCGACACCATCCGCGGGCCATGCACCACCGTGCCGGCCGGCAGCTTCTTGATCGTCAGCGGTAGGAGCTCTCCGCCGTTCATCAGGCCGGAATAGGCCCGGGCCACCGCCAGCGGCGTGACGTTGATCCCGTGCCCGAAGGAGGTTGAGGCGATTGCGTCTTCGTTCCAGATGCGCGGCGTCAGCGGTCGCGCCGATTCCAGCAGCTCCGTCTTCGCCGGCTGGGTCAGGCCGAACTTGTCGAAATAGGCATGCAGCCGCTCCGGCCCGATGGACTCGCCCAGCCGCGCGGTGCCGATGTTGGAGGAGTGCTGGAACACCTCGACCAGGGTCAGGACGGCGTGGGTGGCGTGGTAGTCGGTGATCGGGCGGTTGCCGACCATGAAGGGGTGGGTTGCATCGAAGGTCGAGGTGGGCGTCGCGATGCCGAGGTCGAGGCCGGTGGCGATGGTGAAGCCCTTGAACGTCGAACCCATTTCATAGATCGCGTTGGCCGCCCGGTTCTGGCGCGCGCTCAGGCTATAGGCGCCCGGCTTGTTGGGGTCGTAGGTGGGGAAGCTCGCCAGGCCCAGGATCTCGCCGGTGTGGACATTGACCACCACGCCCGCGGCGCCCTTGGGATGGAACTGGGCGGTGGCCTTGTAGAGCTCGTCTTCCAGGGCCGCCTGGATGCGCAGGTCGATGGAGAGCGGCACCGCGCCATTGCTGGCGGCGGCCTCGCGGACCTCCTGGTTCAGGGCGGCTTCCGCGCCGGCCAGGCCCTGGCCGCCGGTGTCGGCGAAGCCCACCAGGTGGGCGGCGGTGTAGCCCAGCGGATAGACCCGCTTCTGCTCCGGCTCGAAGCTTACGCCCGGCAGGCCGAGGTCGTGAATCTGGGCGCGGACCTCCGGCGTGAGGCCGCCGATCACGAAGGTGCGGCGCCCGGCGCGCAAGGCCTTTTCCAGCCGCTCCGGCGTCAGGTCCGGCAGGTTGGCGGCCAGGACGCGGCGCGTCTCGCCGGCGTCCCAGATCTCGCGCGGGTCGATGTAGAGGCCATAGTGCAGGAGGTCGGCGGCCAGCATCTGGCCATTGCGGTCGACCAGGTCGGCCCGCGCCGCCCCGATCGGCGTCGAATAGCCGTCACCCTCGCCGGCCTTTGAGAACAGCGCCGCGCGGGTCGCGCCGATCGCCAGCACCACGAAGCCCAGGCTGAACAGAATCAGGACGAAGAAGATGCGGATGCGGGTGTCGTCCTCGGCCCGGCCGGAGGCGCGGGCGCGCTCGAAGGCGTGCTCGAAACGCCACATCATTCCGGCCAGGCGGCGCGAGAACCACGAAGGCCCGAAGCTGAGCTGGCCCAGGCTCATCGCGCGGCCACCTGGGTCGGAGCGGCCAGCGGCGCGGCGGGCTCGGCCGGGGCCAGCGCCATGGGGTCAGGCGTCACGTCGATCGGCTTGGCCGAGGGCGCGATGGGCTTGCGCGCCAACTCCGGCAGGGCGTCCAGATCGGCGACGCGCCGCTCGGAGACCGGCGCCAGGCCAAGATAGGTCTCCGACAGACGCTCGATGCGCGCCGGCTGCTCCAGGTGGCTGACCTCGGCCTGCAGCAGGCGCACGCGGGCCTTTTCCTCGCCGATCTGGCGTTCGACAGCGGCGATCTTCGCCCGCTCGCCGCCGGCCATGGTCTTGGCCAGGTAGACGCCCAGGATCAACACGGCCAGCAGGCCAAGCGCGATGAGGTCGACCAGGCGGAATCCGCGGACCCTGCGATTGAGCCAATTCACGCTGCAGCCCTCCACACCGGCGCGTCGGTGCGCACCGCCGCCCTCAGCTTCGCGGACCTCGCCCGGGGGTTCGCCGCCAGCTCCGCCTCCGACGCCGATTGGGCGCCGTTGAACAGCAGCTGGAAGCTCGGCGCCGCGGCGGTGGCCAGCGGCGGCGCATGGCGCGATCCCGCCGGAGTCTTGCCCGCCCGCACCGCGAAGAAGGTCTTCACGATTCTGTCTTCCAGCGAATGGAACGTGACGACGCAGAGGCGGCCGCCGGTCTTCAACGCCCGCTCGGCGGCAGCCAGCCCGGCCTCCAGCTCGGAAAGCTCCTCGTTCACTGCGATGCGGATCGCCTGGAAGGAGCGGGTGGCCGGATGCACCTTGGCGCCGCGCCGGCCGCCCAGCGTCTTCTCGATGAACTCGGCCAGTTCCAGAGTGCGGGTGAAGGGCTGCTCGTCGCGGCGGCGCGCGATGGCGCGGGCGATCCGGCGGCTTTCGCGCTCCTCGCCATAGACGAACAGGATGCGGGCGATCTCGGCGGGGTCGGCCTCGTTCACGAGGTCGGCGGCCGTGGGCCCCTCGGCCGCCATGCGCATATCCAGCGGGCCGTCGCGCATGAAGGAGAAGCCGCGCTCGGCCTCGTCCAGCTGCATGGAGGAGACGCCGATGTCGAGCACCACGCCGTCGACGGCAGCGAGGCCGGTCTCCTCGTCCAGTTCGGAAAAGCGGCGCTCGACCAGGCGGAAGCGGTCGGCGGGCAGGCCGCCGGCGAACTTCGCCGCGCTTGGATCACGGTCGAAGGC
This sequence comes from Phenylobacterium sp., assembly GCF_035309685.1. Lineage (GTDB taxonomy): Bacteria > Pseudomonadota > Alphaproteobacteria > Caulobacterales > Caulobacteraceae > Phenylobacterium. Next base: position 48,800 of record NZ_DATGEX010000027.1, read on the forward strand.
GATGACGCTGGCGCCCTTGTTCAGCAGGGCGCGGCTGTAGCCGCCGGCCCCGAAGGTGCCGTCGACCAGAAGCTTGCCGGCGCGGGGTTGCATCGCATCCACGACCTCGTCGAGCAGGACGGGCACATGCGGTGCGTTCATCCGGCTGATCCCGCAGCCAGTTTCGCGGCGCGCTGCTGGGCGCGCATCGTCGCCAGGCCCTCGCGGGCCACCTCGCGCTGGGCGGCGCGGTGCGCCTGGAAGGCCTCGCGGCTCCAGATCTGAAAGCGGTCGCCCAGCCCCACCACCACGACCCAGTCGGTCAGGCCGAACTGCTCGCAGAGGATTTCCGGAAGCGTGATGCGCCCGGCGGTGTCGTAGGAGAGCTGGGCCATGCCGCCCAGCACCGAGACCTCAAGGGCGCTGCGGATCGGGTCGCCGAACTCCAGCTCCTCGATCACGCCCACGTAACGGTCGAACAAGGATTTGCCGCCACCCTCGATGCAGTCGGCCTCGATGGAGGGGAAGCAGAAGACGCCGTCAAAGGGCCCTGCGGTCTGGGCGCGGAAATCCGCCGGCACCACGATGCGCCGCTTTCCGTCCAGCTGTTTCTCGAAGGTGGAGAGAAACACAGCCCAAGCCCCAAAACCAACCGCCCCGCCAGCGGTCCCGCGCCTCGCCCTCCAACCGGCCGCCCCAACGTCCGGGTTTGGTTAGCGAAGTACGAACGGGGTAACATGGGATGAATTGGGAGTAAATGACTCCAATTGACCTTTTGTTAGAGAAACCAACGAGTCGCAGGCAAGTATGGTTAACCGGATATTGTTATCCACAGAACATACAGCGAACTTCTGCCACAGCTGTTAACGAACTGGGCCGTAGCCGGCGGCGCGGTGTCATTGCGTCCCATTGAGGCGATGGACCAGACGGCCTGTAAGCCGGGTTCTGTGCCGCCCGGAACCGAAGTCCCGGACATTGGCGATCATTCCTCTGGACCGCCCCTCGCGGGACGGTTCTCGCGACCTACCCGGACCGCTCAGGCCTACGACAGCCCTATCCTCCTTCGCCAAGGCTACGGAGGACGCACGGTCCCTATTCGGTCTTGCTCCTGGCGGGGCTTGCCATGCCGCGACTGTTACCAGCCGCGCGGTGGGCTCTTACCCCACCCTTTCACCCTTCCCCTCCGATGCCTAGGCGAAGGAGGGAGGTTTGCTTTCTGTGGCGCTATCCCTGGGGTCGCCCCCGGCGGGCGTTACCCGCCGCCATGTCGTCGTGGAGCCCGGACTTTCCTCGACCCCCTTGCGGGAGCCGCGATCGCCCGGCCGTCTGGTCCGCGCGGAACCTGAGGGTTCGTGGCGCGGAGGTCAAGCGAAGGGCCGGGCCGCCTCCGGGGGAAGAGGCGGCCCGGCGTCGCCGCATCCTAGCTCTCGTGGCGGCGCAGACGGACTTCCTGGCGGTGCAGGCGATGAGCCTGGACGCGGGTCAGGTGGCCGCCGTGCATCCGCGCGCGCCGCGCGATGTGGCGGTCGACGACGCGCATGCGGTGCGCCTGGACGCGGCTGATCTCGCCGCGGCGTTCTTCGGTGTTGATCTGCGCGCGGTGGGTGGCGATCTCGGCGCGGGCGGGCGGCGCAAGCGGTTGGGCCGAGGCCGCGGTGGCGGCGGCGCCCAGGGCGGTCGCGCCCAGGATCAGGGCGATGGCGGTGGTCTTGAAGGTCATGTCGCAGTTCCTTTGATCAGGTTCCGCTTGCGCGGCGGGCCGTAGCCGTCGCCAAGCCCGCACAAGATGCAGCTCAGCTGCTGAACCCGATCTGAGGGCTAGGAATTCGCGCCGTTCATCAAGGTGGCGGGATTGCGGCGCGCATCAGGGCGGCCACTGGGTGGTCGCCGAGCGCCGCCATGACGCCTTGGCGGTCGGTCTCGGTCTTGTTCTGGGAGAGCTTGAACGTCCCCTCCAGCCGTTCGACGACCATCCGCGCGCCGATGATGCCACGCAGCATTCCGCCGAACCGCCCCGGCGACATCTTATGCCGCGTCCACGCCGGCTTCGGCGCCAGCCGCGCCTCCTCCTGCGCCGAAAGTTCGTCGAGTTGGCGCACCAGTTCGGACTCGTCCAGCGCCTCGACCCGCCCCTCGGCCTCGACGGTCAGATAGTTCCAGGTCGGGACTTGGTCGACGCTCTCGTACCAGTCGGGGCTGACATAAGCGTCGGGCCCCAGGCCAACCGCCAAGGCTTGGAAACCGTCCGCCAAATAGGGCGCGATCGCATTGCCGCGAGCCAGGTGGAAGTCGAGCGTGAGATCTTCGCCCGCGCCACCCACCACGACAGGCGCGTGCGCGACGAGCGGGCGGCCTGCCGGTGCGGCGCAGAGCGTCACGAAGGCATGGCGCCGCAGCCACTCCAGCAAGGGCGCCTCATCGGTGACCCTGTAGAGTCCTCCCGGATGCATCAGCCCGCGAGCCTCAAGAGCGCGATCAGCCGCGCGCGGGTCTCACCGTCGGCGACGCCGTCGACCTTCTCCTGGCGCCAGTGGCGCTGGAAGGCGGTGACCACCTGCTGCGTCGCTTCGTCGAACTTACCGGACGGCGGCAGGTCGTAGCCGAGCCGCGTGAAGCCGGCCTGCAGGGCGAAGACCTCGACGCCTTCCACGCCCAGCGCCAGCGGCAGGCCGGGCGCGGCGGGCGCTTCCACCCAGAGTCCATGGCCGGCCTCGGCCAGCCGCTTCCAGGGGAACAGCTCGCCCGGATCGTCCTTCCGCGCGGGCGCCACGTCGGAGTGGCCGACGATGCGGTCGTCGGGAATCTGCCAACGGCTGCGGATGTCGGCCGTCAGCGCGATGACCGCGGCGATCTGCGCGTCGGGAAACGGCCGGTAGCCGAACTCGTGGCCGGGATTGACGATCTCCACGCCGATGGAGACGCCGTTGATGTTGCGCTCGCCCTTCCAGTAGCTGACGCCCGCGTGCCAGGCGCGCCGCTCCTCGGGCACCAGGCGGAAGATGCGGCCGTCCTCCTCGACGACGTAGTGCGAGCTCACCCGGGGCGCGTTGGGATCGCGCAGGCGGTCGAGCGCCTCCGGGCCGGTCTTCATGCCGGTGTAGTGCAGCACCAGGATGTCCGGCACGCCGACGCGGGCGTCGAAGTTCGGACTGGGCGCTTCGATGAAGTCCAGGCTCATTGGGCGCGGTTCCGGATGGCGAGCAGCAGCGGCATGACGTGGTTCCTTCGGACCGCGATGATCAGGACGCCGGTGAGCGCCAGGAGCGTGCCCGCCGCCATCCGCAGGCCGAACGGATCGTGGAAGATCGCGACGCCCAGGGCAATCGTCGCGAGCGGCGTCATCAGGGTCAAAGGCGAGATCAGGTTCGCCTCATAGCGGCCGATCAGGAAGTAGTAGCCGGTGTGCGCGCCCACCGAGACCACCAGCCCCGAATAGAGCACGGCGGCGGCGAACGGCCATCCCGCGGCCAGCGCCTGGCCCACCTGCCCCGGTTCCAGCCAGGCCGAAAGCGCCGCCAACGGCAGGACCGAGGCGAAACCCACCCAGGCCTGGAACTGCAGCGGCTTCACGCCCTCGATCTGCTTCATCATCACCGCGCCCAAGGCGCCCGCGAAGGCGGAGGCCACCACGTAGAGCAGCCCGGGCGAGAGCGCGAAGCCGCGCGGGTCGTACATCACCGCCAGGCAGCCCGCGAAGGTCAGCGTGATACCGAGCGCGCGCCGCCAGCGGATCTTCTCGCCCAGCATGACCATGGAAAGCAGCGTCGTGATCGGCACGCCGATCTGGCCGATCACCGCCGCCGCCGACGGCGTCGAGGTCTTCAGGCCCAGGAACAGCAGGGCGAAATTGCCGCCGCCCATCAGCGAGGCGACCGCCAGCAGCCGCCAGCGGGGCCGCGGCATCGGCAACAGCCACGGCAGGGTCGCGGCCGCCACGATCCCGAACCGCACCGCCGCATAGAACAGCGGCGGCAAGCCCAGATGGCTCACCACATACTTCGAGACGATGTTGTTCGAGGCCCAGACCAGGCAGACCAGCGTGAGCAGCCCGAAGTCGCGCAGGGACATGAGAATTGCCCTTAAGCTGCGTCGTGCGCGCGGTCACCTTCGCCGGTGCGCCGCCGCTGGATGCGACAGGACCGCGTCAGCCCCTCCCCGCCAACCCCGAAATCCGTCGCGAATGTTTCTAAGGTTACGAAATGAGTTGTTTGGTCAGTATTCGGGACATCCTACGGATACATTACAATAACCCGCCATTATTATTTTGATTGAATAATGCTTTCGGGGGTCGTCAACTTTACGGAGCTTTCAAATGTCAGTGTCGTCCATCTCCAGCACTCCGCCTACGCCGCCCGCGCCGCCGGTTCAGGATCCCACCACCAGTGACGGGATCCAGAAGACGCATCGCCATCACCACCATCACGGCGCCAAGCCGGCCGCGAGCTCTCAGCCGGCGCAGGCGTCCGCCGACAGCACGGCCACGACCGACACCACGGCGACCGCCGCCGCCTCGTCCAGCAGCAATCTGCTCGACGTCACCGCCTGACCAGCCATCGGCCGCCACGGACCCGCGCGGCGGCCGACTAGCGCCGCGCGGTCTCGTCCAGCCAGCCCAGGATCTGCGGATTGAGCTCGCGCGGGTAGGTGTGGCTGAGGTCGGGTAGTTCGACATAGGTCACCTGAGCCCCCGCCGCCGCGAGCGCGCGCTCGGCTCCGCGCGCCATCTCCACCGGGAACATCCAGTCGAGCGCCCCGTGGGCGATGTGGACCGGCAGGCCCTTCAGCCGGTCGGGATCGGCCATCTGGGCCAGCATGGGATGGAAGGCGGCGGCCACCGGCGCCAGGTGGGTGAAGGGCGATCCCGGTTCCAGGCCGCTGACATAGCTGAAGGTGCCGCCATCGCTCATGCCGGTCAGCAGCAGGCGCGTGGGATCGACATGCCAGCGCCCGCGCACCGCCTCCACGATCGCCGCCAGGTTCGGCGTATCCGGGTCCTCGCCCGTCAAGGCCCAGGTCTGGCCGATGGCGGTGGGCGCGGCCAGGATCGCGCCCTGGCCGCGGGCGTCGCGTAGCCAGCTCCACAGGAAAGATCGCCCGCTGCCCGCGCCGCCGTGCAGGGCGACCACCAGAGGGCATGGGCTGTCCGGGGAATAGGTCTCCGGCACATAGAGCGAGACCCCGCCGCGGGCGCCCGGCTCGCCAATGTGCATCACGCCGGTGTCGCCGCGCTCCGGCGCATCCGCCAGCCGCGCGACCAAGGCCGCGTCGCCGCGCAGGGCGGGCGACAGGAAGAAGCGGCTCACCGGCGGCAGGCCGGCGGCGAACGGATACAGCGCCTCCTGCGCCCGGGGCAGGCCGCGCAGCGCCCGGAAGATCGCGCCCATGTCGCCGCCGGCGGCCTCCGCGGCGCGCAGACCCGCGAAAGCCTCCAGCACATGGCCACAGGCGGAGTCGAGCCGCCCGCGCAGGAACACGAGTTCCACCGGCCAGTCCGAGAGGCCGCCCATCGCCGCCCGCAGCGGCGCCTCCGGCTCGCCGACCGCCGCCAGCACGCCGGAGAGGTCCGGCGGGGTCAGGTAGCGGGCGACCAGGCCCAGGGCCTCCAGCGCCGCCAGCAGCGGCGGGATGATCGAGGCGAGGTCCTCGGGTGTCCGGTCCTCGCTCATGAATCTAGGTCAGGCGCCGCACGAAGCGCAGCGACGTGTGGGTGTCGGAGAAGCTGACCACCTTGTTGTCGACCAGGCCATGGGCCTTGGCGGCGGCCATCACCTCGACGTCCTTCAACGTGGCCGCCTTGCCCTTGCGCGAGACGATCCACAGCGCGCCCTTCTCGGCCAGCATAGGGACGAGCGCTTCGACGCGGGCCAGCTCCTCGGCGCTGTCGGCGGCGTAGAACAACAGGTCCAGGTCCGCGAGTTCGGTCACCGGCTGCGCCCCGCGCTCGCTCAATTCCGCCGAAAGGGCGCCGTCCGCGACGCCCAGGACGGCGGCGCGCATGCCGGGCTTCACCCCGATCTTGTCCATCCGGCCCTTGGGATTGAGGATCGCGTCGACCCAGCTCGCCGCCTGCTTTTCGCCGAGCGTGAAGCGCGAGCCGTCGGCCAGCACGAGATCGGCGCCATCAGCTGTCACGCCCTGCAACGCCTCGCCCTCGAACACCCGTCGCTGCGCGCCCCGGAACAGCAGCTTCGGCGGCTCGTACTGCAGACGGCCCTCGTCGGGGCCTTCGGCGAACGTCGCCTGGACCGTGGCTTCTTTTCCCAAGATATCTCTCCGCTCGATCCCGCCGGGCGGATGGCCGCGCGAGACGAACGCAGGCCTATAGCACTAAGCCGCCTGCCCCAGGCTCAGGAACTCGTAGCGGGCCAGGAAGTGGTCGGTGGAGCCGAAGGCGCTCTCGATCATGGTGGCGCGCTTGAAGTAGTGGCCGATGGCCATTTCGTCGGTCATGCCCATGCCGCCGTGCAGCTGGATGGCGTTCTGGCCGACGAAGCGGCAGGCCTTGCCGATCTGCACCTTGGCCGCCGCCGCCGACTTGGCGCGCTGCTTGTCGTCGGAGAGCTTGATGGTGGCCATGTAGGTCATGGAGACCGCCTGCTCGACCTGAATGAACATGTCGACCATGCGGTGCTGCAGCACCTGGAAGGCGGAGATCGGCTGGCCGAACTGCTTGCGTTGGCGCGTGTACTCCAGCGTGCCTTCGTGCAGTTTGCTAAGCACCCCGCAGGCCTCACCGCAGGTCGCGACCACCGCCTCGTCCACCACCTTCTCGATCAGCGGCATGGCCTGGCCTTCGGGGCCGACCAGGGCGTCGGCGCCGAGCTTCACGTTCTCGAAGACGACCTCCGAGGCGCGGAAGCCGTCGACCGTCGGATAGTCGCGGGTCGAGACGCCCGCCGCGGCCTTCTCGACGATGAAGACGCTGACGCCTTCCTGGTCGCGCTGGCCGCCGCCGGTCCGCGCGGTGACGATCAGGTGGCTGGCGTAGGGGGCGCCGATCACCACGGCCTTGGCGCCGTTCAGCACCCAGCCGGCCCCGTCCTTCTTCGCCGTCGTCTTGAGGTCGGCGAGATTGTAGCGCGCCTGCGGCTCGGCATAGGCGAAGGCGAAGATCGCCTCGCCGGAAATGATCTGGCCGATCAGGGCCTCGGCGCCCGCATGGCCCGAGTGCTTCAGGAACCCGCCGCCGATCACCACCGTGCCGAGATAGGGCTCGACCACCAGGGACCGCCCCATCTCCTGCATGACGATCATGTTCTCGACCGGCCCGCCGCCCAGGCCGCCCAACTCCTCGGAGAACGGCGCGCCCAGGATGCCGAGCTCTTCGGCGAAGGCCTTCCAGACCGCGGGGCTCCAGCCTGGCTCCTTGGCCAGCATCGCGCGCCGCTGATCGAACGAATAGTGGTCCGCCAGATAGCTCGCGACCGTGTCGCGCAGCATCGATTGTTCGTCGGTGAAGCTGAAGTCCATAGGTCGGGCAGTCCGTAAGAACGTTGGCGGAAGGAGGGGTGGAAGCGGCCTAGAGCCCCAGCACCATCTTGGCGATGATGTTGCGCTGGATCTCGTTGGAGCCGCCGTAGATCGAGGTCTTGCGGCCGTTGAACATCTCGCCCGCCAGGCCGTCGGCGTAGTCGGGCCCGATGCCGGCGTTGTGGCCAAGGTCGCGCAGGAATGGCGCGCCGTAGTGGCCGACCGCCTCGAGCGCGAGCTCCTGCAGGCGCTGCTGGATCTCGGTGCCCTTGATCTTGAGGATCGAGCTTTCCGGCCCCGGCCCCTTGCCGCTCGACTCGCCGGCGAGCGTGCGCAGTTCCGTGAACTCCAGCGCCGTCAGGTCGATCTCCAGCTCGGCCACCTTGCGGCGGAAGAAGGCGTCTGTCAGCAGGGCGCCGCCGGCGTCGGAACGCTCAGTGGTGGCGATGGCGCGCAGCTTTTCCAGGTTGCGCTTGGACCGCGCCACGCCCGCGATCCCCGACCGCTCGTGGGCCAGCAAGGCCTTGGCGCAGGTCCAGCCCTGGTTCTCGTGGAAGATGCGGTTCTCGACCGGCACCTTCACGTTGTCGAGGAAGACGTCGTTCACCTCGTGCCCGCCCTCCAGCGTGATGATCGGCCGGACCGAAATGCCCGGGCTCTTCATGTCGATCAGCAGGAAGGAAATGCCGGCCTGCGGTTTGGCGTCGGGGTCGGTGCGGACCAGGAAAAAGCCCCAGTCGGCGTGCTGGCCAAGCGTCGTCCACGTCTTCTGGCCGTTGACGATGTAGTACTCCTTGCCGTCGTCGGCGGTGATCCGCTCGGCCTTGGTCTTCAGGCTCGCCAGGTCCGAGCCCGCGCCCGGCTCGGAGTAACCCTGACACCACCAGACCTCGCCATTGTAGATGCCCGGCAGGAACCGCTTCTTCTGCTCCTCGGTGCCGAAGGTGTAGACCACCGGGGCCAGCATCGAGACGCCGAACGGCAGCACCGGCAGGGCGTCGGCCTCGGCCAGCTCCTCGGACCAGATGTACTTCTGCGTCGGCGTCCAGCCGGTGCCGCCGAACTCAGTCGGCCAGGACGGCGCGACCCAGCCCTTCTTGGCCAGCACCTTGTGCCAGAGCAGATATTCTTCCTTGGTCAGCGGCCGGCCAGCGTCCTGCGCGGCGCGCAAGTCTGCGGGATAGTTGTCCTTGATGAAGGCCCGGACTTCCTGGCGGAAGGCGTTCTCTTCGGGTGAGAAATCGAGGTTCATCTGGGGCTCCCTGGACGCCTGGCTTACGGCGTATCCGCCTTCGCCCGACCATAGGCCGGAAGCTGCCGCTTAGGGAAGATGACGTTTACGTAAACGTGAGGCTTCCATGGCTATTTGGCGAGGCGAAACCCGACGGGAATAATAATCGACCGACCCGCGACCTTCTCGCCGTAGAGATCGACCTCCCGCAATTTGAAGAGCGGGGTCAGCGTCATCGTGGCAGCGCCGAAGTCCTGTCCAGCGGGCGCCTCGCTAAAGATGACACAGGAGTCGAGGCGGCCATCAGAGGTCACCTGGCATTTCACGGCTCCGCGGCCCTCAAGTTTGTTCTGCCTGGCGGTCGCAGGATAGGCCCGCTGAACATCCGATGGGCTGGGTGTGTGCAGCAACACAGGACGCAAGACAGGCCCGCCTGGGGGCGGCGGCTCAGTCGGAATGAGCGTGGGCTGTAGTTGGAAGCGGACCGGAATTCGGATCACCCCGCCGGCGACAGGGTGACCGTCCTTGGTCATCGGCAGCATCCTGAAGAAGGCTGACAGCTTCAAGGCAGCTTCACCGAAGCCTTGCTCAGCCGGATCCTCCTTCAGGACCTTGCATTCATGGAGACGGCCCTCGACTCCCACCTCGCAGCCTATGGTGACGCTACCCTCAACGTGCGCCATCAGTGCCGGCTTGGGATAGACAGCGACTACATCACGGCCGTCGGGCTTCGCGGCCCAGTCCGGCATGGTTATGACGCTAGGCGCGGGCGCTGCGGCCTGCATCAGCATCGCGGCCAGAACGGACAACATTTCGACTCCCCCCGAAGCGCTGCCGCAACTTAGCCGCGAACCTCTGCCCTCGGCCAGCCGTTCCGCAGGCCTTGCCCCTGCGTCAGAACCCGTGCACGCCCAAGCCCGATGCCCAGGATCGTCACCTACAATGTGCACCGCTGCGTCGGGAACGACCGGCGCCTCGACGTGGGCCGGATCGCCCAGGTGCTGGCGGCGCTGGAGCCGGACATCGTGGCGCTGCAGGAACTCGACGTCGGCCGCGCGCGGACCGGCCGCGTCGACCAGGCGCACGAGATCGCGCGGCGCCTGGATATGGCCTGCCACTTCAACGCCGCCCTGACGGTGGAGGAGGAGCGCTACGGCGACGCCATCCTGACCCGCTATCCCGAGCGTCTGGTGCAGCTGGGTCCGCTGCCCGGCCACCCGGCGATCCCTCAGCTGGAGCCCCGCGGCGCGCTGTGGGTCGAGGTGGAGATCGCCGGCGCGACGGTGCAGATCGTCAACACCCACCTGGGCCTGGTCCCCAAGGAACAGCAGATCCAGGCCGCGCACCTGGCCGGTCCGGCGTGGCTCGGTCATCCGCACTGCAAAGGACCGCAGATCCTGCTGGGCGACTTCAACGCCACCGCGACCTCGGTCGTCTACCGCACCTTCCTGAAGCGCCTGTCGGCGGCGCGGACCCTGGCCAAGGTGAAGACCCCGACGGCGACCTTCCCCTCGCCGCTGCCGGTGCTGCGGATCGACCACCTGTTCGTCAGTCCAGAGATCAGAGTGGCCGACGTCTTCGCGCCGTTTTCGCCCCTCACCCGCGTCGCCTCCGACCACCTGCCCCTGGTGATGGACTTCGAGCTCTAAGGCCTAGTTGTCGATCGCGTCGATGGCGGCGGGGCCGCCCAGCATCTGGAAGCTGCGGACGGCCTCATAGAGGCGGGCGCGGCGGCGGCCGGGGTTCCAACTGTCCTTGGGATCCTGCGGATCGCCCAGGTGGTACTTGGCCACGAACTCTCCGAAGGCGGTGACTTCGGGCGGCTCGATGGGGCGCAGACGGTTGTCGCGGTTCAGCGCGTCGATGGCGCCCACCAGCCCGCCGTAGTCGGCGCGCGCCTTGGCCACCGCATCGCCCGTCAGGCCCATGAAATGGCCCACCAGCCGGTCGCGGAAGGCGCCGATCGCCACCCTCGCCGCCTCGTCCCCGCCCTCGACGGCCAACTCGCACTCGGTGTCGAAGCCGCCGGAGCGGTTGTTGAGGTTGGCCGAGCCGACCCGGGCGATGCGGTCGTCGATGACGCTGGTCTTGGAGTGGACGATCACGGTGTCGCCTTTCGCCGTCGCCGGCCAATAGGCGCGGAAACGGCCGAAGACGTCGGCGGTCCTCAGCCGCCAAATCATCGCGCCCCGCGCCCGGTCCATGGTCAGGTGGTCGAACCAGCTCGGCGCGTGGCCGGTGGAGACCAGCACCACCTCGGGCCCCTCCGGCTCGGCCAGCCGCGCGGCCAGCGCCTCGGTGACGAGCGGCGAGGTGAAGTACTGGTTCTCCAGATAGATCGTCTGCTCCGCCGCGGCGATCGAGGCGAGCGTCAGGCGGCGGATCTCGTCGATCTCGGCCTGGCGCTTCCAGGTCGGCGCGGTGCGCGCGATCCCCACCTCGACGTCGAACAGCGCCGGCGGCACGTGCTCCGGCCAGGGATCGCCGCCGGCGTCGGGCGGCGGCTCAAGGGCCTCGCCGGTCGCCTTCTGCCAGCGGGCGCGGGCGAGGTCGCCGAGCGCGGCGGCCGCGGGGCCATCGACGACCATCATCACCTCGTGCCGCGGCGCGTGGAATTCCTGGTCGGGCATGATGCGGCGCGTGTCGTCATCGCGGTGGCCGGGCGTATCCCAGCGGTCGACGCTGATGTCGCCGCCGCCGCAGAAGGCCACGCGATCGTCGATCACCAGCACCTTCTGATGGTGACACGCCCCGAAGGGCACCTGATCGTCGAGCCGGAACTTCACCGGCGAGCCCTTGAACCATTGGCGCGCCCGGTGCGGAAAGAACTCCTGCTGCGCCGCGATCGGGAAGGCCGAGCGCCAGATCAAGAGGCGGATGTCGAGGTCGGGCCGCGCGCGGGCCAGCTCGATCAGGATACGGCCGATCTCGTCGGGGTCGTCGGGGCCGTCGTACCCGTCCGGGAACAGCCGCGTGCGCGGATCGAACCCCCAGCCCAGCAACAGAATCGAACGGCGCGCCTTCTGCAGGGCGTCGAAGACGGCGGTGAAATAGGCCTCGGTGTCGATCAGGAAGGCGGCGCGGTCGGCGCGCGCGGTGCGCCAGCAGGTGTCGCCCACGCGCAGGACCCCAGGCGCCGTCGAGGGCCGTATCGCCATGTTCAAGCTGTCACGGCCCCTTTCACGCGTCCGCCTCCCCTCCCGACCTTCACCAGGACGAAAGGCGTCAGCGAACCTGGGGTTCCCGAACCGTCACCGCAAGAAAAAGCGCGCCAATCCGCGAAGGGCGACGCGCTGGCTTAGAGGCCGAGTTGGGGCAATTGGGCTAGTGGACCGAGGGGCTGCTCGCCTTGGCCGCGGCGTCGTGGGCCGCGCCCAGATAGGCCATGCAGGGTCCGTTGAGTTCGGCGCTGAGGCGGTCGCGGGCGTCGCGGCTGGAGGCGTCCCGCTTGCCGCGGGCCATTTCCACCTGGCCGCGCTCATAGACCGGTTCGAGGCGGCTGCGGCCCTCGGTCTTGATCAGGCTGTCGAGGCCGGCGGTGTCGCCCGCGCCCAGGCCCTCGGCGAGGCCGCGGCAGCGGTTGGCCTTCAGATAGTCCACGTCGCTGAGATGGTCGGCGGCGGCGGCTGCGCCGGCAGCGCAGAGGCCAAGACTCAGGGTCGCGAGAAGGATGGCGGCGGTCTTCATGATGATATCTCCCTCAAAACAGTCCCCGCACTAAATTTGATCCCTGATTTGTGATTTCTCAAATTAATTGGAAGCAATGAACAGTATTTAATGTTCCAAGTAACAGAGTTACATGATGCATTTACTTATGACTACAATTTACTTGTCCGTGAGCCGGCGTGGCTGGCATGAAGGCCCATGGCCGAGCTGACCCCCGTGCTGGACGCCGCGGGCGTCAACGCCCTGCTGCGCAAGGCCTTTCCAGACGCTGTGCCGGCGGCCTTCCCCACCGTGCTGGAGGTCGCGCCGGGCCGGGTGAGGGTGATGGCGCCCTACCGCGAGGGGCTGCTGCGTCCGGGCGGCGTGATCTCCGGCCCGACCCTGATGTCGCTGTCGGATACGGCGGCCTACGCCCTTGTGCTCGCCCACATCGGCGACCAGTTGATGGCGGTGACCTCGTCCCTGACCATGAACTTCCTGCGCGGCGCCAAACCCGGCGACCTGCATGCAGAGGCGCAAATGCTGCGCCTTGGCCGGCGCAACGCCGTCTGCGACGTGCGCCTCTGGACCGAGGGCCCCGACCGTCTGGCGGCGCAGGCCGTGGTCACCTACGCTCTGCCGCAATGAGCAATCCGCCCGAGCCCCCGAAATCGCTGAAGGACGGCGGCGGTCCGCCGAAAGCCATCGCCACGCCCTGCATCAAGGTCTGCGTGGTGGACGGCGAGAGCGGGCTCTGCATGGGCTGCTACCGCCAGCTCTCGGAAGTGGCCCAGTGGGCGCGGTTCAGCGACGACGAGCGCGCCCAGATCATGGCCGAGCTGCCCAGCCGCCGCAGCCGCATACGGCCGGAAAAGCTCGCGATGTTCGGTTAAGCCTGCCCGTTCATCCCTTCAAAACACCCCTGACTTAGTCTGCCCGATCGAACGGCGGTCTTTTGGGGCCGCGGCGGACCAAGTCAGAGCACGTGACCGAGGCCTGGAAATTCATCCTTGTGGCGGGACTGGCCAGCGTCTCGGCCCTGATCAGCGCCGAGACCGTGGTCGTGGCCTCGCAGCGCGTCGCGCCCCTGCGCGCGGCGGCCGCGCAGTCGCAGGCGCCTTCGGCCCAGGCCGAAGCCGGGCCGGCGTCGGGCCCGGCGACCATCGCCAAATCCAGCGACGGCCACTACTGGGCCGATGGCCAGGTGAACGGCGCGGCCGTGCGCTTCCTGGTCGACACCGGCGCGACCGCCGTGGCGCTGACGCCGGACGATGCGCGGCGCCTCGGCTTCACGCCGGCCAATCTCACCTACGGCTATCGCGTGGTCACCGCCGCCGGCCAGGCCCGCGCGGCGTCGGTCAAGCTCGCCTCGGTGACGGTGGCGGGCGCGCGGCTGGAGAACGTCGACGCCCTGGTGATCGAGAAGGGCCTCGACACCTCCCTGCTCGGGATGACCTACCTAGGCCGCCTCGCCAGCTTCCAGGCGACGCGCCAGGCGCTGATCCTGCAGCCCTGAGACAGCCGCGAGCGCGGCGTCGACCACCTCGAGCCCCGCGTCCGGCTTGACGCTCTCCACCGTCAGGATCCGCCGCCAGGTCCGCGCGCCGGGCGCCCCGTGGAACAAGCCCAGCATGTGCCGCGTCATGGCCGCCAGGTGGGTCCCGGCCGCCAGTTCGCGGGCGATATAGGGCCGGTAGCGTTCCACCGCTTCAATCGCGGTGACCACCTCGCTGTCGCCGAACAGCCGCGCGTCGGCCTGCCCCAGGATCGCCGGCGTGTGATAGGCCGCGCGGCCCAGCATCACGCCGTCCACATGCGCCAGATGCGCCTGAGCCTCGTCCAGCGACGCGACGCCGCCGTTGATCGTGATGGTCAGCTCCGGGCGTTCCGCCTTCAGCCGGTAGACCAGCGGATAGTTCAGCGGGGGCACGTCGCGGTTCTCCTTCGGCGACAGGCCCTGCAGCAGCGCCTTGCGCGCATGGACCACGAAGTGGCGCACGCCCGCCGCCGCGCAGAGGTCGACCAGGCGGAACAGGCTCTCCTCCGGATCCTGGTCGTCCACCCCGATGCGGCATTTGACGGTCACCGGCACGCTGACCGCCGCGCCCATCGCCGCCATGCAGTCGGCGACCAGCTCCGGCTCGCGCATCAGGCAGGCGCCAAACCGCCCCGACTGCACCCGGTCCGACGGACAGCCGACGTTGAGGTTGATCTCGTCGTAGCCGCAGGCCTCGCCGATCCGCGCCGCCGCGGCGAGGTCCGCCGGCTCCGAGCCCCCCAGTTGCAGCGCCACCGGATGCTCCGCCGGATCGAACGCCAAAAGCCGCGCGCGGTCGCCATGCAGCACCGCCCCGGTCGTCAGCATCTCGGTATAGAGCACCGCCCGCCGCGACAGCGTCCGGTGCAGACTGCGGCAATGCCGGTCCGTCCAGTCCATCATGGGGGCACATGAGAATATCGCCATAGCTAACGGATTTTATTGACCTTATTTTTCGAAAAAGTTCCGATGCCGGACTGGACGGACTCAATAGCATTTTCAAGCACTTACGCGAAGTCGCGTGCAAATGTGGACTTGCGGGAGTGTTCAAGTGTGGACATGTACTCACGCGAAGCGCGGGCCGAAACCACTTTGGGAGTCGAGGAGCGATGGCGGAGAAGGCATAAATTTACAACAGCGATATTCTTCGCTCGCTCCATCGCAGCGTAACTGGACTGCGCCGGGCCCGCCTCGTCGACGAGGCCACGATGTGCAAGTTCGACGCGCAGTGTCTGACAGCGGCCTCTCGAGCATCAGCGCGGAAGACCACCGCACGGCGCGATCACGAATAGGACCGGCTAGGCGCCAGAAGCAGAAATCGAGGCCCTGCCGGAAGCCCGGCCTAGCGTCGGTCCTTCAACTTCTCTTCAAAAAATGTGGCCATGACCTTGTAGGCCTCGCGCGCCTCGGGCACGCGCTCATCATAGAAGAAGGCGTGGCGACCGCCCTCCCAGACATGAAGGTGCGCATCGACACCGGCCGCGACCAGCTTGCTGTGCAGATTGACCGCGCTGCTCATCGCGAAATCCCTGGTCCCGGTCACAACCAGCGTCGGCGGGAACTTTCCAAGCACCGATGCATCCCGCGCCGGATAGGCTTCGGGGTCGCTCGGCGAGGCGCCGGCCATATAGCCAAGGCCCGCGTCCCCTCGCGGCGCGGGGTCCGGAGCTTCGCCGTCGCCCAACAGGTTGCCGATAATGCGCGAGTCCCCGCCCATCGACGCATCGCCGCCCGCACAGTAGACGCCCGCAGCCGCCGGGGACGGTAGGCCGTGGCGCGAGAACCAAGCCAAGCTCTGGGTCGTAAGCAACCCGCCCGCCGAACAGCCGAACAGTCCGAGGTGTTTGGGCGAGACCGTCTTCAGCACCTGGCGATAGACCGCGACCACATCCTCCGTCGCTTCGGGATAGTGGTGCTGCGGGCCTTCGCGATAGTCGATGCTGATCACCTTGATCCCGGTCAGCGCCGCGATCGGGATCGATTCCATGCCGCCGCACTCGGCGAAGCAGGCGGTGAAGCCGCCGCCATGCACATTGATCAGCAGCAGCTTGTCCTTGGTGGGCGAGACTCCGCCCTTGGGCTCATAGATCAGCACCGGCACGCCGCCGATGGTGTCCTTGCGGATGCCGACCTGAGGGAACGCCGCCTTTGTGCGTTCCAGGCCCGGCCCGAAGACGCCCCGATAGAGCTCGTCGGTGGAGCGGCCCTTGAAGGACCGCTTGAGCAGGATGTGCTCGACCCGCGAGGCGTTGCCGGCCTCGCTCATCAGGGCGCTGCTGGGCACCTCGACGGCGGGCACGGAGGTCGCGCCCGTGGGGCTGACCGGAACCGGCGCGGCGCTGGCGAGCGGACTCAGCGCCGCGAACGCCGCGGCTGTAGCGGCCGTCAACAGAGGCCGAAGGGTGCGGCTCATGCGTGGGTCTCCCGGGTGGTGGAATTGGGGGCGGGCTTGCGACGGGGCAGCAGGCGCTCACCGAGCAGGACGAGGGCGGGCAGCGCCGCCGCCACGTACATGTTGTCGACGCCAAAGGGGTTGCCGAACAGGTACCAGGCCGTGGTGGCGAGGCCGGAGCCGACCAGCGCCACGACCGCGGCGCGACCCGAGCGGACCCAGGGCAGATAGACCCCCATCAGGGCGACGATAGTGATCGAGAGCCGCAGCGCGCGGGTGAAGAACGACAGGGTCTGGATGTGCGGCGCCAGCAGGACCACGACCAGCGGTGCCGCGCCGACGGCCACGCCCACCAGGCGCGTCACACTCAGTTCCTGCTCGGGCGTGGGCTTGCGCCACGGCACATAAAAGTCGCGCATGATCAGGGCGGTGATGCCCAGGGCCACGGTGCTGACGCTCACGAGGACGGACGCCACCAGAGAGACGGTCACCAGGGTGGCCAGCGGCGTGTCCATGTGGGCGATGAACACCGGGAGCGCGAAGAGGCTTTTCTGGGTCGGATAGAGGTAGCGGGCCGCCACGCCGATAAAGCCGATGGCGACGCCCAGGGGCAGGCAGAGGGCAGACGCCAGGAACGCCGCGCGCTGGGCCGACTTCGGTGTCTGGGCGGCGGCGATGGCCTGGACGATGAACTGGCTGGAGAAGATCGCCCCCGTGGTGCCGACGATCCAGGCGATGATCGTCGAGCCGCCGACGGCGCCGTCCCAGGTGAAATAATAGACGGGAAGCGCGCGCTGCATGGGCTCGATCCCGCCGCTCAGCGCAATCGCGACGGCGACGATGACCCCGATGCCGACCACCTTCACCAGACTATGGAGGACGGTGACGTAGGCGGTGCTCTTGAGGCCTCCGAACACATAGTAGATGGAGCTGGCGGCGGCGATGACCACGGCGCACCCGGTGAGACTGAGGTGCAGCGCCGGGCTGAGGGCCGCAGCCCCGCTCAGGTAGTTGCCGGCGTTCACCAGCAACAGGGCGAAGATCATCATCACCGACACCACCGCGCGCGCGGTGGACCCGAACCTCTGCTCGATCAGGCCGGAGATCGTGACCTGCGACGACTCTCGTATGGTCCGCGCGAACCCTATGGCCAGCAGCAGGAAGCCGATAGCTGCGGCCACCACTGCCCAGCCGGCCGCCATGCCCTTCTCGAACGCGGCCTGCGACCCGCCGACGCTCGAGTTGGCGCCGATGAATTCCGACATCAGGAAGACGCCGATCACCCCGGCAGGCAAGGCCCGGCCCGCGACCATGAACTGAGCGCTGGTCTTGCTGCGCAGCACCCAGGCCAGGAGGCTGGTCAGCACCATGTAGACAATGACGCCCGCGATGATCAGGCCTTCGCGCCCCAGCAGGAAGCTCATGGCTTGGCCTCTGATCGCATGGCTGCGCTCGCCTTCGTCATTCGGCGAGCTCGCGCATCACCTTGATCAGATCCGACTTGCCCTCGAACCCGATGCCGGGAAGGTCCGGCATGACGATGTGGCTGTCCTCCACCTTCACCCCGTCGGGGAAGCCGCCATAGGGCTGGAACAGGTCCGGGTAGCTCTCGTTGCCGCCCAGGCCGAGCCCGGCGGCGATGTTCAGCGACATCTGGTGCCCGCCGTGCGGAATGCATCGCGACGGAGACCAGCCCGCGTGATCCAGCACCTCAAGGGTCCGCAGATATTCCACCAGGCCGTAGGAAAGGGCGCAGTCGAACTGCAGCCAATCGCGGTCCGGCCGCATGCCGCCATAGCGGATCAGGTTGCGGGCGTCCTGATGGCTGAACAGGTTCTCGCCGGTGGCCATGGGCCCCGGATAGAACTCCGCCAGCACAGACTGCAGGTGGTAGTCGAGCGGATCGCCCGCCTCCTCGTACCAGAACAACGGATAGTCGCGCAGGAGCTTGGCGTATTCGATGGCCGTCAGGGTATCGAAGCGGCCGTTGGCGTCGACCGCCAGCTGCGCATCGGAGCCGATCTCCGCGAGTACGGACTCGATCCGACGCGCGTCGGTGGCGAGGCTTTCGCCCCCGATCTTCATCTTCACGACCCGATAGCCGCGGTCGATGTAGCTGCGCATCTCGGCGCGGAGCGCCGCGTCGTCCTTGCCCGGATAGTAATAGCCGCCGGCGGCGTAGACGAAGACTTGGGGGTCGGCCTCGCGGCCCTTGCGCTCGGCCAAAAGTCGGAACAGCGGCTTACCGGCGATCTTGGCAACCGCATCCCAGACGGCCATGTCGATGGTGCCGACGGCGACCGACCGCTCGCCATGTCCGCCGGGCTTTTCGTTGGTCATCAGGGTCGCCCAGATCTGGTGCGGATCGAGGTTCTCGCCGGTCTCATCCAGCAGGTCGGCGGGATCGGCCTGGCGAATGCGGTCGACGAAGCGCTCGCGGATCAGCCCGCCCTGGCCGTAGCGACCGTTGGAGTTGAAGCCGTAACCGACCACGCGTTTGCCGTCGCGCACCGCATCGGTGACCACGGCCACAAGGCTCGTCGTCATCTTGGTGAAATCGATATAGGCGTTGCGGATCGGCGACGAGATGGGCTTCGTTATCTCACGTACTTCCACGATACGAACCGACATGAAATCTCCT
>NZ_DATGEX010000028.1:0-4226 GCF_035309685.1 Phenylobacterium sp.
ACTGGAATGCGTCACCCGCATGCTGCGCATGGAGCCGGTGCAGCGCGAGATCCTCGACAAGATCGAGCAGACGCTGCGCACCGAATTCATGTCGAACCTGGCGCGCACCTCCAAGCGCGACAGCCACGAGATGATGGCCGACATCTTCAATGCCTTCGACCGTCAGACCGAGACCCGCTTCATCACCGCCCTGGAAGAGCGCAACCGCGAAGCGGCCGAGCGCATCCGCGCCCTGATGTTCGTCTTCGAAGACCTCTCCAAGCTCGATCCGGGCGGCGTGCAGACCCTGCTGCGGACGGTGGAGAAGGACCAGCTGGCGCTGGCGCTGAAGGGCGCCTCGGACAGCCTGCGCGACATGTTCTTCTCCAACATGAGCGAACGCGCCGCCAAGATCATGCGCGAGGACATGGAGACCATGGGTCCGGTCCGCCTGCGCGAGGTCGAGCAGGCGCAGATGGCCATGGTGCAGGCCGCCAAGGACCTGGCCAACAAGGGCGAGATCGTCCTGGTCGGCGCCGGCGGCGACGACGACGAGCTGGTGTACTGATGACCAGTTCCGCCCCAAACGCCCTCGGGCACGAAAAATTCCTCTTCGGCACGGTCTTCGATCCGACCGGCGAAGTGCTGTCGGCGACCCCGCGCCCCAAGCGCAGTTACACCGCCGACGAGGTCGAGCAGATCCGCAGGGCCGCCGAGGCCGCGGGCGAAGAGCGCGCCCTGGCCAGTATCGCCAATCGCCAGGCCGAAGCCCTGGCGGTGATCGGCCGCGCCGCCCAGCAGGCCCTGCCGGGCCTCGCCGCCGTCGCCCACGAACACCGCGTCGGCTCCGCCGAGCTGGCGCTAGCCTGTGCGCGGGCCATCGCCGCCGCGGCGCTCGACAAGTTCCCGCAAGCCCCAGTCCGCGCCGCGCTCGAGGCGCTGGCCCGCGAGGTCGAGGCGGCGCCCCGCCTGATCGTCACCGGCGACGCCGAGCTGCTCGACGGCCTGCAGGCGGTGCTGGAAGAGACCGCCGCCGCGGTGGGCTATCCCGGCGCCATCCAGGTCCGCGTCGACCCGGCGGCCGGTGGCCACGCCTTCACCCTCGATTTCGGCGACGGCTCGGCGAGCTTCGATCCCGCCGCCGCCGCCGAGCGCGTCTCCCAGGCCCTGCACGCGGCGCTCGCCGCCGAGGGCCTGCACGCCGAACCCCTGATCCCGGGCGCCTCCGCCCCCGATGCGCAAGACCCCGAAAGCTAGGCCATGTCCGAAACCCCTGACGCCCCCGCAGAAGAGCTGAAGCTCGACGAGTTCGCCGCCGGCGAAGGCGCGTTACCTGAGCACATCGGCGATGAGGAAAAGAACGCCACCGACCTGGCGCCGGTGTTCGACGTGCCCGTCAACATCTCGGCCGTGCTCGGCCGCGCCAGCCTCTCGGTCGCCCAGCTGCTGCAGCTGGGCCAGGGCAGCGTCCTCGAACTCGACCGCAAGGTCGGCGAGGCGATCGACATCTATGTGAACAACCGCCTGGTGGCGCGCGGCGAGGTCGTGATCGTCGACGAACGCCTGGGCGTGACCATGACGGAAATCATCAAGGACGGCGACGGCCAGTCCTAAGGGCTGGCGGTCAAGGGAGATAAGCCAATGCGGCTACTGGTAGTCGGAAAACTGAACGGGCAGCTCTCAACCGCCGTGAAGATGGCGATGAGCGCGGGCGCCAAGGTCAGTCACGTCGAGACGATCGCGGCGGCGACGCACGCGCTGCGCGCGGGGCAAGGCGCCGACCTGATGATGGTCGACTACGAGCTCGACATCGAACTGCTGATCGCCACCAACGAGGCCGAGCGGATTCGTGTTCCGGTGGTCGCGTGCGGCGTCGGCGCGGGCGCGGCCGGCGCGGCCGCCGCGATCCGCGCGGGGGCCAAGGAATTCATCCCGCTGCCGCCGGACGCCGAGCTGATCGCCGCGGTGCTGTCCGCCGTCGCCGACGACAACCGCCCGATGGTGGTGCGCGACCCGGCGATGCAGGCCGTGATCACCATGGCCGACCAGATCGCGCCGTCCGACGCCTCGATCCTGATCACCGGCGAGAGCGGCGTGGGTAAGGAAGTCATCGCCCGCCACGTGCACCAGAAGTCGCGCCGGGCGTCCAAGCCGTTCATCAGCGTCAACTGCGCCGCCATCCCCGAGAACCTGCTGGAGAGCGAACTGTTCGGCCACGAGAAGGGCGCCTTCACCGGCGCTGTGGCGCGGCGCATCGGCAAGTTCGAGGAAGCCAACGGCGGCACCCTGCTGCTCGACGAAATCAGCGAGATGGACGCGCGCCTGCAGGCCAAGCTGCTGCGCGCCATCCAGGAGCGTGAGATCGACCGGGTCGGCGGCGCCAAGCCCGTGCATGTCGACATCCGCATCCTCGCCACCTCCAACCGCGACCTGGCCCAGGCCGTGCGTGAAGGCACGTTCCGCGAGGACCTGCTCTACCGCCTGAACGTCGTGAACCTGCGCATCCCCTCGCTGCGCGAGCGGCCGGGTGACGTGCTGGCGCTGGCCGAGTTCTTCGTGCGCAAATACGCCGCCGCCAACGGGGCGCCGGAGCGTCCGCTGTCGGCGGAAGCCAAGCGCCGCCTCGCCAGCCACCGCTGGCCGGGCAACGTGCGCGAGCTGGAAAACGCCATGCACCGCGCGGTGCTGATGGCCAGCGGCGCCGAGATCGAGGAGGACGCCATCCGCCTGCCGGACGGCCAGCCCTTCGCCGCCGCCGACCCGCACGCCCGCGCCGCTCAGGCCGCCAGCCTCGCCGCCGAAACCGCCAGCCGCAGCTATGTCGGCCAGACGGTGGCCGCGGTCGAGCAGCAGCTGATCATCGACACCCTGGAACACTGCCTGGGCAACCGCACGCATGCGGCCAACATCCTGGGCATCTCGATCCGCACGCTGCGCAACAAGCTGAAGGAATACACCGAGGCCGGCGTCTCGGTGCCGGCGCCCCAGATGGGAGCGGCGTCCGCCGCCTGATGAGTTCGTAGATGGCCGACGCCTCCGTTCCTTCCCGCTACGGCCAGACGCCCACCGCGCGCGAGATGCTGGGCTGGGTGGCGCGTGGCGAGGTGGCGATGGCGCTGGGCGTCGTCGGAATCGTCGTCCTGCTGATCCTGCCGGTCCCGGCCTTCATGCTGGACGGGCTGCTGGCGATCTCGATCACCAGCGCCGTCCTGATCCTGATGACCTCGCTGCTCATCAAGAAGCCGCTGGAGTTCACCGGCTTCCCGATGGTGCTTTTGGTCACCACCCTCTTCCGGCTGGCGTTGAATATCGCCTCCACGCGACTGATCCTCGGCCACGGGCACGAGGGCGTGCACGGCGCGGGCCACATCATCGAGGCTTTCGGCAAGCTGATGACGGGCGGCAGCTTCGTCATCGGCCTGATCGTCTTCGCCATCCTGGTGATCGTGAACTTCACGGTGATCACCAAGGGCTCGGGCCGCATCGCCGAGGTGGCCGCCAGGTTCACCCTCGACTCCATGCCCGGCAAGCAGATGGCGATCGACGCCGACCTTTCGTCGGGCCTGATCGACGAGACCGAGGCCAAGCGCCGCCGCAAGGAGCTGGAGCAGGAATCGACCTTCTTCGGCGCCATGGACGGCGCGTCCAAGTTCGTGCGCGGCGACGCGGTCGCGGGCCTGATCATCGTCGCGATCAACATCATCGGCGGCATCCTGATCGGGGTGCTGCAACACCACATCCCGATCGGCGTCGCGGCCACCACCTACACCCTGATGACCGTCGGCGACGGCCTGGTGAGCCAGATCCCGGCGCTGATCATCTCCATCGCCGCCGGCTTCCTGGTCTCCAAGTCCGGCGTCGAGGGCTCGGCGGACAAGGCCCTGGTCACCCAGCTCGCCATGAACCCGGTCAGCCTGGGCATGGTCTCGGCCGCCGCCGGCGTGATCGCCGTGGTGCCGGGGATGCCGATTCTGCCGTTCGCGGCCATCTCCATCGGCGCGGGCGCGCTCGCCTGGCGGCGCTCGCAGAAGGCCATGGAGCCGCCACCGGTCGAGATCCAGCCCATGACCGAGGCGGCCGAGGAGCCGATCGCCCAGACCCTCGCCATCGATGAGATCAAGATCGAGCTGGGCTACGGCCTGCTGGGCCTGATCAACGACCTGGAGGGCCGCCGGCTCACCGACCAGATCAAGGCGCTGCGCAAGACGCTCGCCTCCGAATACGGCTTCGTCATGCCCTCGGTTCGC
>NZ_DATGEX010000029.1:0-8826 GCF_035309685.1 Phenylobacterium sp.
CGAACATGCCGCGGCCACGGCCTATGGGGCGGTGAAGGCCTCGGGCCTGACGACGCTGCGCCTGGAGCTGCCCGACGCCTCGGCGGAGCTCGCGGCCCGCGCGGCGCTGGGCGTTCGCCTCGGCAGCTACCGCTTCGACAAGTACCGCACCAAGGAGCCGGCCGAGAAGAAGCCGTCGGTGGTCAAGGCTGAGGTGGCGGCGTCCGACGGAACCGCGGCCCTGGCCGCCTTCACCCCGCTCGCCGCCCTGGCCGACGCCGTGGCCTTCACCCGCGACCTGGTGTCCGAGCCGCCGAACGTCCTCTATCCCGCCGAGTTCGCCGCGCGCGTGAAGGCGCTGGAGAGCCTTGGCCTTGAGGTCGAGGTGCTGGGCGAGGCCGAGATGATGAAGCTCGGCATGGGCTCGCTGCTGGCCGTGGGCCAAGGGAGCGTTCGGGATAGCCAGCTCGTGGTGATCAAGTGGTACGGCGCCGACGACAAGAAGGCCCAGCCCGTCGCCTTCGTCGGCAAGGGCGTCTGCTTCGACACCGGCGGCATCTCGATCAAGCCGGCCGAGAACATGGAAGACATGAAGTGGGACATGGGCGGCTCGGCCGCGGTCGCTGGGCTGATGCACGTGCTGGCCGGCCGCAAGGCCAAGGTCAACGCCATCGGCATCCTGGGCCTGGTGGAGAACATGCCCGACGGCAACGCCTATCGCCCCGGCGACGTGCTCACCTCGATGTCCGGTCAGACCATCGAGGTCATCAACACCGACGCCGAGGGCCGCCTCGTGCTGGCCGACGCCGTCTGGTACTGCCAGGACCGCTTCAAGCCCAAGTTCATGGTCGACCTGGCGACGCTGACCGGCGCGATCATCATCGCGCTCGGCCACGACCTGGCCGGCTGCTACGCCAACAACGAAGAGCTGGCCGCCAACCTGATCGCCGCCTCCCAGGCCGAGGGCGAGCCCCTGTGGCGGATGCCGCTGCCGGCCGCCTACGACAAGAACATCGACTCGATGATCGCCGATATGAAGAACACCGGCGGCCGGCCGGGCGGGTCGATCACCGCGGCCATGTTCATCCAGCGCTTCGTGAACGGCACGCCCTGGGCGCACCTGGACATCGCCGCCACCGCCTGGCGCAATCCCTCGAAGGTCCCTACCAGCCCCGACGGCGCCACCGGCTACGGCGTGCGCCTGCTGAACCGGATGGTGGCGGAGAAGTACGAGGGCTGAGGCGCCGATGTCTGAGGCCGCAACCGAGGTCTGGTTCTATCACCTGGAGCGGACGGGGCTCGACCAGGCCCTGCCCGAACTCCTGGAGAAGACCCTGCAGCGCGGCTGGAAGGCGGTGGTGCGGGCGCGGACGGCGGATCGGCTACAGCACCTGGACGCGGCCCTGTGGACCTGGCGCGACGACAGTTTCCTGGCGCACGGCCCGGATGACGAGCCGGGGGCGGAGCGCCAACCGATCCTCCTGACCACCGGCTTTGCGAACGCCAACGGCGCCGACGCGCTCTTCCTGGTCGACGGTGCCGAGCCCGGCGAACTCGTCGGCTACGCCCGCTGCATCGTGCTGTTCGATGGCGGCGACGAGGCGCAGCTGGCGGTGGCGCGTGCGCAGTGGAGCGCGATCAAGACCAGCGGCTCGCCGCTCTCTTACTGGAAGCAACAGGCGCGCGGCTGGGAGAAACAGGCGTGAGGTCGCTGCTGCTTGCGGGCCTGGCCCTGCTGGCGGCGGGCTGCGCGCCGACCTATCCGGTGGTGGCCGAGCACCCGGGGACCGCCAATGCGCCGGTCGAGGCGCGCCCAGCCCCAACGCCGGCCACGCCGGCGCCGCAACCTGCGCCGCAGAGCGAAACGCCGGCCGCGCCGCCGCGCTCGCTGCTGCCGCAGTCCACAGCGCAACGCCGCGATCAATGCGGCGCGGCGGAGTTGCAGAGCCTCATCGGGCGGCCGCGCACCGAGATTCCGGTCCCGCTGGACCCGCGCCGCCAGCGGGTCGCCTGCACCACCTGTCCGGCCGCCGAGGACAGCGATCCGGCGCGGCTGAACTTCCTGTTCGACGCCCAGACCGGCCGCATCCGCCAGATTCGCTGCGGCTAGGTTCCGAACGGCGTCTCGGGCGGCGCGTCGGGGATATCCACGCCCAGCTCACGCAGCAAGCTCAGCCAGGCCGCCAGGCCGTCGGCGCGGGAGAATCTGGCCACCGCGGTCTCCCGGGCGGCGGCGCGCAGGGGCGCCGACGCGCTCGGCTTGCGGCAGGCCTCGATCAGCGCCTGGGCGAGCGCGTCCACGTCGAAGAACGGCAGCAGCCGGCCGTTGACTCCGTCCTCGATGGCGTCGTGCAGCGGCGCGGTGTCGGAGGCCACCACATAGCAGCCGCTGGCCATGGCCTCGACCAGCGACCAGGAGAGCACGAAGGGATAGGTGTAGTAGACGTGGGCCGTGGAGAGCCGCATCGCCGCCAGCAGCTGAGTGTGCGGGGCTTTTCCCATAAAGTGCAGCCGTTGGGCGTCGACCTCCAGCCCCTCGAAGATCACCTCGCGCCAGGGCCGGCCGTCCGCCGGACTGCCGCCATAGGGCCGGGGCGCGTCGGCGCCGAACACCAGAACCTCAGCGTCCGGAACCTCCGCCATCAGCCGGGGCAGGGCGCGGGCGAAGATGTGCAGGCCGCGCAATGGTTCCATGTGGTTGTTGGCGTAGGTGATCACCCGCGCGCCCGGCGCGATGACGCGGCCATCGGCAAGCGCGAAGGGCTCGGCGGGCCCCGGCCGGATCGCCTCGGTGTCGACGCCCTCGTGGATCACCCGCACCCGCGGCTGGAAGACCGGCGGCAGCACCGAGGCCTGGAACTCGGTGGGCGCCACGATCACGTCCGCCTCGGCGAGCGCCAGGCTCATGACTGCGTTCTTGGCCTTGCCGGCCAACACCGCCTGTTCGGTGGTCTGGAAGAACTCCTCGTCGAAATCGATGTCGAGGCCTCGGCCCTTGTAGAAGAACTCCGAGAACATCACCCGCTTGGCGTCGGGCCACAGCTCGTCAAGGAAGACCGTCTCGCCCCAGCCGGGATGACCCACGATGACCTGCGGCTGGAAGCCCGCGTCCTTCAGCGAATGTCCCACGCGCAGCGCGTCGGCGCCGCGGATCAGGTCGGCCTCGGCGCGCACCGCAAAGGGGAAGATGCCCTGCGTCGTGCCGCGCCGCGTGGCATAGCGCCCAAGCGCCATGCCCTCGATCCCCGGCGCCGTCGCCGAACCGATCGCCGCGCAGGGCACGCCGCGCGCCAGCAGCGCCTCCGCCAGCCCGCGGAACTGGGCCGGGAAGTTGTTGTGGACGAAGAGCACGC
This sequence comes from Phenylobacterium sp., assembly GCF_035309685.1. Classification (GTDB taxonomy): domain Bacteria; phylum Pseudomonadota; class Alphaproteobacteria; order Caulobacterales; family Caulobacteraceae; genus Phenylobacterium. Next base: position 3,333 of record NZ_DATGEX010000029.1, read on the forward strand.
CGCGCGACATGGCCGCCTTCTGCCTGCGCCGGCCCGCGCTGTCACGCGAGAGGATGGTGCGGCTAGAGGGACTCGAACCCCCACGGTTGCCCGCTGGTACCTAAAACCAGTGCGTCTACCAATTCCGCCATAGCCGCGCGCCGCCCGGGTCTAGAAGGTCTTTGGGCTTGGATCAATCGGACCGCCGTGACATAAACCGCGCCCTCCGCCGCTGGGGCGGATATAGATCAAATCCACAAACGGTGGTGAGCGCGTTCCTTAGCGCCATGACCGGATAGTTTCGAGCCGGAAGTCCCAAGATGTCGATGCAGATCGTTGAGAAGTCTAACGAAGGCCTGAGCCGCGTGTTCGGGGTCACCGTCCCGATGTCGGACCTGAACGAGGCCTTGGACGCCCGGATCGCCGAGGTCACCCCGACGCTCAACATCAAGGGCTTCCGTCCTGGCAAGGTGCCGACCGCCCACGTGCGCCGCCTCTACGGCAAGGCGCTGATGAGCGAAGTGATCGAAAAGACCCTCAACGAGACCACCCAGAAGGTGCTCGAGGACAACAAGCTGCGCCCCGCCGGCGACCCCGACCTGAAGCCCGAAGGCGACATGAACGCGGTGGTCGATGGCAAGGCGGACCTGGCCTACGAGATCGCCGTCGACGTGATGCCCGATTTCGAGCCGGTGGACGTCGCGACGCTCTCGCTGAGCCGCCCGGTCTACGAGCCGACCGCCAAGGAAGTCGACGAGGCGGTCGCCGAACTCGCCAAGCAGAACCGCACCTATGAGGAAAAGACCGGCAAGGCCGTGAAGGCGGCCGACGGCGACATGGTGGTCATCGACTTCCTGGGCAAGCTGGACGGCACACCCTTCGACGGCGGCGCGGCGGAGGACGCCGAGCTGGTGCTGGGCTCGGGCCAGTTCATCCCGGGCTTCGAGGAACAACTCATCGGCGCCAAGCCGGGCGACGAGACCGAGGTCAATGTGACCTTCCCCGAGAACTACCAGGCCGAGAACCTGAAGGGCAAAGCCGCCGTCTTCGAGGTCAAGGTGAAGGCCGTGAAGAGCCCGGTCGACGCGCCCGCCGACGACGCCTTCGCCGAACGCCTGGGCATCGAGAACCTCGAAAAGCTGCGCGATCTGCTGAAGGGCAATCTCGAGAAGGAATACGCCGGCGCCAGCCGCTTCAAGCTGAAGCGCGCGCTCTTGGACCAGCTCGACACCAAGCACGACTTCCCGTTGCCGCCCAAGATGGTCGAGGCCGAGTTCAACGCCATCTGGCAACAGGTGGAGCAGGACAAGGAAGCCGGCCAGCTGCCGCCGGAGGACGCCAAGAAGTCCGACAAGAAGCTGCGCGAGGAATACCACAAGATCGCCGAGCGCCGCGTGCGCCTAGGCCTCATCCTGGCCGAGATCGGCCGCGCCAATAACGTCCAGGTCACCGACCAGGAACTGGGCGAGGCCATGCGTCAGGAAGCCATGAAATACGGGCCGCAGGCGCAGCAGGTCTTCGACCTCTTCCGGCAGAATCCCAACGCCCAGGCCCAGCTGCGCGCGCCGATCTTCGAGGACAAGGTCGTCGACCTGATCGTCGAGAAGGCCAAGGTGAAGGACACCAAGGTCTCCAAGGACGACCTGTTGGCCGACGACGACATGCCCGAAGGCTACGGCGACGACGAAGCGCCGGCCAAACCCGCCAAGAAGGCCGCCCCGAAGAAGGCCGCGGCGAAGAAGGCGGACTGAGGCTCGGGTTCGAGGCGGCGGCGGACGGCGCGCCTAACCAATCCTCGTGAAGTCGCTGATCCAGTTGGTCTCCCAGGTCTTTCCGCCGTCGGGCGAGTAGGCCTGTTCCCAATGCGCCGAGGTGCGGGTGATCTTCGACCAGATGAACCGCACCTTGATCGGTTTCCCACGCAGGCTGTCGTCGCTGTAGAAGGTTCCGACGCCGTTGGCGAAACGGCCGAGCATCGGCGGGTCGAGCTTGCCGGTCGGCGTGCGGCCGTCGAGCCACCAGATCGCCCATTGCCCGGTCTTCGGATCATAGGCCCGCAGGGTGGCGCCGCTGTAGGCGTCGCCCGGCTTGTCGAGACGGGTGTCGTCAACATTTCCCAAGCCGTTCAGGATCTTCCACCACGTCTGGGCGCCGTCGTACTGCAGCCAGTCATGGCTGCCCGCCAGCCGCGCCTTCAGAACCCGGTTGTGGATCTTCCATTTGCCCACCCGCAAGTCGAAGGCGTGCAGCCCGCTCAGATCGGGCGTCTGGGCGGCCTGAACTGACGGCGCTGACGTCATCAGACCCAGTCCGACGACGAGGGCGATGGCGGAGGCAAAGGGGCGGCGACGAGTCATCGGGTTTTCCTTTGCAAAGTCGCGGCGATTGCGCGACCGCCTGCGAGGCTCACCCCATCCTGCCGCCACCCTGGTGTCAGCATGCTCGAGCGCGACGGCGCGCAAGCGGCGCTCCATAGCCGCTACCCGCGGTGCGTGGGCCGCGGCGCTTTGATCTGTCCTGGTGAAGCCTATCTCGGTCCTCGCCGCCAGAAACCGCGGCGACATCGATGGGGTTTGGCTAGAGCCCGCGCAGGTGCTGCAGCAGTTCGGCGTTCTCGACGCGGGCGCGGCGCTCGTTGATTTCCTGGAAGAGGCTCGCGTCCGCTTGCTCTTCGCGCGATCTCGGCGAGGAGGAATAGACGGGGGACTCGGATACAGGGACGATGTCGCCAGGTTCGGTCATCGCGTCTCTCCCAAACCCCGTCGTGAAGGGGCTTCCGCAAATTAAGTTACCATTAAGCAATCTGAACGCCCGTCAGAAAAGCTGGGCCGCCGATCACCTTCGCTTGAGGCGGCGGCGGCGGCCGAAATCCCGCGCCAGACCCGGATTCAGTGTGAAATCACCTAACAACGATCAGGAATGGGGTTGGCTTGACCGACGAACGGGGCCTAACCTGCCGCAAAGTGAACGCCGCGTCGTGACGGCCTAAGCCCCACTCAGCCCCGCGCTTCTGCTTGGCCCTGAGTCCGACTTGCCGTCCCGTGAGAAGAGCGTCGCGGGAAGGGATCGAGCTTTTGCAACGTACGAGTACGTGGACTCCCGACTACTTTCATAAGGTCGTGGACTGCCAGTTCGCCTGTCCCGCACACACGCCGGTGCCGGAGTACATCCGCCTGATCGCGGAGGGGCGCTACTCCGACGCCTACATGATCAACTGGCAGTCGAACGTCTTCCCGGGCGTGCTCGGGCGGACCTGCGATCGCCCCTGTGAGCCCGCCTGCCGGCGAGGACGCGTGGAGGAGGAGCCGGTCGCCATATGCCGGCTGAAGAGGGTCGCGGCCGACAACAAAGACGACATCACCGCCAGGCTGCCCGCGCCGGCGGCCAAGTCGAACGGCAAGCGGGTGGCCATGGTGGGGGCCGGACCCGCCTCGCTGACGGTGGCCCGCGACCTGGCGCCGCTGGGCTACGAAATCACCCTGTTCGATGGCGACGCGAAGGCCGGCGGCATGATCCGCAGCCAGATTCCGCGCTTCCGCCTGCCGGAAACCGTCATCGACGAAGAGGTGGGCTACATCACCGGCCTCGGCATGACGCTGCGGCTCGGCGAGCGGGTCGACAGCCTCAAGAGTCTGCTGGCGGAGGGCTATGACGCGGTGTTCGTGGGCTCCGGCGCGCCGCGCGGGCGCGAACTGAACCTGCCGGGCCGCGAGGAGGCCCGCGCCAACATCCACATCGGCATCGACTGGCTGTCGTCCGTCTCCTTCGGCCACATCGACAAGATCGGCCGGCGCGTGATCGTGCTGGGCGGCGGCAACACCGCCATGGACTGCTGCCGGACCTCCCGCCGCCTGGGCGGCGAGGACGTCAAGGTGATCGTCCGCTCCGGGTTCGAGGAGATGAAGGCCTCGCCCTGGGAAAAGGAAGACGCGATCCACGAGGACATCCCGATCCTCAACTGGCGCGTGCCCAAGGCGTTCACCCACCAGAACGGCAAGCTGACCGGCGTCACCTTCGAGGTGGTCAAGGCGACGGTCGACGAGACCGGCAAGCGCAAGGTGGTCAATTCCGGCGAACCGGACGAGCACTACGAATGCGACGACGTGCTGGTGGCGGTCGGGCAGGAGAACGCCTTCCCCTGGATGGAACGCGACATCGGCATGGAGTTCGACGAGTGGGAGATGCCCAAGGTCGACCCGATCACCATGCAGTCGACGATCCCCAACGTCTTCTTCGGCGGCGACGCGGCCTTTGGGCCGAAGAACATCATCTGGGCCGTGGCGCACGGCCATGACGCGGCCGTCTCGATCCACAAGTTCTGCCAGGGCGAGGACGTGAAGGTCCGCCCGCCGCCGGAGTTCTCCCTCGTCAGCCAGAAGATGGGCATCCACGAGTGGAGCTACGACAACGACATCGCCAACGACCGCCGCTACCGGGTGCCGCAGCGCGACAAGGCCGTGGCGCTGAAGGACGTCAAGATGGAGGTCGAAATCGGCTTCGACCGGGCGACCGGCTACAAGGAAGCCGAGCGGTGCCTGAACTGCGACGTGCAGACCGTGTTCGCCGACAACCTGTGCATCGAATGCGACGCCTGCGAGGACATCTGTCCGGTCGACTGCATCACCTTCGTCAAGGAGACGGATGAGGCAACGCTGCGCACCGAGCTGAAGGCGCCGGCGCTGAACCTCGATCAGGATCTCTATGTCTCGGGCGCGCTCGCCACCGGGCGGGTGATGGTCAAGGACGAGGACGTCTGCCTGCACTGCGGGCTCTGCGCTGAGCGGTGCCCCACCGGCGCCTGGGACATGCAGCGCTTCACCCTGGAAATGACCCACGCGGGGGCGGCATGTCAGTCGAGATGAGCCCGAGCGCGGCCAAGGCGGCCGGGCCGGTGGTGATCAACGACTTCGTGGTCAAGTTCGCCAATGTGAACGGCTCGGGCTCGGCCAGCGCCAACGGCATGTTCGCCAAGTCGATCCTGCGCTCCGGCGTGCCGGTGGCGGCGCGCAACATCTTCCCCTCGAACATCCAGGGCCTGCCGACTTGGTTCGAGGTGCGGATCACCGAGGCCGGGCACTTGGGGCGGCGCGGCGGGGTCGACCTGATGGTCGCGATGAACCCGCAGACCTGGGACAAGGATATCGCCTCGATCGAGCCCGGCGGCTATCTCTTCTACGACTCGACCAAGCCGCTGCCGCCGGAGAAATTCGGCAAGGATATCAAAATCATCGGGGTGCCGCTGACCGAGATCGCGAATCGCCGTTACAGCGATCCGCGCCAGCGCCAGCTGTTCAAGAACATCATCTATGTCGGGGCGCTGGCGGCGCTGCTCGATATGGACATGAAGATCGTCGAGCAGCTGATCGGCGAGCAGTTCAAGGGCAAGGACAAGCTGATCCAGCCCAATATCGAGGCGCTGCATCTGGGCTTCGACCATGCCAAGGCAGCGTTCGACTGCCCGATCGGCCTGAGGCTCCGGCATTCCGACAAGGTTGGCAACCGCATCTCGATCGAC